>NZ_NGJT01000015.1 GCF_003950315.1 Vagococcus bubulae
ATATGAATTTACTAATCTGCCAAAATACAATCAAGGTAAGTTAATTCGTTACACCGTGACTGAAAATACAGTGGAAGACTATTCCACAACAGTGAATGGTACAGACTTAACAAACCGCTATACACCAGGTAAAACAAGTGTGACAGTCACAAAACGATGGAATGACAACCAAAATCAAGACGGAATACGTCCGAATGCTATTAGTGTTCAGCTTTATGCAGATGGCAAAGAAAGTGGCAAACCAGTGGAATTAAATGATGGGAATGAATGGACATATACTTGGCAAGATTTAGCTGAAAAGGCAAATGGAACCACAATTAAATACACTGTTAAAGAAATCAATGAGGTATCAGGTTACGCAACAAATGTGCTAGATGATAACATTGGAAATATCATTATTACAAATACCCATGATCCAGAAATCACTGAAATTAAAGGTGAAAAACACTGGGATGATGCCAATAATCAAGATGGCAAACGCCCGACATCAATTGAAGTGAATTTACTAGCTGATGGGAAAATTATTGATACTAAAACAGTGACAGAAAAAGACAATTGGCAATATGAATTTACTAATCTGCCAAAATACAATCAAGGTAAGTTAATTCGTTACACCGTGACTGAAAATGCAGTGGAAGATTATTCCACAACAGTGAGTGGTGCTGATTTGACCAATCACTACACACCAGGTAAAACAAGTGTCACCGTGACAAAACGTTGGGATGATAATCAAAATCAAGACGGATTACGACCAGAGTCCATTCAAGTTCAGCTTTATGCAGATGGCAATGAAAGTGGTAAACCAGTTGAATTAAATGACAGTAATAAGTGGCAGTATACTTGGCAAGAGTTAGATGAAAAAGCCAATGGAAAAACAATTCATTACACAGTAAAAGAGATTGAAAAAGTACCTGATTATTCAATGAGTGTGTCAGATAATGATAAGGGGAATATTATTATTACGAATACTCACACGCCTGAGATGACTCAAGTAAAAGGTGAAAAACACTGGGATGATGCCAATAATCAAGATGGTAAGCGTCCAACCTCGATTGAAGTGAATTTATTAGCGAATGGTAAAGTTATTGAGACTAAAGCAGTGACTGAAAAAGATAACTGGAAATATGATTTTACTAATCTACCAAAATATGAGTCAGGTAAAGAAATAAATTATACCGTGACAGAAAACATTGTCTCAGGTTACTCAACTAGTATTGATGGTACAGATATAACCAATCATTACACACCAGGAAAAACAAGCGTTACCGTGACAAAACGTTGGGAAGATAATCAAAATAAAAACAATACACGTCCAACGAGCATTAAAGTTCAACTCTATGCGGATGGTAAGAAAAGTGGTAAAGCTGTTGAATTGAATGAGGATAATCATTGGACATATACGTGGGATAAATTAGCCGAAAAAGCGAATGGAAAATCAATTAACTATACAGTGGAAGAAATAACGGATGTACCAGGTTACACAACAAGTGTGAATGACACGAATATTGGTAACATCATTATCACAAATACTTTAAATGATGAGTCGCGAGATAACGTTCCAAATACAGGTGGAAATAACAACAGTAGTAACGGACAATCAAATAACAACTCAAACTCACAAAATAAATTACCAAGTACGGGTGAAAAGAGTGACGTTATGCTATTTATCAGTGGACTAGTTGTTCTTATGGTTAGTGCGATAGTTGTCTGGTATGTAAAACAACATAGTGTAACAGAATAATATGACATGAGACTGATCCAAAAGTCTTAAAATAAAAAAATCCCATGAAATCAGTTTATTAAAACACTGACTTCATGGGATTTCTGTTTTGTTAGTTTAGTGATTTTCATTTAAAAAGTTACTTTTAGGTCAGTCTCTTTTTTATCTAAGTTCTTTTTCTAACAGCACACAAATAATGCCATCTTCAATGAATTCATCCGAGACAACTTGATAGCCTAATTTTTGATAAAAACCGATTGCTTGCTTTTCTCCATGAACTCGAGAAAGCGTACAGTGTTGTTTTTTACCGATTTGTTCTAATTCTAAAATTAATCGTCTACCTAAACCTTGTTTGCGCATCGTTTTATGGACGCATAACCTATCGGGACGTAAAGTGGTTTCGTCATCTTGTTGATACCTAACTGTTGCAACAGGGTTTTTATCATGATAAATGACTAGATAAAAGGTGCTATCGATATCTAGTTCATCAAATTCAGCTTTTAAGGATATTCCTTGTTCTTGGACAAAGACAAGTGTTCTTAAATAAAATGCAGCAGCTTTGTTCCAAGGGGCGTTATTAAAGACAATTTGAATCATATGATTCTCTCCTTTTCAAATAGATAGTTTCAGTGTATCATACTACTATCTTAATGTTGGAGGTAAGTATGAAAAAGGTATTAACTTATGGACTAGTGATTCTAGTTATTTTTATTATCATAGGGTTAGGTGCAGGGGTTAATTATTTATTTAACTATGCAATTGTGGCAGGAAAAAAAGATTTCATTAATGATGTGAAACAAGAAAAAATTGACAAAGATTGGCAATTTTCAGCGAATCGTTTAAGCGAATTATCAATTAAAAGTGATGATGGATTAAAATTAGTCGCTAAAAAAGTTACACATGATACACCGAGTAAAAAGGTCGCGATTGTTGCACATGGATACATGGGTAAAAGTGATTTCATGGGACAGTACGCTCAACTTTTTTATGATGAAGGTTTTGATGTATTGGTACCAGATAACCGTGCGCATGGAAAGAGCGAAGGAAAATATGTTGGGTTTGGCTGGTTGGATCGAAACGATTATGTGAAGTGGATTAACACAGTGATAAAAGAATATGGAGAAAAGGTTGACATTGTTCTGTATGGATTAAGCATGGGGGCAGCAACTGTCATGATGACAAGTGGTGAGGAGTTACCAAATCAAGTGAAGGTTATTATTGAAGATTGTGGGTATGATTCAGTAGACAATGAACTAGCTTTTCAGTTAAATGATATGTTTCATCTACCAGCATTTCCAATGATTCCACTAGCTTCTGGATACACGAAACTTCTTGCGGGGTATTCATTTAGTGAAGCAAGTGCAGTCAAACAATTAGAAAAAAATACCCTGCCAATGTTATTTATTCATGGGGATAAAGATGATTTTGTTCCTGAAAAAATGGTTTATGAAGTGTATAATGCTACAAAAGGACCAAAAGAGTTGGTTATTTTTGAAGGAGCAAAACATGCAGATTCCCTAAAAAAATACCCTGAAGAATACAAAAAAACCATTGAAACTTTTTTGGCAAAGTATTTTCCAAAATAGTCAAGAAGCATTGACAGCTAGAGGTTTTTTCATTATAATTTATATGCAACTTAAGGACATATTTTTAAATGATGAATGAATCAGAGAGCGCTTGTTTGGTGAGAGAGTGCAGTTAATTTAAAAATGCTCCCTTATGACTTTGATAGTAATCTATCACGTGTTTTCGCGTTAAGAAAGTAAAAGAGGTAATGACTGTCAAAGCATCATTGCAATCAAGGTGGTACCGCGGTAAACGTCCTTGACTGCAGGGTGCTTTTTTATTATTTTTAGGAGGAATATGGATGAAACAATTATCAAGTAGCCAAGTTAGACAATTATTTTTAGATTTTTTTGAAACAAAAGGGCATAAAATTGAACCAAGTGCCTCTCTTGTCCCAATTGATGATCCAACGTTATTATGGATTAACTCAGGAGTAGCCACATTAAAAAAATATTTTGATGGGTCTGTTGTCCCTGAAAACCCAAGAATTACCAACGCTCAAAAAAGTATTCGTACTAATGATATTGAAAACGTTGGGAAAACAGCACGTCACCATACGATGTTTGAAATGTTAGGAAATTTCTCAGTAGGGGATTACTTTAAAAACGAAGCGATCCATTGGGCTTGGGAATTATTAACAAGTGAAAAATGGTTTGGTTTAGATAAAGACAGATTATACGTGACAGTTCATCCAGATGATGATGACGCCTTTCGTATTTGGCATGAAGAAGTTGGTTTACCAAAAGAATCGATTGTTAAATTAGAAGAAAACTTCTGGGATATTGGGGCTGGTCCATGTGGTCCAAACTCTGAAATATTCTTTGATAGAGGACAAGAATACAATGATGTGGCAGAAGATGATCCAGAAAATTACCCAGGTGGCGAAAATGAACGCTATTTAGAAATTTGGAACTTAGTATTCTCAGAATTTAATCATACTGAAAACAATGAGTATTTACCGTTACCACATAAAAACATTGATACGGGTATGGGATTAGAACGTATGGTATCTATTTTCCAAGATGCTAAAACAAACTTTGAAACAGATTTATTTATTCCAATCATTGAAGCAACTCAAAAAATGTCTGATGGAAAAGAATATGGTAAAGATAGTGCAACAGATACGTCTTTCAAAGTCATTGCTGACCATATTCGTGCGGTATCATTTGCGATTGGTGATGGGGCATTGCCATCAAATGAAGGTCGCGGTTACGTGTTACGTCGTTTAATTCGTCGTGCGGTGATGCATGGTAAAAAACTTGGAATTGATAAAGCCTTTTTAGTGGATTTAGTGCCTGTTGTTGGACAAATTATGGAAAGTTATTACCCAGAAATTGTTGAAAAACAAGACTTTATTCAAAAAGTGATTAAAACAGAGGAAGAGAGATTCCACGAAACAATTAATGATGGACTATCAATTATTAGTGAGTTAATTAAAGATTTGAAAGCATCTAACCAAACAGTCTTATCTGGTAAAGATATCTTTAAATTATATGATACGTATGGATTCCCAGTTGAGTTGACTGAAGAGATGGCTCAAGATGAAGGACTAAGTGTGGATCACGAAGGATTTGAAGTGGAAATGACCGCTCAAAGAGATCGTGCTCGTGCGGCTCGTTCAAAAGAAGAATCAATGTCTGTTCAATCATCTTTATTAACAGATATTAAAGTAGTGAGTGAATTTGTCGGATATACTGAAGACACAGTTGATGCTAAATTAATGGTGATTATCCAAGATGATGAGATTAAAGATGCGACAACTGAAGGCAATGCACAATTAATTTTTGGTCAAACACCATTCTACGCTGAAATGGGTGGACAAGTTGCTGACAAAGGGTCAATTTACAATGAATCAGGTGATTTGGTTGCCAATGTAGTAAATGTTAAAAAAGCACCAAATGGTCAATCACTACACCAAGTGGAAGTGTTTGGTGAATTAAAAACAGACGACACATACCAATTAGTGATTGATAAAGAATTACGACAACGCATCACAAAAAATCATACAGCGACTCACTTATTACACCGTGCGTTAAAAGATGTATTAGGAGAGCATGCTAATCAGGCAGGGTCACTTGTAGCACCAGGTTATTTACGATTTGACTTTACTCATTTTGAGCAAGTGACACCTGAAGAGTTAAAACAAATGGAAGAAATCGTAAATGAAAAAATTTGGGCTCACTTACCAGTTGTCACAGTTGAAACAGATATTGATTCAGCAAAAGAAATGGGTGCAATGGCACTGTTTGGTGAAAAATATGGTAAAAATGTTCGTGTGGTAAATGTTGATGGTTACTCTATTGAATTATGTGGTGGGGTACACGTAAGTAATACTTCTGATATTGGTGTTTTCAAAATCGTTTCTGAATCAGGAATTGGTGCAGGTGTCAGACGTATTGAAGCTGTGACAAGTAAAGAAGCTTATGAAGCCTTTAGAGAAGAAGAAGGGTTACTTCGTGAAGTCTCTAAATTTGTTAAAGCACCTCAACTGAAAGATACAGTTCAACGAGTGGAACAATTACAAGAACAATTAAAACAAGCTCAAAAAGAAGTGGAACAATTAAGTGCAAAATTAGCTAACGCTGAAGCAGAAGATGTGTTTAAAAACATTAAAGAAGTAGATGGTGTAACATATATCGCCTCTAAAGTAGCAGTAAAAGACATGAATCAATTACGTCAATTGGCAGATCAATGGAAACAAAAATCATTGTCTGATATTTTAGTTTTAGGTTTAGTACAAGGTGAGAAAGTTAACTTACTTGTCAGTATGACAAAAGAAATGAATGACAAAGGATTGAAATCAGGAGATTTAATCAAAGCGATTGCCCCACTTGTTGGTGGTGGCGGTGGTGGTCGTCCTGACATGGCTCAAGCTGGTGGTAAAAATCCAGAAGGGTTACAATCAGCGCTTGATGCAGTAGCATCTTGGATTAGTGAACATAAATAAATGAAAAAAGAAAAAGCTTAGAAATCAATTATTGGTTTCTAAGCTTTTTTGCTATTTGTTTTGAATATAATATTCTAAAATTTGAACAGCGTTTGTTGCTGCGCCTTTTCTCACTTGGTCGCCACAACACCATAATGTTAAAACAGATTGATTTCCAATCTTGCTTTTACGAATTCGTCCAACATAGACTAAATCTTGATTTGATGTATCTAGAGGCATTGGGTAGCCTTGATGGTCTAAATCATCGATTAACTTGACGCCATCTGTTTCACTGACGATTTGTCGTGCTTCTTCAACAGATAAGTCTTTGTCTAAGAAGAGTGTAATAGCTTCAGAATGAGAACGAATAACAGGCACACGAACACAAGTACACGTTACATCAAGGTCGGGATGATGCAAGATTTTACGTCCTTCATTTTGTAATTTCATTTCCTCACTTGAATGGCCTTCTTCGTTAAAGCCACCAATTTGAGGGATTAAATTATACGCGATTTGATAAGGGAAAATGTGAGGTGTGACACTTTTTCCTTCTGCAATATCAACGACTTGCGTTTCTAATTCTTCAATCCCTTGTTTACCTGCACCAGATACTGCTTGATAAGTGGATACAATCATTGAATGAATGGTTGCTTCTTTATGTAATTTTGCAATCGCGACAAGTGCAATAATGGTTGAACAATTAGGGTTGGCAATAATTCCTTGATGATTAAAAATATCATCAGGATTTACTTCTGGCACAACCAATGGGACATTTTCATCTAAGCGATAAATACTTGAATTATCAATCACTAAACATCCTTGTTTTTTAGCTTCTGGCAAATAAATGCGTGCAATGTCATCATCTAAGGCACATAGCACCACATCAATGCCTTCAAAACAATCTGTTGTAAGGGTTTCAATGACTAATTCTTTGTCACCAAACATCATGGTTTGACCAGCACTTCTTTTAGAAGCAAATAATTTCAAGTCTTTAATCGGGATGTTGCGTTCTAATAAAGAATTTAACATCTCTTTTCCAACTTCACCTGTAGCGCCCAAAATAGCGACTGTTAATTGACTCATAAACTATCGTCTCCTTCGAATTCATAGTAAATTGTTTGAATGGTTGTATTGTAATCTTCATTTTTAACCCCAATAATAATGGTTAACTCATCACTTGTTTGTGAGATGAGTGAGATATTAATGTGTTGTTTTCCAAGAGCACTAAACAAACGACCGCTCATCCCTGTTTTGTTTTTCATAAAACGAGAGACAATGGCGATTAAGGCGATATCATGAATCACCGTTACTTTATCTGCTTGTGTGATGGCTTTTAAATCAGAAATGACTTCATAGTAAAAGGGTTTTAATTTATCAGAGTCAACAACTAGTGAGAAAGAATCCACACCTGTTGGGATATGCTCTACGATAATGCGGTATTTTTCCATACATTCTAGTGCTTTTCTGATAGTCCCAAAGTCATTGGACATATGTGATTTTACCACTGTAATAATGGAAAAATCTTTTTTACCCGTAATTCCGGTAATCGCTTGACGTTTCTCCTGTTCATCTTCAGCTGTAATGACTGTTCCGCAATTGGTAGGGTCATTGGTATTTAAAATATGGATTGGAATACATTTTTCTCTGACAGGGTTGACCGCTTCTTCGTGGATGACATTTGCCCCCATATAGGCTAATTCACGTAATTCTTCATAGGTAATGGTTTCAATTTGTTTTGGATCTCTAACGATGCGTGGGTCAGCTTTTAAGATACCAGATACATCTGTCCAGTTTTCATAACAGACTGCATCCATCACACTAGCTAGAAAACTACCTGTAATATCACTACCACCACGTGACATCAAGTGAATGGATTTATCAGGATAAGCGCCATAAAATCCAGGAACGACGATTTTGTCTGATTGTTTAACATGATGTTGAATTGCTTTACAAGAGCGTTTTTCATCAATTTGCCCATTTGGTTTAAAGATAATAATGTCTTTAGCGTCAACAAATTTAAAGCCTAAGTAATTACTCAATAATTTGGCTGTTAAATATTCCCCGCGGCTGACTAAGTAATCAATGTCGATGGAATCTTGTATTTTATCGTATAAACTATCTAAATCTTTAGAGATATCAGATGTTAAGTTTAATTCATTTTCGATGCGTGTTAATTTGTCACGAATCATTTGAAATAAATCATCAAATGGCATGCCATAGCGTTTATGTTCATAACATAAGTACAATAAGTCAGTCATTTTATGATCATCTGATTGTTCTTTTCCACTAGCACTTGTGACCACAACTGTTCTTGTTGGGTCACTATCAATAATGTGCTTAACTTTTCTAAATTGTGTTGCATTTGCGACACTGCTCCCACCAAATTTTGTTACTTTAATCATGCCAATCCTCCTGAGTAATCACTCTCACAATAAGAGCGTCTTTTAATTGTGTTTGCTTTTTGATGTCAGATAAAGTGATTGGATGAGTGATAAGGTAGTCGCCATCTGTTTCTTTAATTAAACTGGCATCAACTGATTCGTTTGTTCGAATAATGAATGTATAATGATTTTGTTTGGTATCAATTATAGCATTATTTTCATCATTGTCAGTATCTATATAAGAAATATTTTTTGAAATATCTAATATGTCTTGAACCACTGCATTGGCTGTTGGTAATTTTCCAGCACCTTGACCGTAAAATTTGAGTGTTCCGATTGTTTGGCCTTCAAGACTGGCAATATTATTGTTACTTGGAATGGTTGCTTCAACAAATGTTTCAGGTACAGCGTGTAACGAGATAACCCCTTCATCATGCGTGATTTCACCAATGTATTTGACAATTTGACCTTTTTGTTTGAAGTAATGAATATCGCCTTTTGTGATTTGCTTCATTGAGTGAACAAAGAAATCATCTGGATCAAGTTTTTTATTAAATGCTTTTCTAGCTGAAATGATTAATTTGTTTAACACATCAAAGCCATCAATATCTGCACTTGGGTCAGCTTCAGCGTAACCTAAGTCTTGGGCCTCTTTTAACACATCACCAAAATCTTCGTCTTCTTTTAGCATCGTATCTAAGATAAAGTTTGATGTACCATTTAAAATACCATAACATTTTGAGATGTTATCAATTCTTGAAGCGAGTTCAACATTTTTAATCCATGGAATTCCTCCACCAACACTTGCTTCAAAGCTTAAGGACACACCATTTTCTTTTGCTAAATTAGTTAGTTCATCATAATGTCTAGCAATGACTGCTTTATTTGCAGTGACCACATGTTTTTTACTCTTTAACATACGAGAAATTAAATCAAAGGGGACATCGATACCGCCTAAGACTTCAACGACTAATTCGATTTCTTTATCGTTTATAATGTCTTCGATATTAGAACAGAAGTTTGGAATAGTCATCGTGTCACTAGGACGACACCATACTTTTTCCACGCTAAATTTTTTTGCTAAATTTTTTTGCTGTAAAATTTCATAAACACCTGAACCAACTGTTCCAAAACCAAGGATTGCAATTTTCATAATAAGTCCTCCTGTAAAATACACTTGTTTTTATATGGTGAACATTGTATCATAGACTAAAATGAAAGACAAGGAGTGTTACGATGGAAAAAAAATATCAAAGTACCAGAAATGAAACAATTAACTATTCCGCTAGTCAAGCGATTTTAGCAGGGTTAAGTCCTGATGGAGGATTGTTTGTCTTGCCTAACTTAGATGATGTCAATTTAGATGTATCGACTGTTTTAGATAAGGACTATCAAGAGATTGCAGCACTGGTTCTCAATCAGTTTTTCAATGAGTTTTCAGAAAGTGATATCAAAAAATGTGTAAAAGAAGCGTACACTCATACGTTTAGTGATGAAAAGATTACGCCATTAAAAAAAGTTGGCGATGATTTTGTTTTAGAATTATTCCATGGACCAACGTGTTCATTTAAGGATGTTGCTTTATCACTTTTACCAAAACTAGTTAATTTATCAGCAAAAACACAAAATAATACGAATAAACGATTAATTTTAACGGCAACAAGTGGAGACACAGGAAAAGCTGCTTTAGAAGGGTTTAAAAATGATCCGCTAGTTGATATCATTGTTTACTATCCAAACAATGGTGTTTCAACCATTCAAGAAAAACAGATGCAAACACAAGATGGAGATAATGTCGCGGTGGTATCAATAAACGGAAATTTTGATGACGCGCAAAGTAATGTGAAACGTTTATTCCATGATGAAGAATTGGTAGCTTTACTAAAAGACCATGACATTGAGTTTTCAAGTGCCAACTCGGTTAATATTGGTCGACTAATTCCCCAAGTTGTTTATTATTTTGTATCTTATGCAGAATTAGTTAACACCGGTGAAATCAAATTAGGTGAAAAAGTGGATTACATCGTGCCAACTGGAAATTTTGGTAATATTTTAGCAGGATATTACGCGCAACAAATGGGTGTGCCAATTAATAAGTTGATTTGTGCATCAAATGAGAACAATGTGTTATATGATTTCTTAAAAACAGGAGAGTATGATACCAATCGTGAGTTTAAAAAGACAAGCTCTCCAAGTATGGATATTTTGATTTCATCAAACTTAGAAAGAATGCTGTTCCATTTAAGTGGGGGAGATGCTAAGTATGTAGCCGACTTAATGAACCAATTAAAAACAACAGGGAAATTCAAGATTTCTGATGAGTTGCTAAAAACAATTCAGTGTACGTTTGAGACAGGATATGCGACAGACAAAGAAGTCGCTGAACAAATCGATAAAGTTTATAACGAAAAAGGTTATCTGCTTGATCCACATACAGCCGTGGCTTCTTATGTGCTAGAAAACAGTCCAGAAAAGAAAGAAAAAACAGTGATTTTATCAACTGCTTCTCCTTATAAATTTGTTCAAGAAGTGAGCAAAGATATTCCAAAACTTGAGATTGATAGCGCGCAAGATGAATTTAAACTAATTGATGAATTAGAAGAAAAAACAACCGTCTATGCACCAAAACAGTTGAAAGACTTAAAAGAGTTACCAATTTTGCATGATGAAGTGATTGATATTGAGCAAATGAAAGATATTATTATTAAACAGGTAGGTGAGTAAGCTTATGGTTCATATTCAAGTACCCGCCACGTCTGCCAATGTAGGTGTGGGATTTGATACATTAGGTTTAGCTGTGACATTTTATGGGGAATGTGAGGTTGAATTATCAGACAAGTTGGAGATTACAGGGTGTCCTGTGGCATTCCAGACAGAAGATAATTTGATTTATCAATCTTATAAGTATGTTTTAGAAAAATTAAATAAACCTGTTACACCAATTAAATTAAAAATAGATAGTGATATTCCGTTTGCTAGGGGATTAGGTAGCAGTGCAGTCTGTATTGTGTCAGGTGTATTAGCAGCAAATGAATTACATGAGTTACATTTAAGTGAAAGTGAGTTAGTCACCTATTGTACACAACTTGAGGGACACCCTGATAATGTGGTACCAGCATTGCTTGGTGGATTAAGTGCCTCATACCAAATGGGAGATACAATTTTTTATCAGCATTATCCAGTTGATGAATCTTACCAATTTGTTGCCTTTGTACCAGATTTTACGTTAGAAACAGCTGTGGCAAGAGATGTGTTACCAGAAAGTTACTCATTGAAAACTGTGGTTAATAATCAAGCCAAATTATTGTTTTTATTAGAAGCATTAAAAACAGGAGATGCTACTAATTTAGACAAATTTTTAGATGATGACATTCATCAACCTTATCGTAAAAAATTGATTGACGAATATGATATAGTAGAGAATATCGCAAAAAAATCAGGAGCAAAAGGGTTTTATATCTCAGGAAGTGGGTCAACGCTGATGGGAGTCTATAATCAGTCAGTCAACATGGAGGCATTAAATGATTCTTTGAAGTCGCTGAAACATCATTGGAGAGCTCTTGATTTATCAGTGGACTATAAAGGAGCAAACGTATGTCACAGAACTATCTAATTGTTAATCAAGCTGTCTTGCCTGAAGTTTTTTCAAAGGTTATTGAGGCAAAAAAATTACTTAACTCAGGAGATTATAAAAATATTAGTGAAGTGGTCAATGAAGTGGGCATTTCAAGGAGTGCCTTTTATAAATATAAAGACCATGTCTTTGTGGCTGATAAAACAGCACAAATTAGAAAAACATTGATTTCATTTAATCTAACAGATAAAAAAGGGTTGTTGTCTTCTGTATTAAACCGTCTATCAGAGTTAGGTGGAAATGTGTTAACCATTAATCAAAATATTCCCATTCAAGATACAGCAACCGTTGTGATGGGGATTGATATTAAAGAGTTAACAATTTCTGTTAATGATTTATTGATTGAATTAGAAAAGCTTAGGGGAGTCAATCACTTGCAATTACTATCAATAGAATAAAAGAAAAAGCTGGAAAAACGATTAAATCGTTTTTCCAGCTTTTTTAGTTAGTTTTGTTCTAAAGTTTCGATGCACTCACTAATATGTGCGATTGTTTTGTCGATGTCTTCTTGTGTCGTTTCAGGTGAGATGGTACACATACGCAATACCGTTTTACCATTTAGTTTAGTTGTCAAAATTTGAGCAAAACCGGCATTAGAAATCAGATTGGATAATTTAGTATTCCATTCATTTAATTCTAGTTCACTTAATTCGTCATTGAAGTATCTAAAATTAATAATGGCTGTTTGAGCTGGGGTGATGATTTCTAATTTAGGTGTTTTTTGGACAACAGACTCAGTGTATTCGGCTAATTTAATACCATAATCAATCGTATCGCCTAGTTTTTTTGTTCCCAATGCTTGTAAAGACAACCATAATTTAACCCCACGAGCAGGACGAGATAGATCAAGTCCTAAATCCCATGTATTGATGTGTTCATTTTCAGAAGCATCTTCTAAATACTCAGGCGTTTCACTAAAACTTCTTAATAAATCTGTTTTATCTTTTACGAGTAACATGGCACAAGAGTAACTTTGGAATAACCACTTATGAGCGTCCCATGTGATACTGTCAGCTTTTTCAATTCCTGTTAATAAGTGTTTGTGACTCGTTGACAATAAAACAGACGCGCCAAATGCGCCATCAACGTGTAACCACAAATCTTCTTTTTGACAAATATCTGCTAATTCGGGTAGGGGATCGATGACACCAGCGTTTGTTGTCCCAGCTGTGGCGATGACAATAAAAGGTATCAATCCAGATTTCTTATCTTTTTTAATACTCTCAAGCAACGAGTCAGGCAGGATTTTTAACCCGTCATCTGTTTTTACTCGGCGAATGCGTTCATCTGGTATGCCAATCACATGAAGCGCTTTATGAACGCTATGATGCGCTTGATCTGAAATATAGACAACTCCTTTTGTGATGTCATCTAAATGCAAATATTTATCACGGGCAGCAATGGTGGCATTTAAGTTTGCCATAGACCCACCTGATAAAAAAATTCCACTTGCTTTTTTAGGATCAAATCCAGCTTTTTCACACAACCAAGACATGGTTTCTTCTTCAATGACAGCTGTTCCTGAACTTGAATAAAAACCAGCCGCATTAGGATTGTAAAATGATTCGAGTAAATCACCTAGTTTGGAAATATCCACAACTGGTGCTGGTATGAATGCAAAATTTCGTTTATGTTCACTAACATTTCTAAAAGGGTAGACAGTTTCTTCTAAAGTTGCGAGTAGACTGGACAAGTCTCTTCCTTCTTCAGTAAAGTCTAAAGTTTGTAATTGTTTAATTGTTTTTTCTGGAATAATATCGATTGGTTTTCCTTGTTGGATGGTTTCTTTATTTTTGTAAAAAGTATCGATAAATCCTTTCATATAATCTTGAATTTCCATGATAGATTCCCTCCACTGATAGTTTATGCACCATTATTCTATCACAGTTATTTGAAAAAAGTGCCGTTATTTGTATTTCTAATGGGATAATTTATGTTATTTTAATCAATAGTATAAATCTTTTGATTAAAAATCGGTCAAATAGAGAGTAAAAAATGTAAAAAGGGATTGCTAGCAAAATAAATAAATAAACAAAAAATGATTATGTGTTATTTAATTGTCGGAAAATAAAGAAAACCTACCTATTTTGTTATAGGAAAAACCTGAAAATAATAAACAATTATTAGAATTACTGTTAGAATAGAACTGTTATATTTAGAAAGGTGTAGATTTTAAAATTGGCTAAAAATAGAAAAAAGCAATTCATATTAATTTTTTTATTACTTATTTTGGTTGTGGAGGTCGTCTTTTTAGTTCGACGCATGACACTAGATAAAAAAGCATCACAAACACTAGCAAGTGTGACGAGTGAAAAATTGGTGATTGACCAGTCACTAAAAGAGCTTAGTGACAAAAGTTTAGAAAACTATGCCACTAACCAGGAGTTGTTGACAACATCTAATAAAACGCAACAACAAGTTGAAAAGAGCATTAAAACGGTGGATGACATTTCTAATATATCAGGAAAAGTGAAACATCAAAAAAGTCAGTTGTTAACAGAATTACAAAAAGATGCTAAAATGATTCAAATGGTTCAAAATAAAATAAAGACCTCTCAAGAGATGACGGACATTTTTGGCACGAAACCATTTAGCAAAAATGCGTTAGTAAAAAATTTAGCCATTACAAAAAGTATTTCCCCAACTCTGAAAAATGAGTTAATATCGCAAGTGAGTGCTCTACCAAAAGACGAACAACGAGCAGCTCTTGAAGAAGGGGTGAAAGAGCTGACTAGTCAAAATCAACTACTAGCAACCCTTGATAAAGAGATGGCAACTTATATTCAAAATAAAAAGGTTAAGACAGTTCCCTCATCAGAGGAATATAAAAAATTAGACAAAGAAGTCAGCGGCTTGAAAAATGATAAACTGAAAAAAACATATGCGACTCAGTTATCCCTTTTAGAGCAAGAGGTCATTAAAAATGATCCAACTCTTTTAGATGATGATAAAAAAGTGGCGTTAACATTTGATGATGGACCAAATAATACCAGTTCACTTCAAATATTAAATACATTAAAAAAATACGATATTAAAGCAACTTTCTTCATGTTAGGTTCAATGGTTGATACTTATCCTGATGTCGTGAAAAAAATTCACGATGCTGGTCATGAAATTGGTAATCATACTTATGACCACAAAGACTTAACAAAATTAGATGAAGCAAGTATCAAGCAAGAAATTGATTCAACCAATCAAAAAATAGAAAAACTAACAGGTGAAAAACCAACGCTTCTTCGTCCGCCATATGGAGCGTATAATGATCGTGTGACAAAAGTTGAACCAAATATGTCCATTGCTTTATGGAATATTGATACACTAGATTGGAAAACACATAATCCCACAGCTATTCTAGGGGAAGTGAAAAAAGAGTTACAACCTCATAGCATTGTGTTGATGCATGACATTCATCAAGACTCAGCAGATAGTTTGGAAAATGTGATTAAATATTTAAAGAGTCAAGGATACACTTTTGTCTTAGCGAAAGAGTTAATCAATTAAATAGAAAAAGATGATTAGATGCACTATTTAATCATCTTTTTTTAATATTTTTAGAGTCTAAATTTTACTTGTCGCTTAAAACACTGTATAGTACTTATGGAACTAAATTAAAAAAATGAGTTGTATGATAAGGGAGAGTAAACTTATGTCAAGAATTATTGGAACTGTATCAAGGGGATTACGTTGTCCAATTATTAATGAAGGTGATGATTTAGAATCAATCGTCATTGATAGTGTCATTGAAGCATCTAAAGAAGGTAACTTTGCCATTCAAGACAAAGACATT
Organism: Vagococcus bubulae; assembly: GCF_003950315.1. Classification (GTDB taxonomy): domain Bacteria; phylum Bacillota; class Bacilli; order Lactobacillales; family Vagococcaceae; genus Vagococcus; species Vagococcus bubulae. Next base: position 16,015 of record NZ_NGJT01000015.1, read on the forward strand.
GTCGCTGTGACTGAATCAGTTGTTGCCAGAGCTCAAGGAAACTATGCGTCTATTGATCAAATCGCAGAAGATATTCGTCAAAAATTTAACGAAGACACAGTTGGGGTTATCTTCCCAATCTTTAGCCGTAATCGTTTTTCAAACTGTTTACGTGGTATTGCTAGAGGAAGCAAAAAAATTGTCTTAATGTTAAGTTATCCATCTGACGAAGTTGGCAATCACTTAATTTCGCTTGACGCTTTAGATGAAAAAGGAGTGAATCCTTGGACAGATACATTAACAGAATCTGAATTTAGAGAATTATTTGGTTATCAAAAACATACCTTTACAGGTGTTGACTATATTGAATACTATAAAGAATTAATCGCAGCTGAAGGTGCTGAGTGTGAAGTGATTTTCTCACAAAAACCAAAAACCATTTTATCATATACAAAAAATGTGCTAACGTGTGATATTCACACTCGTTATCGTACAAAACGTATTTTAGAACAAAATGGCGCTGAAAAAGTATATACATTAGATGATGTATTATCTAAATCAGTTAATGGTAGTGGCTTTAACGAGCAATATGGTTTGCTTGGTTCAAACAAATCAACAGATGATGGCGTGAAATTATTCCCAAGAAACTCTCAAGAAACAGTGGATAATATCCAACGTAAATTAAAAGAATTGACTGGAAAACAAGTTGAAGTCATGGTTTATGGTGATGGCGCGTTCAAAGATCCAGTTGGAAAAATCTGGGAATTGGCTGATCCAGTTGTGTCTCCTGCATACACATCAGGTTTAGAAGGAACACCTAACGAAGTGAAGTTAAAATATCTTGCTGATAATAACTTTTCTGATTTACGTGGGGCTGCGTTAGAAGAAGCCATCAAAAAACACATTGACTCAAAAGCAGATGATTTAACAGGATTAATGGAAGCTCAAGGAACAACACCAAGAAAACTAACTGATTTAATCGGTTCATTATCAGATTTAACATCTGGTAGTGGTGATAAAGGAACACCGATTGTCTTTATTCAAGGATACTTTGATAACTTTACTAACTAAAATAAGTGTTAAAGGAGACGAGTAGTATGACGCAAGAAGAATTAGATGTGTTGAAACACCATTTATCAGAGGATAAAACGTTTATTCAAGATGGGTATTACCGTTTAAGAAAATTAGATGAAACTACCTATGAGTTTGCTTTTTTAGTGGCTGATGCGTGCGGAGCAACGAGTGTGCATCCACAAATCACGATTGAAAAACAAGGAGATACGTGGCAAGCTGTTAAATTGCTTGATTTTGTGTCAACACCAGTCGAAACACTTGTTTACTCAGATGACACGTCTCAAACATTAACAAACAGGTTAGAACAGTTATATCAACAATGCATGAAAGCAATCAACCAATAAAATTTAAAAGCAAAGGAAAGCGATTTTCTTTTGCTTTTTTGTTTTTTAAAGTGTTACTTTCTCATTGCAAACTTTCACTAAATCCTATATAGTGATTAAGTGTACAAAGTAGAAAAGAGGAATTAATAATGAAACCATCAATCTATGATTTTACACAGCCTCAACTTGTTGAATGGTTTGTGAAAAATGGTGAAAAGAAATTTAGAGCAGCCCAAGTGTGGCAATGGTTATATGAAAAACGAGTGACTGATTTTTCAGAGATGAGTAATCTATCAAAACAAACAATTGAATTATTAAACGAACATTTTGTATTAGATCCTTTAAAAGAAGTAGTCGTTCAAGAAGGTCAAGATGGAACGATAAAATATTTATTTGAGTTACCAGACCATCATATGATTGAAACAGTGTTAATGCGTCAAGCATATGGTCTATCTGTTTGTGTGACAACACAAATTGGGTGCAACATCGGCTGTACATTTTGTGCGAGTGGGTTATTAAAAAAACAACGCAACTTGTCAACAGGTGAAATTGTCGCTCAAATTATGAAAGTGCAACATTATTTGGATAAACAAGGAAACGATGAGCGTGTGAGTCATATTGTGGTGATGGGGATTGGCGAGCCGTTTGATAATTATAACAATGTTATGAACTTCTTACACATTATGAATGATCCAAAAGGACTTCAAATTGGCGCAAGACATATGACCGTTTCAACGAGTGGTCTTGTACCAAAAATCAAAGAGTTTGCGACAAATGGCTTACAAGTTAATTTGGCTATTTCACTTCATGCGCCAAATAATGAGACACGAACATCTATTATGCAAATCAATCGAGCGTACCCATTAGAACGTTTGATGGATGCAGTGGATTATTATTTAAAAGAAACGAATCGACGTATCACGTTTGAATATATCATGCTTCAAGGGGTTAATGACACACCAGAGCATGCCCAACAATTAGCTGATTTGTTAAAAGATAAGAAAAAACTGACATATGTCAACCTTATTCCTTACAATACTGTAGAAGAGCATAATCTGTATCAACGAAGCACGAAAAAAGATACACTGGCTTTCTATGATATCTTAAAGAAAAATGGGATAAATTGTGTGGTGAGACAAGAATTTGGGTCTGATATTGATGCAGCATGTGGGCAATTAAGAAGTAAACAAATGAAAAAAGAGACAAGCAGATAAAACAAAAAGCTACGCCATTTTGATAATGACTGTAGCTTTTTTTATCTTATGATTAGTTTCTGAAGCACGTGACCTATCATCGCGACTATCGTTGCAATCACAATTCCAATGAATAAGCCAATAAATCGATTAGCAATCGAGATATCACTTGGGAAAATAACGAGTGCCGCATTCATGGCAGCAATTGAATTGACGATGGTTTTATGTTGGTAGTCTACTAAAAAGTAACTGATAAATCCGACAGCTAAAACAAATAAGATGGCATAAGTTTGAGGGATTAATTTTACTAAAAACAAATAAAATACTATCACGCCGAATGTTGTCCCAATGATGCGTTCGCGTGTTTTTTTGATGGTTTCGCTAAAATGAATTTCAGTCAGTGACATGGCTACAATACTAATCCAAAGTGGCTTAGGCGCATGAAGTAATATCGCGACAATCATTGCAATCGACACACTTAGCGTCATTTTTAATAAATAAAAAGGATGTGTTAGTGAACGAGTTATTTGTTCTTTTAGTGTGAGTTGTGAGGTACTTAAAGGTTGTTTATTAGTTGATTTAACAGCTAGCATACTTAGTGCAATACTTCCCACAACTAAACAAATGATTCGGTTTAGTGCATGCGAGGGTTCGACAGGTGTTGCCTGACAGAATAAAAAATTAATCAAATAAGGGATTGAATATTGAAAAACAATCGGTTCAGCAGTTAATAATAAAATCAAAAAAGTAAATCCGGCATAAATAAAAAATAAAACAAGTGGTCTATCATGTGGTAATTGGGCTACAATCCCACCTAATGGAAAGAGTAATAAGTTCGTGACAACTAGTACGCTATTTTTTACACCAAAATTAATTTTGGGAAACATCAAAAATCCAACGCTTAAAGCGACGATTGGCAGAAGATTTTCTTCACCAAAAATTAGTGTAAATAATAAGATAAAAAGTAAGTTACTCGTATAGTCAACTAGATTTTTACGAAAGTTTTTTTGTATATGTGTGGTTAGTTTGGTTATCATGAATCGGTCATCTCCGTTTTTATTAGTACACAAATATGTACTAATAAGGTATCATGAAGAAGATAAAAAAGTCAATTTAGGAGCGTGGGCAAATGGATGATATTTCAAATAAATTACTAAAACTATTACCATATTGGCATTTTAATGTGGAAAGACGGATTAAACAAAAAAATGAGCTAAATATTACATACGAGAGTTATTACTGCCTATTGGGATTGACACAAGTCGACTCCCTTACGATGAAAGAAATCGCGGCAGATTTTTATTTTGGTAAACAACAAACCACACGCATTATTAATCAATTACTCGAACATGGATTTGTCAAAAAAACAGTTAGTCAACAAGATAAGCGTGTCACGTATGTTTCGATTACAGAAAAAGGGATGATATATTTACAAAAAAATCCGTTTGACACCACCTTTTTAAAAGAAGATTTATCTAGGACTTTAACAAAGAAAGACGCTCAGGAATTAAGTGATTCTCTTGATGTTTTGCTAAAAATTTTTAAAAAATTATAATGTTTTTATTAAAAGCCCCTTAATATAATATTTAGATAAAGTTCACAAATAACTTGTGTTATAATATTTGGGTATACTGTTTAAGGAGGTGTTGAGATGAAACAAGTGATTAGACAAGACATATTGGCTAAATTAAAACATCTGGCAACACAAGAAAATAAAAAACAAGCCTTAGAAGAGGACATGCTGTCTCGCTTATATGAAACCAACCAGTGGCGACAAGCGAACGTGATTGCGACGACTTACCCAATGACGCATGAATTTGATACAACAAAATTGATGAAACAAGCTTTTTTAGAAGGAAAAACGATTGTTATACCCAAAACAAAAAAGCGTGGTGAGATGGATTTTTATGTTTATCATGAAGACATTGAGTTAGAGTTAACCTCGTTTGGTGTGTATGAACCAATTGACAGTCAACTTTATGATAAAGCATCTATTGATTTGATGATTGTTCCAGGAGTTGGGTTTACACAAGAAGGCAAACGCATTGGTTATGGCGGTGGATTTTATGACCGATATTTAACTGATTTTAAAGGAAGTACTATTAGTTTAGTTTTTGATGAACAGCTATTGGATGAGTTAGAAACTGAAGAACACGATAAGTTAGTTGATGTATTAATTTGCGCGCGAGGGGGAACTTTATGAGGGAATATAATACAAGTTATTGGATGCGTTTCAAGAGAGGACCATACTTTACTTATACATTTTTAGCCATTCAAATTGTGGTATTTATTTTGATGGAACTTGTTGGCCTGAAACAAGGGATTTATTCTGGATCAGAAGATGTGGGGATATTGTATCAATTTGGTGCAATGACTCATGCAGCCATTATTTTAGATGGTGAGTTTTGGCGATTAGTGACGCCTATTTTTATTCATATCGGGTTTTTCCATTTATTATTAAATTCGTTGGGATTGTATTTTGTAGGGCGTATTTTAGAGCCTTTAATTGGTCATACTCGGTTTTTCCTAGTCTATATGTTGAGTGGGATTTTTGGAAATTTATGGAGTTTTGCCTTTGGGTCATCTAATGCGATTTCTGCTGGTGCGAGCACGTCACTTTTCGGGATATTTGCGGCATTTATTATTTTAGGCCAGATTTATAAAAATCATCCAGGTATTAAATACATGTCACGCAATATGACTCTTCTTATACTGATGAATTTAGTCATGAATTTATTTGATTCAGGTGTGGATATTATGGGGCATTTTGGCGGGGCATTAGGTGGTTTATTAGTGATGGTGATTGTCGGTGTGCCATCTAATCGATTAGGATTTAATGAAAACATTGATTGGAAAAAACGCGTGATAGCACTTATTTTCTTCTTGATATTATCAGTGGGATGTTTTTACAAAGGGTTTAGCATATAAAATAAAAATAAATTCAGACGAGACTAGGAATATCTAGTACTTATCTGTATAATAAGGTCGGTAGTGAAAATTGAGAACAATGTATGATGTACAACAGTTATTTAAACGATTTGGTATCTTTATTTATGTTGGAAATAGATTATGGGATATTGAATTAATGATGATTGAATTAAAACAACTTGAAGAAGCTGGATTGATTGATAAACAAGAATACGTGAAAGCCATGCTTGTTTTAAAACATGAACATCATCTTGAAGAAGATTATCAGGAGGGGCAATAATGAAAAATAAATTAATTGGAATTGATTTAGGTGGTACAACAGCAAAATTAGCGATTTTGACTGAAGATGGCGAAATCCAACAACGATGGAGTGTGGAGACAAACATTGAAGACAATGGGTCTCATATTGTTCCAAATATTATTGAGTCAATTAAACATAGACTAAATTTATATGACATGACAGCATCTGATTTTATCGGAATCGGCATGGGAACGCCAGGAACAGTCGATAAAGAAAATGGAACGGTGATTGGTGCTTATAATTTAAATTGGTCAACGCTTCAAGAAATAAAAAAACCAATGGAAGAAACATTTGGTATTCCATTTGATTTAGACAATGATGCAAACGTTGCAGCACTTGGTGAACGATGGAAAGGTGCTGGAAATAATGCAGCCGATGTAACGTTTATTACACTTGGAACGGGTGTAGGTGGCGGAATTATCGCAGAAGGTCATTTGTTACATGGTGTGGCGGGCGCAGCTGGAGAAATTGGTCATATTACAGTGGATCCTCAAGGCTTTGAATGCACATGTGGGAAAAAAGGCTGTCTTGAAACAGTGGCTTCAGCTACTGGAGTGGTTCGTTTAGCTCGAGAAATGAGTGAAGAATTTTCTGGCGAATCAAGATTAAAAGATATGATTGATGATGGACAAGAAGTGACAAGTAAAGATGTGTTTGACTTAGCTAAAGATAGCGATCATTTTGCCTTATTAGTAGTTGATAAAGTGTGCTTCTATTTAGGTTTAGCATGTGGCAATATTGGTAACATGCTTAATCCACAAGAAATTGTCATCGGTGGCGGTGTGTCTGCTGCAGGAGATTTCTTGTTAGAAAAAGTTCAAGCTTATTTTAATGAGTTCACATTCCCACAAGTAACCAATAGTACCTCAATTAAATTAGCTGAGTTAGGAAATTCGGCTGGTGTGATTGGTGCGGCATCTCTTGCATTAAAATTTAAAGAAGAGAAATAATTAGATAAAGAAAGGTAAATGCCCTGTGAGTTTTTTAGCGACATTAAATATTATATTACTTATTATTATTATTAGTTATGGTTTATACAAATTATTCTTTTTCATCAAACGAAAAAGAGCGGCTGAGTGGATTGAACAAGATAAATTTCAAGAAACGATGAGAACAGCACAAGTGATTGATGTTAGAGAAAAAGAAGATTACAATCGTGGTCATATTCTAGGTGCTAGAAGTGTCCCTTACACTATTGCTAGAGCGCATAAAGAATATTTATTAGCTATTCGTAAAGATGCTCCTGTGTATTTATATGACAATCGTACAAGTATGGCAATTTATATGGCTGGTTTACTTAAAAAAGAAGGCTACAAAGATATCTATATCTTAAAAGGTGGCTATATGAATTGGACAGGTAAGACAAAGAAAAAATAACCAAAAAAGATGTCGGAAAAAATTCCGGCATCTTTTTTAATTGATATGATGAATGGCTGGCTCTGTTACTAAAGGGTAAGATAAAAGGGTTTGTGTATCGAGTGATTCGTTGGCTAAATGAACCACGTTTAATTGACTGTTGTCATATGTTTTATAATAGTAACTTCCAGTTGTTGTATCACAGCAAGAAGAATAGATGGTGTACTCATAATGTTCTTCTCCCACATCACATAGTCCTTTCGTTTGTTCGACAGAACCTAAAATATGGAAAAACTGATTGATGTCTTTTGGAACACACTGAAAGGTTAAACAAGTTTCTTTTGTGTAGCAGGCTCTAACGAATCGTGACATAGAAGACAAATCACCAGGAAGTCCCATACCACCCATGCCATTACTGTAACTATCTAAGTGTAGTGTTTCAGAAAATAACGTGTCATACGTTTTAGGTGACAAGTGACGGTAGTTATTTAAATTAAATAACTGCATAGGAAAAGGTGGGTTATTGGTTAAAACACCGACTGGATTATCATATAGATGAAGACCATCTTTATCTGATTCGATTGTTAAAGAAGAGTCTTTATCAGAAACCATCCAATGTAGTGGTGAATTAGGAAATTCTGGACTAAAAGGTTGGTTAGTTATAATAGCATTTTTTAGTTTAGATTTGACTTCTTCAACTGTTTTACACTGAGTTAAGAGATAAGGAATCAACTCAAATGAGGCAATCTCGTTAGGTGCATTGGTCGAAGGCGCGTAATAAGCATTTTTAGGATAGTTTAGTCCAGCAACGCTTAACCCTTGGTCGTTTGTTGCGTCAAAGTATAGAGGGTAATCATTAGAAATAACAGCCATACCAATCATGGCATAATGTTGGGTGATTGATTGCCCATTTTTAAAGTTAAATGGGTAGTTTTTTGGTGTGATCACAACTTCCTGATTAAACGTATAATCTAAATCAAGATTTCTCCCAAAAAAATGATGGCTTGCATTAAAACTGATAGCTGTACACATAATGTCATCTCCTAAATAAGTATGGCTTTAGTATAGCGCTGAATATGAAACAAAATAATGACTTTTCTATGAAATTTTTATAATCATGATTGATTTAATATTTCTTTTACTAGTTGTTGTAGTTCAGGTACAATCTTTTCTTCAAAACTAGGATTTTTAGCAAACCAACGGAAATTTAGCGGAGAAGAATGAACAATGGGAAAATAAGTTGGTAAGTAATCTTGATATGAAAAGACAGTTTTTGTGAGAGTTCGTTTGGCCTGTGAGTTAAGATAGTACTTTTGAGCATATGTCCCCATTAAAATAGTTAGTTGGATATTAGGCATACAGTTAATCAATGGCGGATGCCATTTTGCTGTGAAGTCTTTTCTAGGTGGTAAATCACCATGAGCTGCTTTTCCAGGGAAGTAAAAATCCATTGGTAAGACAGCAATCTTTTTAGAGTGATAAAAGGTGTCTTCACTGATGCCCATCCATTGACGTAATCTATCTCCACTTTTGTCACGAAACACTTGTCCTTTTTCTTGCGTTTTAATGCCAGGCGCTTGCCCGATGATGAGAATGGTTGCTTCAGGATAAGCCATAAAGATGGGTTGCCATCCTTGTTGGGTGAACGCCTTATTTTCAGGGTCGGTTATAATGTGTTGTTTAATCTCTTCGATGGTTGTCATGAGAATGCTCCTTTCTAAGATAAATAAAAAACCAAACAATAACAGTCGTTATCATTTGGTTTCATTGACTTATCTTGCTCTACTTTTTCTCATTGCTTTTTTACGGTTATCTTCAATTAATTCTTCTTTTTCTTCGATTGGTTCAATTAGAACTTTTTTAACACCTAAAGCCACGCCTGTTAAAGCAGCTAAAGTGGTTGCAGTACCTACTAAAAATCCTTTTGAAAATTTCTTCATAGTGCCTCACGTCCTTATCTGAATTTATACCTTTATTATACGCATTTTACAATAAAAATCTAGTGATAAGGTATTCAATGTCTATCAATTTTAATTTAAAATGGTAAAATTGGAAGTGAATGGAAGTGATAAGATGATAAAAGTAATCGCACATAGAGGAAGTAAAGGAACACATCCGGAAAATACCTTACCGGCGTTTCAGGAAGCGATTGATGTACAGGCAGATGGAATTGAATTAGATGTCCAATTAACACGTGATGGGCAATTAGTGGTCATTCATGATGAGAAAATTAATCGTACAACCAATGCAAAAGGATGGGTAAAAGAGTTAACATTAGCAGAAATCAAAGAATTAGATGCAGGCTCTTGGTTTTCTGAGAACTATAAAGAAACGAGAATTCCCACACTAGAAGAAGTTTTAGAGTTACTCAATCATAATCAATTTAGTGGGTTATTAAATATCGAATTAAAAACAGATCGCATTGAGTATTTAGGGATTGAGCAGAAAGTATTGCGTGCTTTAGAACAAGCTGACTTGTCTTGTACGGTTGTGCTATCTAGTTTTAATCGTGATACAGTGAGACGGCTTAAGGCATTGAATGACACTTATGAAAAAGCGTTTATTGCTTTTGGGAATAAAAATGATTTAGCCTGGTTAAGTAAACAACCAGATATTCATAGTTTTCATCCAGATATTCGCTGGTTGAGACGCCATATTGATCAAACAACAGATATTGAAACAATTAGACCGTGGACTGTGAATAAAGAAAAAGAGATGCAATTTTGTATTAAACATCAATTAGCTGGGATGTTTACAGATTTTCCTAAAAAAGCACTAGAGGTAAGGGATCATGGATAAGCAAAAAGTTCTTGTCATAGTTGGGCCGACTGCTGTGGGAAAAACAGCACTAGGTGTGAGACTAAGTCAGGCGTTTAATGGAGAAGTTATTAGTGGAGACTCTCTACAAGTATATAAGCAATTGGATATTGGGACAGCAAAAGCAACCACAGAAGAAATGCAAGGTGTACCACATCACCTGATTGATATTAAAGAACCCACTGACACCTATTCAGCTCATGAATTTAAACGTCAGGCAACAGAGTGTATAAATGAATTAGCCTTACAAAATAAATTGCCTATTATAGTAGGTGGCACAGGCCTATACATTCAGTCACTTCTTTATGATTTTCATTTAGGTTCTTCTGAATTGAGTGATGATGAGAAAAAAAGTCGTAAAAAGTGGGAAGAGTTTGCTGAAAATTTGTCTAATGAAGAATTATGGCAAGAATTAGAAAAAAGGGATAAAAAAGGGGCAGATACCATTCACCCGAATAACCGAAAACGTGTGATACGAGCATTGGAAGTATTTGATTTAACAGGTAAAAGCATCAGTGAACAGCAACAACTTGATTTAATGGACTTGTCAAAAAGTTCGTTTGATGTGAAACTGATTGGGTTAACCACTGATCGAGATGTTTTGTATAATAGAATCAATCAGCGAGTAGACATCATGATGGATGAAGGCTTGCTTGATGAAGCTAAGTTGGTTTATGAGTTAAATTGTCCTCAAGCGAGTCAAGGAATTGGCTACAAAGAATTTTTTCCTTATTTTGAAGGGAAGTGCTCACTGGAAAAATCAGTGGAAGAAGTAAAACAACATTCTAGGCAATATGCTAAACGTCAATTGACTTGGTTTAGAAATCGAATGCCTGTTGAGTGGTGGGATATTGTTTCAGATGAGACCAACGTTAGTAAACTAGCAGAGGATGTTTCTAAGTGGTTGGATAAGAAAGAAGGAATGGCATGATAGAACGCGTTGTAACCGTGGGGGTTGAAACCCAAGAAAATTTTTATTATTTTGACGAATCAATGAAGGAATTAGAAAATCTAACACAGACGGCACAAGGTGAAGTTGTTGGGACAATGACACAAAAAAGACCAACGATTGATCGCCGGACGATTATTGGAAAAGGAAAATTAGTCGAACTTGAAGCACTTGTTGCGTCAACGGATGCGGACATGGTGATTTTTAACCATGAGTTAACAGCCAGACAAACGTCTGTTATCGAAGAGATGGTGAAAGTAAAAGTGATTGACCGCGTGCAATTAATTTTAGATATTTTTGCTTTAAGAGCAAAATCAAAAGAAGGCCAGCTGCAAGTTGAACTCGCTCAGTTGTCATATCTTTTACCAAGATTAAGTGGACAAGGAGCAAGTATGTCACGTCTTGGTGGTGGGATTGGAACGCGTGGACCAGGGGAGACAAAACTTGAAACAGATCGCCGTCATATCAGATTTAAGATGACACAGATTAAACAAGAGTTAAAAGAAATTGAAAAACATCGCGAAAGAAGTCGTAAAAAACGTCAAGAATCTGACACGATGCAAGTGGGCTTGATTGGTTACACCAATGCCGGAAAATCAACCATTATGAATTTGTTGACGAAAGCAAATACGTATTCAGAAGATCAATTATTTGCGACACTGGATCCGTTGACGAAAAAATGGGAATTGCCAACAGGAACACAGGTGACATTGACTGATACAGTTGGGTTTATTCAAGATTTGCCAACACAATTAATTGAAGCCTTTCAATCAACTCTTGAAGAAAGTAAAGCCATGGACTTTTTACTTCATGTAGTCGATGTGACGTCAACTAATCGTGACCAGCAAGAAAAAACCGTGATCAAATTGTTGCATGAGTTGGATATGGATCATATCCCAGTACTGACTGTATACAATAAAGCGGATTTATTGGAAACAGAATTTGTGCCAACACTTTTTCCAAATTGCTTAGTGTCAGCTAAACGAATAGAAGATAAAGAGAAATTAACAGCAGATATTATGACATTTTTAAAAGAAAACTTAACCAAGTATCATTTGTTTTATTCACCAGCAGAAATGAAAGATTTTAATCAATTAAAAGATGCGACGTTATTGGAAAGTTATGAATATGATGAGTCATTGAATGAGTATGAGTTAATAGGGTATGCAAAAAATGTTGATCGATGGAAAAAAGGGGTTAGTGAAGATGAGTTGGAATGGTAAGTTTCATCCAGAATTAATAGAAAAAATTAAACAAGTGGACAAAGATATTGCAGAAGAACGTCAAAAGATGCAAGACGTAGCATTGTCTAATCAAGCAAAAGTTTTAGAAGCATTTAGAGAACATCATGTATCGGAAAGTCATTTTGCTCCATCAACTGGGTATGGCTATGATGACATTGGAAGAGATGCATTAGAAGCGGTTTATGCGTCAGTGTTTCACGCTGAAAAAGCATTAGTTAGACCACATATTGTCTCAGGAACGCATGCGATTTCAACAACTCTATTTGGCTTGCTTCGTCCGAATGATGAATTAATTTATATCACAGGCACACCTTATGACACATTACTTGAGGTGATAGGAGTAGCTGGAGATGGTATTGGGTCATTAAAAGAATACAATATTGATTATAAAGAAGTGGCATTAAAAGAAAATGGCTTGGTTGACTTTGAAAAAATAAAAGAAGCTATTTCTGATAAAACAAAAGTCATTGCGATTCAACGTTCAAGAGGATATGATTCTCGCCCTTCATTTACAGTGCAACAAATTGGTGAGATGATTCGATTTGTTAAAGCAATCGATGAAAATTTAGTGGTATTTGTTGATAATTGTTATGGCGAATTTGCTGAAGAAATCGAACCAACTGATGTTGGAGCGGATATTATGGCAGGCTCTTTAATTAAAAATCCTGGTGGTGGTATTGCCAAAACGGGTGGTTACATTGTCGGAAAAGAAGCTTTAGTTGATAAGGTATCGTATCGTTTAACCACTCCTGGTGTTGGTGGTGAAGGTGGCGCGATGATTTATAGTACACATGAGATGTTACAAGGATTTTTCTTAGCACCACATGCCGTGAGCCAAGCCATTCAAGGGGCGATTTTTACGGCACGCTTATTAGAAAAGTTTGGTGTGGAGTCAACACCAAAATGGAATGACAAACGCACGGATTTGATTCAAATGATTGAATTAAATGACAAAGAAAAAATGATTGCGTTTTGTCAGTCAGTTCAAAAATTTTCACCAATTGACGCGCATGTCTTGCCAATCCCTTCGTATATGCCGGGATATGAGGATGATGTGATTATGGCTGCTGGAACATTTGTACAAGGTGGTAGTTTGGAATTAACAGCTGATGGGCCAATAAGAGAACCATACCAATTATATGTTCAAGGTGGATTAACTTATGAACATGTTAAAATTGCAGTCTGTGAAGCAGTGAATAGTATCTATTTCTAAAGTTTTTAAAAAGTTAGTTAATTGTGTGAGATAATCTCACATGATTAATTGACTTTCTTTTTTTTTATTGTTATCCTGTTTTTAACCTTTTATGAAAGGAGAAGAAAAATGAATAAAAGAGAATTAAAACGTAGTAAATCAGTCTTTCCTATTGGGTCAGTGATGTTACTAACAGAACTCACCGCAAGACAAATTCGTTACTATGAAGAACAGCAATTAATTCATCCTGAAAGAAATGAAGGAAACAATCGATTATTTTCTCTCAATGATATTGATCTTCTACTGGACATAAAAGACATGTTAGACGATGGGTATACCATTAAAGACATTAAAGCATCTTTTGATAAGGAAAAAAGAAAACAGGAAAAATTATCAGAAGAAAAAATCCGGATTGCTTTATACAATGATTTAATGAAAGAAAGTCGCTTTAACAGATACTAGGTGTTAAAACTTTAATTAAAAGGGTGGAAAACAATGGCAAATTATTCAACAAAAGAAGAAATCAAAGCAGTTGTAAAAAAAGAAAATGTTCGATTCTTAAGACTAATGTTCACTGATATTTTAGGTAGAATTAAAAACGTAGAAGTTCCAATTAGCCAATTAGATAAAGTTTTAGACAACAAAATGATGTTTGATGGTTCTTCAATTGAAGGATTTGTGCGTATCGAAGAAAGTGACATGTATTTATATCCTGACCTTGGAACATGGATGATTTTTCCATGGGAAAGCGAAAAAGGAAAAGTGGCTCGTTTGATTTGTGATGTTTATGGAACAGACGGCAAACCTTTTGCTGGAGACCCTCGTAGTAACTTAAAACGAATTATGAATGAAATGAAAGAATTAGGTTTTACAGGATTTAATATTGGACCTGAACCTGAATTTTTCTTATTTAAATTAGATGAAAATGGTAACCCAACGAAAAAATTAAATGATCAAGGTGGTTATTTTGACTTTGCACCAGTTGATTTAGGTGAAAATTGTCGCCGTGATATTGTATTAGAATTAGAAAGTTTAGGTTTTGAAGTTGAAGCGTCTCACCATGAATGTGGTCCAGGACAACATGAGATTGATTTTAAATATGCTGATGCGATTGAAGCATGTGATAACATCCAAACATTTGAATTAGTGGTTCGTACGATTGCTAGAAAACATGGTTTACATGCAACGTTTATGCCAAAACCGTTACATGGTATTGCTGGTAGCGGAATGCATATCAATATGTCGTTATTTAACGAACAAGGCAATGCGTTCTTTGATGAAAATGGAGACGATCAGTTAAGTGAGACAGCTTATTATTTCTTAGGTGGATTGTTAGAACATGCGAGAGGATATACAGCTGTATGTAACCCAATTGTTAACTCATACAAACGTCTAGTACCTGGTTATGAAGCGCCAGTTTATGTGGCTTGGAGTGGCAAAAACCGTTCGCCATTAGTACGTGTCCCAAGTTCTCGTGGTTTATCAACTCGATTAGAATTACGTTCAGTTGATCCAACAGCTAATCCATATTTAGCAATGGCTGTATTATTACAAGCTGGATTAGATGGGATTAAACGTAAAATTACGCCACCTAAAGCTGTGGATCGCAATATTTACGTGATGACTGAAGAAGAACGTGAGGAAGCACATATCACTGATTTACCATCAACTTTACATAATGCTGTTAAGGCAATGAAAGATGATGAAATGGTCAAAGAAGCATTAGGAAATCATATTTTCAATAACTTTATTGAAGCAAAACGTATGGAGTGGGATGCTTATCGCCAGTCAGTTTCTGAATGGGAACGCGAGCAATATTTAGAAATGTATTAAAAATTAAAAGAGGCTGACCCAAAAGTAATTTTGGAAATAAAATCACTTAACTAACAAAATAGAAATCCCATGAAATCAACGTTGTAATTAACGGATTTCATGGGATTTTTTCTATTTTAAGACTTTTTAGTCAGCCTCTTTTTGTATTTCTGTTTATGGTGGAAAATGTTATACAAATTTAACGGCTGTGCCATATGCAGCGACAGACTGCATATCAGTCCCAATAGAACCTGAATCAAAACGCATCATCACTATCGCATCAGCACCCATTTTTTCAGCGTTTTCTTTTAATCGTTGAATAGCTAATTCACGAGATTCCTCTTGCATTTCAGTATAGGCTTTGATTTCTCCGCCGACAAGATTTTTAAAACTTGCCCCAATATCACGGACAACGTTTTTTGAATTAGTTGTTAAACCAAATACTTCGCCAATAATTTCATATGTTTTTCCAGGTATGTTTTCTGTTGTTGTAATAAGCATATAATTAGTCTCCTTTGATTGTATGGTCTCTACATTGTCTATTTTATAATTAAATTCACGTTGATATATCCAACTAAGGTTGTATTTTTATGATTAAATTCGTTAGATGAAATAGTGAATGATATAATTTAAAAAAGTATCTTTAGTCAAGATAAAGAAAGTTGGTGAACTAGAATGAATGATTTGATCTTGTTGTTAGCCTCACACCCTGTTTTGGAAACAGATAGATTATTGTTGCGTCCTATTAGACTATCAGATGCACCCGATATGTTTGAATTTGCCTCTGATATTGAAACAACAAAATTTGTTTTTAAAGCGTATAAAAGTTTAGCAGAAACTCAATCTATCATAGCTAGTCAATTTTTAGCCCATCCAATTGGGAAATATGGAATTGAGTTGAAAGAGAATCATAAAATGATTGGTATGATAAGTTATAACAGGATTAACGAAGCCACACGAACAGCAGAAGTTGGGTATACATTAAATAAAAATTATCGGGGTAGAGGCATTATGCCTGAAGCGCTTAACCAGTTAGTAGAAACGGGTTTTGAGTTATTCAAGTTTAATAGCTTACTGGCTGTTTATGATGAATTAAATAGTGCATCCAGTAAGGTCATTGAAAAATGTGGCTTTAAGTATTTGTATACTGATCCTTACTCTAGATTTGACTTTTATGATGAAGATAGACTAGTGACAGATGTGTTTTATCGATTAACAAAAGAAGATTATACTACAAAATAATTCATTTGTTTTTCAACTCGCCATTCTAACCCACAGTTCACTTGTTTTTACCAATGAAGTTATATCTTCCATAACTTCATTGAAGCAAAACATGTGTAGTGGTATATATATATCGTCAATTAGTTTCTGAATGGGAACGCAATCAATAAAATGTACTAAAAAAAGAAAAACTTGTAGCCAATATGGTTGTAATTTTTTTGCTTTGATTTAATTCGTCGAGTGAATAGTTGAATGATATAATTAAAAAGGTGTATTTTTTGTATGACTTTTAAGTAGAGTATTTGTCAGATAAATTATAAAGACGGAATTGTCATATGTGCAGATAAAGGAGTTAAAAAATAAAGAATTCTGAATATATTTATTCTAAAAACTTTGAGTAGGTGTGCAAGAACTATAATTTTAAAAGGAGGATTTAAACGATGTTTTTTAGAAAAAAGATAATAGATAATATAAAAAATGGTAAAGATATTGATTATTCTAAATTAATAGACATTACAAGAATATTAACAGAAAATGATGATGAAGCAGTCACTAGTATAGAATTACTTGTTAATCATCCTGAACAATTTGACTATAAGTATGATGAATGGTTAGAAGAAATGGACTTTTCAACTATTCGACATCCGGATTTAATAACAGTATATTGGTTAACAGGACAGAATACTTTATTTGATTTTGGTGCTTATATAGATTGGAAAGGGGAAACCGAAGACATAATTTATTGGTTGAGTAAAAGTATTCAACAAAAAAACTATCATTTGAATCTTTCAGAGATTATGATTTCGGATAATGATTTCACTGATGAAGTGTTATATAAAATTAATAAATATCTCAAAGAAAAACACTTTACTTTAATAAACTGGAATACAGATAGTGATTGTTATCATCTTTTTATTGTTAACGATAAAGATATTTCGAAATTAAAAAAATCAGGTAACTCTATAGGAGTGAGATTTCATAGTTTTAAAAAAGAAATTGATGATAGTGGTAGGAAAATAATTGTAGAAAAGTGATAATAAGAGTAAGTAAGGGGATAAAAAATTTTGGTAAATAGAGTTAAATTTGGATTATGTTTCAATTATTAGTGATGAATAAAGAAGATATAAATACAATTAAAAGTGAGGTTATTATATGGGAGCATGGGGAAATGATGAGGAAATATGTTTACAAATTAGAAGAGAAATACAATCATTAAAAAAGGATGATTTTAAGTGATGCATAAATTGACTATAAATAATGTAAAGAATTTTATACGTATGTTTATTTAAAACTGTATAATTAATGGATTACTTACAAAAGGAGAATAGAATTATGAAAGAATTAGAAAAAATACTTTATAACTACCTACCAGATGAAGATGTGAAACAAATTTTGAAAAGTAAGCGTCAGTTTATTTCACTTGATTTAGTGGATGAGCCGACAAATCTTTATAGCAGCAAAGTTGGGGGATACGGGTATTTACCTAAATCCTTTCCATATCCTACTAATAAGAATAATCAACCACTTTCTTTGTTGGCACAGTTGAATTTTGATGAATTACCTAAATTAGAATCGTTCCCAAAAACAGGGATACTAGCTTTTTATGTCGATTATATTGATGCAAACAGTTATATTGGATTAAATTTTGATAATGTAACGGAGCAGTCGGGATATAAAGTATTGTATTTTTCAAAAATAGATGAGGAACATCATACAGTAGAAGAACAAAAAAAATTATTCATTTCATACTTTGATAAATTCATTTGGCAAGTTGTTTTTGAAGAAAGAAAACTGAGAGGTTTTTTATCAGAGACAATTCCCATTTTAGATATTGTTGAGTTTGAACAATTCATGGGTGAGTCCTATTATGACTTTATTGAAGGTCGATTTCTTGATGAAGATAAACAAGATGAGTTTGAAGAATTAATTTTTGAAAATAATATAGAAAATACATGCATCGGTGGGTATCCATTCTTTACACAATCAGACCCAAGAGGATATGATCAAAAGTTACAAGAAGAGTACAACACCTTATTATTTCAGTTAAATTCTTATAATGATATCGTTATGTGGGGAGATACAGGAGTTGGTAATTTCTTTATTAATGATGAAAAATTGAAAAATAAAGATTTTTCTGATGTGTTATATAATTGGGATTGTTATTAAGATTAGAAACAAAGGAGGAATTATAGGTGTTTAAATTTTTTAAAGAAATGAAAGAAGCTGTTCAAGAAGGCGTGGAAGAAGCTAAGGAAGAATTAAAAGAAGAACAGGAACAAGAGAAACTTAAATCTGTAGATATGTTAGTAGAATTATCTGAAATACCACAGGAAGAAAGATTTGGAACCTCTTTAGCAGCCCCTTTTAGAACAACAGCTTTTATGGATTGGTTCACTTTGTTTAAAAGTCAAAGAGAATCGAAACAAGAAGATGTGGTACCTGTTCATTTATATAAATATGGTAATTTAGAGGAGCTTGATAAAGACTATGTTAGAAATCTAAAAGCACAACAAGAACAAAGTTTTGATATTGAGAATGAAGCAGATGTGTTGTCAATCGTCCAAAATTTTTATTAGGTATTGGTATTTCATTAAATTCTTTAGAGAATATAGAGCCTAAGTATCAACCGGAAGAATTGATATGTTTTAGAGAAGGTGAATTATTACCAGCATGGTCACTTAGTGCAGCAGCTTCAACTTTAGTGTCAGGAGTTGAACTCAATGGAGCGTCAAAGGAATATTCTTTAAAGATATTCTCAGAGTTATTGCCTTATGTTCAAAAAAAGTATTCAAATTGGAATGAATTTGGAAATGATTATATACGAGAAGATGGATTAGTTAATGGTGGAAAGAAAGCTGTTAAACAAACAAGTCATACGATTTATAATTTAACATTTAAATTTGGTAGTCTATGGGTTCAATTTCCATTAGAAAATTACCAACTATAAATACAAGGAGACAAAATAATTGAAGTATGTGAAAATGGGGTTGAACACTATAGAGATAGATGAGTATCGTACGAAGTTATTTTATGAAAAAGCAAATGTGGTTAGTCAGACATGCTCTTGTGACTATTGTCAAAATTACGTTTACTGTTGTACTGATTTTCCACCTGAATTAAATAGGGTATTTACAGAATTATGTATTAATCCTAAAAAAGCAAGTGAAGTGATGGAATTCTTCAAAGACGATAGAGGCAATCATTTATATGCCAGTTTTTATCATATCATAGGAAAAGCTATAGAAGTAATTCCTGAAAACGAACCCATCATTGATTTAAGTAATGAGATGGCTAAACTTGAAAAGAAGACTATTTATTTTGATATTACGGATGAGATATTTATACAATCGAATGACATGATGAGTCCGTTAATGCAAATATGTTTAGAAATCAGTTTACCTTGGGTATTACAGAAATAGTGTGAAAGTAGGAGATGAAATCAATGAGTAAACAAATAAATTATAATGAATTAAGTAAAGAAGTGTCCTATGCGCTAAGACATGCACCATGGGAATTTGAACTAGAATTAGATGAAGAAGGATGGGTACCTGTCAATCAGTTACTCGATTCGTTAAACAAGAAGAAAGAGTGGGAATTAATCGGAATAAACGATTTAGAATATATGATAGAGCATTCTAAAAAGAAAAGGCATGAAATGAAGAATGATGCTATACGAGCATATTATGGCCATTCCATACCTCAAAAGATAAAAAGAACTGGTGCAACGCCACCTGATATCCTTTATCATGGCACATCTATGAGTGCTTTAGAAGGAATAAAAATATCGGGGATTACACCAATGAATCGTCAATATGTTCATTTATCAGAAGATATTGAAACGGCCTTGTCTGTAGGTAAAAGAAAAGCAGTCAGTCCAGTTATATTAGAAATTGATACTAAGGACGTTTTGTCACAGGGAGGTCAGTTTTACTTAGGAAATGAAAAAGTTTGGTTATCAGATTTCATTCCAAATAATTGTTTTAAAATTAAAGAAGATTTAACTTAAATGTTAAGGATGAGAAAAGTTGAAATGATCCCAAACATTTTATGGGACTTATCAGCTAATCTGATTTCACTTGTTTTTACCACAAGAATATTTTATTATAGCTCATTTTATGCTATGATACGGTTAGTAACTATTAAGGGAGATTGAAAAATGATATCAGCAGTTGATTTAAGAGCAGGAAACACATTTGAAAAAGATGGTAAATTAATCAAAGTTTTAGAAGCAAGCCATCATAAACCTGGTAAAGGTAATACGGTTATGCGTATGAAATTAAAAGATTTACGTTCAGGTTCAACCGTTGAAACAACGATGCGTCCTGATGAAAAAGTAAAAAAAGCACATATTGATACAAAAGCTGTACAATACTTATATATCCAAGACGATATGGCAGTATTTATGGACTTAGAAACATATGAACAATATGAAATTCCAGTATCAGTGATTGAGCATGAATTAAACTACTTGTTAGATAACATGGAAGTATCAATCCAATTTTATGATACAGAAGTCGTTGGGGTATCTTTACCGTCATCTGTTGTGTTAACAGTAGCAGAAACTCAACCTTCAATTAAAGGGGCAACTGTTTCAGGTTCTGGTAAGCCAGCAACAATGGAAACAGGTTTAGTAGTAAACGTTCCTGATTTTATCGAAGTAGGCGATAGATTAGAAATTAACACGTCTGAAGGAAACTACATGAAACGCGCGAAATAATCAATGAATCAGCAGACTGTGATGAAACAGACTGTTGATTTTTTTTGTGCTATAATAGATGACAAAGTGGAGGTAATTCAGTATGGAATGGCACACAATGCATGATTGGAAGATTGTATTTGATAATAAGTATGCAGATCATTTTACCTTAATGACAAATGATGAATATGTTTCAATCATTTGTTTAAAGACACAATTTAGTGATTTTTCACCGATTATTTTTAAGTTAACCGACGCCACAGCAAAATTAATGAATCAGCCTCATTTTGTCGAATCAATCACCATTAGTTTAGACAAAGTGATTACAATTGAATTTAATGATTTCTTTGGTTTTCAAGATTTAGAAGAAAATCAAACAGAAGAATAAGAAAGAAACGTGAAAAGATATCCTATCAACCAGATAGAGGGTATCTTTTCTTTATGATAAGGAGAGAACATTATGCCTGGCATGTCTCGGATGGATAAAAGAAGACAAGAAGAAGCAAAAAAACATGTATCAAAAGAAAAACAAATGGACACTCAACAAGTCAATGGACCGCAGCCACCACTCAATCACGGAACTCCACCAAAAAAGAAACGCAAAAAGAAAAAATCATTCCTCTTTTGGGTATTGATAGTATTCGTTGCATTAATCGGGTTATCTGGTGTGGGGTATGCCAAAGGGTATTTTACAGCTAAGGTAGATAAAGATAATAAAGAGTTTGAGATGACGGCTTTTAATGGTCAAAAAAGTCAAGATGATAGCATAAATATTTTATTACTAGGTAGTGACTCACGTGGAGAAGACCAAGGTCGTTCGGATTCGATTATGATTGCCCATTATAATAAAAAAACGAAACAGCCTCAAATCGTGTCAATCATGCGCGATACGTTTGTTGGAATACCGACACAAGATGGGATTGAGTACAACAAGATTAATGCAGCTTATTCTTATGGTGGACCAGAAATGGTGAGACAAACCATTGAAAATAATTTTGGTGTGTCCATTCAATATTATGCTGTCGTAAATTTTGATTCGTTTCCTAAAATTATTGACGTGCTAGCACCAGGAGGGTTGCCGTTGACTGCTGAAAAAGATTTAGAAGTCGAGGGAACGGTGATTAAAAAAGGGCAAACGAATTTAAGTGGACATGAAGCGTTGCAGTATGCTCGTTTTAGAAAAGATGAAGAAGGCGATTTTGGTCGTGTCAGACGCCAGCAACAAGTCATGAGTGCTATCACGAAACAAGCCACAAATCCACTTCATGCTTGGAAGTTGCCAGAGATGTTAGGAGCGGTTGTTGGGTACACGCAAACAGACGTGCCAGCCTCAACTTATTTATCTGTTGGAACTAGTTATTTATTTAGCTCGCATAAGCCCCTTGAAATCCTAACAGTCCCAGTCGAAGGTTCATGGAATGATGGGTATTATGATTATGCTGGAAGTGTTTTGGAAATCAATGAAGAAATGAATAAACAAGCGATACAGAAATTTTTCAGTAAATAAAATAGCGTTCAGACTTTACTTTAAACTCTAAGAAACCTATAATGTTAGGTATGAACTTTAGCGTAGTAAATAGAATTGAGGAAATACAATGAATATTGCAATAGTGACGGATAGCACCGCTTATTTACAAGAGCAGTACCAAAATCATAAAAATTTATTTGTCTTATCTGTTCCATTAATCATTGATGATGTGGTTTATCAAGAAGGAATCGATATTACAGATGAAGAGTTTTATCAAAAATTAAAACAAGCAAAAGAATTTCCTAAAACAAGTCAGCCTGCCATAGGTGAAGTCTATGAGCTATATGAAACATTAGCTAAGTCTGGATATGATGCTGTTATTAGCATTCATTTATCTACTGGAATATCAGGGTTTATTACTACTTTAAATGGTGTATCAAAGGATTTTTCTGACATCGATATTTACCCATTTGATTCTTATATTACAAGTGGACCAATGGGAAGAATGGTTGAGGTCGCTTTAGAAATGACCGAAAATGAAGAGGCTGATCCAAAAGAAATCATCGCTCATTTAGAAAAAATGAGAGAGGTTTGTGAAGGATATATTGTAGTGGATGATTTAAACCATTTAGTTCGTGGTGGACGTTTAAAAAATGGGGCAGCTATTATTGGGACTTTATTAAAAATTAAACCTATTTTACGTTTTCAAGATGGTGACATTATTTTATCTGAAAAAATACGTTCTCAAAAAAAAGCTTTATCACGTGTGATTGACATCGTGCTACAAGAAGTACCAAGTCAACCACATGATAGTATTTTTTATGTGATCCATTGCAATAATATTGAAGTGGCAACGCACGTAAGAGAAGATATGCTAAAAAGAGATAGTCAATTAGACGTGATTTTATGTAATTTTGGTCCAGTGATTGGCACTCATCTTGGGGAAAAATCAATTGGTATTGGTGTCATCCCTAAACAATAGTGATGTAGTAGGAGGATAATTTAAATTATCCTTCTTTTTTAATAATTTTGTGATAGAAAGAGTGGAAAACATGATAGAAAGTACACATAGACCGAGTCAAGTTATCATTGATTTATCGGCTATTGAATATAATGTAAAACAAGAGTTAAGTCGTTTAAATAAAGAGCAATCCTTATTTGCTGTTGTGAAAGCAAACGCTTATGGGCATGGTGCTGTTGAGGTAGCAAAAGTATGTGAAAAAGCAGGAGCAACAGGTTTTTGTGTGTCCAACTTGGATGAAGCACTAGAATTAAGACAAGCTGGACTCAATCTTCCTATTTTGGTGCTAAGTTATGTGTCGCCAAACTATATTGATGTTGCTATCTCACAAACTATTTCCTTAACAGCTCCATCATTAGAATGGTTAAAAGAAGCAGAAAACTATCTAACACAGACAGCCTTAACTAATCCATTAAGCATACACTTAAAAATTGATACGGGTATGGGACGTATTGGATTAAGAGATGAAACGGATATTGCTTTAGCAAAAGAGTTAATCGTATTGTCAACTCGTTTAAAATTAGATGGGATGTTCACGCATTTTTCTTGCGCTGATACAAAAGATACCTCTTATTTTGAATTGCAACAGCAACGATTTACGCGTGCGATGGATATTTTTTCAGATATAGAGATTCCTTACATTCACACATCAAATTCAGCCACCGCATTATGGCATGATGCATGGTGCAGTAATGTGATTCGGTTAGGGGATGCGCTATATGGTTTAAATCCTTCGGGTAAAACACTCGAACTTCCTTATGAGCTAAAATCTGCGTTGTCCCTGACAACAGAATTAATTCACGTCAAACAAGTGTCAGCTGGAGAAAAAATTGGTTATGGAGCTACCTATACAACTGAAAAGGATGAATGGATTGGAACGTTGCCAATTGGGTATGCAGATGGACTGATTCGAAAATTTCAAGGTTATCATGTCATCATTGATGGACAGTATGCTGAAATTGTGGGGCGTGTGTGCATGGATCAATGCATGATTCGTTTGTCAAAAAGATACGCTGTTGGGACACCAGTGACTATTTTTGGAAAAAATGGTGAGCTAGAAAACACATTAGATGATGCTGCTGAATTTATTGGCACGATAAATTATGAAATCATTTGTGGCTTAACTGATCGTTTGCCACGTTATTATCTAAATGAAAGGATAAACAATTAGATGATTACGGCGTATTTAAATATTCTAGTAGTATTTGCGATTATCTTTTTAGGCTATATGTTGACTAAAAAACAATGGTTTGATAATCATATTGCCAATGTTTTTTCAAAATTAGTGTTAAATATCACGTTGCCTTTAAGTATGTTTTTAAATATGACACAAAAATTTACTCGAGCAGAATTTTTAGAACTATTCACAGGATTAGCATTACCATTTGTCTCGATTATTGTGACGTTTTTGATTAGTATTGTGTATTCTCGTCTTACCCATGTACCAGACACTCGTAAGGGCTCGTTTCGCACCATGTTTACGGCGGCTAATACTATTTTTATGGGATTACCTGTCAATATGGCAATTTTTGGTGAAAAAGCAATTCCCTATGCGTTGCTTTACTATATTTGTAATACCACTTTTTTCTTTACGGTTGGCATTATGTTGATTAGTCGAGATAATCCGGATAACCGTTTAGAAAAAGCCAATTTTAGTCTTGAGAAATTATTGAAGCAATTATTATCACCGGCTATTTTAGGGTTTTTTGTTGGGATTTTATGGATGTTGACTGACATGGCTGTACCAAAACCGATGATTGATTTTTCTTCTTACGTTGGTGGGATGACAACAGCTCTGTCTCTTTTTGTGATTGGAATTATTATTTATCAAACAGGATTTAAAAATTTAAAAATGGATAAAGATGTCGCGGGTGTAATACTTGGTCGCTATATTATTTCACCGCTTGTGGTATATGGGTTATCTTTTATTATTCCTGTGCCTAGTTTGATGTTAAAAGTATTTATTTTACAATCTGCTATGCCGGTTCAAAATGCGTTGCCCATTTTAGCAAAAGGTTACGGAGCAGATGCAGAATTTGCGACAACGTCATTAACTTATTCCATCATTTTATATACTGTCTTTATATTCGTCATTTTAACATTATTTTTTTAGTTGAAACTGTGCTATAATGCCAAAGGAACGTAAAGGAAGGTGAATACAATGACAAAATTTAACCAATTTGGATTGAATGATAACTTAATCCAAGCATTAGATGACATAGGATTTAAAGAAGCAACAGAAGTACAAGAGACATTGATTCCAGTGATTAATAAAGGAAAAAGTGTTGTTGGACAATCGCAAACAGGTTCAGGCAAGACACACACATTTTTATTACCACTGATGAATAAAATTGACGCAAAAAAAGAAGAAGTTCAAGTCATTATCACAGCACCAAGTCGTGAGTTGGCTGAACAAATCTATCAAGCAGCCAGTCAATTGGCTAGTCACTATGATGATGAATTACGTGTTAGTAACTATGTGGGTGGAACAGACAAAAAACGCCAAGTGGACAAATTAGCGAACCAACAACCTCATGTTGTAATTGGAACACCAGGTCGTATTTTAGATTTAATTGAAAGTGGTGCGCTAAAAACACATACAGCATTTGCTTTTGTTGTCGATGAAGCAGATATGACACTTGACATGGGATTTTTAGAAGATGTCGACAAGATTGCCGCAACGTTACCTGGAAATTTACAAATGTTAGTCTTTTCAGCAACGATTCCAGTGAAATTAAAACCATTCTTGAAAAAATACATGGATAATCCTGTTGTTGAACATATCAAACCAACATCTGTTATTTCTGATACGATTGACAACTGGGTTATTTCAACAAAAAGTAAAGACGTGGAACAAGTCGTCTATGATTTATTAACGATTGGTCACCCATTTTTAGCGATGGTATTTGCGAATACCAAACAAAAAGTGGATGAAATCACTGATTTCTTAAAAGAAAAAGGCTTGAAAGTAGCAAAAATTCATGGGGATATCCCACCGCGTGAACGTAAACGTGTGATGAAAAGCATTCAAAACTTAGATTATCAATTTGTGGTCGCGACAGATTTAGCTGCTAGAGGGATTGATATAGAGGGAGTTTCTCATGTCATTAACGCTGAAATTCCAAAAGATTTAGAATTCTTTATTCACCGCGTGGGTCGTACTGGGCGTAATGGACTTCCAGGTATCGCCATCACGTTATATGAGCCAAAAGATGAAGCAGCATTGGCTGAATTAGAAAAACTGGGCATTAAATTTGAACCAAAGGCTATCAAAAAAGGGGAAATTGTGGATCATTATGATCGCAATCGTCGTGAACAACGTTCACGTACGCAAAAACAATTAGACCCAACGATGATTGGTATGGTGAAAAAACAGAAGAAAAAAGTGAAACCAGGTTACAAGAAAAAAATTCGTTATGCGATTGCTGATGACCAAAAACAAAAACGTAAAATTGAGCAACGTCAATCAAATAGAAGTAAACGTAAAGCAAGAAAACAAGATTTTTAAGCAAAAAAAAAACGACGGGGAATTTTCCCGTCGTTTTTTTATGTTAGTCTTCTTTTACTAAAAGGATACCAGAACTTGTTCCAAGTCTGTCAGCACCCATTTCAATCATGGTGAAGGCATCTTCTTTAGAACGAACCCCACCAGAAGCTTTAACGAATGCATTGTCTTTAACGGTATCTTTCATTAATTTCACATCTTCAGGTGTTGCCCCACCAGTTGAGAATCCAGTTGATGTTTTAACGAAATCGGCATTTGCTGCAACAGATAACTCACATGCTTTAACGATTTCTTCATCCGTTAAAAGACATGTTTCAATAATGACTTTTACAATGGCTTTTGGATGACTTGCTTCAACCACTGCTGCAATGTCTTTTTCTACGATATCATATTCTTTATTTTTTAAAGCACCGATATTAATCACCATATCAATTTCTTCAGCACCATTTTCAATAGCATTTGTTGTTTCAAATACTTTTGTTTCTGTTGTGTTTGCCCCTAGAGGGAACCCAATAACTGTACACACTTTTGCTTTTGCATCGGCCAAAATATCCGCTGCATAGCTTACCCAGAAAGGATTAACACAAACTGAGGCGAAGTCGTATTCTGCGGCTTCCTCGCATAGTGTTTTGATTTGCTCTCTTGTGGCATCTGGTTTTAATAACGTGTGATCGACATATTTTGCTAAATTCATAAAATTAGCTCCTTCAAATAATATTTGTAAACGCTACTGTATTACTACTACACCATTTTACAATGATTGCTAAAGAATAGCAATGCCAACTCTTCAGTCAAAAAGTTAAAAGAGGTTGAATAAAAAAGTTGACAGAAAAAAATTGGTTTGTTATTATATGCCTTATAAATCATTGCTTTGAAAAGAAGAGTATATTTTTGGATTGTATAAAGAGACCTCGGATGGTGAAAAAGAGGAACAAGAAGGAAATAGAAGATGGTCTTTGAGCATAAAAATATGAGCGTGTACCGCTAGTATTTTTCGGGAGTTCCCGTTACCGGACAACAGTATTAAAAGCAATTGGCTTGCGTACTGGGTAAGGTTATTATCGTGAGGTAATAATGAAAAAAGGTGGTAACACGAAACAATGCTTTCGTCCTTTGTTTACTTGTGTAAAGTAGATAAAGGACGGAAGCTTTTTTTGTTATCAAATATAGGAGGCATCATTGTGAGTGATATAGAATTAATTGATGTATGTAAGACGTATAAAACCAAGAAACAAACCGTTGAAGCAGTAAAAGACGTTAATTTATCAATAAGAAGTGGCGATATTTTTGGAGTGATTGGTTTTTCTGGAGCAGGGAAAAGCACACTGATTCGCTTATTAAATTTATTAGAATCGCCAACTAGTGGTGTGATTGAAGTCGATGGAGAAGATATTACCAAACTAAAAGGAAAAAAATTAAGAGAGTATCGTCAAGAGGTTGGCATGATATTCCAACATTTTAATCTTTTATGGTCAAGGACAGTGTTAGACAATGTTTTATTACCGTTAGAATTTAGCCATGTGCCAAAAGCTGAACGCGAAGAAAAAGCACGTGAATTGATTAAGTTAGTGGGACTTGAAGGACGTGAACATGCCTATCCGAGTCAACTATCAGGTGGTCAAAAACAACGTGTGGGAATCGCTAGAGCCTTAACAAATGATCCACAGATTTTATTATGTGATGAAGCAACGAGCGCTCTTGACCCACAAACAACAGAAGAAGTATTAGACTTGTTATTGGATATTAATAAACAATTGGGCTTGACTATTGTGTTAATCACTCATGAGATGAATGTGATTCGCAAAATCTGTAATAAAGTAGCGGTAATGGAGACAGGACGTGTGATTGAAACAGGCGACACATTATCCGTCTTTAGACACCCAGAACATGAGGTGACAGCACGATTTATCAAGCAAGATAATCAAGAAGATAGTGAAGAAAACGAAGAAGCCATTCAATACTTACTCAAAAATTATCCTGAAGGAATTCTCGTTCGCTTGATATTTGAAGGGGATAAAGCAAAAGAAACCGTCATTTCACAAGTGATTCATGAGTACCAAATCAATGTGAATATTTTACAAGCTAGTCTGAGACAAGCAAAACAATCTTCATTTGGAACGATGCTTGTTCAGTTGACAGGAGACGAGGCAACACTTTCTGAAAGTTTAATCTTTTTCGAGCAACATGGCGTAGGAGTTGAGGTGATATAACATGGATAAAGGATTAATAGAAACATATTTTAATTTTAGTGAAATTAATACAACAGACTTTATTAAAGCAACAAAAGAAACGCTGTATATGACGTTTGTCTCTACTTTTTTTGTGGTGATTATCGGATTAGTTATTGGGTTAATGCTTTATTATTTTGGTAAAAGCACGAAACCAGTTGGCAAAACGCTTTATGGAATTGTCTCAATCATTAGTAACACGTTTCGTTCGATTCCATTTATTATCTTAATTATTTTGTTATTTCCAATAACGAAAGCCTTGATAGGAACGATGTTAGGACCAACTGCTGCTTTACCAGCGTTGATTATTTCAGCAGCGCCATTTTATGCGCGTCTAGTTGACATTGCTTTTCGTGAAGTGGATCCAGGTGTTTTAGAAGCCAGTGAAGCAATGGGTGCAACGCAACTGCAAATTATTTTTAAAGTGTTAATTCCTGAAAGTATCCCAGCCCTAATCTCAGGTATAACGGTTACAACGATTACGATGATTGGCTTTACGGCAATGGCTGGGGCAATTGGGGCAGGTGGACTTGGTTCTCTTGCTTATCAAGGTGGGTTTATGGGAAACAAACACACTATTATTATGGTCGCAACGGTTTTAATTCTAGTCATTGTATTTATTCTACAATGGTTGGGTGATTTATTAGTAAAATTAACAGACAAACGAAGTTAACTGATTAGGGGGAAAAGAAAATGAAGAAAACATGGATTAAATTTGGTGTCACAGCATTGGCTGTATTGGCATTAGTCGGTTGTGGGAACAATAGCAGTAAAGAAGACACATCAAAAAGTGGGTCAAAAGATGACAAAGTGATTAAAGTTGGCGCATCTCCAACACCACATGCTGAAATTTTAGAAGAAGTCAAACCACTTTTAAAGGAAAAAGGGTATGATTTAGAAATCGTGACATTCCAAGATTACATCTTACCAAATAAAGCATTAGCAGAAAAAGAAATTGATGCGAATTATTTCCAACATATTCCGTATTTTAATAAAGAAGTAAAAGAAAAAGGCTATGATTTTGCGAATGCTGGAGCGATCCATTTAGAAAAAATGGCGTTATACTCTCAAAAAATTAAAGACATTAAAGAGTTAGAAGACGGTGCAACAATTCTTGTCAGCAATTCTCAAACTGACTGGGGTCGTGTGATTGGAATGCTTCAAGAAGCAGGACTAGTAAAAGTAAAAGATGGGGTTGATTTAACAACCGCAACGTTTGATGATATCTCAGAAAACCCTAAAAAATTAGTCTTTAAATATGATATTGACCCAGCAATGATGGCGACGACTTATCAAAATAAAGAGGGTGATTTAGTTGCCATTAATGCTAACTTTGCTGAAGGGATTGGATTAAATCCTGAAAAAGATGGGATTTTAGTTGAAGATAATAATTCACCATATGCTAATATCATTGCTGTAAGATCTGAAGACAAAGATTCAGAAAAAACGAAAGCCCTTGTTGAAGCATTACATGATCAAAAAATAGTTGATTTTGTTAATGATAAATGGAAAGGGACGATTACAATCGTCAATCAATAATCATAAAAGTATGAGTTGAAATCATGTGATCTCAATTCATACTTTTTTTCTATTTTAAGGCATTTGATTAACTGATAATAGTTCAAACTTGAAATCATATCCTATTTATTATACGATAAAATTAAGGAAGTAGTGTTAAAGAAAATTAAAGTGAGGTGGAAATGGAATATGTCAATCATAACATTATGGAATCGTTCATATAACGAAATAAAAAATGAAAAGAGGTAGATTATGGATATTTTATTAGCTTTAGGGTTAATTATTTTATTTACAAAAATTGCGGATAGTGTTGCTATAAAACTTGGACTGCCGTCAGTCGTCGGGAGCTTGATAGTGGGGATATTGGTAGGACCATCTGTTTTTAACATCATACAAAGTAATGATTCAATCGAGTTGTTATCACACTTAGGGGTTATTCTATTAATGTTTATTGCGGGTGTGGAAAGTGATTTAAAAATATTAAAAAAATATTTTAAACCATCACTCATAACCGGTCTTCTAGGGGTTTTAGTCCCATTCTTTGTTTTTTTCTTCGCTTCAAGGTCATTTAGTTATTCTCAAGACACATCACTGTTTATCGGCCTAATCTTCGGAGCGACTTCACTCAGTATTGCCATTCAAGTATTAAAAGAATTAAATTTCATTCAAACAAAAGAAGGGTCTATTATTATTGGCTCATCCATTCTGGACGATATTATTGTCGTTATCTTACTAAATCTTGTATTGAATTTAGTAAACCCCAATACAACTACTGCAGACGTCTTACCGTTTCTATTTAAAAATGTGTTGTTCTTCCTATTTGTTTACATCTTCGGAAAATTTATTTTACCAATTATTCTTAAAGTATTATCCTACTTTGTGGTTCCCGAAAGAGATGTCGCATTTTCATTGATTATGGTCTTTTTACTTAGCTTTTTAGCTGATTGGATTGGCATGTCAGATATTATTGGTGCGTTCTTTGCCGGCATTTTAATTTCTCAAACACCATTTGCTGAATACGTTGAAAGAAAAGTAACCAGCATCACATCTGCCTTGTTTGCCCCAATCTTTTTTGTGAGTATTGGATTGAAACTTGTGGTAGATGGATTAAACGAAAATATTTTACTGATTGTAGTCTTTAGTATTCTTGCTATTCTTACCAAATTTATTGGTGGTTTCTTAGGTGGAAAAATCGAAAAATTTGATAATCATAGCAGTGCGATTATTGGTGCAAGTTTAATCTCTCGTGGAGAAATGGCTTTAATTTTAATTTCTTTAGGTCTGGAAAAAGGGTTCATTGACCAGGGAATGTACGCATCCTTAGTTCTTGTGATTATTTTTACCACAGTTATCGCCCCAATATTGTTGAAATTTGCGATTTCATCTGGTAGTGAATCAAAAGAAATCACAGAAAAACCAGTACATGAATCATAGAAAAAGAAAAATGTAGACAATATTGTCTGCATTTTTTTGTTATTTGATAGAAATATTAAATGAGAGTGATTATTAACTGGCTTTTTTCAAGAATACACTTAATTTAAATACTTTTAAATTGAAGTCCATTCTCAATTAGGTTAAAATTAGAAAAGAGTTAATTTTTATTAAAGTAATAATTTGGAGGGAAAAACATGTCCGTTTTAGAAATAAAGGATTTGCATGTATCAATCGAAGAAAAAGAAATACTAAAAGGTGTTAATTTAACCATGAAAACGGGTGAAATTCATGCCATCATGGGACCAAACGGAACAGGTAAATCAACATTATCTGCTGCGATTATGGGAAATCCAAATTATACGGTCACTAAAGGTGAAATTCTTTTAGACGGTGAAGATGTATTAGAAATGGAAGTTGACGAGCGTGCACGTGCTGGTCTATTTTTAGCGGTTCAATACCCAAGTGAAATTCCAGGGATTACAAACGCTGAATTTATGCGTGCAGCAATGAACGCTAAACGTGCTGAAGATGATAAAATTTCAGTAATGGACTTTTTAGATAAATTAGATGACAAAATGGCGTTATTAGATATGCCAGAAGAAATGGCTGAACGTTACTTAAACGAAGGATTCTCTGGCGGAGAGAAAAAACGTAATGAAATTCTTCAATTATTAATGTTAGAACCAACATTTGCGATTTTAGATGAAATCGACTCAGGTCTTGATATTGATGCCTTACAAGTTGTATCAAAAGGAATTAACGAAATGCGTGGCGATAACTTTGGTTCACTTATCATCACTCACTACCAACGTCTACTTAACTATATCGTGCCAGATGTGGTTCATATTATGATGGATGGCCGTGTGGTTATGACAGGAAATGCTGATTTAGCGAAACGTCTTGAAGAAGAAGGATACAAAGGAATCAGTGAAGAATTAGGAATTGATTACGAAGAAAACGAAGAATAATGAAGGAGACAAGATAAATGAAATCTGCAAATGTAACTGATTATCTTGACGACGTGACATTATTTTCAGCTAGTCAGGAAGAACCACAATGGATGTTAGAACGTCGTAAAAAAGCATTAAATCAAATCGACGATTTAGAATTACCAGCAATTGAGCGAGTGAAATACCATCGTTGGCCTTTAATGAATGTTGGTGACTTAAACAATGAAGTGATAAATGAAGAAATCTTGCCTTCTTTTACAGAACTAGAAGACAATCCATTAATCATTCAAGGACGTACAACGACTTATTTTGAACAAATGCCAGTCGAATTAGCTGAGCAAGGCGTGATTTTTACTGATATTTTTACCGCAATGAAAGAGCACAGTGAGTTAGTTGAGAAATATTTCATGACTAAAGCGATACCAAGTGATGAAGATAAATTAACTGCGTTCCATACAGCCTTTTTAAACGGTGGGGTATTTTTATACGTGCCAAAAAATGTGGTTGTAAAAGACGCATTTGAATCATTATTTTATCACCAATTAAACGACAGTAGTGCGATGGTGAAACATGTACTTATCGTGGCTGATGACAACAGTGAGTTAACATACTTGGAGAGATTCCAATCAGTTGGTGAAACAGCTGAAAAGTTAGCCGCAAATATTGTGGTTGAAGTGATTGCTAGACCAGGAGCAAAAGTAAAATTTGCTGCCATTGACCGTCTAGGTAAAGAAGTTAACACATATTTAAATCGTCGCGGTTATATTATGCGTGACGCAAGTGTAGATTGGGCGTTAGGGTTAATGAGTGATGGCAATGTTGTCGCTGATTTTGACTCAGAACTTGTGGGCGAAGGCTCTCATGCTGAAGTGAAAGTTGTGGCCATCGCAACAGGTCGTCAAATTCAAGGAATTGATACACGTGTGACAAATAGAGCGTCACATTCAATTGGTCACATCTTACAACATGGTGTGATTCGTGAGAAAAGTACGTTAACCTTTAACGGAATTGGTCACATCATCAAAGGAGCAAAAGGCGCAGATGCACAACAAGAAAGTCGTGTGCTAATGTTATCTGATAAAGCGCGTGGTGACGCAAACCCAATTTTATTAATTGATGAATTTGAAGTAACGGCAGGACACGCAGCAAGTGCTGGTCGTCTTGACCCAGAAGAATTATATTATTTAATGAGTAGAGGACTTCCTCAAAAAGAAGCAGAAAGATTGGTAACACGTGGATTCTTAGGGTCTGTGATTACGTCAATCCCTGTTAAATCTGTTCAAGAGGAGTTTGTTCAAGTCATTGATAGAAAGCTGGCTGATTAAATGAATGTATCTAAACGCAAACAAGATTTTCCAATCCTTTTTCAACAAGTCAATGATGAGCCACTTGTCTATTTAGACAACGCCGCATCAACACATGTACCAACTCCTGTCATCAATGATTTGGTTACGTATATGCAAACCAGTCATGCAAATGTGCATCGTGGTGTGCATACATTAGCTGAACGCGCGACAAGTCAATATGAAGCAGCGCGAGAAACCGTGCGAGCATTTATTGATGCGAGTAGTGTAAAAGAAGTGTTGTTTACACGTGGGACGACAACTGGATTAAACTGGGTGGCACGTTCACTTGGGGAGTTGGTTGTTGAGCCTGGTGATAAAATTGTGATTAGTCGCATGGAACATCATTCAAATATTGTGCCGTGGCAAGAATTAGCCAAACGCAAACAAGCTGAACTCATCTACATTGATTTGACTGAAGATGGTGAGTTGGATATGACTGATGCGAAAGAAAAAATCGTGTCAGGTGTGAAAATTGTGTCTATTGCCCATGCATCGAATGTATTAGGTGTGGTCAATCCTGTCAAAGACTTAGCGAAACTGGCTCATGAAGTCGGTGCTGTGATGGTTGTTGACGGTGCGCAATCAACGCCGCATATGACAGTCTCTGTGCAAGAGTTGGATTGTGATTTTTATGCCTTTAGTGGACATAAAATGTGTGCGCCAACTGGTATTGGTGTGTTGTATGGCAAACAAACTTGGCTTGAAAAAATGTCCCCCATCGAGTTTGGTGGTGAGATGATTGATTTTGTCTATGATGATTACAGCACATGGGCAGAGTTGCCATATAAGTTTGAAGCCGGTACACCGAATATTTCTGGTGCGATAGCATTAGCAAGTGCGATAAATTATTTGGAAGAGATTGGTTTAGATACGATTACAAAACATGAACAAGAATTAGTCGAGTATGTGTTGCCAAAATTACTAGCGATTGATGGGTTTGAGTTATATGGGCCAAGAGATGCGAGTAAACATACTGGTGTGATTGCCTTTAACATTAAAGGCGTGCATCCGCATGATTTGGCAACTGCATTAGATATGCAAGGTGTGGCGATTCGAGCGGGACATCATTGCGCTCAGCCATTACTTCGCTATTTGGATGTTCATTCAACAGCAAGAGCAAGTTTTTATTTTTACAATACAAAAGAAGATGCTGATTCATTAGTTGAATCAATCATCGCAGCAAAGGAGTTTTTCTCAGATGGCTTTATCTAGATTAGATAATCTTTATCGACAAGTAATTTTAGATCATACCAATCACCCGCACAACAAAGGGGTATTGGACGAAGTGACTAGTCAAATTGAACTGAATAACCCAACGTGTGGGGATGTGATTCAATTACAACTTGTGATGAAAGATGGGGTAATTGATGATATCGCCTTTGACGGTCATGGTTGTTCGATTAGTATGGCAAGTGCTAGTATGATGACAGACGCGGTAAAAGGAAAAACGGAAAAAGAAGCCATTGAAATCATTGCGGACTTTTTAGAGTTGGTGCAAGGTGAGAACATTGGCGAGAAGAAAAAAGTCTTGAAAGATGCTCAAATATTAGGTGGCGTGGCAAAATTTCCTGCGAGGATAAAATGTGCAACGCTAGCGTGGAAAGCATTAGAGCGTGGGATTATTGAAGAAAATCAAACGGTTGTAACCGAAGAATTACATAGTGAAGAATAAGGAGTGTGACCCAAGTGAGTGAGGTACCACAATTAGAAGAATATAAATTTGGTTTTCATGACGATGTGCAACCGATCTATACAACAGGTGAAGGATTAACAGAAGAAATCGTTCGTGCGATTTCAGCTAAAAAAGAAGAACCAGAATGGATGCTTGAGTTTCGTTTGAAATCACTCGAAGCCTTCCACAAAATGCCAATGCAAACATGGGGACCAGATTTATCTGACATGGACTTTGATAAGATTAACTATTATCAAAAACCAAGTGATAAACCAGCCCGTGATTGGGATGATGTGCCAGATAAAATCAAAGAAACCTTTGAACGTATCGGGATTCCAGAAGCAGAACGTAAATACCTAGCTGGAGCAAGTGCCCAGTATGAATCAGAAGTGGTGTATCACAATATGAAAGAAGAATTCCAAAAATTGGGAATCGTCTTTACCGATACAGATACGGCATTAAAAGAGTACCCAGATTTATTTAAACAATATTTCGCCTCTTTAGTGCCACCAACTGATAATAAATTAGCAGCATTAAACTCGGCAGTATGGTCAGGTGGAACATTTATTTATGTACCAAAAGGTGTTCGAGTAGATGTGCCACTACAAACTTACTTCCGTATTAACGCTGAAAATACTGGACAGTTCGAGCGTACGTTGATTATTGTTGATGAAGGCGCAAGCGTGCATTATGTGGAAGGATGTACGGCACCAACTTATTCAAGCAATAGTTTGCATGCGGCAATTGTTGAAATCTTTACCTTAAAAGATGCGTATTGCCGTTACACAACCATCCAAAACTGGTCTGACAACGTGTATAATTTAGTAACAAAACGTGCTCGTGCAGATCAAGGTGCAACAGTGGAATGGATTGATGGAAACTTAGGTGCTAAAACAACAATGAAATACCCAAGTGTTTATCTTGAAGGAGAAGGCGCGCGTGGAACCATGTTATCTGTTGCGTTTGCTGGAGCGAATCAAATTCAAGATACTGGAGCAAAAATGATTCACAACGCACCAAACACATCAAGCTCGATTGTTTCTAAATCAATCGCTAAAGATGGTGGAGAAGTAAACTATCGTGGACAAGTGACGTTCGCTAAACAAAGTGAAGGATCGATTTCACATATTGAGTGTGACACGATTATTATGGATGAGTTATCAAAAAGTGATACCATTCCATTTAACGAAATCCACAATAGTCACGTGGCATTGGAACATGAAGCCAAAGTATCAAAAATCTCTGAAGAACAACTTTACTACTTGATGAGCCGTGGCTTGTCAGAAGAAGAAGCGACAGAGATGATTGTTATGGGATTTGTGGAACCATTTACGAAAGAATTACCAATGGAATATGCTGTTGAATTAAATAGACTGATTTCTTATGAGATGGAAGGGTCTGTGGGTTAATAAATTTAAAGAGTACCAAAACATTGAATTAACAATGTTTTGGGCTCTTTTATTAATGACTTTAGTCAGTTGAGCACGAAATCGTGCGAAACAGAAAAACCACGCGTATTGCGCGTGGAAGAAATAGCTTTAGCGTTAAGAAACTCCTTTCGATATACTAAAAAGTGGCTACCAACCGCAATAAGGGCTCTTTGTCAAATAGGACTGATGAGTTAAATCTATAAGATGATGAATTTGAGAGTAATCTCAGATTTATCATCTTTTTTAGTTATTTAATTTTTATAAGACCGTTTATCAAGAAAATTCTTATTC
>NZ_NGJT01000016.1 GCF_003950315.1 Vagococcus bubulae
CTGTAGTAAAATTAGTCATGAGAAAGTCCTCCTATAAAATTTCGGTTGTGGTAACTTTAATTTTACAGAATGGACTTTCTTTTTATCTACCTAAAATTTCTATTTACACAAAATATTTTACGCTATCTTTTGGATAACCTCATGTGTCTTTTATTATTAATATAGTTATATATTTTTTAATAAATCTATTTTTTATTATACACTAAAAAAGAACAAAAAAGGTCGGAGATAAAGTTTTTCAATTGTCTGAATGTAAAACATTTCTGATAAACATCTATTGTAATATTACTTATAAAGCCATTACTATTTGAGTGTATTAAAAATATTTTTTAGTTGTCTAGCCTAATTTTACAATTGGCGTTAATTTAAAAAATAATGACAGAACTATCAAGTACAATGTTCAAAATAAAGACACCAAAATAAGGTATTTTTTGTCTTGGGAATCACCCTGGATTCAATATTACAATTAATAATGAGGTGAATAAAGAGGATTATTTTATTGAATTTCATCCTAAAACAAAGAAAACATTCATCCCTGTCATCACAGGATATCCTTCTTAATATAAAATAATCAAAAAAGTAACTATAAATAAATTAAGTCTTTCTGATGACTTATTCTCTGATTGCGTTCTTATTTTTGAAACTCCTGGTAAAAATACTGCCGTATTCACTTCGAAGCAACAAGACCAAAAAATATGTATTTCATATGAAATATACGCCTTTTTAAGGCATTTGGGAAACTTCTCTAGATAACACTCCTTTTGTTTGTATTAATCCATGATTGGTATGATGATATTGAAGAGATTGATGATAATTTATCGAAAAAAGGGGATTAATTCACTAAGTCCAGGAAAAGATTTTATTTGTGAGTATAATATGACGTTAGATTAAATCCATAAGAAACAATCTATAATCAGTATTTCCCATACTAATTATAGAGTGTTTTTCGACATGCTATTTGAGTAAATATTTTGGTAGTAATGTTAAAACCCTTCACTTAATTTGTACAATAAATTAAGTGAAGGATTGTTTATAAAACGATTTAATTATTTATCGATTTATTGATCTAGCAAAACGGGAAACGGTATGACGTTCTCCTCGAATTGCATCAGATAATTCTTTAATATTTTTTATCCCGACTAATCCCATATTAGCATCTCCAATATGTTGGATATCAATACCTAATATTTTATTTCTCAAACCGATTTCTCTGATAGTTTGCGGATTAGCGCTCTCTTGGGAGGTACCAATAGCACTCATCACTAAACGATTATTATTATGAGCCGTATCAACTGCTTCTTTGACCATTTCTTCTGTAATTCCCCAAACTGTTCCCACGGCTGGAACAAGAATAATATCCGCTCCTGCATCAATAAACGCTTGTGTAGAATCCTTACTTACTACAGGCTCGTCTACCCCGGCACTATGCATTTTACCAGCAATTATAACACCATTAAAGTATTTTTTTGCCAGTCTAATATTTTGTGCAATTAACTCGTTTGTTACACCTGTTCCCGGATTGCCTGTTAACAATATAAAATCGAAACCTAATTGATTCGCTAATTCAAAAGTATCTTTAGAAGCCTGTCTCCCCAAAGAAATATTTAATTTATTAGAAAACATCTCTGCGGAAGGATCTACAGGTTCGATATTAACACCGATTGGTAAACCAATCAGTTTCTTTAAATCGTGGATTATATCTGATGGTTGATGATTTTCTACATTTTGATACAACCCTTTAATTTCTGGAGACAACAAATCAAAACAGTTCAATAAAATCATATCTGCTCCATAAGATCTTGCAATTTCACTAGTGGTAATATCCTTAATCAAAGGCTCTTCTACAACTACATTTTCACTTAAAATAACTCGACCTTCACTTGCTTTGATGCTTTGAATTAAATCTTCTTTACTAAATGCTTCAATATCACTTGCATTAGCACTTATTAGTCTTTTAACCATCCTCTACCTCCAATTACTTAGGATCTGCGTAGCAAACACTATAAAGATCAATTATTTCTTTTGCTAAATCAATAAATGATATACTTGTCATTAAATGATCTTGTGCATGAACAAGTAATAATGTCACTTCCACATTATCTCCTGAAGCCTCTTGTGTTAATAAAGCTGTTTGTGCTCCATGAGCATCTACAATATGTTTTTCTGCCGATTCAATTTTTTGTCTAGCTTCATCAAAATGTTTTTGTTTGGCTTCTTGTATTGCTTCCATTGCATCACTTTTTGCATTACCTGATTGAACAATTAAACTCATAATTGTTGTTAATAATTCTTCTTTTGTTTCTCCCAAAATATCCCATCCTTCTCTTATAATTTACAGAGCATCAAAATCAAAATCTTCAAAGTTAATGTCATCTTCTAATTCTTCCGCATAATTTTTTTCTTCCTCAAGGTATTGGCGGTCCATCATTTTAACAAATGGATAATAAATGACCATACCTAGTAACAATAGTAAGACTTGTAATACTGCTCCTTGCCATCCACTTACTAAGAAACCTGAAAAAACTATTGGTGTTGTCCAAGGCAATTGAATTCCATTAGTAAAAGGAACTAATCCCCAACTCATCGCAAAGTAAGCAATAATTATATTAATTGTTGGAACTAACACAAATGGAACCAAAATAATAGGATTTAATACAATAGGTAAACCAAAGATAATTGGTTCATTAATACCAAAGAAACTTGGAACTATTGATAATTGTGATAATTTTTTGATACGTTGACTCTTACAAAATAAAACCATTACAATAACTAAAGATAATGTGGATCCGGCTCCACCAAATGTCGCAAACATATCTTGAAATTGTCCTGTAATAATATTTGGAATTTCCGTATGTGCCTTATAAGCTTCTAAATTTTCCATTGATAATGCTCTTAACACTGGATTAAAAACAGCTCCAACTACGCTACTACCATTTATTCCAAAGAACCAAAAGAAATGTAAGAAAAGATAAGCAACTATCATTGCTCCCAGAGTATTTCCTAAAGATAATAATGGTATTTGTAATAAATTAAAAATGATATCTTGTAAACTTCCATAAGATGTTAACGTTGCTAACCAATCAATGATAAAAAACACAAAAATAATCACAAAGCTCGGTATCAATGCTTCAAATGATTTAGACACGGTTGGTGGTACACTATCTGGCATTTTAATTTTCCAACCTTTTCTTACAACCCAAACAAATAACCTAGTTGCAACTAATGCTGTAATCATTCCTAAGAATAAACCACTTGATCCCATCCATTTTAGTGGTAAACTAGTGACTTCATAAACAGTCTCTGTATTTTCAGGGGTAAAAAATGTGGTATAAGGTGTTACTATAAAAAATGCTACCAACGAGATAATTGCCGCTTGCATCGCATCTTCATCAAACTGTCTAGCTAAACTATATGCAATCCCCGCTACTGCTAAAATTGTCATAACATCAAAACTAGCACTAGCAGGTACCATCATATGACTCGCCCATTCTTTACCAAGAATGGCACTCATCCACGAATCCCATTGATTCAGTGGAAAATTAGCGATAAGCAAGAAAAATGAGCCGACAATTAATACAGGTGTGGATAAAAGAAACCCATCACGTATAGCAATTAAATATTTGTTTTCACCAATTTTTTTTGCCATTGGTGACAATACTCTCTCTAAACTATCTAAAAACTTTTTCATCCCTCTCACCTACTTATTTTTATTATTTTTTGCTAATTTCAACGCTTCTTTTAAAGCTTTTTCTCCGTCCATCGCTCCATATATTTCTGGATCAATTACCATAACTGGAATCCCTTGTGGTTCATATTCTTCTTTTGTTTTATTAAGTAAAAAACGGACTTGTGGTCCTAGAAGAACTGCAATTGGTCTTTCTTTTTCAACAATTTCTTTAATCCTTGCAACTGGATATGCTGTAATATCTAAAGGTAAATTATGTTTC
The DNA here is from genome assembly GCF_003950315.1 of Vagococcus bubulae. Classification (GTDB taxonomy): domain Bacteria; phylum Bacillota; class Bacilli; order Lactobacillales; family Vagococcaceae; genus Vagococcus; species Vagococcus bubulae. The sequence continues at coordinate 3,948 of NZ_NGJT01000016.1, forward strand.
TTAACTACTTCCATCATTTTATTAACCATAATACTAGTAGACATTCCTGCATCACAAAATAAATATATTTTCTTTGTACTCATTTTTTATTCTCCATTCTTTATTTAGTCTATTGGTGCTTTAATTCTTTTTTCATATGCATCTAGCCATTCTTGGGTAATAGGCTCGATAACTGTTGTATGATTATCACCCATATTTGCTATGTAGATAGCTGCTTTATTTTGTGCATTCCCAACCGAAAAAGTAAACTCAACATTAGTAGCAACTCCCCAATCGCCTTTATTATTCATTGCAACTAAAGACATCGCTCCACATTTGCCGTATTTTTGAGTTAATTTATCGTGAAAAGAATATACTGCTTCATCACACGCTTCTTGTGGGGACATACCTTCCCCCATTTTTCGAACAATTTCGTAAGAGAGGATTCCTTTCATTAGGTCTTCACCCAGTCCTGTTGCGGCAGCTCCACCAATATCACTGTCCACATAAAATCCTGAACCAGACAATGGAGAATCTCCGACACGTCCTGGTTTTTTCATAAAAAGTCCAGAGCTAGATGTACCAGCACTCATACTCCCTGTTTTGTCGAGACTGATTGCCCCAATCGTATCATGCCCATCATAGGGACTAAGCGAGTGTTTTGCCATGTCATCTAAGCGTTTTTCCCATAGCCTTCTCGCCCGTTCGGTCAGCATGTTTTTTCTTTCGAATCCATTTGTCATGGCATACTTTGTTGCACCTTGACCAACTAAAAAGCTATTAAATTTTTCATGACTTAACTTTCTCGCAACAGAAATCGGATGACAAACATCTGTAATACCTGCCACAGCACCAATTTGAAACGTATCTCCATCCATAAACGCAGCATCCATTTCTAAAATACCCTCTATGTTTGGTAACCCTCCATAACCAACGGACTTGTAATAAGGATAGTCCTCGACATGTTTAATAATCATCTCAACTGCGTCATTAGATGTTCCTTCATTTCTTAGTAACTCTAAAGAAGACTCAATGCCGTCGTGAGACATTCGCCATGTCGCAATACTACCAAAATTCATTTAATCACCTCTTTATATTGTTATAACGCTTTCATTATACACTAGTATATACCATAATGTCTATACTGATTATAATGTTATTTTTAATCACAGACTAAAGCTAAAATTGCTTCCATATATATTTCCATATTCAATAATAAATCTTTTTCATCCATATATTCATCACTATTATGAGCTATCCCTTTTTGACCTGGAAATGAAGGCCCAAACGCAACAGTGTTAGGGAAAAAACGTGCATATGTTGCACCAGTTGTTGTCACTGGAGCACCATCTAAACCTGTTATTTGTTCATAGACTCTACTTAATTTTTTTACATGACTATTATCTTTTGGGAAACTTGTACTCTTTAATTGTCGAATAATTTTAATTTCACTATCTTTAGGCACAACTTTGTGTAATTGTTCTGTTACTTCTTCTTCTTTTGTTGAAACTGGATACCGAATAGCGATGCTTAGTTGAATCGTATTATGCTTAACTGTCAACTCGTAGGGTGTTAAAATTAATTTTCCACTATCTTCATCCTCAAAATCTAAACCAATCCCTTCACCATAATGTTTCTCTGAAAAACTCTCTTCTACCCATGAGAAATAATGACTCAACTGATTTGGTATTTCTTTGTTTTTAGATAGTTTTTTAGCTAGTGTAGTAATAGCATTTTCACCTAATTCTGGCGCATTTGATGGCGAACGTTTACCTAGGACTTGATATGACTCTTCATGAAACGTTGCTGTTAATTCATCTGGTACATGCGCGCTAGACTGATCACCTTTTATGATTAAATCTTGTAATACGTTTGAATCAAAATGCGTCGAAATAGTATAATTTACAATTCCTCTTTCTCCATAAACAACTGGGTATTTACAATCTGGTGTAAATGCAAAGATAGGGGCTCTTTCTTCTGCTAAATACAAAGGTAAATCTGAACTGCCACTTTCTTCATCCGTTCCAAAAATTATTCTAACGGGTTTGATTGGCTTAATCCCCATCTCTTTCAATAGTTTCAGTCCAAATAAACATGACATAATCGGTCCCTTATTATCTAAGATTCCTCTTCCGTATAATCTTTCATCTTTTTTACTCAATTTAAATGGTGGAAATGACCATCCGTCACCTGCTGGAACAACATCTAAATGTCCCACTATACCAATATAATCATCGCCTTCTCCAAATTGAGCGTAACCTACAGCATCATTAACAATATGTGTTTTAAAGCCATAATCTGAAGCTATCTTCATTACTTCTTCCAACGCTTGTTTTGGACCTATTCCAAAAGGGGCATTGTCCAAAGAGTCTCCCTTTACACTCTCAATTTGCATCACTTTATCTAAATCTTTATAAAATTCTTCTTTGTTTTTCTCTATTAAGTTTTTTATATTAACTGTCATCGGTCTTCTCCTTCATTATTTCCTCTTACTAAAGTATTTTTAAAAGTGTATCTATCAGCTCGATAGTACGAAATATCGTATAATATCGGAGTCGCGTTAATGGCAAATGTTATTGAATTTACTAAAAGTAAAGGATCTCCCACAGGAACATTTAACAACTCGGCCATCTCTTCATTGACTAAAATCGCTTCTATTTCTTGATGAGAATAGGCAATTTCTACTTTCGATTCAATCAATTTAAACAACGATTGATTAAAGTCTTCTTTTGACAACCCATCTACATATTTTTCACTTAAATAAATTTTTTCAATCGTCATTGGTTCATTATCTAAGCTTCTACATCTTACTAATTCATACACTGTATCAGATTCACTTAACTCTAATTGGGTCATTATTTTATCATCTAACTGTTTAATTTTTTCAAAAGAAATAACTTTAGTATCACTCGTTTTTCCATACGCTTTTGCGGCTTCAGTAAATCCTTGCAACCCATCACGGCCGCTTTGGATTTTTTGTTGTGACATGACATAACTACCTTTACCACGTTTTTTTACGATAATATTCTTTTTAATCAACAAATCTATCGCTTTTCGAATCGTTAATCTACTACATTCAAATTCTGTTGATAAATCATACTCAGATGGTAATTTTTGAGAGCTTACATAGATACCTTCTTTAATTCGTCTCTCTATTTCTTGTGCAACACTCACATATACTGTCTCCGTATTTTTTTTCTCTTTCACAAAAATCAAATCCCTACTTTTTTATTTTTTTCCCATTCTTTTTTTATTTCTTCTGACAAACGTATAATTCGCTTACCAACTTCTTCATATGACTCCGTTTCCAAGTTGGCCAGTGAAATTCTAATAGACCATTCATCACTACCAAAGTCATCTGTTTTTAGTAACAACAACTTTTCTTTTTCAGCTAATCTTGTTAATACTTTTGTGATTGTCCATTCAGATTGTAAATACTTCGAAAACGCTAGACCATATCGCGATTCTATCCAATCGATAAAATTAAACTCAAAATAATATGCTGTATTTAAAGATTCTACCTCTTCCTTGATACCTAAAGAATGAAACAATCGTTCTTCTCTTTCATGACATAAATTCATTACAGATGTTTTATAATCATCTTTAGTATCTAATAAAGAGTATAAACTAAATAGAGTCATCATGACTTGTTGAACAGAAGATAATCCCGCGGCATGATTCAAAGCAATATCTCGACTATCAGCTACCATGCGATCGATAAAGCGAATACTGTCACCTTTTTGATTGAGTGATTGATATCTTAATTTTAATTGTCGTTGTTGCTCAGATGGTAACTCACTAATTAATTTATCAAATATATTCTCTTGTGCCACAGCGACCGTCCCCACACGCCAACCTGTCGCACCAAAATATTTTGAATATGAATAAATACAAGCTGAATTATATGGTAATTCTACGAATAATGAATTAAAATCTGATACAAATGTACCATAAACATCATCAGTTAGAATCATTAAATTTGGATTATCTTTTTCTACAATCTCTTTTATTTGACGAATGGTTGATTGACTCATGGAATTAGCTGTAGGATTACTAGGATTAACTATAAATACCGCTTTGACATCTTTATCTTTTAGTTTATCAATTTCATGAGTCGGGTATTGATAGCTTAGATTTCCATCACAAATAGATTGTTCCGCATTAATTTTTAATACGTCAAAATCATACTGTGGTAATTCAGGAATTTCTAAATACGGGGCAAAACTAGGAACTAATAAAGCAATTTTATCTCCCTTATTTAAAATGAAATTGTTAACTAAAGTATCAAATAAGTAACAAATTCCTGCTGTACCTCCTTCTACCGCAAATATATCAAATGCCGTGTCAACACCAGAAAACAATTCATATCTCAAATAATTCTTTATTGGAGCTTCACAAGCGTCTAAACAACGAACTGGATTAGGATAATTATCACCTATGCTATAGTCTAACATTTTATCTAACCACTCTTGTTGATTCATACCAAAATAAACTACGCCATCTGTTAAAACTTGTTGTAAAAAAAGGGATCCTCTACCTGAGTTTTTTTCCAAAAACATTTGAAATCTTTTATATCTAGTTGAGTCATATTCCAGCATTCCACGTATCAAAAAATGGTTCATATCTGTTGTTTCCATTAAAGCAAATTGGGTCAGTAATATGAAAGCTTCTCTTGGAATAGGTGCTGTCCAATTAGGATTGCCTCGACCAGCGTTTAAAGATTTTCTTTCTGTCTGTATTTTTTTCTCCAATAATAAATTCAACTCAAACGAACTCAAATCCTCTAACATTTTTGTTTCCCCTTCTCTATATAGTATATACTATATAGAATATACTATTTTTGGTAACCTTTTACAAATGTTTTATTTCGTGAGTTTTTTAATAACTCGACAAAAATCCATAAAAACCATATCAATAGAATTCAATCCATCCACACGACTCAGTAATTCTATAATTTATACTGTTAGTAATGAAAGTTACAAGCAGTTTTTTATACACAAAAATATGCGATATCCGCTAGAATGAGATTGCAAAACAACAAACTAAGGAGGAAATCACCAAAAAAGATCTAGAAAACTAAAAAGCTTTCTAGATCCTAAATTCTAACGTTTGAACTATTACCAACAGTAGTTGACAAAGAACCGCAATTTATCAATATTTTGTCTACAGTCTGAACCACATCATTTATGATACGGTTCTCCGTACCATAAGTGAATGCGGTTTAGGGTTAAATAGAGTTCTCCGTACCATAAATAAATGCGGTTAATTTATTTTTTACTTCGATACTTCAAATATATTCTCAATCAGCGCTAATACGTTTCTTACTTCTTCATTTTTTACTATTGGTGTCGCGTGATTAACCACTACATCATAGAAATTTTTATAAAATCCATCATACTCTGCTGCTGCCTCGACAATTGGTAACGTGGTGGTCGCATCTTCTGAAGGAGGAGACATTGTTTTAGTTAATCCTTGTCCCGCTTTAATCGGTACTAAATTATGATGATCAATTTCCCCTGTTTGTTTAACTATCCTACCAGACAAATCCCAATCATCAATAACAGCTGTCCCTTCAAGTCCTTTGACATACCAGCGTGGTAATTTGACAAAATTGGTTGTGCCAACTTCAACTAATGCTTTTACTCCATTCTCAAACGTGATGTATGCAATAAAACCATCATCCACTTCGTCACCCAAGACATAGCTTAAGTCAGCGGACACCTCTTTTACTGGACTATCTACCATAAAAAGAAGTTGATCCAGTAAGTGAACACCCCAATCAAGCAACATGCCCCCACCGTGTTTTTCTAAATGACGCCAATCTCCTGGAATACCATTCGCACCATGAACACGTGACTCAATTTGAAATAACTCTCCAATCGGTTTCTTTTGATACATGTCTTGAATGATTAAAAAGTCATTGTCCCAACGTCTATTCTGATGCACCATAAACACTTGGCCCGTTTCGTTTGATACCAGAATCACATCATCTAATTCTTCGGTTGACATCATGGCTGGCTTTTCACAAATCACATGTTTTCCACTCGTCATCGCTTGAATAGCCAGCTCTTTATGCACATCATTAGGTGTCGCAATTAATACTGCGTCAATTGTCTTATCTGATAGCAAATCACTTAATGATTCATAAATTGTTAGCCCTGCATTCTTTGCTGCGTCCAAACGTTCCTTCTTTATATCATACGCCCCTACAACTTGCACACCATCTTCTTTTTTTATTAATTCACGGTGGTGATAGCTTCCCATACCACCGTAACCAATAATTCCTATATTAAGCATTTGACGACCTCCTATGCCCACCACATGTCAGTTGGTTTATCATGAATCATGATTGACTTAAGATTCGTCACTGCACGTGAGAACCCTTCATCAATTGACATCAATGGGTCTTCATGCTCGATACTTAGCACATAATCGTAACCATATAAACGCAACGCGCTAACTATGTCTGACCAATCTTGTAAACTATGACCACATCCTACTGATCTAAATGTCCATGCTCTTGATTGAACGTTTGTATAAGGCTGCATATCTGTCACACCATACATATTCATATTGTCTTGATCTAGGTAAGTATCTTTTGCATGGAAATGATGAATCGCATTTTCTTTTCCTAAAATTTTAATCGCACCAACTGGTTCAATTCCTTGCCACCATAGATGAGACGGATCCAAATTGCACCCAATGTTTTCCCCAGCTGCATCGCGTAATTTCAACATAGTGTATGGTGTATGAGCTAAAAACCCACCATGAAGTTCAATCCCGATTTTTACACCAGCTGCTTGACACTCGTTGTTAATATCTTTCCAATAAGGGATTAATTTATTCTCCCACTGATAATGGTAGATATCTGTGTAATCTGTTGGCCATGGTAAAACAGGCCAGTTCACAGAGGTATCTGTTGCATTTCCTCCACCAACACCAGAGAATCCATTTACCACTGGCACATTCATTAGAGATGCCAACTTAATTGTTTTTCTTAATAGATCGTCTGCTTCTTTTGCTTCTGCTGGTTTTGGTGAAATAGGATTATGATGTGCACTAAAGGCACTAATTTCTAATCCTTTATCATTTAATTTTGCTTGGTATTCTTTTCGGTTATCACTACTGGCAAGTAACGCATCCACATCACAGTGAGCACTTCCTGGAGACCCACCTGTTCCGATTTCAACCATTTGTAAGCCTTGCTCTGCTACTTTTTCAATCATTTGATCAAAAGATAAATTATTAAATAATGGGGTAAAAACGCCTAGTTTCATGTTTGTTTCCTCCTTGTATTATAACGTTTCTAATGGTACATGATGTCCATATGTTGGATAGGTGCTATCAATTGGATTACACCACTTCACTGCATTTTTAATCACTAGTTGAACTTGTTCGTTGTAATATGATGGATACGTTTCATGCCCAGGTTGGAAATAGAAAATTTTTCCGTTTCCACGTCTAAACGTACAGCCACCTCTAAATACTTCGCCACCTTTATACCAATTCACAAAAATCAATTCATCGGGAGCCGGGATATCGAAGTGTTCACCATACATTTCTTCTTTTTCTAACTCAATGTACTCGCCAACCCCTTCTACGATTGGATGGCTCGGGTTTACGTTCCAAATTCGACACGTTTCATCTGCTTCACGCCATTTTAAATCACATGACGTTCCCATTAACGACATAAAAATTTTAGACATATGCCCTGAATGGAGTACAATCAATCCCATACCTTGTAAGACACGTTGATGCACACGTTGAACAATCTCATCACTCACTTCATTATGAGCAATATGTCCCCACCAAACCAATACATCTGTGTTGTTCAGTACATCTTCTGTTAAACCGTGTTCTGGCTCATCAAGTGTCGCTGTTTTAACGTCAAACTCTTCTTTTAAAAAAGAAGCTAATTGTTCATGGATACCTTTTGGGTAAACCTCTTGTACAACTTTATCTGTCTTCTCATGTCTGTATTCATTCCATACTGTTACGTGAATCATTTTTCCACCTACTTATTAAGATATACTGGCTCGCCAGTTTGTGATGACTGATAAATCGCTTCTAAAATCTCTGTAACAACTAACGCTTGTTCTGGTAAAACAACTGGTTCTGTGTCATTTATAATTGCTTGTATCCAAGACTGTGCTTCTAAAAACGCTGGATCATTTCCTTCACCATCATAAAAATCAACACCACCTGTTTCTAGTTCAATGTGTTTTTCATACAGTAAACCATGATCTTCACCATTAATTGTTAACCCATCAAACATATCCGCGCCACCTTTTGTGCCCGATAAACTTGTTTTGGCTTCTCCGATTTGACGACTATTTAATGCCCAACTTGATTCTAAAGCAATCGTTGCGCCATCCTCCATCGTAATAAAACCAAATGCTGAGTCTTCTACTGTAAATTTTTTTGGATCCCAAGGTCCCCATGCATTGGCAGCATTTTTTGTTGGTGACAATTTATGATAGGTATTTCCCACAACATATTTCGGTTTATAATTGTTCATCATCCACAATGTTAGATCTAGCGCATGTGTCCCAATATCAATCAATGGTCCTCCGCCTTGTGCTTCTTCATCAAGGAATACTCCCCAAGTCGGAACTGCACGACGACGAATCGCATGTGCTTTACCATAATAGATATCTCCCAACTCTCCTTCTTCACATACTTGATGTAAATAGTTAGCTGCTGTTGTGAAACGATTTTGATACCCTATTGTCAATTTCTTTCCTGTTTCTTTCGCAGCTTCTAACATCGCTCTTGCTTCCTGACTTGTTTTAGCCATTGGTTTTTCACACATCACGTGTTTATCCGCTTTCATTGCAGCGATTGAAATCTCAGCATGAGAATTATTTGGTGTACAAACATGTACTACATCAATACTTTTATCAGCCAATAGATCCTGATAATTTTGATAAACTGTTGATTCTGCCGTTCCATACTCTTCTTTTGCTTTTTCAGCGCGTTCCACAATCACATCACAAAATGCGACCATTTCAACTTCTTCTACTTTGCTTAATGCTGGCATATGTTTTCCATTAGCAATACCACCACATCCAATAATCCCTACTTTTAATGTCATAAAAAAACCTCCATCGTTTTCTTGTTGATAGATTCATCATACAAAAAAATGATAAGGTTTTCTTCCTGTTATTTTGGTCAATTATTCCCATATATTGTCTTATGGTATTTTAATGGGGAAATACCCATATGCTCTTTAAAAACATGGTGAAAAGTTTTAACACTATTAAATCCTGAACGTTCTGCTACTTCAATCATTGGAATATTTTCATGAGACAGAATATATTTAGCTTGATTTAAGCGGTATTCTGTTAGAAATTGACTGAAGTTTTGTCCAGTATTTTTTTTGAAAAACCGTGAAAAATAGTATGGACTAAATCCAATATAATTAGCTATATCATCTAAGGTAATAACATCCTGAAAATGATTTTCTATATAGATAAAAACATCATTCAATCTTTCTAATGTTTGCTTTTGATGCGTTGATTCAACAAAATTCCCTTCTTTTAAGGTCTTACTTTTTTGAGGAATATCTCGATAGTACAACATTAATAATTGATATAAAAATCGCATAATAGCATACTCGTAACCAATTTCTTTTTGTTGAACTTCTTCAAAAAGTTTTTCTAAAATAAATCGCATCTCTTCTTCTAATTCTTTGCCCCAAAAACGACTAAAATTTTCTGCTTGTTCAAAGAGTGAGGTTATTTTTTTTTGATTAAATTGATTGACACTAGTTGTTTGAAAAACTGCTAAATCAAATTGATAAACAATCCTAGTACTGCCTGGTGAAGCTAAAAAATAATGAGATTCACCACTGCCAAAAATAAATACTTCTCCTTCTTGTACCTGAAATAATTGATTGTCATATCCAATATTAACCAGACCCTTTGTTACATAAATCATTTCTATTTCTTTATGCCAATGCGGTTCAACTACGACTTCTCCTTCATTTTCAAAGGCTCTAAACGGTAATATATTATTCCATTCTGGCATTTCCAAATATAAGCTCATCTCTTCACTCCCTTTTTAGCTAATTACTATGTTTTTCTATTTTTAAAATCTAACTATAAAAAAAGTGAAAGAAATTCTTCTCCCACTTAGTTTAAATATGACAAATTGTTGCTTAGTTTTAATCAATAAAATTTCTTATTAAATGATCTAACACAAAAATTTAAATCAATAATTCATTCATTACAAATTGTTACACCTAATTTTTTTAATCTTTTTATCACTAGTACTAGATTTTATACAAAGTTTATCAAGAGGAGATTCTGAAAAAAATCTCATGGACATTGTTTTTTCTCCCTTACCTATAAACACTTCTAAGCTACTATTATCAAAAATAATATCAACATTACTGCATTTAATACTATTATCATCTTTCCATTTTCTAGAATTCGTAAAATGTTCTTCTAATCCATCAATTTTAACTTTCAACGCGCTTCTATCTATATTGTAGTTTGACTGATTCTTTGTAAATACTATTTGTTCATTTCCATTATATAATTTTACTTCGAAATCTGCCAATTGTTCATAATCAATATGTAATATATATGATTTTCTATCTACTACAAATGAATATTCTTCTATGTTTTCAACAGAAAAAACATTATTTTTCTCAAAAATATAAGGCAACTGAAGTAACTTATTTCCTTCAATGGATAATTTTCTAAGAACTGTCATACAGCCTGCCCAACCATGATTTAATTCGTGCGTAGGTATACTTCTATCCCACATTTGCATCCAAGCAATCATTAAAACTTCTCCTTTATCGTTGGTTGTCACTTGTGGTGCATAAAAATCCAATCCCGCATCTATCTCATCAAAATAATGGTAACTAAACTGTCCTTTGTTCCAATCCATCTTTCCAACAAAATATAAAGAAGAACACTTATTTGAAAATTTATAATCTTTTTTAGCCATATTTATAGTTGATAAAATTAGAACATCGGAAGATTCAAATTCTATAATATCTGGACATTCTATCATTTCCCCATATGTACTGTCTAATGTTAATACAACAGATTTAAATTCCCACACTTTTAAGTCATCTGATGTATATAATACGAGTTTCCCCCTATTATTCTCTTTTGTTACAACAAACATATAATATAATCCATGCCTATATATCACTTTAGGATCTCGAAAATCAGTTTCCGAAATACCATTGTCGACATCCGCACTAACTATGGGGTTCTCTATATACTTATCGTAATGAATAAAATCGATAGATGTAGACAAACATTGTTGCTGCTTTTTAACTCCATCTTCTTCCATTCCTCCAGTATAGAATAAATACATTTTATTCTCTTTTATGATAGAGCTTCCAGAAAAACAGCCAAGATTATCATATTCAGAATCAGGTGCCAATGCTACTGGCAAATTTTTCCAAAACATGCCATCAACACTTACAGCATGTCCCCAATGCATAGGTCCCCACTTACTATCATATGGATAGTACTGATAAAAAACATGGAATTCATTATTAAAAAAAATAAAACCGTTCGGATCATTCATCCATCCTATTGGAGGTTGCAAATGTATATGTTGTCTATATATTTTTTTTACTCTTTTCTTATTACTATCAATATAACTATTAGCTTTGTTAACATCAAACACAAATACCACTACCTTCTATGGATTAGACAAGTATTTTTTCCCATTATCATATATACAAAATTCTTTAGTATCTAAATTTGCTTCAAGTATCGCTGTATCTGTCATTTCCTTATTTGTTCTTGTTATTTTTATCTCATTATCAGTTAGTGTTTCTACCGATATAGCTCCTTCTAAATCAAATGCTTTGGACTGATTCCTAAACTTAAATATAGAGAATAATTGTTTTACAACTGGACGCTCTACCTCTGTTTCAACCTCATCCTTTGTGTAATAATGTCTATTTATGTTTCTGCCTTCTTTTGTTTCTTCTAATAGCTTAATATCATTTTCCCCTGCTAACATACCAACATAATATACTTGAGGAATTCCAGGTGCAAAACACTGAATAGCTCGCGCAAGTAGATAACTGCTGTCATCATTTCCAAGTGCACTATAATAAGTACTATTTATTTGATAGATGTCCAAGTTATTATAGTGAGCAGATGAGTATATTTTTTTTACATTAGCTCCTACCTTATATAATTCTTCAGAAGTGTATTTTAACTCTTCATCTGTTAATAAATCTTTTGCATCAACAACACCTATACCATCATGAGTATCCAGTGTGGTGAATTGTTTCATGGGGCTAATATCTAACCATTCTTTTAATCTTATGCTATTACCACTATATAATGAATACAATACAATCATAGGTAACGCAAAATCATATATGTAATAGTCATGATCTGCTATTTTCATCTGAATGCTATAGTGTTCGTGTATCTCTGGTAATAGTTCCATATCATATTTCTTAGCTTCATTTCTAATAATTTCCAATAACCCCCATATTTCAGGCTCTACAAAAAAATCATTTGTATCTAATTTTTTTATAGCATAAGCAAACGCATCCAACCTTAGTATAGAGCATCCATGTAAAGCTAAATTTTTTATCGTATTTTTTATAAAATCTAGAGTAACTGTCTTTGTAACATCTAAATCTATCTGTTCTTCACTAAACGTATTCCATACTTCTGTTGTTTCACCATCAGCAAAAGTGATTTTTTGAAAAGGTGCCTTATCTTTTCTTTTATAAATCAAGTCTATATCCGCTTGATTAGGTCTATTATCTGGGAAAAACTCTGAAATTTGAATAAACATGTCTTTGTATTGAGAATTACGATGTTTCATTATAAAATCTTGAAAATAAACAGATTCTTTAGAGATATGATTGATCATAAAATCAAACATTAAATAATATTTTTGAGATAATTCTTCAATTTCACTCCAATTGCCAAAATTACTGTCTACTTCATCGTAATTAGTAGGTGCAAATCCTCTATCTCCAGTTGACGGAAAGAATGGCAGTAAGTGAATACCTCCAACTACTTCTGAAAAATATTGATCTAATAAATAGGTCAAGTCTTCTAGATTATGTCCCAAACTATCAGCATATGTTATTAACATAACTTCATTTTTTATTTTCATCAATCTTATCTCCTATATTAGTTATTACTATACTCTCAAAAGGCCTTAACGTGCAATGTCCATCCTCATTTATCACACTATCCTCATAATTACTTAAAATAATATTTGTAAATTCGTTACCTAAATTAATTGATTTTTTTGTACTTTCGTAATTAATCAATACTAGAATCTTGTTATGACCTAACTTTCTTTCATAAGCAATAATCGAACTCTCAGGTATATTAAATTCTCCAAATTCCCCATATATAACAATATCTTTAAAGATACTTTTAGTACGTAAAGCGACTAGTTTCTTATAATACGATAAAACTGAATGTTCATCTTCTCTTTGAGACTGAGCATTAATTAATTTATAATTTTCATTTACTGGTAACCAAGTATTATCTGATTTTGAAAAACCAGCATTTTTTGATCTATCCCATTGAATTGGGGTCCTAGAATTATCTCTACTTCTATTGTTCATATGCTCTAATGCTTCTTCTTCACTCATACCTGAAAGAACTGCACGTTTATATTGGTCTTTTGTTGCAATGTCATCGTAAATATCAATATTTTTTATAGCTATATTTGTCATCCCAAGTTCTTGCCCTTGATAAATAAACGGCGTTCCTCTTAGCATCATAAATAATGTTGCAAGCATTTTTTTACTATAATCATTTATATGTTCTTTAGGAATATACTTATTAATTGATCTAGGTTGATCATGATTCTCTAGATATAATGCTCCCCATCCGTTATTTTGTGTTATATATTGACTTTGATATATATTTTCTTTCATCTCTTCCCATGTCCAATTACGCTGTTTATACCACTCACCAGTTTCTGGGACATCGATATCAGTATAACTAAAATCAAACACCATTGAAAAATACCCATTATCTCCAATATACTCTTTTAATCTATTTTCTGGGACGTCAGCTTCTGCAACAGTCATACTATTATGAGGTAAAAATGTTTTCTCATTCATTTCATTTAACCACACTTCTATTCCAGGCTGATTTAAAATCCATTTACCTATAAATACTAAATCATCCTCACCATCTGGTTCAAAAAAACCATACTCAAATCTTTTTTTTATATTTAAAATAGCATCAATTCTAAAACCGGCTAGTCCTTTATCCAACCAATAATTTATCATTTTGTAGATTTCTTCTCGTAGTTCTTCATTTTCCCAATTTAAATCAGGCTGTTTTTTTGAAAAAGCGTGAAGATAGTACATATTTTCTTCACCATCGACTTTTTCCCAAGCACTCCCACCAAAATATGATCGCCAATTATTAGGAGGACCACCATCTTTTCCTTTTTTAAAAACATAATAATTTCTATACTTACTTTTTGGATCTGCAAGAGCCTTCTCAAACCATTCGTGTTCATCAGATGTATGATTTACTACCAAGTCCATCAAAATTTCTATATCGTACATTTTTGCTTTATTAATTAATTCATCCAAGTCTTCATTATTACCGAACATATCATCAACTTGATAATAATCTGATATGTCATAGCCTCCATCATCCATAGGAGATTTATATATAGGACATATCCATATAACATTTATACCTAATTCATTTAAATACTCTAATCGATTAGTTATTCCCTTTATATCTCCTATACCGTCTCCATCACTGTCCTGAAAACTCTTAGGGTAAATTTGATATACTACTGATTCTTTCCACCAATCTTTTTTCTTTTCCATATGGATTAAACTCACTTTCATGACACTAATTTATTTGATTGCTCCATCAACTACACCAGCAATGATTTTCTTTTGCATAATAAAATAAAAAATTAATATTGGTAATAAAACTAAAACTAAAGCTGCCATTGCTACGCTATAATTAGACGTATATTTTCCAAAAAAATAGAATGTTGATAAAGGCAATGTTCTTACATTATCATTAACTAATACTAAAGAAGGAAGTAAAAAATCATTCCACACCCATAAAACATCCAATATCGCAATTGTTGCTGTGATAGGTTTTAGAATTGGAAAAACTACTTTAAAAAACACTTGTAACCTATTAGCTCCATCAATAATAGCTGCTTCTTCAAGCTCAACAGGAATAGTTTTTATAAATCCATGAAACATGAATGTCGCCATACTTAAACCAAACCCCAAGTAAAAATAAATTAGCATTCCTCTACTATTTAACAATCCTAAATTCCCAAAAATTGTTACAAATGGAATCATCAAAGACTGAAAAGGAATAATCATTGATGCAACCATCAACATAAATATGAATTTATTAAACTTAGAATCAAAACGGACCAAGTAGTAAGCTAACATTGAAGAAAATAGAATTATTACTACTACAGAAATAGTTGTGATAATCAGTGAATTAATTAGAGCATTACCATAATTCATTGTATTATAAGCTTCAACAAAATTATCCAATGAAAAAATTTTAGGTAAAGACATTGGATTTTCTAATACTTCCATTTTTGTTTTAAATGAGTTAATCATTATTAGCAAGAACGGAAAAATATATAAGACAAATAATAATATACAAAATGTAAAAGTAATAATCTTATTTAAATTTTTCTGTAATTTCACTATGCCTCTACCTCCATTCTTTTCATCACTACTACCTGAGTTACTGCTATAGAAGCAACTATTAGAAATAAAATAACTGCTTTAGCTTGACCTGTTCCATAGTTTTGATATAGAAATGCGTCATTGTAAACATGCATTGATATCATTTCTGTTGACCTATACGGACCACCTTTAGTTAATGATAGATTCGTATCGTATACCATAAAACTTTTTTGAAGAGTCAAAAATATACTAATAGTAAAAGAAGGAATCATCATAGGTAATTTTATATTTTTTAAAATTTGCCAATTATTTGCACCATCCAATGATGCAGCTTCAACTAATGAGTTTGGAATACCTGATAATCCAGCGATATACAATAGCATCATGTATCCTGAATTTTGCCAAACACCCACTATAACTAATGCCCACAATGCCATTTTAGGGTCTGATAACCAAGAATTAGATAACAATTCTATTCCTGTCCCTTGACCTATATAAATAAGAATTCTCGCAAAAATGAATTGCCAGATGAAACCTAAAATAACACCGCCAATAAGATTAGGTGTAAAAAAACCCATCCTGAAAAAGTTTTGGCCTTTAAATCCACTGGTCACAATTAGCGCTAAACAAAACGCTATAACATTAGTTAAAATTAACGACCAAAAAGTATACTGAAATGTAAGTTTTAAAGAGTCCCAAAATATAGGATCTTTAAACGCATCCGTATAGTTTTTGAATCCTATAAACTCAGTTGAAATATTAGTACCTGTTGATTTAGTCAATGTCATATATATACCTAATAGAAACGGTACAATAATAACAGTTAAAAATACAAATATAGGAATAGCTGCGAATAATAGAAACATTTTCCCTTTGACTGAAAATTTTGAGCGTGTATTCATGAGATTTACCTCCTAATTATTATTGGAAAACAAGTGCTTATTTAGCACTTGTTTTCCAATAGTCTTCTAGCTCTTGCGCTAATTCTTTTCTATCTATTTCTCCAGATAGGTACTTTTGTAAAGAAGCTCCCATCGCAGGGAATGCAGTTGGTGGATATTGAGCATTCATCCATTCTAACGTTTTGTCTTCTTTTACATAATTTAAAATCTGTTTAGACAATTCATCGTTTGGTTCAACTTTAGCATTGTCATTTATAGGTATAAATCCCATTTTATTAACGTAGTATTCTTGGCCTTCTTCCGTTTCATATAACCAATTTATAAAATCTTTCGCTCCATCTTGCTCTTCTTTACTTGATTGTTCTCCATCAATGGCCCAAGTTTGAGGTACTCCGACCGATATTTGATCATTGCCATAAGCGTTTACTTTATCCGAGATAGGTACTGGTAAAATGCCATACTTGGTTTCGGGATTAGCTTCTTTTAGCTGAGGATATGCCCAATTCCCCATAAACCATAACCCAATTTCTCCATTCGCTAATGCCATTGTTGCAGCATCATAATCTGATGATAGAGGTGAAGATTGACTCATGTTATTTTTTTTCATTAGATCAAATGTATCAATCCAATTATTATATACATCATTGTTCATTAAATTTTCTTTCCCGTTCATCATTTGATCCATAAAAGCGTATCTCTGATCCTTATTCTCTGATTGGTCTGTAAATAATAAATTAGAATAATGAGCTCCTAATGACCAATCCATTGGTGAAATCTCAACAGCTGATTTCTCTGTCTGTTTTTCTATATTTGCCATCAATGTTTTTAGATCCTGTCTAGTTTTTACACTACTCGGATTAAATTTTCCTCCTGATGCTTTATCTAATACTTCTTGATTATATAAAAATCCAAAAGCTTCTATTGTTGTTGGGATACCAATAACTTTCCCATCGACTGTACCAGCTTCTAAATATTTTTTATCGATATGTGTTACTAATTCCATATCTGATAAATCTAAAAATTTGTCTTTCCATTGTTCTAATTCTGTATAAACACCCGTATTCATGAGTACTGGAGCATTTTTAGAAGCGTATAAAGAAGTAATTTTTTCCGTTGAATTCTGACCTGCTAAAGGAATTACTTTTACTTGGTACTTATCTTGTGAGTCATTGTATTTAGAGATAGCTTCGTCAAGTTCATTTGCTATCTCTTCTTTTCCTATTAGCATACTAATTTCAGTTTTACCTGAACTTTTTTTATTTGTATCATCTTTGGAACAAGCTCCTAGTGCAAATACTGTCAACATAGATACTGTACATAAAGCTAATTTTTTTAATTTCATAAACAATCTCCCTCTACTAATTATTTTGAAAAAGAATACGTTTTCTTTATAAGAAAAGTATATGTCAATCGTTTTCATATGTCAATCGTTTTCATATACTTTTTTTGTTGATTTATTGGTTTTCTATAATATAATAGTATTCATATAATTATATAAAGGAGATTAACATGGCTAATATAGAAGATGTTGCAAAAAAAGCTGGTGTATCAGTTACGACAGTATCTAGAACTCTAAATAATCATCCCTATGTTTCAAAAAAAACAAAGGACAAAATATATCGTGCTATGGAAGATTTAGAATATTATCCAAACAACGTAGCTCAGCAGCTTCGTGGAAAAAGAAAAAAAATGATAGGTGTTATCATTTCCTATATTACTAATCCTTTCTTTGCCTATCTTGTCGATGCAATTGAAAAAACAGCTTTAGAATATGGGTACACATTAGTTGTGTTACAAACTCGTGGAAACCAAAAATTAGAAAAATTATATGTTGAATTAATTCCAAAAAAGCAACTAGATGGGTTAATTATTACCAATCTAGAAAATGCAACCCCACAAGTCATTAATTTGATTAAAGAAGGGAAAATAGTTTTATGTAATCGCTATATTGGAAATAAAGATATACCTGTTATTTCTATAGATGAGGAAAAAGCGAGCTACGAAGGAACAAAATACTTAATCGATAGTGGACATAAAAATATCGCATTTTGTACAGGGAATGTTAAAAACACGCATGATTATAGGTTCAAAGGCTTTCTAAAAGCATTAAATGAATCCAATATACCATTTGATAATTCTTTATTTTTTGAATATATATTAGGTGTTGACGGTGGGAGAAGTTTTATTAAAAAATTCATTGGTTTAGAAAATCCACCTACCGCTGTATTTTCAAATGGAGATGAAGTTGCAGCAGGGATAATAAGTGAAGCAAGAAAATATAGTGTTAAAATTCCCGATGACTTAGCGATTCTTGGCTTCGATGACCATCCGCTAGCTTCTCTTACAAATCCTGAAATTACAACAATACATCAACCAATTACAGACATAGGCGAAATTTCAACATTAACACTTCTTGCAAATTTAGAAGGAACAAGTTTACCTGAACCAAAAGAATTAGAAACTTCAATTATTATAAGAGAAACTACTTAGTTACCCACATGCACAAAAAAATAAGATTCAAAAAACCTGTTATTAAGGATAATATAACAGGATTTTTGAAAATAAATTATATTATAATAATTATTAATACTTCATTTTTTATCTCTAAATGTTGTAATACCTAAAATCATACATTTCTATTACGTACGGTTAACTTATTTTCTGATAGTACAATATTAATATTGCTCAAATCATCAGGTATATCATAATTATGTACTTGCAACAATGTTCTCATTCTATCAATATGATCACTCTCGTTAAGATTATCACTCGTTATTTCTGTCAAATTATGTAGTAGTACTCCTATTCCTATAACTTTAGTATTTCTTAAATTTATTTGAGTACTGTCTGTAACAATATTTGAATCAATATCTCTAATCAGACCTTTATGGAATAAATCTAATAATTCTTGATAAATAGAAATCACATTATATCCATCTAGTACTTCTTTCTTTTTTGGTAAGTAATGATAATCATCTGGCAACGTTTGACCCACGCCAACCATACCTAACAATAATAGCTGCCTATAGCTTAACGATTCAAATAACCTGATCAACTGACTGGCTATCTCTTTTGATATGGTCTCATCACAACTAATATTCGCTATTAGATTCGCCATATATTTTATCTTCTTTTCTTCATATTCTCTTTGACATACCATTAGAGCTCCTTCAGCTATTTCTTCAAAAGAACTTCTCTCAAATTGATTAGGTTCAAAAAAATTATCTGTTCGTAATGATTTTTGACTTTCAAAATTTTCATTTAATTTTTGTGCTGTTAATGTAAAAAGAGCTCCAACTTTCACACTTTCTCTAGTAGACATATTTCTTTCAGAAAAATCATTTCCCGTTTTTAAAAATAAATCCCAAATATGAGTTAATGCTCCTGTCAAAAAAGCTGTAGGCATATGGTCTATCCCATTAACCATACCTTCCGCTAATGATGCCGAAGCTCCTGTTTGTATAATATGACTACCATTGGTTATCATTTTTTTCATTTTTCCATTCATTTCTTTCATATTACTACTCCTTAATTATAATAAAAAGAACAGATGTTCTCTTTTTATTATATCACCTATTTTTATTATTTAAAAATAATTTTGGAACACGGATTTGTATTTTTATAAACGAAATCCTATTCTATCTTTGTATACAAAAATAGCCATATCTCCTCGAGATATGGCTTCTTGATAGATAGTATTCAGTTGATTGACTATGGCTTCATCAAAGTAAAGGTGTAACTGAAATTGATCTTTTGTCTCTTTGTTAAACGTGATTTCTTTGATGAAAGATTGATAGACTTGCTTAATCTCCTTCTTTGAACTTTTATTTATGAATTGTTGAATCGCTTCTAATATCCGACTGATATCAGTGACTTGAATCGGTTGATTCTTAGTTTGTTTAAGACGTTCTATCTCTCGTTGACGTTGTTGAATCATAATGGTATCGTTCTCTAGTTGTTCCAATCGTTCTTTCAATTCAGAATATAACTCAGGTGTATCATCTAAGACTTGCTGCCACTTCGCTTGTTTCGTTTGAATTTCAACAAGTTGCTTCTGTAGTGTTTGTGATTCTTGTTCAGCTTGACGGGCTTGTTGGTTGATTTCCTTATTCAACGCATCCACTAACCCTTCCAGTATCTCAGGCACTTGAATGACTTCTTTGAGTCTATCTGCCACAAACTGTTCGGCTTTATCAGCTCTTACAGAGTTCGCATGACAGACACTTGCCCCCTTATTTCGAAAATTAGCACAAGAGTAGTATCGTATCCGTTTCTTCGTCCCATCTTTTAGCGTATTGGTTGTGTTACTTGCTGCCATCGGTCCACCACAATCTGGACATCTGAGTAGCCCTGTCAAAAGGTTTTCTCCTCGCTCGTTCCATTGTGGCTGTTTCTTCGCAACTTTCATGCGTGTCTGGACACTCTCAAATAGGGTTTTGTCAATGATTGGCTCATGGGTCCCCTCAACCACTATCGGTTGAGGGTTCTTTCCCTTTCGTCTCTTCTCTTCCCAATTGACATACTTCGCATACTCTAAATAACCACCATACGTTTTATTCATCAAAATATCTTTAATAGCCACAGTTGAAAATGAATTACCTTTCACTGTGTGATAACCTAAACGGTTTAAGTCATTGGCTATCGCACGATAGCCTTTTCCATTTGCGTAGTCTTGATAGATTTTTCTCACAATCACTGCTTCCTCTTCTTGAATCACTAATCGCTTTCGACCCTCATCATCTACCGTACTCACATATCCCAACATGCGTCCACCCGCAAATCGTTTTTGATCTCGCACCAATGATCGCATTGCCAGTTGAACATTCTCACTAATTTGATTCCGTTCAAACTCACCAAATGACCCTAATAGTTGAAGCATTAATCGTCCTGTACTCGTACTAATATCAAACTGTTCACTAATCGAATAGAAACTCACATTATGTTTATAGAGTTCTTCTGTAGTATTTAAGATATCTCGATTATTACGACCTAAACGAGAGAGTTTCCACACTATCACCATATCAAATAAGTTTTCTCTTGCGTCTGTCATCATACGCTGAAAAGCTGGACGATTCTCTGTCCGTTTTCCACTAATCCCTTCATCCGCGTAAACTTCATAGACATCATACCCTCGTTGTAAACAAAATTGACGAATGACTTGTTCTTGTGCGGCCAATGAATACCCATGAACCGCTTGTTCTGTTGTCGATACTCTTAGATAGAGTGCTGCCTTTGGTTGGTCTAATGAATCAGACAACGTCTGATTGAATCCGAATGCCATATAAAAGAACCTCCTTTAATTGTTTGTCTAGTGTAACTTGTACGTGGTCAATATAAGACCAAATGACATCTTGAATAGTATTGTCAGATAGATGGAGTAATTGAGTTACTCTCTCTTCTAATTGTTCTTCAGTCAACGTAATAGATGTCACATCATTCAGTTGTTTTGTGAGTATATCTAGTTGTTGAACCATCTCCTTTTTGGATAGTATTCCTTGTTCATATTGATCAAATATGCAAGACTTCCGTTTCATCAAATCACTCACAGTTGCCTCTTTTTGCTTCGCTACTTGTGATAGCTGTTTCTGTAGTTCATCCAGTAATATTGTGAGATTATTGGTCTCCGTCAGATACGTTTTAATAGAGCTTAGTACCTCTTTTTCTATGGTTGGGGCATCCAATCGATAGCCTATACAGTCTTCATAACCACACGCATAATAATGATAAGTATGCTGGTAGATACTATCACTCTGCATTTTTGGGCTTAGTTTTCTACCACAATGCGGGCAGGATATTTTCTTTCTTAAAGGATACTCTCGTGTATCCCTCTTCTTTGGTCGACGTCGTGTTCGTTTTTCTGTGGCTTGTTGAAAGATATCTGGGTGAATGATCGGTATCACATCATGTGATAGGTACGGTGTTAGATTCTTACTGCTGTGTCCAATTTGTCCAATATAAACGGAATGGCGTAAGATAGTGGCAATATGATGTTTCTTGAATGGTTTACCTCGAAAGGTCTTTCCTTCTTTTTGAAGTTGTTGGGCAATTTTTTGATAGCCCATTGAAGTGGACGTATAGAGAGAAAAAATTTGTCGGACAACCGTGGCTTCAGATGGATGAGCAACAATCTTTCCTTCTTGATACCGATACCCAAAGGGGACTTTTGCACTCAATACTTTCTTTTCTAACTTCTTCTGTGCCAATCCTTGATTGATATTTTCAATCGTGACACTTCGTGTGAACTCAGCTAGTGAAAAAAGGATTTGAACAAACAACAATTGAGTGGCTTGTTTGTCACCTAAAGAAGAAGGTATCGGCTCTAACACCGATACCACTTCAACATGATGTGTCTGACATAATTCAAGGAAATCAAGCGCATTGGAAACATTTCGGGAAAGTCGATCATACCGTGTCACATAGAGTGTTCTGGATTGTGTTGAGGATGTTACCCATTCGGTCAATCTGGCAAAATCTGGACGATTGATGGTACTTCCTGAAAGACCATCATCAATGAACCACTTGGATATATCTTGTTTGACATGTTGTTGGATGACTTCCTTCTGCATCTCAATCGATACCTTATGGTCTCTTCTAACCGACGTTCGACAATAGGCTACATGCATTGTTTCACCCCTTTTCCAATCTAAACTTCCCCGATTTCCCGCTCATTTTTTAGGCACTAGTCAATACTTTAGACTCATTCAAACTCATCCTATTCCCATCAATCATCCTATCTATATTTGTACAAAACTATAGATAGAATGACAAAGTCGGGAAATCGGGAAATCTATTTTCTATATGAGTGATATGCCTATTTTTTTGACGGGTTTTCGGGTATTGGATAGTGAATGAGATATGGAAGTAGGTGTTTTGAAAACTCCTCCATGAATCGTTTGTTATCAAATTTCATCCCATCTTCTATCATTTGAATGCTCCTTTCTTTGCCAATCTATCAGCCATATCATTATATTTATTGTGACTATGCGCTTTTACTTTTACAAAAGATAGATTGATTTTTTCTACTTTCTTTTCCATATAATAAACATATGCTTCAGATATAGGTACGTTGGCCTTCCACTCACCAGAGGCCCATTTTTCAATCCCCATATAATCATAATGTATCGTTACATGGTCATACCCATTTTTGATAGCATAATCAATGCCCTGTAATACGGCAACAATCTCACCACCCACTTGCTTACTGCCAGTATATTTAGGATTCGAACTTTTTCCATGCTGTGTAAACTTAATATCATCTTCTATCACAGCAACAAATCCCCAACCATACTGTTCCTTACTTTGACACCATGATCCATCTACATAGATATCAACGGAATTAGAAAAATCAGATTCAGATATAGAAGATTGAGACACTTTAAGTGTCTCATCTCCTTTTGATAAATAACGCTCTGCTTCTTCCAATGAAGAAAAGGATTTATATGTTGCTCCTGAAAATCCCTTTACGTGTTTTTCACATTCTTTCCAAGACGTATACACACCTGGACGAATTCCACTTTTTACTGCATAGTATTTACTCATATTTAGACTCCTCCTTCTGTTGATTACCATGAACATCAATTGGAACGCCAAGAAGCACAAATTGTGACTTATTCGAATCTCGGTAGTATAAACGATCTGATTCGGTTTTAGTAATACCAGTCTGTTTCCATTCTTTCAAAATTGAAGTTGCTGACGGTAGGCCTAAATCAACAATGATGGTATCAAACACTTCTTTACGTATTTTTACATACCCATTTTTTGTATTAATTTCTCCAAGGTAATCACCAGAATTTATTGGTTTATCACCATCAATAGAGAAAAAATTCTGTTTCTTTACAATCCATGAAATCAATAATTCTAGAGTAGTTGCATTATAATCAAGTAGTAAAGCTTGTTTCTCAATAATGCTACACAAAATCGTATCCATTCCATCTATATCTAAACTAACCTCAAAGCAATGTTGGATTAGTTTAGCCGTTAGCATCACAGCTGCTATACGTTTGATAAAACGTTGTACTTTATTATTTGCTTTTGGAAATCTTTGATGATATTGACTGACAATATCATCAAAGGAGCTCGATAATTCTGACACATTATAATTAGTCAAAAATTCTGCAAACATAGGGGCAGCAAAACCAAAGTTTTTTTGAAATACACTCTTAATTTGTTCAGCGTGTTCTGAAGATTTTGTATAGTTTAAGCCTGCTAATTCATAATACCTAGCACCTAACCCGCCATTCTTTTTAGTATATTGTTCAAGCGATTCCTCTCCAGTTACTAACACTTGCGTGACAAAAGAAGCTCCCTCCTTCATCTCACTCGTTTCTGATAACCGATCTTTTTCTTTCCCATTGCCAATATTATAAATCAAATCGCTAACATCACTGGATGAAGAGGATGATAGATCATCAAAACATAGCATAATACCATTAAGGCCTGCCAAAGACTTAATCATTGAATTCTTAGTAGATGAAAAAGACTTCATCAAGCTGCCAGCTTTTTGAGAGGTAGGTTCACCAAAACAACTTAGAGCTAAAATAGCTGAACAAGTTTTGCCTGTTGAACTATCCCCAAATAGATTGACTACACCAGATCCAATATCCTTTCCGAGTGTAAAAGAATCAAATGCTATAAAAACACTGGACAAAGATATTGATAGTACCAATTCCAACTCGACATTTTCTAGGACAAAGTCTTTAATACCTTGTAGCCACTGGTCGTAGCTACCCACTTTATTAAGTGATAGATTACCACCAAAAGATAAGTCCTCACTATCTTTTGTAACAAATGACAAAACATCCTCTTGCAGGTACCAGCCAGCTTGATTAATCACTTTAGTTGTTTTTACCATTTGCTTTTGCAACATTAAATAACGAGATAGTTCAGAAGAATACATAGGATCAATAGCTACTCCATACTTGCTAAGATAATTAATTTTATTTGGTAGTATTGCATCTGGCTCAATCATGATTGAACTAAACTCCCCTTCAAAATAAAACGTTAGCTGGTACTGTTGCTCCATGGTTTCCTTACTTTGCAAAATACGAGAAATGAACACTGAGCGGCTTATTCTGCCGTTTGGTCCTGAAACAGCATTTTTATCGACACTAAATTTATCTGCAACTTCGATTTTTTCTCCTGATTCTATCACACTTTTAAAATCATTCATTCTTGATACCTCCTATTTATTGATTATTTGAAGCATATGGTTGTAATAAATTAATTACTTGAATCGCAATGAGGTCTGAGTAAGAATGATGAAGCCCTTGCCCTTCCCTATATGTGATTAATACTTTAGCTCCAATAATCTTACTAAAATCAATAACGTGCTGAGACCAACAAATCCTTCCTATAGAGCTTAATACTGCACGTTGAACATACTTATCGTTTAGATTAAAGACAAATATATCTGAGCTAATAGATTCTGTCCCCTTTGATAAAGCTATTTTTAGTGTCAATACGTTATTACTAAACTCAACGAATTCAACTGTGCCCAAAAAATAACGTAAATAATCTTGAGGAACCTGATAACATGGAAACATAAAAATTACCCCTTTCAGATTTTTATAATATTTACTTACCGGTAGTAAATTAGTTATAACAACCAACGAGATGTTTGAGCATATCGCGTTGCCTGTTACAACTAATCTACTACATAAAATAAAGAACGTTTTTATCATTATTTACAAATATCAAATAATGATAAAAACGTTAAAATAAAAAGGTTCTTTTTTATTAAAATTTTTTAATAACCTGTTTAAAAAACATAAAATGGTATAATGATATATAAACTTTTATCTTAAAAAATTGGAGGAATGAGATATGACAATACTATTTCAAGATATAGTCGATAATGTACTCTACTTGAAAGAGGATATTGAGTATAGTACATTGGAATTAGTTCCGTTAAATGAAATGCCAAAAAGTCAACTTCAGCATCTTTTCAGCAAAACAAAAGTCTTACTAAAATCTGTACCTGAATTTAGTAAAGAATATTGTGATTTATTAAGTTATTTTCCAAGTTCGAAAAAGCAGTCACCTTCAGACGATTTGTATTCATACTCAATCTCTACTGAAAGGGCAGTCATTTTATGGACAGTTTTATCAAGTCATTTCTTATGGAATAGGTCAAATAAAAAAACTACTTTAATTAAAGAAAAGTATATTTATAAGAATATAGCCCATGAAAACAACGCAATATTACCTAAAAATGAATATCACAATAATCGATATACTTCGAAGCATATCGAAAATAATAGATTTGATTTAATGCAAAATAATGATTTCAATATAAAACTAAATAATCATTTAGAATATAACAAAGCTTTTGATTCAGATGATATAGATCTTGATAAAAGACAAAATTTTATATTTTCTCTTGCTAATTTCTGTCATATTTTAACTTACAAAAATATTGATGATGTTGACAAACAAGCCATGGAAGTATACACACTTTTAACAACAGAAAATACTGATATTGACGAATTTTCATACCAAGATATAAATGAAAGATATAAAAATTTTTTTAGTATAGTTTCTGATTTTAATAAAAATACAGTCAAAAATATGCTATTGAGCATTGTATACCCTCATAGCGGACCCAATTATTTACAATCTATAAAGAAAAAAAATATTAATTTATTAAAGATGAGAAGAAAAAATATGAAAGCTGAAGACGAAAGATTACTGGACTCGTTAACTGATAATTATCTTTTTACCGATTCATGTATGGAAGAGCATCAGTCAAATATTGATAAAAGGATGTATAATAGCATAAGATTTGAATCAGACCTTTATAATTTTTTACAAAATTATAAAACTAAAGATAATGAGACAGATACTTACTAAATATACCAAATCACTTTTACTGTAATTTGATATAACTGCAACAATAATCCCCATAAAATCATTTGTCAGAAAAATGATTTCATGGGGCATTTATATTTTATTCATTTACTTATTCACTATCCAAATACAAAACTAGTCATCATAATGACATAGAGTATCAAACGTTTCACTATTTACCCTCCTTTTCTTTCTTTTTCTCACCTAGGCCAGATAAGTTTTTGTCTTGTATCGCTTGTTTCACACTTTCTTCCGTCACGTTAAGATGAAAATAATCTATTATTCCTAAAGACAATACCACAACATTACTGATTAAATATAGCCAACCACTTAGACCAAAACCCGCTTTAAAGGACACCGCATACGATGCCGCTGCCGCATTCCCTAATCCTACGGTATCTTTCACATTCAAGCGAATAACGATAAGAACTAATAGAGATGCAATTGGTAAGACAAATCGCCACAACGATTCTTTCTCTTTTAACTTATCAAATTGAGTCATCAATAGTAAAAGAACTGGTACTACCAATAAAACTAAACTATAAATAGTCGAGCCATTAAACAGTATATGATAACCTGAGATACCATAGGTATCTGTATACTTTCCAAACGATTCCCCGTAAGTGATCAAACTACCCACAAACAGTGTCACAATCATTACTATGCTACATATATTTCCTATTGTTTTCTTTGATAGATGTTGTTTCATGTTAAGACTCTCCTTTATTCCTATTATTTATGCCACATCGTTTTACGTCGCTGTATTCGTTCTTCCAATATAATTCTAGCTGACCTTTTTTCATCTAAGCTGTTCCCGTTATACATGATGTATTCTAATTCACTATCACTTAGTTTTCGATACTGGCTGTGTCGATTAGCGATATCACGATTAATGGTTCGATCTCTTTTTGTTACTAATGCATACAAGCTAACTAATCCCACGAGTAGTGCTATCGGAACTTGCCACCACTTAAATTCCGTATCCAGTTGGTCATTCACCCATGGTAAAATATACTTCACAATGATGTAGCCTATGGCTACTAAAAATAAGATGCCCATTCTCTTTCACTCCTATGTATCTTTACGTCTATTTATGAACTAAAATAGACTTAATCATTCTCTTCTCCCTCTTCTGATCGTCTCTCTTCCAACCATTTTGTAATATAAACTAACTCCTCTTCCTCTACTCGATTAGATGTACTATCTTGTCGAATGTCACGCAAAAACCGTCGCATTTGGCGTTCTGAATAATCAAATTTTCTAGCTAACTGTTGAAGCTCTCGACTCGATAGTTGATGCCCTTTTTGTGTTTCTTTTTTAAGATACTGTTTCACATAATCCGCACTAATTAATTTGGTTGGAAACGTGATAGTCAAACCTTTAAACTCCTGATATAGTCGTAACGCATCATCTAATGACGTGACCTTCGCAATTGTTTGATACACCTCATTCAAACTACTTAGTTCTTTCGTCACATAAAGTCACCCTCCTTCCCATCAATTAGTATCAGTGTATCGGGTTTCTTTGGCCATTGCCTGTTCGCTTGTCTAGTCTATTGTCACTGACATTGACACTCTATTCGTCAGACAGTCATTCCATTAGCTTTTACTATCGATCAACCGAATCACCTCACAAATAATCGTTGTCC
Organism: Vagococcus bubulae; assembly: GCF_003950315.1. Classification (GTDB taxonomy): domain Bacteria; phylum Bacillota; class Bacilli; order Lactobacillales; family Vagococcaceae; genus Vagococcus; species Vagococcus bubulae. Next base: position 32,977 of record NZ_NGJT01000016.1, read on the forward strand.
CTACAGTCAGACAAAGCTTTACCCATTGATTCATTTGCTGTCCTCCTTTTCAGTTAATGTCGCGATGACTTGTTTCAAACACGCTATAATCACTTGTCTATAGTTAGTCATTCCTATCACACTCCACGACAATAGACGATACTAATTTAGGACCGTGTAATAATCCATATAACAGCTGAGATGAGTCTTTTAGCGGCATCACATACACGACATCTTCTACCCCATAACCATAAAAAGAGACCGTTAGGGTCTCTGGTAATCTATCTAGACAATCGGTTGGTATTAACTCAGGCGATAACTCGTCTTTTTCCAACTCAACGGTTTCTTCTGACCACTCCTCTTGCTTCGTTTGTTTCCCTGTTTCCTGCTCAAACCATTCTTTCCAATCCATTTTTCTGCCCCTTTCTTCACTTTCAATATATGACGGCTATTCAACCTAACTTTTGATGTTCACGAAATGAGTAGTAACGCTCTTCTCCAATAATCAAATGGTCGAGTAATTCAATTCCCAATAACTCACTCGCTTTATAGAGTTTTTCCGTTAAACGTTCATCTGCTTCTGAGGGTGTCGGGTCACCGCTCGGATGATTGTGTCCAATCATCAAACGGGTCGCATTTGATAATAAAACTGACTTTAATATATCTCGAGGTACTGCGATACTTTGATTTGCTGTCCCAATATGAACCAAATGAACCACTGTTGGTTCATTTTTACTATTTAAGCCAATGCTCACTAAATGTTCTCTGTCCTTATTTTCTATGAATAGACGAATTAACTCATAAGCATCATCTGATGTTTGACAACGTCTTGGACCATACAACAGACTAGATTCTTTCACTAATGATAGGCTCACAATTGATACGCGTTTACTTGGTAATAGAGTCATTCTTTTCTCTCCTTATAGTTTAATTTTTTTCAATGTCCATGGTTGATTTCGAATACTTGGGACAAGTGGATGAATAGGTCGATTATCGTCATCCACAATCGCCACCACTTTGTGTTGGTTCGTCTTAGTCAGTAGGGATAAAATCTCTTTCAACCGATCCTGTGCAAATCCTTTTTGCGTTACTGCTGATCCACAACCGATGATGATTTGTTGGACCTCTTTTTTGTTTAATACTTCTTTCAACAATTCATCTTCTGTTTCCCTATCCAGTAATGTTTCAGATAGTTTCTTTGTGGAGTCAATTCCTGAGACAAGGTTTGCGACCAAATAGCCTTGATATCCCATCTCAACCACATGGTTTTGAATCAACATGGTAGTTAGGTCATTTTCTACCCCGCTCACTGACACTGGCTTCAACGTAATCACTGCGACAATTGCCTGATTTTCTGATCCCCATGTCCGTTGTAGTAAATAACGATTCTTTCTGTCATCACTCAAAAAGACTTCATTTTTTATCGTATGCGTTTCTACTTTCATCTTGTTTCCTCCTTAATATTCTTCTGGTAGTAACATGGTTTGATCTTGGCCATCATCAATTGCCCATATCTTTTTCACACTAAGTGAGTGGTATTCTTCAAACAAGTGAAGATGATATATCTGTTTCACTTCTGGTTTTTCTTGGCGATGAACAATCGTTAATAGTTCATGTTCAGTATCCACATCAAATTCAATGATTTGTAGGTAATCCATTGTTGGTTCTTTTTCTTTTGCCCGTTGTAAAATCAACTGCCAACAAAAATATTGAAGTTGATACGGTACGGCTTCTTGTACTCCTTTTGTCACGTAATATTGATTCTGTCTATCAAACATCTCTTTTCCTCCTTCTATTTTTGTGTACACAAAAAAGCCCAACAACCTAATAGGCTGTTGGGCTCGTGGTTATAATATATATTTAAAAATTTTTTAATTTCTGATTATTTTTTTCAAAAATATCATATGGCTTATTCTAAACATTAACATCTTCTATAATAATTAAAATCTTCTAGTTATCTATAACGTAAAAATTATTACTTCTATTTGATTTTTATTAATAACACTGTTCTGTTAAATTCCTAGCTCAAAGTATTTTGATAAGTCACCAAAATATCTATTTACTAGTTCATCTGTCCCTGACGACAATAACTTTCCAATAATCAAAAAATGTGGTATTACGCTTTCTTTTTTAGTCATCAGAACATATCCTACACTCAAATCTGAGCTCGGTACAGTTAAAGTTATAGCTCCAACCATATTAGCTACTCGAATAAAGCCCTTGTTAGCTATATTTTGCTTCTTTTTTGTGAAATCAGAAAAATGACCATAAATGCTATCTCCTACTCCATTTAAATCGACTGGTCCTTCCTTTGAAATCACTAAGTCAAAAGTACTTAAATAATGCTCTAGATCAACTATTAATCCTCTTCTATCCTTGGTATACTTATCATCCATTCCTATTAATGTTGATCTATACTCATTTTCTGTTAATTTGGCAGCTTCTTGCAATGCTTTATTATCTATACCTATTGATATATTTGGCAGGCTGGAGATTTCAAAAAACTTAGTCATAATTTTTGTAATATGATCTAACTCCTTAGATATTAAGCCAATTGATGGAGAGAAGGGAATACCATCTGTTGATACCTTTAACTCTTCATTCACCTGATGCTTTTTTCCTAATCGTGGATGAATAAACCCGTAAAGATTTAAACAAATTGCTGGTGCTAAAACAGATCCCCCACCATCGGTTCCAATTCCAACATCATTTATACCTAAAAATACATTTAGTGCAGTACCGCTTGATGATCCTGTCATATAATTGCCAGTTAATGGATTAATCAGTTCTAAATCAATCGCTCGACCAGATAAACTTGCTTTATCAACTGTATGATAAATATAACCTAATTGATTTAATTCCGTAATAAAACTTTCTGGAATTACTCTAACTTCTTTAACACCTAAATAAAAGCCATTCTCTTCTGAAATATAATCAATACTATTCGGATATACTTTTTTTACCGAGTTATATCGATTATCTAGAGCTAAGAAAGTCTTCTTAGCATATCTCTTTATTCTATTTGCCATTTTTAAGTCTCCTAAAAAAAGAAACCATGATCAAAAGATCACAGCATATCTTTTATTAATTATTTAGATTTTTTAGAAATGATGTCCCATTCTGTGGTTTTGATACATTAAAGAAATCTGCCACAGTTGATCCCACATCTGCTAAAGTCTCTCTTAATCCTATCTCTATTTTTTCTTTTCCTGGACTATAAACAAGCAGAGGTACGCGTTCTCGGGTATGATTGCTGTGACCAATAGTCGGATCATTACCATGATCAGCCATAATAACTAAAATATCCCCTTCAACAAGAACTGGAAGAAGTTCCTTAATTCTTCTATCACTTAACTCTAATCGATCAGAATATCGTGCTACATCTTCAGCATGACCTGCTAAATCAGTTTCTTGTATATTTAATGCAATAAAACCTGTTTCGATATCTTTCACTTCATTAATCAAGCAATCAAACAAGTAGTTAGAGTCCACTCCTGGAAATAATCTAGTACTACTGGTTTGAATTATATCAGCAATCTTTCCTAAAAAGGAAACAGTAATACTTGCATTATCTAAAATAGTTGGTATTTGTACATTTTTATCGATGCCATACCCTAAATGAACTACTTGATATCCATAATTGTATACACCAGATTCAGGAGCATCTACTCCTGCAATCTCATCATTTTTTACTTTTCTAGCTTTTAGTAAATCGTCAAGAGTTACTCGTTCTCCACCAAAAGTTATTACTCTAGATACTTGAACAACTTCACGAACAACATGTCCCAAATCTTTTAAGTCTTCAAAACTAATTAAATCTAAACAAGCTGACACATTATAAACTTGCCCGTAATCAGTTTCTAAATTATCACCAACAGTAGCGACTTCATTAACCACAAGTATTTGTTTTCCTTTTTCTCCCACACGTCTAACTTTATAATTATTTTTTAATAAGTTTTCTTCAACTTCATCTATTTTTTGATTGAAAGGCTGAATTAAAGGAACTTTAGGAGTTGTTCCCATTATTTCCTGGTGACCTAAAAAAGAATCAGCACCATAATGCGCTAAATTTGAGGTACCAAATACTGCAGATTCCGATTTTTTATGGTCACCTATTTCATAACCTAGTGCATTCATCAACCCTAATTTTTCTAAAGTTGGTATTTTGATACTTGGATTTTTTTTTATAATATGACCTGCTGTACTACTTCCAATATCTCTAGGTCTAACTTCAGATACATCATCCATTGCTCCTATTCCAAAACTGTCTAATACAATTAAAACAAATCGACTCATATTATCACCTTCTAATTAAATTTCCTAAACTATTATATATTCCCTCTAATTTAGGATTTGCTGAGCTGATTCCTGAAACAACTGCGATGTCACTTCTTGTAACAAATATTTGTGTTCTAAAAGCCGCTATAACTGTCGATCCAACTGAATGACTATTTTTGGCAGTTAAATAATAATCTATACTCTCATTACCAAAAGATTCTATAGTATCTTTAACATAATTATTTTTTTCATCAATAACAAGTAGATTTTCCAAGTGTCCTCGTCGATAATATCCACCACCATAAAAATATGCTTTTCCATCTAAATTATGAGATACTTCGCTTAAGTAAACCATACTAGGTAATTCTTCTAAATCCATTTCAGCATGAAGTGGCGTTGTACCAGTTAATGCATGTCCTGGTTCACCCTGCGTTCCACCAATTTGTTTGATTAAAGGAATTGTTTTACTACAAGTAGCTGATGGAATATTTAATTCTGAAATATTGATATCATTCTCATTTAAAATTACTTTAGCCCTTTCAATAGTTTGTATATTAGTAGTTGGTTTTAATGCGTTTTTTCCATCAAATAAAAAACATGGAAACGAGGTAATTCCAACAATTTCTATATTTTTTAAGTCCTTGGAGAATTTAGAAACCGCCTCTAGATCAGCCAAGTGAAAGCCTCCAAATTGTCCCTCATATACCTCATCTGTCGGTTCGATTACCTTTAATAAAACTTTTTGTTTTTTCCTAAGCTTTTTTGCTACATTATTGATTTCTTCTAGCATTTCAGTTGAAAAAACTGTCATATATTTTGGGCCATAACCTATAACCTTTTCTAATAATGCTTTAGGCACTTGAACTAAATGTCCCACATTACCTATCGGAAGGTTATTTTCCATCATAATTATAGCTTCTTTGAAATCAACTACGACAGCATTTTTAATACCTATTTCACTTATTTTTTTAGAAATAAGCGGATTACGACCAATTTGTTTAGTCATATAAAACAGTTCAATCCCAGTTTCATCTGCTTTTTTCTTGAGTATTTTTGCATTTTCCACAATTTGATCTAAATCAAGCACATAAGTATCTGGTAAAATAGCCCCATCTCTATGCAATTTTATAGCAGCTTTAATTAAATTTGGATTCCTACGCTCTGTTGTTTCTAAAAACACATTACTCCTCCTTTAATAAATTAATTATATGTAAATATAGATAATCTAACTCTGCTTCTTCAAAGTCTTTATCAACCATTTTATTCAGATCCTGCCACAGCTCTTTAGAATGCCAGTATTTTGGATCGGATTCAATCTCTGACAGGACAAAATCATCAAGACTACTTATCAATTCATTACTTTTTCGCCTTGTATCAGCCATTGCTAAATGCGTCAAAAAAACATCGGCTTGTTCTATGCTATTTATTACTTCTCTTTCAAGAAGATACTGCAGTACTTTTAAAATATAATTTTGTGTATCCTCGTCAATTACACCACTATCAACTAATATTTTTAGCTTTTCTTTAATCATTACTGTCTCCTTAATATCTAGGAACTAACTTCCCATCTTTTACTTGCTGTTGAATATCCATGACATGTTCTAAATTGAAGCCTTTAGTAAAAAAAGCTTCCATTAATTGATCTTCCTGATGACAAACAATAACAGATGTGCTCATTTCATCGGCAAGTTGATTATTTTCAAAAGGTATATAATTTAATTCCTCATAATTTTTATCTCGAATTTCGTCAAAATTCCAAATTCCAGCATCTATTTGTCCATCCTTCAATGAATGTATAATTTGATGTCCTGGCATTTCAACTAGCTTAACCTGTATTCCATTAATAGCATCATTTGTCAAAATTTGCTGATCAAGGGAACTGTAATCTATTGCAATCCTCATTCCATCCTCAATATGATTTTTTTTACGATTAGCAAATAATACAACATGTCCACTTAAATAAGTCTGCTTACCAAAATTAACTACTATCCTCAACGGATCACCGTTTTGAATAGCACGTTTAGCCGCAAATTCAGATACAATTGCAAAACGATACATCTTCATTGAAATGGTTCTAATTCTTTCTTTAGATCCGCGAATATAGGCTAAGTTTAATTTGATATTTCTTTCCTTAAATTCTTCATAAATACCTGTAGCAAGTCCTTCATACAGCCTTGAGTATGGTAAAGTCATTGTCCCTAAAACATATTCTGATAAAGCATACTCTTGAAGAATTGAGTAATCAATTTTTTCTATAAAAGTTCCTAAGTGTCCTTGACTTTTAGTTGATAGAGCGCCCTCTTTTTTTAAAAACGTCAGTGCATTCTGAACAGTACCTCTAGCAACTTTGTATTTATCCTGATATTCAGTTATGCTAGGCATTTTGTCACCTTTTTTCAACTGTAATAAATCAGAAGCCAAATAATTAATTGTAACTCCTTTTTTTTTTAAAAATTGATTACCCACTTTTATTCCCTCACTTCTTCACTATATTTATCGCTTCTTTTAATATTCTTATTATTGTTTCTACACCTGCCCGATTAGGATTAATTCGAATCATTGACTCTTCCGCCTCAGGGTCTGTCTTTATAAATGTACCGGATACTCTATAAATAAGAGGGGAAAATTCATATTTTGATTCAGCACCTACTGGATGAGGCAGAGCCCCTAATTTTCTCGCTGCTTCTATTATTTCCTTTGCATTTTTTTCTAATAATTTAACAACAACAACTTTCGATTGTGCATTCACTACAAATGCCTTTTCAAGTCCCGGAATTATTCCCTCATTAATTCTAGCACATAATTTTTCACTGACATCTGAAGAAATAGCGAGCGACACTGGAGCATAAACCATTCCTTTTAAAACATCTAATGCTTCATGTCCCTGAACTTGACTACCCCCAGAATAGTTATCTTCTCTTAACTTATTTATATAATTTTTATCTCCAACAATACATCCAATACCTTCAGGACCTAATAATTTAAATGTAGAAAAGCATGCTAAACTTCCACCAAATTGTGTCCCAATACCTTTAGTTTTCATTGCTGAATAATTATCATCTGTTACTATAGGTAAAGAATCACTCAATTCTCTGATTGTTTTAATAACCTCTTCCAAATCATAAGAATCATCAATTTTTTGTCGGGTGACTTGAACTAATACTCCTGTTAATTCTTCATGAAGAATAGCCTCTTTAAGTAAATCCAATCTGTTGAAGTTTACTCTTATAATGCGAATTCCTAGCATATCAATTGAGACTTGTGTTGTAGGATAAACTGCTGCATCATGTACAAGCAAAGTTCCATTAACTCCAACTGAAGCATATAGCGCCAATCTGATAGCATTTGTTCCAGATCCTCTAACAAGAATTGCACTCTCAGCTCCAAAAAAGTCAGCTAGTACCCTTTCAGCCTTTTCCGTAACTCTAGGTTGATTTAGACCTTTTACTACACCTAAATCTCCCCTAGTTAAAATTTCATTTCCTGGAAAAAAACGAGTAATTGAATCGACTAATTTAAATTGTAGTGCAGTCGCTTCCTCTATAGTTAAGCTTTTCAATGGATATGTTTTCATTTTTTTAAACCTCTATTCATAAATTCTGCCGGATTTTCTTCTAACATTTTTGTAATAAATTTTGAAGAAACACCATTTTCTAATGCCAATGGAACAAATTTATCTAATAAATAAGAGTAACCAATACCGCCCATATATTCTAGATTTGATTTTCTAGTAATATCCATTGATAGAAAAACTCTATCAGTGTAACCTCTTTTTTCAATTTCTTTCAACATGTTAACTCTTAAAAGGTCAGGTTGATAATTTTCTTTTCCAACAGTATCAAATTCAACGTATACACCTTGATCTAACATATGTAAAATGTAATCAATATCCCCTGTTAAATCTACATGACCAATAACTATTTTGCACAGATTTGCACCATGTTCTTTAAAAAAATCGATTTGTTCATGTCCGTATGTTCCTAAGGTTGTATGTGTAGTAATAGGAATACCTGTTTCTTTCTGCGCTATAACCGAGGCTTCAAAAACTTTTTTTTCTCGTGGGGTCATCATATCTTTACTTGTGCCAATTTCACCAATGATTTGAGCTTTAATATCAGTGTTAGCAATTCCCTCATTGATCTCTTTAATCATGAAATCTGTTAATTGTTTAACTGTGTGGTTTGTTACAAATTCAGGTAAAAATTTATCTTGATAAAAACCTGTAGCTTGAATAATATTCATATTCGTTTCATCTGAAACACGCTTAACATACATTGGATTTCTTCTCATATCCATATTAGTTACATCTACTATATTACGAACACCTTTAGAATACAATTTTTTGTATTCTGCAACAGTTTCATCAAAACAATTTAAATTTGTATCATCAATATTTTTTAAACGTGATAAATCAATCGTTGTATGCTCATGCATGTATGTAATTCCTTTTTGTAATACCATAACTCTATTATCTCCTTTTTAACCAGTTACTACAGGTGTAAATAGACCAATTAAATTTAAAAGATTAACGATAATACCAAGTAGAATAGCTGCAATTGGTCCTACTGCTAACGCCACAACGGGTCTTTTCGCTTTTTGATTTAGTAATAATAACCCTATTACCCAGAAATACCCTATACCTGGCGCAATTGATTCTGAAGCCATTGCACCACCTATTAAAAGAGCAATCTCTAAAACTTTATTCATTGCTGTTCTAATATGTTCCCCCATCTCTCTAATACCAGGGAATCTATCTAATGCTTTCGCCATTACTGTTAATAATTGAACTTCAACAAACATTAACAGTACTCCCACAATAAATGCCATTATTGGGTTTCCTCTCAACAAAATTCCAGCAACAAAAACAAATGTTGTCCCTGCTGGACTATAAACACCTGTTACAATAGCTGTTGAGAATACTAAGGGAATAAAACCAATTCCTCTAGCAAATGCTGCAAGCGCTGCCTCATTAAATTTACCTTCAGACATAAGATTTAGAGAAATTGGGTCTCCAGCAATTAATAATAAGCTAGTCGCAGCAGAAATTACACCGCCTGTAACAGATAACCAAATCCAATTCTTCTTGATCTTATTAACACGTTCTAAGAAAACACTGACTAAACTTTCATTTGAATTACTTCCATCACTTTTTACTTTAATAGCATAATAAATCATAAAAATCATACCTACTAAAAGTGATAGCCCTTCTGCGCTAAGAGTTAGTGTTGTGCCATTCCCCAAATTAAATGTTCCAAATTGTTTAACAATAAATAATGTCAATAAAGTTGCAATAAAAGAGATACTTCCTTTTTTAAAACCATGTTGACTAGCAATTGCAACTGCTGGAAAAATACTAAAAGAAATAACAACTGGAGCACCTACTTGTGATAATGAATCCATAAAATTAACTGGCATTAGGGCAAATGCATCTACAACTGCTTGTAGCCCTAACACTAAACCTACTCCATAAATAGCACCTACTACCCCTGAAATTATAAGACCTTTTTTACCAGATGGAGCCCAAGTACCTATAATATCAGTCATTAAGAGAACACTATGTACTAATAAGATAGAAGCGCCAATTGAAACAGGAATACCGAATCCAATAACCAATCCAAAACTCATCGCAAAACTTGTAGCTGCTAATTCTTTTTTACTTATTTTTCCTTCTAAATACTCTGGTACAACAGGACGTAACCCATCATTAAAAACTGCTATACCTTTATTTGCTAAAATTGCTGCTAAACCACCTACAATAGCTATAGTCACTATTTCAACTAATTTCGAAGAGTCCATACTATTTTCACCATTTCCTTTTTAGTTTTATAATTTATCAAGTTCATCCATAATAATTGGTACAACAATTTCTTTATGTTGCGCTGTAAAACCAAAAGCCTTTTTACCAGATAACACTTCTTTTCTTATTTCTGCTTCATCCATCACTTTTGAAGGCATTGAAACAGTAACACAATTTTCACGTCCTAATAGTGCTAGTGCCATAGCTAAAGCACCCCCACCACCTGTATTACAAGCACCCATATAAAAATCTGCTTGTCCATTTTTAACAGCCATAGCTGCGTCTAGATCACTTTTTACATCAATATCAAAATTACCATTTCCATATTCCTCTACTAATTTCCTTACTTCTTCCTTATCAATTTGTCCACCTACGACTATTTTTTTCATTGTTATTTCTCCTTTCTCAATATACATTTTTTTGTATATTGAATCAAAATTATTAATACGCTTTCATTATAATTCATATTAACAGAATTGCAAGCCTTTTCTAAAAAATAGGGGTAAAAAAAGAACATAACTAAAAGAGTGGTGCTGACGCAATAAAGAATGGGACGATTCGATACAAACATTATCTGCGATGTCCCTTGTCGGGACATACTAATGTGATGCTTTTTTATGTATTTCTTTTTGATAACGGTATGACATATACACAAAAACTTAATAACTATAAAAAATACAATTTTGTAGTTGTGGAAGTTAAGATAATATTCCTAATACGAAATCAACATCTTACTTTTCTCCAAAGTATATGCAAGAATTTCTCCGTTGTATAGGTTCATCATAGAAGATAAATAAAATAGTTTTCTTCCAAATGATATATATATAATATCCGTTGCAAGTTTTTTAATGATTCATTAGATTTAAAATCACGATTCAATATTTTTTTGGAAACCTTGGATGGTTATACTACTTTTTTTTATTTTTACTTTGCATCTTCAATGATATTTTGCATAATCCGTTGAATTGTATTTTTACAACTTTCCTTTTCTTATTAATATAAAGCAGTTATTTTTCTATAACCATATATACTTATTTTTTCACATAATAATTGTATATCTGATTCTAACTCAGTTAATTTTTCGAATGGTTTATTATTACAACATCTATAATAGGTTAATCTAGGATTGTTAAACAAACCATATAAGTCAATAATAATCATATGATTTTTTCTATCGTTAACTATCTCTACGATTGTTCCGTATTTAGGGTAAGTTCAAAACGACCTACAAACATCTTTAAATCTAACACAATATTTAGACACAATGGGAGAATGCAATTTAACTATTTTGAATTTCTATTTAATTTAAAGTAACGAAACTGACATAAAAAACTTGTATAGGTAATAATTTATACAATAAAAAACAGTTGTGTAGATCATTTTTTAATAAAATTACATAATTAAGTTTACTTAGTAAAGACTAAAATCTATAAATAAGTTTTAAAATATGTTTTTCTGCTCATTAGAGAATCAAGTTAAGAATTTTTACTAATTAAAACATCCATTAACCGCATCATTTATGATACGGTTCTCCATTATTAATTCTAAAAGTTCGATAGATTTGTTCTGTTAAAACCAATTTCATTAATTGATGTGGATAAGTTAGTCGACCAAATGACAGTTTTTCATCACTTCTCTTTAACACATCTGTGGATAACCCAAGTGATCCTCCGATAATAAAAACAAATTGACTTCTCCCACGTGTTGTTAATTTATCTAGTTCGCTTGCAAATTCTTCTGAAGATAATTGCTTGCCTTCAATAGCTAACGCAACAACATAATCTTGGTCGCTAACTTTACTTAAAATTCGTTGTCCTTCTTTCTCTTTGACTTGCTCCATCTCTATCTGGCTTAGGGTTTCTGGTGCTTTTTCATCTGGTACTTCTATCATCTCTAATTTGCAATATCGGCTCAATCGTTTACTATATTCTTCTATCCCTTGTTTTAAATATTTTTCCTTTAACTTACCTACAGTAATAATTTTTATTTTCATATTTTAGCCACCTATTCTCTATCTATTTAACGTTTAAAAAGTTATCCACACTTATCCACATTTTTACTCACAGAAAAAAATTTCATATTATTGAAAGTTTTCCACTTATCCACTGATTTGTGGATAAGTGTTGTTAATAACTTTTATTTTTTATACACTTCATACTTTTTTCTTAATTTCATCATTTCTTCATAGTTTAAAAAAATATCTTAAGATTTTCAAGTATTGTTCAATAATAGCCACTAATATTAGACTAATGACTCATATATATCTTATAATAAATTAAACACTAATTTAAAGGAGGATGACATCTATGAGAAAAGACGTCACACCAAACGAAGAACAAAAACGTGAAACTATACATAAAAAAACTAATTCAGCTGCACCAAAACAATCATTATTTAAACGTTTTGGTATTTCCCTAGCTGCTGGAGCATTGGGAGGATTACTTGTAGTTGGAGGTTATACTTACATAAATGGTCAAAACACAACTACTTCCAATAGCGCCTCAACCACTACAGCACCTGTTGAAAAAGGAAAAACGACTGTGAGCAATGTCAATGTTAATGTTGAATCCGAAGTCACTAAAGCAGTAGAAAAAGTGGAAAATGCCGTTGTGTCCGTCACAACTTATCAAAAGAGTAACACAGAACTATCTGATATAGAAAAAATATTTGGTCAATCTGCAGAAAGTACAGAAGATGAACTACAAGAATCTGGCGAAGGTAGTGGTGTTATCTACAGAAAAGATAATGGTAAAGCTTATATTGTAACCAATAACCATGTCGTGACAGGAGCAAGTGCCGTGAGCGTCATGCTTAATAGTGGCAAAAAAGCTGATGCAAAAATTGTCGGAACAGATACTTATAGTGACTTAGCTGTATTGGAAATACCTGATACAGATGTTAAAACTATTGCAGAATTTGGTAACTCAAATAACATTAAAGTTGGGGAAACTGTGTTAGCAATAGGGTCTCCTCTTGGTTCAACTTTTGCAAACTCTGTTTCTCAAGGGATTATCTCAGCAAAAGATCGTATGATTACAAACCAAACCTCTGACGGGGCAATTATCAATAGTAAAGCCATCCAAACAGATGCTGCGATTAATCCTGGTAATTCTGGTGGAGCTTTAATTAATACTGCTGGACAAGTTATCGGTATTAACTCAAGTAAAATTGCTCAAGCAGCTTCAGGGGTTAGCGCTGAAGGGATGGGATTTGCTATTCCAAGTAATGAAGTAGTAAACATCATTAACCAACTAGAACAAGGAAAATCTGTAGCTCGTCCAATGCTTGGTATTAAAATGGTCAGCCTAAATGTATTAAAAGCTGAAGATAAGAAAAGCTTGCTAAAATTAGATGATAAAATTACTAATGGTGTCGTGATTGCCTCTGTTGAAAAAGATACTCCTGCTGCGGCTGCTGGGTTGAAACAATATGATGTAATTACTCAAATTGATGGTAAAGATATTGCAAGTACAGCCGAATTACAATCCATTCTTTATTCTAAAAATATTGGTGACAAGATGGAATTAACATACTATCGTAATGGTAAAGAAGCAAAAGCAACTGTTAACTTGACTCAAGATTCTAGCAAACTAGAAGAGCAACAAAAGAAAGCTCAAGAACAACAGACTGAAGAAAGTAGTAGTGCTAAGACTAATCCTTTTAACTAAATAAAAGAAGAAAGGCTCAACCAGCTAATTATCACTGTTGGTTGAGTCTTTCACTTTATTAAATAGCAAATAAGTCACACGCTTTGTCTGGATCAGTATCCATAATCTTCACTTGACCACCAGCATCAATATCATGCTGTTGCAAAATACCTGTGACAGTCATGTTTGCTAGTTCTTTCATATTATTTTCTTTACTTAAATGACCTAAATAAATATGTTTAGTACGATCACCAATTATTTCTGTGGCAGTCAATGCCCCATCTTCATTTGATAAATGCCCTTTATCCCCTAATATACGTTGTTTTGTATTCCAAGGATAGCGTCCCATACGCAACATATTTGGGTCATGATTACTTTCTAGTAAATAAGCATCAGCATTTTTTATGACACCTTTAACTTGTTCACTACAATAACCTGTATCAGTCAAGACAACAAAAGATTTATCGTCTTTATAAAATCGATAAAATTGTGGCGCTACCGCATCATGAGACACGCCAAAACTTTCGATATCCATATCACCAAAAGTCATCACTTTTCCCATATCAAATATATGTCGTTGTTCAAAAGGAACATTGCCAATTGATTTTTCCATTGCATGCCAAGTTAATTCATTGGCATAAATATCTAAATGATATTTTCTTGCTAAAACCCCTACACCATGTATGTGATCACGATGCTCATGTGTCACAAGAATCGCATCTAGATCATCCGGAGAACGATTAATGGATGCTAATAAACTCGTAATTTTTTTTCCACTAAGACCAGCATCGACTAGCACTTTTCGTTTATCTGTTTCAATATACAACGAATTTCCAGTACTTCCACTAGCCAACACACTAATATTAAAACTTGTTTCTGACACTATTATATGCATCCTTCCTACTACCTACTTATTAATGACCTCTGATACAGAAGATGAGATGACCGCATTAGTAAAGGCGTTCACACGTTCTGTTTGTATCACATTTTTACTACTCTCAACTGAAACAAACCATGCTGGAATGTAGACATTTTTTCCTCTAACAGTAAAAATTCTAGTATACCCCAAATGAATCCATTTAACAGTATCGCCTGATTGAATACGATTGTTCGTATATAAACTAATAATCGCATCTCTTTCAGAAATCACACTTTGTACCTCACGCAGTGGCTCAATTCGACTAATATGTGTTTGTTTATAACTAGATATTTGGTCACTTTCAAACTTATCTTGAGAAACAATCACTGATAACTGTGCTGTTTCATCATAAAATGGAATGCCTTCATATGTTTGATTATAAATATAATTTTTTAATGGAATGGTTTCTTCCTCATTTAATACATAATCTTTCCCATACAACACATTAGATGGGTTACGGATAAATTGATTAATCGACTCAATATCTTTTGATTTTTTTATCACAGTATCTGATTGAGCCATTATTTGACTAGTGAGTTGATCATTGTTCACTTGCCAAGATTGATCTGCCAATTTTTCACGTGCATCAGCAACTAATTCATCTTCTTCTGCCGAAAGATAGTAACCTTCTCTTTTTATTTTTGACAAATCTTTGGGAACTTCAATATGGTCTGCCTTTAAACGTTCTTCTAAATTTTCTGAAATACTACCTGTTGAAATATAATCTTGAGGCTCTCTTCCTTCTTGGTAAATATAGAATAGAAACATATTTAAAAATAAAAACACGATAAA
Organism: Vagococcus bubulae; assembly: GCF_003950315.1. GTDB lineage: Bacteria > Bacillota > Bacilli > Lactobacillales > Vagococcaceae > Vagococcus > Vagococcus bubulae. The sequence goes on from NZ_NGJT01000016.1 coordinate 48,389, forward strand.
AAAGATGCCTTCAACTCGTCTAAAATCCATTAAGTTTGGCCTCCTTTAGTCAATGTTTTTTCTAACTTTTCTTGAGTCATCCACATGTTATCATACTTAATGTACCATGAAGGGACTAAATCAATGGCCTGTTGGGTTTCTTTATTTTGTTCCCATCTATAACCTATCTGGATATCCATTATTTTGGACATATCAACACCTTGATTTTTCAAACTATCCACGAGTTCTTGTGTTGGCACAAGTGTCACAGAATCATCTGATGGTAGCGGAATTTGCAAGGTATCTTGGTTTGCTTTAATAAACACATTTTTATTTTGAACGGTTGTCGCTAAACTACCTTTCATATTTTCACCAAACACTGGAAAACCTTCAACGTAATTTCTATAAACCACTTCATTGCTTGTATCTGAAAAATACCTTAAATTTCCTAAAGAGGTACCCATGTCTTCTACATATTGAAAGGTATCATAGTACAAACTATTTTCACTACCAGAATGATTTTGTTTTAGTTTACCAAAATAATTAACCTCACCTGTTTGACTATCGATTGTTAAGGATTCGCCCTCGCTATTCGATAAACTTAAATTTTCTCCTTCGTTTGAGAACAAATCATTTGGCTGATTGAAAAAACCTCGTGAAAATGTTGTAAAGGACTGAGTAGCAATAATATAACTATAAGTTTTTAGCTTAGCACTATCCGCCAAATAATAGATACCAGCAACGTTATCTGTTGGTAAAAAAGCATTCACATAGTTATTGCTTTCAGCATCAAGTATCGAGGTAATGCTTGCAATATTTCCTTTAACCTCTATTTCTACCCCTGATTTATTTTGATAATTAACAAAATACAATTTGTTATCATCTAATGACATAATTAGCCAATTAAACATTAGATTTTTACTGTCACGAGGTAGCGTGATGGATAAATTATTCATATTAATAAATAAAGAAGCTGGAATAGCACTTGGATAAACTAAATTAAATAAATCTCGTTGGGTTGTTAAGCTCTCAACTTGTGCCGTTGTCATAGTACGCGAGGTATCAAATTCAAGTGACACAATTTTTTCATGTAAACTTGTCATAGTGGACTCTTTATTAGTATATAAAAAATGATCCCCAGTCCCGTGATGATAAAACAATTTAGTTGGCATATACACTTCTGTCATGTCTTTTTTTTGCACAACAGCTTTAACTTTAGCTGTTCTATCCTGAAATCCTCGGTTGGCAGGTTTGGTCCAAATCTTCCATGATAAAAATAGACTCAGTAGCACCATGCAAATGACACCGATTTTTAATATATTCTCTCCCATTTTACTCATTCCCATAGATCCTCCTCGTAAGGTTCATAAGGTAGCGAAATAAAGAATGTCGAGCCTTTATTTTCTTCACTTTCAGCCCAAATATTTCCACCATGAGCCAAGATTGATTCTTTTGAAATAGCTAATCCCAATCCAGAACCACCCATTGCGCGAGATCGTGCCTTATCCACTCGGAAGAATCGATCAAATACACGTCCAAGGTTTTGTTTTGGAATACCTAATCCCTCATCTGAAATACTTAATACGACATTCTTATGCGTTTCAAGTAAGCGACACGTAATCGTACCGCCATCTGGTGAATATTTCATTGCATTATTTAAAATATTATCTAACACCTGAATCATACGATCGGTATCAATGTCCACCCAAATCGCTCGTTGAGTAAATTCTCGTTTAATCACATAATTTCTATCACTATCTTTAATAACCATATCAAAACGATCTAACACATAATTAAACAATTCATTTAAATTAACCAATTCTTTTTGTAATTCAATCTTATTGGCATCCATACGTGATAATTGAAGTAAGTCATTAATCATACGAATCATGCGATTGGTTTCTTCTTGTGTGACTTTTAAAAATTGTGGGGCAACTTCTGGGTCTTGCCATGCACCGTCAAGTAAAGCTTCAATGTAACTCTTCATACTTGTGAGTGGTGTTCGTAACTCATGAGACACATTGGATACAAATTGGCGACGCTCTTCTTCGTCTTTTTCCTTTTTGGTCACGTCATGAAGCACACACACTAACCCACTAATAAAACCAGACTCTCGGCGAATCATTGAAAACTCTGCACGAATAAGAGTTGTTTCACTAAAATCTTCACTAAAATCGAGTAACACATCTTCTTGTACTTCTAGTAAATCTCTAAAGCTATACTCATCTCCCAATTTTAGTAACTCTAAAATAGATTGATTGATAACATCTTCCGTGCCAATTCGAAGTAAGTTTAATGCTGTGTCATTAATTAAAATGATGTTTCCACGACGATCCGTCCCAATAACGCCATCAGACATATGCGTTAAAACACTATCCAATCGACGTCTTTCAGCATCCATGGTTTCTTGTGTTTCTTTGACACGATAAGAGAGTTCATTAAATGTTTCCCCTAACTGCCCTAATTCATCTTTTCCATAAACTTCTACTTGACCTGAATAATCACCATTAGCAATTCTGTCTGCTTGTTGTTTCATTTCACCAATGGGTTTTGTAATGGTTCTAGACACAAGCAACGCAATAATGAGGGTAAAAATAAGGGCTATCATCGAAGCATAAAAGAAAATCATCGTAATTTCACTGACTTGTTGGTACTTACTTTCTATATTGCTTTTAACATATAACGACCCAATAACCGTATCTCCAGTAGGCGAGTAAATTTGCTCAATGTTAATAAATACCCTTTGCCCAGTTTGAGGGTCTGTTCGCTCTTCTTTTTTCTGATTAAACGAGTTAAACAACTCATAATCATTTTTCTTCCCAACATCTCCTTGAAGATTTGGGTCACTTGTCGCAATAACAATCCCTTTATCATCGACTAAACGAACTTCTAAAATATCATTTTTAGAAAATTCATCTAAAATTCTCTTCAAGTTGGATTCTTGTTGTGAGTCATTTTTCTTACTGATTTCAGAACTTAAATTGGTGGCGAGTGTTTCAACTTGATTTGTCACATTCTCTTCAAAGGTTTGAATGGTTGATGTTTCAAGAACTCGAATAAAAATAGCCCCAATAATTTCAATCGAAATCATCAGTAACAACACAAACACCAAGGCAATTTTAAAGTGAACCGATGAAAAAAAGGGCGTTCTATTTTTTTTCATTATACGATTCACCTAATCTTGTTCTGGATTTCTAAGATAATAACCAACGCCACGTCGGGTAATCAACCAATTTGGATGACTAGCATTATCCTCTATTTTTTCTCTTAAACGTCTAACTGTCACATCTACTGTACGCACATCACCAAAGTAATCATATCCCCAAACAGTTTGTAACAAATGTTCACGAGTCATTACTTGACCAATATGTTTAGCAAGGTAGTGAAGTAACTCAAATTCACGATGGGTTAACTCAATGGTTTCGCCTCGTTTGGATACCACATAAGCATCTGGATGAATGGTTAACGCACCGATTGTTAACTCATTACCCGGTGCTTCTTCTGTCTTAGCTGTCGTATTATCATGTCGACGTAAGTTAGCTTTCACTCGAGCCACTAACTCGCGGTTAGAAAATGGCTTTGTCACGTAATCGTCTGCACCAAGTTCTAATCCCAATACTTTATCGATTTCAGAATCTTTGGCTGTTACCATGATAATTGGGGTATCGTATTTTTTACGCACATCACGACACACTTCTAGTCCATCTTTTTTGGGTAGCATCAAATCTAAAATAATCAAATCAGGGGTTACCTCATCAACCATTTCAATCGCTTCTTCTCCATCAAAGGCAGTAAACACCTCGTATCCTTCTTTTGTTAAATTAAACTTCACTATATCTGAAATGGGCTTCTCATCATCTACAACTAATATTTTTTTCACTATCCGTCACCGTCCTCATTATTCTTTCTTTTTCATAAAAGTCGTCCTTACTATTATACAACATTTTGAATACTTAAAAAACATTTCCGATTTTCAGAATCATTTCATACTTTTTTGACAATTTTCAGTAATTATTACTTATTTTATTTCGGGTTTTTGCGTATGTATGAGAAAAAAATGATAACTCTAAATTGGTTGATATATCAATGTTTATAAACATTCTAATCTGCGTTATTTAATTAACTTGTCCTTTTCCATTGTGACTTTCCTACATATAACTTAAACTTAAAGTATAAATTAATTCATTTAATTTATTCGGCTAATAATTGAAGTAAGACTAGGTTTCCCCTTCCCTTACAAAGTCTAGTCTTATGGAAGCAAAAAAAGTTGAGATTAATTCTCAACTTTTTTTGTGTTCTTTTGTTATTTAATTATTTTTTAGGATTTAACTTGTGCTTTGATTGAACCTAATTTTGATTTTAGAGAGTCAATATGACTGTCAGCAGGTTCTGTTTCTAATCTTTCAAATACACCAACCATTGTTTTTAATTCTTCATCATCTAAATCATCTACAATGTCTAATAAGTTTTGATTGTCTTGTAATTTATCTTTTACTAACAATTTATATTTTAGACGATTCACAGATTCTGTTGTTTTTTCAATCCCTTTTTTTGTTAATTTTGTTACGGCAATAATACTTACGACACCTGTCGCTGCAATGGCACATTTTGTTGATTTCTTCATACAAATCATCCTCCATTTCTTTACATGCTATTATAACATCAAAAGATTTTTTCTCGTACTAAAAACCCTTCTTTTTAAAATCATACTCCTATCATCTTTCGACTAATTGAATTTTATATGAAAAAAAATAAACTATTTTAATATCAGTCATTGTCTTTTAAGAATTTAAATACAAAAAAAGACCTAGAAAACAACTATTTCCAGATCTTTACGGCTCTATAATTTAAAGGACTTATGAATCAAAATCTGATTCATCAGCCTTTTTTAGTTTATTTTATTTAAAAACATGTCGTCTATCTAGTAAAATTTAAGTACCAAACAAAAATATCAGATAGAAAGGACGACATGTCATGAATAATCATATCAAAAAAATGCTAAGAATAACAGATGACAATTTAAATTTAATTAGTACAGAGG
>NZ_NGJT01000017.1 GCF_003950315.1 Vagococcus bubulae
TCCTTTTTATTTGGTTAGACACCTTAATTATAAAGGAAAGTGCTATTTTTTTCGTCAAAAAAAGGAACAAAATCAAAAATAATTTTGTTCCTTTTACTCTTTTTTGGTAGACTTTTGGGTCAGCCTCGTTTCAACTTGGTATAACATCAGCATAAGGGTTAAATAATTATGCTAATTGATAATTATTATTTTCTAATATTTTAATCGCCTCATCAAACTGATTTGTTTTAACTAGAATATAATCGGTGTTATAAGTCGATATAGCGAAAATACTAATGTTAGCATCTGCTAAAAGAGAAGATATTTTAGCTAATATTCCAATCAAACTAAAATCTAATACCCCTTCTATCTTAAATCCATTCCAGTTATCTTCCCGAGATATAAAATTTGAAGGTATCCTTTCAGTAGGCAGTACAACAGATAATTCATCCTCTGTTTTTCCTAAAAACAATGGTGTTACCGATAAATCAATATCAGAAATATTTTTTACTTGTATAACAGATAGTGGCATAGATAATTTTTTTATTTTCATATACGGTTTCCTACTTTTTTATAGATATAATAACACATAATCATTATCTTTAATAAATAATCTATTTTAACTAGTTATAATTTGATTTATGTTAACTAATGATTGCTAGTTATATTTTAAATACTATGTCATAATAATAAAAAAATAATTGAAAGTTGGGAGAATAATATGAAATCTGAGTATCATCAAATACTTTTCTTATCATTAATTTATAGTATTATTTATTTTCTTTCTTTAATTTTTGCGACAGGTCATGGAATAGGTTTTAAATTCGATGATAATCAAGCAATCGCATATATTCTAGTACTGATTTTGTTTTCTATTTCTATATCATCTTTTAAAATAAAAGATATAAAGCAACGACATTCAATGGTCAAATTCATAAATGTATTAATTATATTATTTATAGTACTATTCTTATCTGGAATAGTAGGTTCAAACGAAGCGATGTTTATATTCATATTCCCCATATTTATCATACCTATATTTATATTTATTTGGTCACTCCATTATTTAACCTTTAATAAGAAATATCATACATCTGACTCAGAGTAACATCGCTTATGCTACCTTTCTAACATTTTTTGATATATTTCTTCTTTTTCTTCAATAAAAGAAATATCATTTTGAATAGCTTTCATTTGTTCTTTAAGTAAAGATTTTTGTTTGTCTAACATATCCATTCTTTCCAATATTGTTTCATCCCCTTTATTTCTTAATTCCGAATAAAGCTGAATATCTTTTAAGCTCATTCCTGTTGCTTTAATTCTTTTAATAAAATTTATCCACTCAATATCTTTTTCTGAATACTCTCGGTAATTTGTATTTGTTCTTGAAGGGGTTAATAGATTTAGTTCTTCATAATAACGTAATGTAGATATGGATATATGAGTCAATTCTGATACTTTCTTTATTCGATACATAATAATTTTAATTTCTCCTTGCTATCAAGTTAACTTGAAGGTTTATAGTAATAGTATTATAACAAATAAAGGAGATTTTATTATGAAAAACACAAAATTTAAAATTGGGTTAAAAAATTTACAAATAATTGATGGAACTGCTGGAGAAAAAGTAATTAATAATTTAGAATCCATTGCACCTTATGTTGGGCAACATATTATCGAATTTGCCTTTGGAGAAATATACGAATCTGACGTTTTAAATTTAAGGGAACGAGAAATAATTACTGTTGCTTGTTTATTAACTCAGGGGGATACAAAAAATCAGCTTATTGTACATATTAATGGCTGTTTAAATGTTGGCTTGACACAAGAAGAAATTATCGAAATATTTACCCAATGTATTCCTTATGTTGGTTTTCCTAAAGTATTAAACGCAATCTACACCGCTCAAGAAGTTTTCGACTTATCATAAGATGGTTTATGGTAAGTTTACCAAAGTTTAAATAAAACTAGGTATTATATTTTATTATCACGAAATAGATTAAAGCCCTCAGAATCAATTTGGAGGGCTTTATCTTTCGTATAAAATGAATGTATCTTTCCCCAATTTAAAACTAAATTTACCATTATATCAGCCATTTTAAAAGAATCACCAAAACTCCATACAGAGCCAAATTTTATATCAGCTAAATGTTAATATTTTTTTAAACTCTTCCGAAAATATTTGTTGACCTTTATTCATATTATCCCATCTTTTCAAATGCTAATATAGCATATTATGCAACTTGGTATAATGTGACTTATGATAACTCAGACATTTTTTAACAAAAATCATAGAGTAACCAATAACCTCCAAACCAATTCTGAACTCTTTATTCTTCGTATGATGGTGACTATGTTTATCAAATAGTACCATTCTATATATAGTAAAATTAATTTAAATCTTTTGTATAGATAACCATACATCTTTAATTTTATACCATGTATCGCAATGTTATATGAAAGATGAGTATTTTATTCTATAATCAACATTGTAGAAGAAAGGAGGTTTTTATGAGAGTAAAATTTGAACAACAAAAACATTTAGAAAATAACTTAATTATAATTCAAGCAAAAGAAAAAAGTGATGAAATAGACTCAATAATAAAAGGAATAGAGAACCACAAAACTGTTTTAAGCTGTTCTCATAACGAAAAAAATATACTGGTCCCTTGCAGCTCATTCATAAGGTTTTTTTCATATAATAAGAAAATATACGGTTCTACACATGATCAAGAGTATCTTGTTAAATATCGGTTATACGAATTAGAAAATAGTTTAGATGAAAATTTTTTGAGAATTTCTAACAATGAAATTATTAACATTAATTATATTTCTAAATTAGAATTAACCAATGCGGGAATTATTATTATTTATTTCAAAAACGGGGAACAGACAAGTTCTTCAAGAAGATATTTAAAAAATATAAAGGAGCGCTTATTATGAACAAACATATTGTTTTTCAAGTATTTAATGGCTTTAAAACAGGGGTTTTTATAGGTCTGATGTTTTCGATTTTTTTCTCATTTATATATTCAGGTGACTTTTTTTCTCCTATGTCTCCAGCATTCATTGATAAATTCTCTTCTGAATTAATAGCCTTTATTATTTCAGTATTTTTATGGGGTGTTATTGGAGTCATTTTTACATTGACAAATTTTATCTTTACGAGTACTGATTGGAGTATTACTAAAATGACTGTTAGTCATGCGGTTATCTCGTATTGCTTGTTTTTACCCATAGCAATATTTTTAAACTGGATAAATTTATCGGTAACGAATATAGTTACCTTTACAATGATTTATCTATTTATATACGCCATACTTTGGATTATTTCTATGATTAGAGTAAAAAAAGAGATTAATAAAATTAACAAACACATTGAATAGCATAGTAATCATTCTATATTAATAGTCCATAATATTAGAATAATTTTGGATAAAAATGAAATATAGATAATCCCCTTTACAGAATATCTAATATATTTTGAATATAAAAGCCCTCATAATCAATCCTGAGGCCCCGGACTGTAAACAAAGTATCAATGAGTTTCGATACTTTGTTTTAATTTTTATTCGGTACTTTCTATCTGTCACTTCCCTGTTAGTTTTTCATATTAACACATCTAAATGAAATACTTTATAATATTTAGTTTATTACTTAATTTTCTTAAAAAGATTGATTTACTAGCTCCACCTGACCAATCAAAATATTTTTTATTAATAAACTTCCAATATGATATTCTCAAGAACACAACTATGCCACTCTCAAGTTAGATAAATAATTTTTGTTAACTAAAATTATTTATCTGACAGACCAATGACGACTTTTAAATTATTTCTTCTTTTCTTATCAAATTTAATTCCCTCTTTTTTTGAAAGTATAAATACAGATTTTAGTAGCCAGACTCTTAAATAAACTTCTTTTACATTTATTTTGACAAATCCTTTTTTTCGTTCTTCATAGTCAGAATACTCTATTTCTGTACTAACACCTAAGCCATATTTATTATTATCAAAATCTAAACCTATCTCAGTAAATATTATTGGCTTAACCATATTTTTCTCCTTTTATAGTATTCATCGTTTCATAACAAATACTATTTATGTTAATCAGCAATATCTTAATTTTTTATAAACGTCCCAAGTAATTATTTATTGATCTCTGATAAAAGAATCTCAACTTCATCAGGAAAAACATTTTCTAATCTTTTTTTCTTTAAATTTGTTTTTATTATTGTATTGATCTCTTTATCATCAATTTTAATTAATTTGTCAAAATATTGAAACCCTACAGTTGGATTTTTACTCACAATAACACTAGGTGCAAAGGATAGCCCCTTTTTTAATATTAATTTATCTTCTTTAGAAAATGTTTTCTCATCAAAATTCAAATAATAATGAAAGGATAGTTCCAATATCTTTTGAGAAAAATCTAGTTGTTCTTCTAAAATTAATAAATTTGGATGAGCAACAGTTGCTAAAAGTCCTCTAACTTCTAACGGTGTAGGATCATTAGATAAAATATCTTCAAATAACTTAATCAGGTCTCCATAGGACAATAAACCTATTCTTTTATAGCTTTCTGTCACTATTTCTCTAACACGCCAACGCTCATCATTTAATGAATCTTTTAATTTTTTCTCTATAAGTAATTGTTCTTTTCTAGAAAAGTTTTGATAGATGCCACCAAATGATTCTAATGCAGTTAAAACTAATATTATTTCAGGACTATTACCATCAATTTTAATATCAAACCAACTATTAAATATTCTATACCATGACTTTGACAATTCTTCATTTGACTCAAAAAAATTAGCAACAGTTGCAATTAATCTTAAGTTAACCATTCTTCCTGGTAAATTCGAGTTCTCAATAAGGTAATTTTCCAATCCTTTAAAATCGTTTCTCTCTAGAAATTGAACATATAATTCTTCTTGTTTTTTATGATTAGTCATTAATTTTCACCTTTTCTTTTAAATAATTTTACCATAATGATCTAAGTACAATGTTTTTTTACGTTAATTAAACAATTTTTTAGCATTTCTATTAATCTATCATGATTTGTAAAAAAACACATAAATTTCCTGATAGCCTTATTCTTTGTGGAAAAACAATTCTATTAAAAAATAGGAAAACAAATTTTAAAATGACTATTGCATTCTATTTTAGTACATATTATCGTAAGTAATAGAAAGTGACTGCAGTCCTTTCAATACATTAATTGGAAGGAATTAATTAATAATGAATTACACCGTTGAAAACTTAAAAGATAGCCATATCATTTACATGAGAAACACTGGTCCCTATCGCGATTCAAATAATTTTAAGATGATGTCAGACTTCAAAAGTTGGATAACTAATAATAATCTACAAAAAGACTTAGCCACTTATGGTATTTGAGGAATGGCTTTAGATAATCCTCAGAAAACACTTCCTGAAAAATGCCGATATGATTTAATACTTTGTACTGCCAAACAAAATACATCTCATTTTGAGGTAAAAGGACGTCAGTTTAAAGGAGGAAAATATGCTGTTTTTACCATTCCACACACAACCAAAGAGGTACAACAGTTTTGGTCTAATCTAGATATGCACATCAATGTAAACAAACTCAGCCTACGTAATCAACCCATTATTGAAAGATTTAAAGAAGAAAAAGGAGTCGATAAATTCTGTGATGTTTTAATCCCTATTCAGTAACAAAAAAATATTTCTTAGTAAAACACTTAAAGTCCCCAGAAAAATTCTGAGGACTTTTTAACATAATATCAATATGTTTGTGTCTACCTATTTTTTTACAACGAATTTAACACAACTTTTTTGTCACACACTATTTGAAAAACTAATAGGTTGATGATTTTTTCATCAAATAAATGACTAATGCAATTAATATAATCGTTAGACCCAATCCCAAAAAATAAAAATTCTCATGCTCATTTGTTTTTGGCAACACGCCATAGTACTCATGTGTTACTGATGGTTTTGGCTCTACTTTCGATGGCGACACTGATTGTAATGAATTAATTTTTTTCTGTCCAATAGTTCCCGTAATATCAATTTGACTGGACAACTTCATCACTCCTTTACAACCTCAAATGCAAATGACCTATTCCCAGTCTGAAGGTACTGAGAAAGTCAATCCCAGTGTATAGTTACTACTAAATATTCCACCTAAATCTGTCCCAATTGTTCCACCATAGTTAAATGTCAAAATATTTGTCCCTTCGTTTCCAGAGTCTGACTTTTTATCTTTTCCTTCATTATTTGCTAGTCTACCCAATTGACTTGTTAATGGCGTAACTGGGTTTCCATTAGTAATAATTTTAGTAGATGCAGTTGATGATACACCTCCTGTAGCCAATAGATTAACAACAACATTGTTAGCCTCTGTCGTCTCACTAATTTTCTTTCCACCTATTTGAGCAGCATCTGCGCTTTCAGTTAATCCATTTAAATTAACAACAACTGGTCGACCTGAATTATTTTTAATAGTGTACTTAGGGGACGTAATAGTTGAATTAGCAACAGTTCCAGCTGAATAAAAGTATGTTTGTGTTGGAACAGTGACATTAATCCATGCATCATCTCCTTCATCAATTGGAGAATCCGGTTTCGTATTATCTACCCCTAACGTTCCTTGTACTGGGATAGTGGCACTATCTTCTCCAATATACGTTCTTGACCCATCTCTTGTACCGACTGCATCACCTGTTTGATCTGCTGATACACCGACTGCTGTAAATGCTAGTACTCCAGTGACTGATAATAAACCTAATACTGTTTTCTTCATAATCTATTTCTCCTTTTCTTTTTGTTTTATCTATTTATCAACTATTAAAGTTAATAACGCTTTGACTTGTCCCTGCTTTTTTTTGGTATCTGGATTATAGATATCAAACGTTGCAGTGACAGGATAAGACCCTGGATTCAATTTTTGAGTTAATGTTGCTTCTTTAATCTCTTCTCCAGGTTGAATAGCTCCTGATTCATATACAACAGAGTTATCACTATCTAAAGTAACAACTACATTGACAGGCTGAGAATTTTGAGGAGGATTTTGAATGGCAAGTCCTCCCGTCATCGTCTCTTTATTAAAATGTGCTTCTGATATAATTCGCATATTAAAGTTACTCTTATCCACTGCTTGTTGAGCATATTTTGTCATTTCTTTTTCTGTCATCTTAGAAGCATCTTTCCCTTCAGGTAAAAAATCACCAGCTACAACAGTTGCTACTTCGGTTGGTTTATCAAAAAAAATTTTATATACGAAAAATCCTCCAATCACTAACAAGAGTAAAAGAAGCAGTAATAGTATCCATCTTTTTTTCTTCTGTGTTTCTTCTTGTTGTTTTTCTTCCATTTTAACAACACCTTTCATTTATTTAGGGTTTATCGAGAAAGCTAAAGTATAGTCTACTATTGCTGGTGTTGATGTCATAAACGGTCCACTATACGCCCCATCAAGATAGAAATGTTGTACGTTATTCTTTATATCCCAATAGGGTTGAAGCTCCAATATAGTCGGATTTATTAAATTTCCAAAATTCCACTGAATACTCGCCTCGTCAGAGTTTAGTTGTAATTGTAATGTTTTATCTTGCCAGTCGTTAGGAGAATCCGTCACAATAGTGACATTATTATTCCCCATCGGTGTCAAAACAGTTGGCATAACTTCAATAATTCGATTACTTTGGTTAACGATTGGATAAGAAATTTGTTTATTAAATGACATACCAAATTTTCCAACTGAGGTGGTATAACTAATATTGTCATCAATATTAATCAGTGTCGGCAATGTAACAGCTTGAAATGAATCAATTGTTGCCATAGTATTTTCCCATGACGTGTAGTAGGTTTGATGATTGGATTGAGAAATAATGGCTAAACGACCATACACTGTATAATCACTTGAAAAAAGTTGATCCAAACTTGCTAAGGTCGACTGATCTCCAACCTCTGTTGCCACACTTGGTAAGCTATCTAACGATGTATGAAAACTTCCAGATAAATGTGTTTGTGTAGCAACTGTTTCATCATAATTATTATTTAACGTGGCATTATCTAATACGGTACTTGTATCATTTGTTACATAGTATTGTGCTTTATAAGTATAAGTTGAGTCTAGCGAACTCGACACGCCTGTTAAGTGGCTTGTTATCTTGCTATAAGGATTTTTATTCTCATCAATCCCAGACAATCCGCTTGCTATTATCCCTCCTACTTTCACAGCAGGTTCATAAACTATAGCACTATACTTTGGTAAGTTTGATGTTAACGTTACACTGCTTGTTCCAGGTACTATTAACTCACTAACAGGTGTTGTACTGCTACCTGTTGGTGTTTTTGCTAAATTATAAATTGTACTATTTTTACTATTATTCGTTACTTTAAGACTAGTATTTGAACTATTTAAGGCTGGGCTTGTGTTCATTTGATTCAAAAATTTAATACTTGCCGTATCTTGAGTGTTTATATCAAGCGTTCCTGTCTGAAAAGGATAACCAGTTGTTATAAAATCTATCTGAGACTGATTGGCTGCTGATAGATTAAAATTAGCGCTCCCACTAAAAAAGTTGTTAGTCGAAGCGTTTGTCTTGCCTGATACCTGTATCGTTTCATAATCGCTAGAGTCACCAAAAACAGTTTGAGGATCAATATATGACAAATTAGGATCAAACAAATAGGTAAACATTGCACTTTCTGAAACAGTTAAATTAACATCATACCTTGGATAAAACATTTCTGTTTTTCCAGATTGAATAAATACCTGTGCATTCGATTCAACATTCATATTAATCGTGCTATATGACCAAATAAAAGCTAAAACAGCATTGGTTTTTTGTACAATAGCTGTTTTACTTCCTTCTTTAAAATTCATGGTTCCTGCAAATTCTGCAAATTCTTGATTACTATTACTATCGATATTTGACACAACAAATGTATTATTACCACTGAAATTCAATACACTATTACTTCCTATAACATAAAACGGTTGACCACCTATCTCAGCATAATAATGAACATCTTGTATATTTATGATATTGTTATTGGATGTACTATAACAAAAGCCATAATAGTTGCTTCTTGGAGAGTCTTTTGATCCAAAATTTATATTTTTAAATGTAATCGTCATATTGCCAGTCCCAAGTGCAAACAACCCCGCATACCCACTATTGCCCGTATAATAGATATAATGATTACCTGAACTATTTTGTGTGGTAGAGCCATCGATAATTATTGGGTTTTTACTGTTTGAAAAAGTAACCCTTGTTCCATTAGACGTAATATCTGCCATTAACTTAATATATACTGTACCCGAATTTATCGTCGGATAACTTGATGCATTTATAGTTGTCGCAACATTTGACAGTTGATTATATGTGTAAATAAGAAAAGGCGAAGACTGCGTGCCATTCCCCACCAAACTTTTCTCGGTCCTAGTAGAAGGCAACATACTTTCACTTGTGCCAGATATGGTACCATCTTGACTAGTATCTGCTGTATTCTCTACAAATGACTCACTATGAGGAACATTAGATATCTCTTGTGTAGTATCTGTTGTATCTGCTATTTCTTCATTCATTAACATATCACTAGATGAATCCATTTGAATTTGGGTAGAAGATTTGGCAAAGGTTAGATTAGACTCACCTATTACTAACCAATAAACACTTAATAAAATAATGACAGATAATATCCTCTTCACGTATTCATCCCCCCTTTTTTAAACTGAATCACACAATGAATATCTTTCTTAACTAAATTTAAACCTATTTCATCATAATAAAATCATTAAATAAACTCATACTAGTTGATAAAACGCACTGGTTTTCTAGTTTTTTACCGAATTTATGTTGTTAATATAAAATAATTCCGTTAGACTTAACGACTAATTTTATAAAATAATTCAAATACTATCAGCTTCGTTATTATATCACATTATCTTTCAAAATAAATACATTATATTAAATATTTATAACATCTATAACACACTTATAAACACATAGTCAATCTTAAAGAATATTCCTGTGATTTAAAACGAAATACATAAAAAAACAAATAAATTTTTTAAGAGACATACAAAAAAGACCTCCAAATTGAAGGTCCCAATAAAAGCTATACAATAACCGTTAATGTTGCAGCTAATAAAATAAGAATAAGCCCAACAATCGTTATTTTCATTTCTTTTGGTGTTTTCTTTTGTCCTAAGAACCAAATACCAGTTAAAGTTGCTAACACAACAGATGTCTGAGATAAAATAAATCCTGTTGCTAACCCATTCATATTAGGTTGAGCAGAAATTAAATATGTTAATGCTGCAAAAGCAAAGAAAAATCCTGAAATAATTTGTTTATAAGATACCACTTGCATCAAGGCGTTTTCTTTTTCCTTCACAGCGACAACCAAACTATAAACAACCGCCACAATTACCATCCCAATGGCTTGTGGTAAGAATGCATTCATTCCTGTAATACTAGTTTCTTGTGGTGCTGCAGAGTATAACCAATACCCAATCTCGCCAACTGCTAAAATAATCACAGCTTTTTTAATATTATTAGTATTGGCACTGTCTTTTTTTTCAGACCATACTGTCATTCTTGCCCCAATAATAATCAATACAAGTGCTAAAGCTCCAATTAATTTATCTGTCATTGTTGGCCAGTTTCCTAAATGAGCCACTCCCCATAAAGAAGCCACAATTAATTGAAAAGCTGTCGTAATAGGCATCGCTCTTGATGAGCCAACTAATTCAAATGATTTAAATGTCAAAATCTGGGCACTTGCCCAACCAATTCCTGATACAATACCTAATGTTAAATCCATACCACTTGGCAGTGTTAAATCATTGGCAAAGAATAAAATAATCGCAAAAATCAATGTTCCAAGTGTTGAACCAACAATTTGATTGACTGGTTTTCCACCAATTTTTGATGCAATAGTTGGGTATAATCCCCAACCTAGTAATGGTCCTAACCCTATTAGTAAAGCTGTCATATTTACAAAATCCCCCTGGTAAAGTTTCTAATTAAAACGTAACGCCACTTTCAAGTAAAATATTCGCATAAGGTGTCATTTCACCTGTTCGAATAAACGCATGTGTGTCATTCAATTTTCGTTTCATGTTACTATGTGGTATAAA
Source organism: Vagococcus bubulae (assembly GCF_003950315.1). Lineage (GTDB taxonomy): Bacteria > Bacillota > Bacilli > Lactobacillales > Vagococcaceae > Vagococcus > Vagococcus bubulae. The sequence continues at coordinate 11,119 of NZ_NGJT01000017.1, forward strand.
TTCTATTGGTGTATTGACAAAACGCTCTTCAATACATTTTAAAATCACTGGATTTGCCTCTTTTATCTCCTCTGCCAAATAAATTTTTTGAACTTCTAATTCCTCTAGTACATTATCCAAAACATCCAAAAAACTAGGGATGCCATTTGTAACGGCTAAATCAATTTTTTCTGTTCCAAATGGGACTGGCATGCCAGCATCCCCAATACTTAATAAATCAAAATGACCCATTTTTGAGATAACTCTTGATATCTCACTATTAATAACTGCTGACTTTTTCATTATTTTGTCTCCTTTATTTCATTTTCGAATGGTATTGATGGTTGTGCGCCATAACGTTGGACTGTAAGTGATGACGCTTTATTTCCATAATCAATTGCTTCTTCAATATTAGAAAAATCGGTTTCTAATCGACTAGCAAGAGCACCAATAAATGTGTCCCCAGCAGCTGTTGTGTCGACTGCTTTGACTTTATACGCAGACACAAATCCTGATTGATCACCAAAATTATAGTAGGCACCACGACTTCCTAACGTGATTATCACTAATTCAACACCTAATTCTTGTAGTTTTTTCGCAGCCAATTCAATTGATTGATCATCTTCTAAAGAAATCCCTGTAATCAATTCTGTTTCTGTTTCATTTGGAACAATGATATCTGTCAATTTAAGAAGTTCATTAGACATATTTTTAACAGCTGGTGCTGGATTTAAAATCGTTTTAACCCCAGCTTCTTTTGCCACTTGAAAAGCTCTCATTGTCCCACTGATAGCACTTTCAAACTGTGCAATTAAAAAATCACTTGTTTCAATGACTTGTTTGCAATCTTCCACTAAATTTTCAGTAACATGATTATTTGCACCAGCATAAATCATAATACTATTTTCTCCAGATTCGTCAACCGTTATAAATGCTTGACCTGTTGATTCGTTATCAATCGTTTTAATACCTGATACATTAATTTCCTCACCTTCAAGTAATTCAAACATTACTTTTCCGGCAGCGTCATTACCAATTGCACCAATAAAACTAGTGTTAGCTCCAGATCGTTTACTTGCTACTCCTTGGTTAGCACCTTTACCACCACCCGCAGTAAAATGCTCAATCGCATGAATGGTTTCACCCGGCTTAGGCATTTCTTTAACTCTTAACGTTGTATCCAAATTAATACTTCCAATAACAGTGACATGATTCATTACACGTTCCTCCTATTTTCTTTTTAATTAAAACGTTTTAGTAAAACGTTTTAATTTTGCTTTCGAAAAAAATATAGCACACTTTGAAATAGTTTTCAAGGGTGTGCTACCGATAATCTTTTAATTAATTTAACTGGTAAAATTATTTCAGTCTCATCCATTTCAGGGGACTCTATACGTTGAATTAGCGTATTAGCTGTTTTTTGACCAAGTTCAAAAATAGGTTGAGACACGGTTGTCAGTGATGGGAAAACATATGAGCTCATTTCTATGTCATCATATCCAACCACACTATAATCTTCTGGAATTTTTTTTCCATAATCATTTAATCCAGTATAAACACCAAAAGCTATCTCATCATTTGCCGCAAAAATAGCTGTCGCATCAGTAAGCAGAATATCTGACACACGTTTCTTCCCACTGGCTTTTGATAACTCGGTTGAGAAGTGAATCACTTGACCTAAAAAATGATTAGTAAATCCTTCCAAGCGTTTTAAAATATTTTGACTAGGAAATTCAGGAAATAATGCTACCACAGTATGATGCTCCATCTCATTTAAAAGCTCAGCTACCAATTTTCCGCCTAAATAATCATTTGTCTTAATTGAATCCATGGTTTGACTCGTTGATTGTCTATCTAGCTCAATCACTGGAATATTTTTTAAAGCATCTTGTTTCACCAATTCGCTCATAGATACCCCAGAGCTTGCCACAATCAACCCATCTACACCACGATGATTTAATGCTTCTAACGCTTTAATCCCTTTGTCATCATTTGTGTCGACATTACATAAAATCGTCATAAAATCAGATTTAAATAAAACTTCTTCTATCCCTTTTACTAACGTAGCAAAAAAAGGATTGGTAATATCCGGAACAATAATTCCTATTGTCTGACTTTTTTTCATAATCATTCGTCTAGCAAAATAATCTGGTGCATACCCTAAATCATCTCTTGCTTGAAAAACTTTCTTTACTGTATCAGGATGAAATTGTTGTTGTTTTCCGTTTAAAATTTGAGACACCGTCGTGATGGATACTCCTGATTGTTTTGCCACATCTTTTATCGTAATTTTCTTTTTTGTCATACTGTTCTTCCTTTACATCTTAAGCATTTTAATCAATATGATTGTTATTCCCACTAAAAATATGATACCCTTGATAGTATATAAAGTTAAGGAGAATGTTTATGGGATGTCACTGTAAAAAAAGCTTACCATCAAAAATATTAATCGCCATTTCTCTAATCATTATGACATTATTTAATAATACGTCATACAGTCAAGTTGCTTTTAAAATTGGTGGAGTAATTCAAATCATTGGTATTGTATGGTTTGTTGTTGTTTATTTTTTAAATCGTAGAAAAACTTGTCAAATAAAAATAGATAACACCTAGCGTTTGCTTTAACAAGTAAACGCTTTTTATTTTAATTAATTTATAATAAATGACGGTTCATTTCAACATATTCATCATACGTCATACCGTATTTTACAATTTCTACTAAGGGTTCACCTTTAAAATTAAAATAATAGTCTTTCCCCCAAGCATTCATCCCAATTTTTTGCATAACTTTTCCTGAATTAATATTGTCTTTATGATGTGTAGCATAGACAACTTTTAACTTCAAATCTTCAAAGGCCAGTTGCATCATCCTTTGAGCGACTTCAGGCATAATACCTTGTCCCCAATACTCTTTTGACAAGGCATAGCCTAGTGTAGCTGAATCTTCATTTATCGTTAGCCAATCAATTGTTCCTATTAATTTTTTGGTTTGTTTTAATTCTATTCCCCATTTAGTTAATCTGTCCGGAATAAAAATATTAGCTATCGCTTCTTTAGTCTCTTCTTTTGACTCATGTGTCTCAAATTTTGTATATTTCGTCACGTCTTTGTTTGAACAGTATTCATACATATCGTCGACATCTAATAGTGTGATTTTTCGCAAAAAACATCGCTTAGTTCCCATAATAGTATTTTCAGTTAAAATTAAGTTTTGCGATTTTTTCATATGACTCACTCCATTCAAATTTTTAGCAAGATTGGTCAATTTTTTTTAATTCACCTATGATACACTTTTACTAGAAAAGGAGGTCATCTTAAATGAATTACTCCCTCTATATCAAACAAGCGATTTCCTATATTCAACAACACCTAAATAAGGATTTAACGCTTGACATCATTTCTGATCACATTGGGTACTCACGTTATCATTTTCACCGGTTATTTAAAAAAGAAACAGGACTATCTCTATATGACTATATCCAACAACAGCGCTTAGTACAAGCTTCTATGCTATTAAAATACACCAACCTACCTATTTTAGAGATAGCCTATCAATCACACTTTCACTCACAAGAAAGTTTTACACGTGCTTTTAAAAAAATATTTCATTTACCACCGAAAAAGTATCGAACACTTAATCAAACCATAACATGCAAAGGAGAGATTTTTATGTCACAACAATCATCTAATATTAACGGTTGGTTTAAATCAGGTTCTGCTAGTGAAAAATACGATATGACCATTGATACCTCTGTTTCACATATTCGTCCGCAGTCAGCTAAATTATTTTCTATAGCAGACAATTTCGAAGAAGAAGAATTTGGAACTATCATGCAACAATTTAAGGCCCAATCGTTTATTGGAAAACGTGTAAAATTTTCTGCCTTTTTAAAAACAGAATTACTTACAGGTTCAGCTGGTCTATGGGTAAGAGTGGATTCAAAATATTATGATATGCTTGCTTTTGACAATATGAAAGATCGATTAATTACAACTACTACTGACTGGAATTTTTATTCATGCGTTCTTGATGTCCCTACTCAAGCCGATATCATCAATATTGGTATTTTACTAATGGGAAAAGGACAAGTTTGGATTGATTCTTGTCAATTTCAAGAAGTCCCCTTAACAGAAAACATCACAGAAATATCACCTAGTCAATTTGTCCCTGATTTTCCTGAACACCTAGATTTTAGCTAGGTGTTCTCTTTTCTTCCACTATTTGTTTTGATAGCCTCAATACGTCATTTATTTGCAATGAATCTAGTCTCATATCTTTTTCCTGTCCATAAACAATCTTTTCGTATTGTTTCGTAAACTCACTAAATGTGGTTCCTATCTCTATCATTGCAGAAGACACATCAGCTGAATATTGGCTTAAAGAGACGCTATCTTGACGTGTTAATAGCGTTTCTAGTTGTCTTAATAACAACGTATACACTTTTGTAAACGGCCAATGTAGTACGTGTATAACAAACCATAGACTAATAACATATCTATATTTTATTCCCACTATTAAGCAGACTACTGCAACAAGTCCTATGATGACTTTCATTATCCATGTCATCACACGTTGATTATCCTCGAAAAATTTCGATATTTTACGCCAAATACTTTCTTTATTCTGTTTAGTATTCACTGTTAATGACTCAGTTGATGAGGTACTTGTTGATGGTTGCATATTATCCTTATTTTTCTCACTAGAAGATGGACTAGTTTCTGTTGTATTGTTTTCAGTCTCATTGTTTTGAGTTCCTGCAAAGCTAGGTGTTGGTTCAAATGGTACCCAACCACTTCCCTCAAAATAAACTTCTACCCAAGAATGGGCATCTGAATTTCGAATGTTATAAATCGTTTCATTTTGTGTTTTTTCTCTTATTTGACCTTGACTAAACCCTTTTGCCCAACGTGTTGGAATACCGATACTTCTTAGCATCACACTCATAGCGGTTGAAAAATTATCGCAATAGCCAACTTTTGATTCAAATAAAAAATATTCAACATAATCTGAATTTTCAGGTGTATGCCTTGCAGCAGATTTTGAATAGTGATATTCTGTCGACATTTTTAGATAAGATTCGACTGCGTTAACTTTGTCATATAATGTTTTCTTCCCTTTTGTTATTTCTAATGTTAAGTCTTGAATTTTTTGGGGAAAATTTTCTGGCAATTGAAGATATTGTTCATCTGGTACCACAATATCAGCTTGCTTTAACTGACTTTCATCATAATTTGGTGTAGCTATAATCATTGAGATATCTTGATAATCAGGTACCTTATTCATATTAACTCGCTGCGTTGTGTCATAATACTTAAATGTCACATTCCCTGGATTTTCAGGAATCTCAATTTTACCATACGATAACGGAAGATAGGTATTTCTATTATAAAAATGAAGGGTTACTTCTTCTGGTGTGTTGTATTGACCAGTATAGCCTTCTGGTTCAATGGTAAGTGAGGTAGCCTCTTTATACGTTGGTATACCCGAATCAGTGTTTTCCCACCCTTTTCCTGTGTAAGTCATCTTACTATCTACTCGCCAATATCTTGATGTTGCTTGCCTCACATCAAATACTAAACTATCATCATCCTTTATCGGTCCACCTAACACACTATCGTCTTCACCAAAACCTGATGTGGCCATAAAGCGAAATTTTTGTGCGTTGATATACTCATATAACCCCTTCTTATCTAATTCTTTTCTTAAAGGTGCACTAGCACTAATTAATGTATTTTTAATCTCTGTTGACTGCATGTATAGACTAGAACCTGTTACTAAGCCAACTAAAGCTAGACTAATAAAAAAAGAGGGGGTTAACAATTTATCACTACTTATAATGACTCTTTCTAACAGATAAATACTCACAATGACTAGTATTGGCATTGTCACTGACATATCGTTAAATTCATTAAGTAACAATAAATAGCCCACAAAAAATAACATCTGTGGTGTAATCGTTTCGCTCGATATTTGCCACTCAACAATTAAAATACTTACTAACAAAATAATCGACATCATAACTAATGAATAATGTTCTGTACTTTGTGCCGTCGCAAATCCAGCCAAGCTACGAATCCAATCTGTTAAGAAAAAAGTAAAGGAATAAACATAACCAGAAAATGATAGGCTATACAAACACATTAAATAAACTGGAACATAAAATAGCAATCGAATAATAAAGTAAGGAACCGCTCCTGCAACGATTGATAAGCCACCAATAAACAACCAAATAGTTGTGGTATTTTCAACATCAAATACTAACGCTACCTGACTTAACGCTACAGAAAATGATATGATGGTAAGAATAGATAATAACCATTTTTCTTTTAATCGCTTAATCATTCTACCACCTCACTCTTCTTCAATTCTTCGTAAGTGATAACTTGAATGTCAACTTGCTCTATATAAGCCTCAACTTCTTTTTGAATAGAGTTAGTCATTTCTGGTATAAATAATATCACGGATTGATTATCCTCTATTAAAATTGATGATAAATTTGTTGACTCCTGCTTTTTCACCTCAGAAAAAGCCATTATATCTGTTATTTCTATACTGTTTTCATCATGATTAGCAAAATAAAATGACACTGGTTTATTTTCTAATTCTTTATATAAACTGAAAAAAACATCTAACATTTTTTCAAAATAAAAACTTTGTTGTGGATAAAACACAAACACAGGTTGCTCTTGTTCTTCCTGCTTAAATTCTTTTACCATAATTTCTTGATGTTTTGTCGATAATTTCCAATCGACTTGTTTCATAGAATCGCCATATGTGTAAGGTCGATACCTTTTAATATCATAAGAAACTTCCCCAATAGAAGTCTCTGTTTGTCTTTCTTCAATCAGAGACAATAGTGATGATGTATTGAGTAATTTTGGTAACACGGTCCAATCAATGGCTATCTTAGATATTTGTTGTTGGTAAAAAAAGTAAAAGAAATCACTTGATTCAACTAAAACATCTAGTGTCTCATACTTTCCTCTTTTATTTGCTTGCCAGTCAATCGTGATGACTTTTTTTTGCCCGGTATACCCATAAAGATAAGTCGTTAGTTCTAGATCTTCTATTGTAATCTTTAATACTGGAAAAAAAACAAATCCTGAAGTCTTATTTTGAATGGTCATCTCGGTACGAACGCTATCTTCTCTGTTGGCTAATAAATACGTCTCCAACGATATATTCAAACAAGATAGTTTCGCTAATTTTAAACTAATCAAAACACATAAAAATGTCACGAACATAAAACTAAGTAAAATCCATCCGATTGTCGTTAAGAAAATTAACGTGTATAGCAATATCATTAAAAATAATAGGATATATTTTACTAGATTCAGTTTATTTTTCACCTTATCAGACATAACTCACCTCTTAATTGGGATAGTTGTTTTGTCGACTATCTCCTGTAACATATCGAACTGACTTTCTGAATTCTTACGTTTAAATTTTAATCTGTGTGAAACAACATACGGAAAGACGTATTGGATATCATCTGGCAAAACAAAATCACGTCCATTAATCAACGCATAAGCTTTTGCACAATGAATAAAATCCTGACTTCCTCTAGGACTAACACCTAATTCAATGGCTGGATGTTTTCTAGTTGCTTCAATTAGTTTTAAGGCATAAATCGCCAATGATTTGTTGACTTTAACCTGTCTTGCAGCTTGTTTTAATTGAAGAACATCTTCTAAATCAATGACTGGCTGAACCTCAATTTCAGATCTATCTTCTCCAAGAAGTAGCGATAATTCATCTTCCAATGTAGGGTACCCCATACTTAGTTTCATCATAAATCGATCTAATTGTGCTTCTGGCAAATGATATGTTCCTTCTGAGTCAATAGGGTTTTGAGTTGCCAGTACAAAAAAGCAATCGGATAACTGATACGTCTTGTTATCTATCGTCACCCTTTTTTCAGCCATTGCTTCTAATAGGGCGGCTTGGGTTTTCGCTGTAGTCCGATTGATTTCATCGACTAAACAAATCGTCGTAAAAATAGGGCCAGGATGAAACACAAATTGTTGATCCGCCATATCAAATATCGAAACGCCTAAGATATCACTCGGTAATAAATCTGGTGTGGCTTGAATTCTCGAAAAATCTGTTTGAATGGTTTTAGCTAACGTTTTCACCAACATGGTTTTTCCTGTTCCTGGAACATCTTCAAATAAAGCGTGTCCTCCAGCTAAAAGACAGGTTAGCGTTAACTTAATTACCTCTTCTTTTCCTAAAACAACTTTTTCTACTTCATTAATCACTTGATTAATTTTTCTAATTGATTGCTCCATTTTTCTATTCCCCTTTAGCCATTTATTATTAATATATCATATTTTATAAATAGTAAGTATTTTTTTACAAAGTCTACATAAAATTTATAGGAGGTAAATAAAAAAGAGGTGATTTAGTATCACCCCATGCATTCATTTATATGTACGTTATTAATTCATCTACATTTTTTTCTAAAGTACCCCAACTTGTCGCAAACCTAACAACCATATGATTATCATCATATCTTTCCCACATAGCAAAAGAAACATGTTGTTTTAATTTCTCTACTTGTTCATTTGTCATAATGATAAACTGTTGATTAGTTGGAGAATCAAAGAATAACTCATAGCCTTTATCTAAAAAGGCTTGTTTGATTTTTAAAGACATAGCGACAGCATGCCGACTTATATCAAAATACAAGTTATCCGTAAATAACTCTAAAAACTGGACCCCTAATAATCTTCCTTTTGCAAGTAACGCACCATGTTGTTTAACGATAGAAACAAAATGCTTTGGTTCATTATTTTTGGTAAACACAACTGCTTCCCCACATAATGCACCAATTTTTGTTCCACCTATATAAAATACATCAGAAAAACGAGCAATGTCTTGAATTGTCACCTCTGACTCTTCGCTCACTAGTCCGTAGCCTAAACGAGCACCGTCAATAAATAGTGGCAACCCATTTTCTTGGCAAACATTAGATAAAGCTTCTAATTCATCATAAGTATAAAGCGTCCCATACTCTGTTGGATAAGAAATATATACCATACCAGGTGAGACCATGTGTTCTTTTGTTTCATCTGCATTAAATAAATCAAGATACTCTTTAACAGAAGTTGCTGTAATCTTTCCATTAATTGATGGCAGGGTTAGTACTTTGTGACCACTATACTCAATCGCCCCAGCTTCTCTTACATTAATATGACCTGTTTCAGGTGCTAGAACCCCTTCAAATTTATCTAGTAACGCATCAATCACGATTTGATTAGTCTGTGTTCCACCAACTAAAAAACGAACGGAGGCATTCTGACACTCTATCAGTTCTTTAATATTTTCAATCGCCTGTTTTGTGAAGGAGTCTGAGCCATAACCGTATTCCTGTTCCATATTTGTTTCCATTAGTCGTTGCAACACTTTTTCGTGAGCTCCCTCAAGATAATCATTAGCAAATGATATCATTCAAATACCTCCATTCATTTTTTATCAAACTTTTTCATTTTGTAATATTTACAATATACGGATTTTTTTGTTTATTTTTTGTAAAAAATATTCTTTTTAATATTTTTATGTATTAAAAACAAACTTGTATAAAAACCTCATTAAATATTAATAGTATCTTAATTTATTTACCACATTAAGTCAAATGATTTTCAAAAATAATTCTGAAAAATTGAAGAAAACAACTAAATATCACTACATTATACTAACTTTTTTTATAAAAAATTCTATTTTTTTAATTTTAATCAACTATTTTATATTTACATCATTAAAAATATGTGTTAAATAAGTAATAGTTCATTATATGTTTATTATCACGTTATATAATATAATGATACAATGGAGGAGTTAGTAAAAATGATTAACACAAAACGTTCAACAAAAAAATTAGCCTATTTAGCTGTAGCTATTGCAACAAACACCTTATTAGGTTCCATCATCACCTTTTCAGGGGTGCCTTTTTTATTTCTTGATTCTATTGGCACCATTTTTATTTCATCACATTTTAAACTAAAATACGGGCTTCTAACGGCTGTTGGAACACACTTCTTATTGTCAGTTATCCATGGCCCACTTGCCCTACCTTTTATGCTAGTTAGTTTATCTATTGCAGTGGTGTCACATTTTTTTAAATCATTTATGCATTCTTATAAAAAAGCGATTTTGGCAGGTATCTTCATAGCAGTGGTTGGGGCATTATTTAGCACTCCTGTTCGAATTATTTTATATGGTGGATTTAAAGGCGTGCAGAAATCTGTTAGTGATTTATTCTTTATCTTACTAAATCACTCTGGTTTTACTTATTTTACATCTGTCTATTTCAGTACTTTTATTGATTTAGTTGGTGATAAAGTCATCTCTTGCTTACTCATTACTTATCTAACAAATTTAGCACCTTTTAAAAAATACCTAAGAAAACTTAAATGGTAGGGAGGTTTTTATGTCTAGTCAGGAAAGAATCTTAATTATATTTATTCGATTGCTTCAAGGAAACAAGTTATCAAAAATAGATTTAATGGAAGAATTTCATAAAAATGGCAGTACGATTCAGCGAGATATAGCTATTATCGATGAGTTACTTCATAAACTAAACTCGAGTTTACCAGCTTCAAAGTTCTCTCCTTTTAAAAACCTTGGGGAATTAGATCGTTCTCATAGAGGGTATTATCAACTCACTGATTTTAGTCAATCATCATATATGGATGACTATGAACTATTTATGATTTTTAAAGTTCTATTTGCAAGTAGAGGGTTTCATGAAAATGAGTTGAAAACGATATATTACAAATTATTTGCAAATGTATCGAATCAATATACAATGGATAGATTATTATCTAATGAACGATTTTATTATGAAGGTGTTCCTAAACAAGACCTCTACCCTACTATCAAATTATTGTTAAATGCTATGTTAAATCAACAAAAAGTTGAATTTTCTTATACTAAAAATGGTGAGACAAAAATTTTTAAACGTGTCCCAATGGATATTTATTTTTCTGATTTGTATTTTTTTATGATTTCTGCTAAACACACAACTAAAGATGATACCGATTTTGATGCCCTTAATAAATTTAGAATCAATAATATGACTCACATTACGATTTTAAACGAACACGAATCTGTCGAATATGCGAATCGATTTCAAGGTGGTGTTTTAAGAAATCAGACGGCTTTACCTTTTTTTGGCGAGCCAATAACATTGGTTATTGATTTTTTTTACGAACCGGCTTATGTCCTAGATAGGTTTCCAAATTCCGTCATAAAAAGAGTTAATAGTGACGGTAGCCACCGTATTGAAATTCCTGCTAATAATGGCTACGGAGTTAAGATGTGGTTGTTAGAACAAGGGGCTCACGTCAAAGTCATTTCACCAAAATATATACAAAATTATCTAATTGATAACATGAAGAAAACGCTCTCCTACTATGATATTTCAATTAATGAAGAAAAGCCAAATCTATCCCAGTGATAGGTTGGGCTTTTCTTTGTTAATTCTTTGTTAATTCATTTTTAACTTGTTCCAAACAGCTAACGTATCGCTCATCCCTTTGACATTGTGGACTCTAACCATCTCTACTCCTTTTTCCAGTGAATAAAGTGAGGCTGCTACTGATCCAAAATCTCGTTCTTTTGGTTTATCTTCATTAATTAAATGAGCTATCGTTCGTTTTCTTGATACACCATAAAGTAGTGGATAATCTTCATAACGGCATTTTTCTGGAAAAGATAAAATCAACTCATTGTCTTCCATGGATTTATGGAAGCCAATCCCTGGATCAAAACAGATGTTTTCTTTCGAAATATTATGTGCTTGACATAAAGCAATTTTCTCTTGATAAAATTGTGCCAAATCATCAAAAATAGAAACACCTTCTTGTCTAGGACGTGAGTGCATTATAATAATTGGTGCTTGATATTTAGCTACGACTTCTACCATTCCTGATACATCCATCCCCTTTACATCATTTACAATGTCTGCACCTGCCTCTAACGCCGCTTTAGCTACTTCTGGGAAATAGGTATCAATTGAGATGGGAATGTCACTAAACGCTCGGATTGCCTGAATAACAGGTACAACACGTTTCATCTCTTCATCAAAACTTATTTCAACATATCCTGGGCGAGTGGATTGTCCTCCAATGTCAATAATATCAACACCATCTTCAATCATCTCTTTGGCATGTTTCACAGCTATTTCAACATCTGTATAATCGCCACCATCAGAAAAAGAATCTGGTGTGACATTTAATATTCCCATAATCGGTTTATCATAAAACATGTTAACGCCTCCGTAATAATTCTTTAAACGCTTGATTTCTTGGACTTAATTCATCACGTTGCTCATCACTAAGTAATGACATAGTCTGAGTATAGCCTGTTGGGATTAAAATCGAATCAAATCCATAACCGCCACCCTCACAAATGGACTCTGATACAAATCCTGATAATGCTTTTTCGACAATCACTGGTTTATCCTCAAGGTTATATAAAACTAAGCAAGCATGAAGCTTAAATCGTCTATCTGCCTGGTTGGCTAATAAGGTTAGTAATTGCTCGTTCATTTGTCTATCGGTTAATTCTTTTTGAAAAAAACGAGAAGTGTGAATACCTAGCTTATTCGGAAAAGCAAATAATTCTAACCCTCCGTCATCTCCAATCACAGGTTTTCTTAAAATAGTTGCCACTTCTCTTGCTTTTATTAAGGCATTCTCTTGATAGGTATTTCCTGTTTCGTTAATGCTAATTGGTTCACGAAAATTTGTATAAGAGCAAATCACTTCATTTGGAAAAGCAACTTGCAATTCATGTATTTTTTGTTTATTGTTGCTTGCGACTATTAAATCCATGGTTAATCCAAAGCTCTTAAAAAGTCATTTTTTACGTCTTTATCTTCTTTAAATACTCCTTGATAATGAAATGTCTTCGTTACACTGCCTCTTGCCTTCACTCCACGCATCGCCATACACATATGCTCAGCTTCAATTGATACAGCGACCCCTTTGGTTTTAACTTTTTCATTAATTAAATTCGCAATTTGAATCGTTAAATCTTCTTGAACATTTGGTCGTTTCGCACAAAAATCCACCATTCGAGCCACTTTACTTAAACCTAATACTTTATTATCACTTGGAATATAAGCCACATGCGCTTTCCCAAAAAATGGCAGTAAATGATGCTCGCACATAGAATAAAATTCAATATCTTTTACTAGTACCATGTCATCTTCATTCAAACTTGGAAAGACTTTGTAATTAGTAAATTCCTTTTCTCGTACGGAAGAAAAGACTTCTGCATACATTTTCGCCACACGTTTTGGTGTTTCTTTCAATCCATCTCGGTCAATATCTTCCCCAATAGCTGTTAGTATTGTTTTTACGGCTTCTTCAATTTGTAATTGCTTATCTTGTTCCATCCTAATCCCAACTTTCATTTGTCTGTCTAACCTCATCAGCATTTCCTGATTCATTTATCCATTCATCCAGTGTTTTTCCTAATAAGTGTTGTTTTGTGTATACATCTTTTAAAGGGATTAACACAAAGGAACGTTTGGTTATTTCTTTATGTGGGATGATTAAATCAGGTGTATCCATTTCTAACTCTCCCATTAATAATATATCAATATCGATCGTTCTTGGTCCCCAACGAATCAATCGTTCTCTATCTAAATTCGCTTCGATTTCATTGACTACTTTTAATAACTCGTGCGGTGATAAATCTGTGTTAACTCGTATGACTGCATTTAGATAATTATCTTGTGGCACATCACCATATGGATCCGTTTCGTAAATAATTGATTTATCTATCACTTGGATATTCGCATGATCATTCAATTTTTCAATCGCTTGTTTTAAATAACCTAATGAATCTCCCATATTACTACCTAATGCCAAATAAGTTTCCATCATTTAATAATCTCTTTCCATTTCTATTTCCACATTGTCAAAAAAACCGGCAATTGGTACATGATATTTTCTTGTTCTAACTAAGGCATGCTCTAACATATCACCATATTTTTCACCCAATATATCTAGCACATAATATGTTACAGCTTCAATCAAATCAAATGATTTTGCCTCTAACGCTGTTTTGACATCTGTATACACGTCGGCATAACTAATTGTTTGATGTAAATCATCTGTTTTCCCTGCTTCTTCTAACGGTAACGTCAATTCTATATCTAATTCTAGTTTTTGTCCTAGAACTTTTTCTTCTCCCATAACACCATTATAGGTGTAAACTAGCATATTATTAATTCTGACTTTTCCCATAATCTTCTCCTTAAAATATAGTATCGTCAATCCTTAGTGCTATTATACATAAAACTGTCAAAAAAGAGTCATTTTTCTTAAATAAACACAAAAAAACACATCAAGATTATGTTCATCCAGATGTGCTCGCTATTATTTTGTTAAATCTAATTGCAACATGTACTCATCAACTATCGCAGACAAATCAGAAATAGATTGCTCACTATATGAACTGTCATATCCACTTGTCATAATCGTGATAAAATAAGGATTTTTTTTATCTTTTACGAGTGCGATGTCATTACTCACTGTATACATTGGCATCCAACCTGTTTTGTGTGCCACATCTACTCCTGGCAATCCCACAGCAACCCCATCATCAAAAATACTATCTTGTAGCCAACCATAAAGCATTGCCATATTTTTACTACTATCTTTCTCATCATAAACGTACTTCATGGCTTTCGTCAAAATACGTGGTGTTGAAAACACACGATTATTAGGTGATTGAGAATCTAGTTTAGATAAAAATTGAACAAAGTTTGATTCGCCAATGTAATTTAATAACATTAGATATGCCACGTTATCACTATAACGAATCACCAACTCAGCTAACTGTTTGATTGTGTATTCTGTGCCGATTGGTTCAAACTGAATAATCCCTGTCCCATCAATTTTGAAATTGGTTGTGTAAGTTAACTTAGTATCCAAATCCACCTTTCCTTTATCTGCTAGACTCATCACGTAAGCAATAAAAGGTAATTTGATACTACTTGCTGTTCTTCTAACTTTATCTTCATGATAACCATAAGAAAAATCATTATTAACCGTTTCAATATAAACACTTATATCTCCACCATGTTTAACTAAAAAGTCATCAAGAGCTTGGTCGACTTGTTTATTAAATTCTTTTTGAGTCAGAGCCTTGGAACGTTTTTTCTCTCTAGCATTAATATACCCACTTCGATGTTCTAGATATTTTTTTTCAATAAACCCCTTTGGTGGATCACTCACTATTTCAACCCATGTTTCCTCACCCTTGACTGGTTTAACTGTCACAACTGTTCCTTTTGGTAACTTATCTTCACTAACTTGTTGCGTATTCAAATCTTTTACTGGAAAAACATGGTCAGAAACGACTTGCTCTTGATCAAATAGGCTCGCTTTATCTGATTTCTTCTCTTTGTTTTTCTTTGAATTTGTTTGACTCGTTTGAATGACTTTCTCCGAAGCCACTTTTACATCAGACGATTTAGTCCCTTTAACTAACTTAACAGATAGTGTCGTTACCAAGACTAATACACCCAACATCCCCACTAAAACCATTATCCTTTTTTTCAATTAATACTCTCCTTCATGTCGTTAACTCAAATATCTTTATTTATGATAGCACATTCAATTAAACTTTTTCTACATAAATAGCAATTATCTAGATATTTTTTGAACAACTTTGGACAGTTAATAATGATTTCTTTTTTAGAATCGTAATGATAAACAACTCAACCCACCATCTATTTTTCTAAATTCTGATGTATCCACCACGATGACGTTATACCCTAATGCTTCAATTTTTTGTTGCACTTTTGGATACCCTTTTGGAACCAAGACGTAATCATTCACCCAAATACAATTAGCCCCGTACGCTTCATCATCATCAATAGCTATCTTATTAAATGCTTCAAATTGAGGAGCTGTTTTAAATTCTCCTGAAACTAATAAATGATTATTTTCTAAATAAGAAAGTCCTGTTTTTAAATGAAGTACTTCACTTAACTCAACGACTTCTCCACTTAATCCATGTTTTTCAAGAATTGCAATCATTTGATTGGCTCCATCGATATTAGTTCGCTCAGATAATCCAATATAGAAATGGTCGCCCACCATCATGATATCACCTGCCTCAACAGTCCCAGGTTCTGTGATATATTCTATCGTGTCATAAAATTGAGTTAATGCCTCTAACATATCTGGTAAGTTTGCTTCTTCTTGACGACTTAAAGCACCTGGTCTTGTGATAATAGCACACTTACTAGTACATAATGCAACATCCTCTACAAAACACGAATCAGGAAAATCATCTTTGGGTTCTAATACTGTTACGTTAACACCTGCTTTTGTTAATGCACTAACGTAATTTTCATGTTGGACTAATGCTTTTTCGTAAATGGGTTTCCCTTCATCTACGCTAGTAATTCCTTCAGAAATGTTTTTTGATGGTACTCTTACAATGACGTTTTTAAACATTTTATCAGCTTCTTTCTTTTTATATTTTCATTAAATTATACAATTAATATTCAAAAAATCAACTGTTTTTATACAATTATTCTTGTATAAAGTATAAAAATACAACCAAAAGAATAATTAACAAAACGTTCTTTCGTAAATAAGTGATTGGGGATATTATTCTTAACAACTCATAAATAACAAAAAAACCAATTATTCACATCATGCAAATAATTGGATTTTTTTTATTTTTTTATCACTAAATCAATGGCTTCTTTGATTTTTTCATCTCGATCTTCTTGAGTAATTGATTCTTCTTCTATGCAATCAATTAAATTTTCTGCTACAACCACACCAATAGCACGGTCGATACTTGAGCGGATAGCCGATAGCTGAACCACAATGTCACGACAACTCTTGTCCTCATCTAACATTTTAAGAACTCCCCTAATTTGTCCTTCCGAACGCTTCAAACGATTACTAACTTTTCTTTTTGTGTCTTCCATTGTGACCACTCCTTATTATTTATGAAATTCCATTAATCGCCTTATAAAGCAGATAGGATCCATCTAAGTTTTTCACGTCATAACCCATTTGTGCTAACATACGTTGTGCAATGTAACTTCTTTGTCCACTTTGGCAGCTTAAAATAATTTCTTTGTCTTTTGGTAATTCAGCTGCACGTTGACGAATGTCATTAAGCGGAATATTAATAAACCCATCAATCGTTCCTTGCGCAAACTCTTCTGGTGTTCTGACATCGACTAATAATGCTCCTGATGCTTTCTCTTGTTCTAATTCAGTTAATTGAATATTTTCGGCTAAATGTTCAATAATGTTTAATGCGGCATACCCAACCATATTAACAATATCTTTTGCCGAACCAAATGGAGGGGCGTATGTTAATTCTAATTCTGGTAAGTCTTCAACTGTCAAACCACCTTTAATAGCTGTTGCTAAAACGTCAATGCGTTTATCGGCTCCATCTTTTCCAACAGCCTGTGCACCATAGATTTTACCTGTTGTTGGGTTAAATATCAACTTTAAGAAAATCATACTAGCACCAGGGTAGTATCCTGCATGGTTTTTTCCGTCAACATGAACGACATGATAGTCATAACCTAAATCTTTTACTTGTTTTTCTGTTAAACCAGTTGATGCAATGGTTTGCTCAAACACTCGAACAATCGCTGTTCCGATACTTCCTTTGTTTTTACGTGGCATACCAGCAATAACATCTGCCACTTGACGACCTTGACGATTAGCTGGTGAAGCTAGAGCGATCATGGCGTCTTCATCATTAATTTGATTTTTAACGATAATCGCGTCACCTACTGCGTGAATATCTTTGACACTTGTTTCATACGAATCGTTAACTAAGATACCACCACGCATACCCAACTCAATACCAGCAGATTCAGCTAAACCATTTTCAGGGCGAACGCCAACTGACATCAAGACTAAATCAGTGTCTATTTTTTCACCAGTATTTAATACAAGCGTTTGTCCGTTATTTTCCATCGCCACAACACCTTGACTCGTTAACACTTTCACCCCTTTATCACGCAACTCGTTCGTAATAAAGGAAGCCATTTCCGCATCTACTGTCGGTAAAACGTGTGGTGCCATCTCAATAATCGTCACTTCTAACCCACGATGAACCAGATTTTCAGCCATTTCTAATCCAATAAATCCAGCACCAATTACGACCGCTTTTTTAGGTTTGTGTTCATCTAAATAATTCATCACTTGGTCAACGTCAGGGACATTTCTTAGAGTAAATAAGTTTGTTGCGTCATTAATGCCGTCTAATGGTGGGATAAATGGTTTAGCTCCTGGTGATAAAACTAATTTATCATAGCTCATTACTTCCTCTTGACCATTATGTAACAGCGTCACTTCTTTTTTATCTGCATCAATAGAAATCACTTCTGTTTCCACTTTGACATCTAAATTAAAACGTGCTTTTAATTTTTCAGGTGTTTGTACCAATAAATCCTCACGATTGCTAATTTCACCAGAAACATAGTACGGCAATCCACAATTAGCAAATGAGACATACGGTCCTTTTTCAATAATGACAATGTCCATATTTTCTTCTAAACGTCTTAATCTTGTTGCTGCAGACATTCCACCTGCAACACCACCAACAATAATTGTTCTCATATTACTTATACCCCACTTTCAATGTTCCATTCCACATCATCATACCACCTTCAATATTATAGGCATCATACTTTTGACTAACTAAGTATTGTGTCGCACGTTTACTTCTAGGACCTGATGCACAAACCACATAAACTGTTTTTCCTTTTGGCTTATATTGTTGAATCGTATCTAATGGAACATTTTTCGCTTTAGGTATATGTCCTTGAGCAAATTCTTCAGGACTTCTCACATCTATTAATTCAATCGGTTTTTTCATTTTTTCTTGTAATTCTTGCGCTGAAATACTTGGTACTTTTTTAAATAAAAACATATATTCCTCCTAGGTATTTGTGTCTTACAAAACCAATATACCCCCTACCCTATAAAAAGGAAAGTAATTTGCTCACTTTTTTAATGTATTTCTTACCTATTTTCAATGTAAATAGGTTTCAAAATAACTGGAATCTGATAAAATAGAGGAAGATTAGTAAGTTTAAAAAGAGAGGTAGTTAGAATATGTCGACTTTCGACAAAAAAACAACAGAACAGCACTACTATGAAACACAAGTTAGTGAAGAAGAATATTTAAATTGGTATAAACAACAACATTTCCCAACACAAGATATGCCATCTGTCACAGTGGATAATGTGATATTTTGTTACAATAAAGAACAAGATGCATTGAAAGTATTGCTTATCAAACGAAGTACCCATCCTTTCAAAAATTCCTGGGCACTTCCTGGAGGATTTGTTATTCCTGGAGAAGCGACAGCAGATAGCTGTATTAGAGAAACAAAGGAAGAAACAAACGTCACGATTACTCGTGAACATGTGGAGCAACTTCACACTTTTAGTACCCCTGGACGTGATCCACGTGGTTGGGTCATCACAGTGAGTTATTTAGCTTTTATCGGAGAAGAACCACTGGATGCAGGAGATGAAGCGGCAAAAGCATCTTGGTTTGATTTAACGCGTGAAGGAAACTTGTTATATCTTACCAATCATCTTGATGCAAACATTTGTGTTAATTTAGACACTGGGGAGTCTATTGGTGAGGATTCATTAGCGTTTGACCATGCCAAAATTATTATTAAGGCTTTTAACCGAGTTTGTAATAAAATGTATCACGAACCTCAAGTCTTGCGTGTTTTGGGAAAAGATTTTACAATTAGTGAAGCAAGAAAAGTTTATGCTAAGTTTTTAGGTGTCAACTTTAAAGATATTGATCATTCAAACTTTAAAAAAGCCATGCTACCTTACTTTACCGAGATTGGAGAACGTGCAACAGGTGTTGGTCGTCCTTCAAAAATTTATGAATTAAAATCCTAATTGATTATGGGGGAATCTCTTATGGAAAAAATCATTTCATCTACTGATGGTAGCCATATTTTTTACAAAATTTTAGGTCACGGCTCACCGATCTTTTTCATTCATGGAAACAGCGGCTCTCATCACGCCTTTCAAAAGCAAGTTGATGCCTTTCAAAAAGACCATCAACTCATTTTAATGGATACTAGAGACCATGGAAAATCAACCAATGAAAGTAACCAACTTGATTTTTCTGCTATTTTTTCGGATATTCTAACAATACTAGATAATGAACAGATTGAAAAAGTGATGATGGTCGGTTTTAGTGATGGTGCAAATATTGCATTATCTTTTGCCAACTACTATCCTGAACGCATTTCCAAAATGGTATTGATTTCTCCAAATATAAGATTTGATCAATTAAAAAAGAGTAAACAACTTCTTTATCGCTCTTTATACGCTATTAGTGACCAATTTTTGCGTCTAAAAAAAGAGTCTAGGGTATTACGTTTAGCAATGAAAAATCTTCCCTTAACTAAGAATTACCGTGAAACATTAAAAATGCCGATTTTATTTATTTTTGGTGATAGAGATATTATAGATCTCAATAAAATGACTCCTTTTGTCGACTCACTAAAACAAGCTAAAATGGTGATATTTAATAAAACAGGACATTCTATTTTAAGAACAAGACCTCTTTTAGTGAATAAAGAAATTAACTCGTTTATATAAAAATTCGTGATACGCTAGTAACTGCGCATCACGAATTTTTTAGTTATTTTTATAAGCCTCTTCAATTAACTGAGCAGATTCTTCAATTGATCGGTTTTCAACGTTTATCACAATTGCCCCTAAAGAGTCATACAAATCATGGGCAAAACTCAGCTCTTCTTTTATTCTATCTAGGGAGACATAAGAAGAACTCCCATTTAACCCAAGAGAATCCAATCTAGATTGTCTCACACGCATAATATATTCTGGACTAGCTGTTAAACCAATCACTGGCACATTATTTAATTGAAATAATTCTTTTGGTATTGGCACTTCAGGAATTAATGGTAGATTGGCTACCTTGACTGAACGATTGGCTAAATACATACTTAAGGGTGTTTTCGACGTACGTGAAATTCCTAAAACCACTAAATCCGCCTTTCTAAACCCTTTTGGATCTTTTCCGTCATCGTATCTGACAGCAAACTCTATCGCCTCAATTCGCTTAAAATATTCTTGATCCATCAAATAAAGTGAGCCACTCTCATGGCTTGGTTCCATGTGTGTGCGATGAGAAATTTTTGTCATCAACTCTGTCATGTAATCAACATACTCTAAGCCTGTACTTTTAGCAAAATCCGCACAAATTTTATTTAATTCACTATCAACAAGCGTTGTCACTACAATGGCTTTTTCATTTAATGCATCTGATAAAATTTGCAGCAACACTTCTTTTGAATCAACAAATGGAAATTTTTTAATATCATAATTATCCAACTTAGGAAACTGTGCTAATACGGCATTAATGACACGTTGCGCTGTTTCTCCAATCGAATCTGAAATCACAAATAGCTGTAATTGTTTGAATTTACTTTCTCTAAAGTTGTTCATTTTTTAATTCTCTCCCTAACTTCATAAAGTGCTGTACCACTTTTGTTTTTGATAATTTACCAATGACTTGATTGGTTTCTCGACTTAATACGGGTAGTGAATCAATTTCATGATTACTTAATAAACTACCTGCTTCAAGTATGGTCATATCTGGATAAGCAACAACAATATTTGGCATACGTGTCATAATAATCGCAATGGCTAACTCCAAATCTTGATTATTCAATAAACTACGTAACAAATCTTTGCGTGAGACAAGCCCAATTAAATCTTTTGATTCTTCATCAATCACATAAAGCGACCCACAATCATACATAAATAGGGATGTTGTTGCGTCTTTAATGGTTGTATGAGGGTATATAATCACTGGATTAGACATCACCTCGTCAACTTGAACATCAAACAAATGCTCTTGTAACAATGGATCAAAGGGTAATCCCGAATAGATGTAGCCTACTTTAGGTCTAGCATCAAGAATACCTGTCATCGTTAATACAGCTAAGTCACTTCTAAGTGTTGGTTTGGTTAATCCTAATTGTTCTGCAATTTTATCGCCACTAATTGGCTCATTCGTTTTGACAATATCAATAATCTTTTTTTGTCGCTCACTAAGTTCCACAAAGACACCTCTTTTTTATTTGTTATGGGATGCACGACGAATGGTACTTTGAGCTGCCGAAATATAGGCAATCGGAATTCTATATGGTGAACAAGAAACATAATCCAATCCAATGTCGTCAAAAAATTCAATTGATGTTGGATCTCCACCTAACTCACCACACACACCTATTTTAATATCAGGAGTGCTTGAACGTCCTTTTTCGACAGCCGCCTTAATTAATTCACCCACCCCATCTTTATCAATTGTCTGGAATGGATCAACTGGTAGTACACCTTTTGATACATAATCATTAATATATTTGGCCGCATCATCTCTTGAAAAACCAAACGTCATTTGAGTTAAATCATTTGTCCCAAAACTAAAGAAATCTGCTGTTTTGGCTAATTGATCAGCAATCAAACAAGCTCTTGGCAATTCAATCATTGTCCCAATGCGGTAAAAGACTGTAATATCTTCTTCTTCCATCAAGGCATCAAGATATAATTCGATTTTTTCCTTTAATTCACTCAATTCTTTTGTCGTTCCTACTAATGGTATCATAATTTCTGGTGTTACGTCTAAACCTGTTTCACGTTTCATGGCAATCGCACTACGAATAATGGCTTCACTTTGCATAATATACAGTTCTGGATATGTCATCCCTAAGCGACAGCCACGATGACCAAGCATTGGATTAATTTCATGTAGTTCTTTTAATCGTCTCTCGATTTCTGATGGGCTGACATTCATCTCTGTAGCAAGGTGTTTAATGTCTTCTTCTTTTGTTGGCATAAATTCATGCAATGGTGGATCAAGTAAACGTATCACTCCTGGTAAATCATTTAGTGTCGTAAATATTTCTTTAAAGTCCTCCATTTGATACTCTAAAATCACTTTAAGTGCTTTTTCTCGTTCCATAAAACTATTTGATAAAATAAAACGTCTCATTTGAATCAATCTTTCTGCCCCAAAGAACATGTGCTCTGTTCGAATTAATCCAATACCATCTGCACCAAAATATAGTCCTGTTTCGATATCATTGACTGTTTCAGCATTCATTCTCACATCAAGTCGAGCGTGCTTTTTAGCCCATGCCATAACTGTATCAAAATAGTGAGAGGTTCCTGTTACTTCAACATCCAATTCTCCTAAATAAATCACGCCATTTGAGCCGTCAACTGAAATAATATCTCCTTCATTTAATTGACCTCCTGGATAGACAACTCGTTTTAGAAAATCATCAATGTCTAATTCGCTACATCCAGCAACACAACAGGTTCCCATACCACGAGCGACAACTGCTGCGTGAGACGTCATACCTCCTCGACTTGTCACAATGGCTTCACTGGCAACCATCCCTTCAATGTCTTCTGGTGACGTTTCTTGACGCATTAAGATGACTTTTTCACCTCGTGCTGCCCATTCTTTTGCCGTAGCAGCATCAAAACAAATCTTTCCAACAGCCGACCCTGGACTTGCTGGTAACCCAACATCCGATACTTTTACGGCTTCTTCTAATGCTACTTTAGAAAACTCTGGGTGCAATAAATGACTAATCATATCTGGATTTAATGTCATTAACGCATCTTCTTCTCGTATTAATCCTTCTTCTACTAAATCAACCGCAATTTTCACACTGGCTTGTGCGGTACGTTTCCCATTTCGTGTTTGTAAAATATAGAGTTTTCCTTTTTCTACGGTAAACTCAATGTCTTGCATATCACGATAATGCTGTTCTAGTAAATGAGCAAGACGTTTAAATTCATCATAAACTTCTGGCATCTCTGTTTTTAGTTGCTCTATTGGTTCTGGCGTTCGAATACCTGCTACAACATCTTCGCCTTGAGCATTCATCAAGTATTCACCAAATAATTTATCTTCGCCTGTGGCTGGATTTCTAGTAAAAGCAACACCTGTTCCACTTGTATGACCACTGTTTCCAAAGACCATTAATTGAATGTTAACAGCCGTTCCAATATCATCAGGAATATGATTTAACTCACGGTAAATATGTGCTCGTTCATTATTCCAAGAATGAAACACGGCTTCAATAGCCAAGTAAAGTTGCTCTTTTGCCGATTGAGGAAACGGTTTCTTTTTAATTTCTAAAATAATGCGTTTAAACTCAATCACAATTTGTTTTAAGTCATTACCAGATAGCTCACTATCTAATTTAACCCCATGTTTTTGTTTATAAAAAGTTAAATAATTTTCAAAGTATTGCATATCAATCCCAAAGACAACGTTTCCAAACATTTGTAATAAACGTCGATAGCAATCATAAGCAAATGCTTCGTCCTCTGTTAATGAAGCAAGTTGTTCTACTGTTTCATCATTTAATCCTAAATTTAAAATGGTATCCATCATACCAGGCATTGAAAATTTTGCCCCACTTCTGACTGATACAAGTAACAAGTCATTATCACCTTCAAATGATTTGTTTGTTTTCTTTTCTAATAAACTTAAATGCTCATCTATTTCTTTTTTTAATTCATCTGATAATTCTTTTGTTGTATTTAAAAAAGACATACAGGCTTCAGTCGTAATCGTAAACCCTGGTGGTACTGGTAAGCCTAAGCGTGTCATTTCAGCCAAGTTTGCTCCCTTACCGCCCAATAGGTCTTTCATATCTGCATTGCCTTCATCAAATTGATATACTTGTTTTAACACACTAATTCCTCCAATTAACTTTTAATAGTACCTGTTATTGATTATATAGTACGTCATATATAAAATCAATAGGCATTTAATAGGTTTTATTGGAATTGTTTTAACAAAATAATTTAAAAACTCTTTAAAATGTTTCTGATATAAGTTACGATATATTTTCAAGGAGGAGTCATTATGGTACAAACGTTACAAAAAAAAATAGGGCCTCGCTTTAGCGATACACTTTTTATCATCATTGGAACACTATTTGTCGCTTTTGGTTTCAATGCTTTTTTATTGCCTAACCGAATTGTTTCAGGAGGGATTAATGGATTAACGATTATCTTATATGAAACACTTCATTTAACACCTAGTATTGTGTTATTTTCTGTCAATTTCGTCTTATTGACATTATCTTTTTTCTTATTAGGGAAAGAAGTTTTTTTCAAAAGTATTTTAGGGAGCTTTCTCGTCCCCTTATTCGTTTCATTGCTTCATGGGGTTGCGTTAAATAATATTGAGCCGATACTTGCTGCTATTTTTGGTGGTGTCACAGTTGGACTAGGAGTTGGTTTAGTCTTTTTAGGAAAAGGCTCTACTGGAGGGACTGCTCTGATTGCGTTAATCGTTCAAAAATATATTCCAATTAAATTGGGGATTATTTTAGGAATTTGTGATGGACTTGTTATTTTAAGTGCATTATTTGTCTTTGATGTTCAAACGGTCTTATTTGCTCTCATTGCATTATATTTAACGAGTCGTATGGTCGATACGGTTCAGGTTGGACCAGAATCTTCTAAAAATGTCATGATCATCTCAAATGATTATAAAAAAATTAGAGAACAAATTATTTCTGATTTAGATTTAGGAGCTACTCTTATTCCTATTGAAGGTGGTCTAAACTTGGAATCAAAAAAAATGATTATGGTCGTGATTCAAGAAGATCAATTCATTACATTAAAACAATCTATCCTAGACATCGACGAAGAAGCCTTTGTTGTTGTAACAAGTGCTCATGAAGTCGTTGGAAAAGGATTTACAGCTTATAGATAGCAAAAAAGCAAGCACTAGATTATCTCTAATGCTTGCTTTTTAATTGTTGTCATCTAGGATATTTAAACGAATTCTTTTAGAATCATTCGTGCGAACACTGTAGACAATCGTACGAATTGCTTTTGCAACACGACCTTGTTTTCCAATAATTCGACCGATATCTTCTGAAGCCACTCTTAAGTTGTACTCCATAAATTCTTCAGATTCTTCAACATCTAAACGAACAGAATCAGGTTGACTAACTAACGGACGGACAATGGTTAATACCAAATCTTTTGCATCAGTCATTCATATGCCCACCTTATTTTTTAGTGTATTTAGCTTCGTGATGTTTTTTCATGATTCCTTCACGAGATAAAATGTTACGTACTGTATCAGAAGGTTGAGCTCCTTTTGATAACCAGTCTAAGATTAAGTCTTCTTCAACTTTTACTTGAGCTGGATCTGTTAATGGGTTGTAAGTTCCCACTACTTCGATGTAACGTCCATCACGAGGTGAACGAGAATCTGCTACTACCATACGATAAAAAGGTTTCTTTTTAGAACCCATACGTTTTAAACGAATTTTAACTGCCATTATTAAGGCACCTCCAAAAATTTTTTGATTTGTTTTAATCACAAAGCATAGTTTAACAGTTTTAATTAATCTTGTAAAGTGTTTTTTCTTTACAGGTCAATTTTTTTTATTTAACCCAAATTTTATTTCATACGCTTCTTTTAGAGTTAATCTTGAAACACTGATAGTTTGCATTTTTTCAACCGGAATATCATTAAATATCGTGTGCTCTTCTTCTTTTTCTAAAGGAATAATCAACCTATCTTCAGATAATAATATTCCTCTACTTAAAAGTGAATCAGGCAGGAAACTACTATCTGTCACATTTATTTTTAAAAACTTTTCACCATTTTGATGTGGACTAGATTTATCATAAAATAATTCCAACTGACCATTAATCAAGAAAAAAATTCGGTCTGCATAAGATTCTAGATTATCCAGTAAATGAGAAGCGATAAAAATAAGTTTTCCTTCATCTCTTTTTTTAGACATCATCATTGATATGAGTGTCACGTTTGTCGGATCAAGACCATTCATCACTTCATCCATCAGCATAATTTTTGTATCGGTCACTATTTGCATAGCAAAACACAACCGTTGCCTCATTCCCAATGAGTAGCTACTAACATTATCATTCACATAATGTGTCATATGTAATTCGATTACCAACCGTTTGATATCAATCGTCGAATGCCAAATCGCTTTATACATACTCAAGTGTTCCATCCCTGTTTTTGATTCATATAAATCTTGTTGGTCTGGCATCATACTTATTTTTTTATACAAATTAATTTGATCTTTTGCTGTTTTATACGTATCGGTCCCATCAATAATCAGCTGACCTTTTTGTGGTTTATTATAATTCATTAATACATTTAATAGTGTGCTTTTTCCTGTTCCATTTGGTGCAACAAGACCAATGATTTCTCCTGCATGAAATTCTTGTGTAATATCAACTAATATTGGCTTATTTTTATAAGCGAAACGAATATTTTCTAATTTTATCATCGTATCCTCCTTATATTTGACGTTTCTTGATTGTACTTAGTTTCGTTATAACAATAAATACACCAATTGATATACCCACAACCATCAATCCTTGATTATATGTGAGAAATGGAGTGGACCAGAAAAATCCTTGGTAACCAGAAACAACATCACCGGTAAATAAGTAACTCATTGGCGAATATTGAATGGCATAAATATCACCCAAGCCATGTCTTTGATACAATAAACTTGAAAAAGTGATACAACTGATCATAACTAAATTTAGAAAATCATTTTTTGACCAATATGATATTAGTAATGAGACTAGCATAATTAAAAAGACTAGTAGTAATAATAATAAACTACTTTTGACTAGAAAAAGGCCAATTGTTTGACTATGGAAAGTTGATTCAAGATTGGAAATAGCCTCAACAGGAAAAACACTATAACTAGAAGGTAAATGGATAGAGCCAAATCCTCGTCGTAGTCCAACAATAATAAACCCAATGCCTAATGGAATGATGACCAAAAATAAACCACTCATAGTAACGATAAGTTTTATCATCATTCGTCTAAATAGACTGATTGGGTAACCATCAATTAAACTACTATGCTTTCTATCTTTACTTAATAAATCAATCGAAAATAAAATGGCCAGTAAACTAAATAACATCGGTACTATTCGTTTCATCAATCGTTCAACCTGTTGCCAAGCTGTCCTTTCATTCAGTTCATTCATAGATAAAGAGTTGCCTCGTTTAGCATATTCCGTCATCTTAGGTATCATACTACTGCTACCGTATGTATTTTCAAACTTAGCGAAATCATTGCCATAAGTATAATAAGATGGATTGTAACTTGTCCCAAAGCCGTACCATATAGCACTACTTGCAGCATACTCAGCCAAATGATTTGATTTTAAAGACTCATATCGTTTCTTTTCAGTAGGCAACATGATATTAAATGCCGCTACTGCTTCTAAAACTCTTGGATGTGTATCACCATCTAAATTAACTGTTTCTAAAAACTGTTTCTTATCTAAGTAACTAGATTCCAAATTTTTAAAATTGGTTGCCTCATGGATTTTATAACTCGGCTCTAATTGAATAACAAAGAATAATGTAAGAAGTCCCACAAGAAGATACAATACGATATTCTTTTTGTTATGAAAAAAGTCGTCATACTCTTGTTTGATGTATTCACTCATATTGTCTTCCTCTCTTTGTAAAGGTTAATTGCCACACACAAATAATAAATAAAATAAGTATCATTGTGATTAAGATAATCAGTCCTTGATTTGTTGACAGATTCCACTGGCCATCTATGATTAATGATGGGGATAAGATTCCTAACCATTGAAACACACTCAGTTGGATAATTGATGGAAATAAAAATAGCAAACTATACACCAAACATTCAACGATGACAGTGACGTAACTATTATTAGTAATAGTATTTAACATAATACTCAGTAAAAAGGAAGCAAGATATAACAAAGCACCAAACAAGACAAAATAACTCATTTTCCCCAGTACACTAATCACTACAAACACCTGTTGTTTAATGACTTCGACAGAACCAAAATCGCCAAACAACTTATTATCAAAAAATTGTAGCAAAGCAAGATAGCTGATACTTCCTATGAAGATACCCATTATCACTAAAAATCTTTTACCACATATTCTAACTAAACGTTGTATTAAACTTCGAGGTTGACCTTTAACCAAACTCTCATGATCTTTTTCTTCCACAACCAATCGTGAATTAACTAAAGACATCAGTGGAAACCAAACAAACCCTAACATACTTAAAAGAGAAACTAATAATCGACCAAATGACTGTTTACCTAATGATAACGTCTCATGATCCTGTTTTAAATTCTGATAATACACCTTATCTCTTTGTATTTGAGTGCGTGTTTTTTGTAGTGAAACAATGTCAGCAAAACCATCTAATGTTTGTGCCTTTTCTTGAATAGCTGTTAACTCAATCGAGGTATCAATAAATTTTCTTTCATCTTGAAATAGTAAAGCATTTGATTGCCTGGCAATTTGAGAGGCTTGTTCTAATAAGTTTCGATACAACTCGCTGCCGTCTTCACTCGCCATTTGTCGATAATCAAGTAAGGCAATATCTATTTGTAAGGTTTCTGATTGATTATTTTTTTGAAGTTTATAACTATTTCTTTGTTGAGCGATATAAAATATACCTGTTAATATACTTAATAACAGAACAATATAAATCACATATTTTTTTCTTATCATTCGACACCTCTTTTTCCTCATCATTTTATCATTAAAAACAGAATATCATAACCAAATAAAATATGATACTAAACACACAACAAAAAAACCTCGCATAAAGCGAGGTACATAACATCTATAAATTTAACGATTTCTTTTTTTCTTTTTTTGTTCCAACTTCAACCACGCATCAATAATTTCTAGATCATCTTCACTAAATGATTTTTCTTTTAATAAAGATTCGATAATATAATCCGCTTTTTTATGAGTCGGCTTCTTAGAATGACTTAGGACACGTGTCAAACTACTGGTAAATGTCGAGATAATCCCCACACCTAATATCATTAAAACACCACCAATAAACCGTCCCAAACCTGTTTGGATAACAATATCGCCATATCCAACTGTCGTAACTGTCTGCATTTCCCACCAAATCAAATCCTCATAATTTTTAATGTTCGGCTCCACCCACAACAAAGGAAGTGGCAAGAAAATAAAGATAATTAAAAAGATATTAAAGAGTTTCCCAGTTCCTGTCTCTCTCAATTTTAAAAATACAGGCAACACATAACGTTGACCAATTGATGTAATCTGAATACTTTGAATCACAAGTGGGAAAAACTTTACTAACCGAAAAGCATGATGAAAAGGGATAATCGCAATAAAATCTAGAAAATGATGCTTCAAATAATCCTTTTTATCATCAGTTTTCCATAACGTGTAAAAACTATCTAAAGCAAAAACAACAAGTATTATCATGTTAATCATTTCTTTGTGTTTAAAATTAATGACGTTCACCACAATTGAAATGATAATCAATAAAAACATGACCATTAAATAAACTTTCTTTAATTTTGGTTGTTTCATCATTTTCTCCTACTTTGATTAATCATTTAAATCAAGGGATGGTTTCTTTTTTGTCTGCAATGCAACAACTAGAAGAAAAGGTGTTACTAATACAATAGGTAAAATATAACGAATATAACCTAAAGTAATTGGACCAGCGATTAACGTTCCAATAAATGCTCCCGTTGGAATCAGTAAACCAGCTAAATAAAACTGCTTATCTGTAAACCATAAAACAAATACTGCCAACATCATAAAAACATAAAAAGCATAATTATCTATTTGCGCTAACACTGGTAATCGGTCAAACACTTTATATAATCTGACACGTATCTTATTTAATCTAAGAGAACGTTTGTTATCATGAATGCCTATTTTTTCTAAATTCATCGTTTCCATATCATCAGCAGACATCTTGACACCATTTGAATAATAATCATTCACTGTTTTGTTTAAATTAAATAAATTTGAATGACTCGCCATAACTGACTCAACAGCCGTTAGTGGTTCCATTCTTATTTGTTTTTTTACAACATTAAAATAATCAGTCATCTCGTCTTTTGTAGCCGATTCATTGTGTGTCGCTTTTACCACATCTGAACGATACGGATCATAATTTTTCTTAATAGCATCATAATCTAATACTTTATCAATCACTATGCGCTCTTTTTCTGTTACATCACTGCTATGAAATTTTGCATACCTTGCAGTAAATTGAAAAGGAAGCGACAGCATTTCGCGTCGTTTTGGTGTGGTTTGTTCTTCAGCAAACGCATTAGCTAAAAAAGTATTACACCCAAAACCGACAAGTAAACCGAGTATCATCATTATCGTAACGGAGGTTAATCGATAAAACTTCTTTCTCATAACTAACCCAAAAAACACATACACCACAATAGTTAATCCAATAAAATGAAGAGTATTATATCTAAACAGCATCATAAAAAACACACTAAAGAATAGCATGACATATAAATGATGCTTTTTATAGTAATCATCATCCACAAAATAAGTAATTAAACTTACCATATATAAAACAAAAAAACCGGAAAACATAATGTCTTTTGTTGCTAAAATAACTGTTCCATTTGTCATAGGAATCATCGCTAAAATAACCATAATAATCAGTAGTAATGAACTATTCCTGGTTAATTTGTATGTGACGTGAATAGCGTAAGACACACAAAATGCGACAAAAACAACTTGAACAACAGTATATAAAAATAACCCATTGTTAGCTGTACTAACTAATTGCCCAACATGTACATAACTCCCCATAAAAATAGTAGACGTAACAGGATGAGCTGCTGTCCTAGTACTTAGTAAAAAAAACTGAGTTAATTGATCCAATGAGTCTCCCATAAACACACTAGGGTATGCACTAAAGGCCACAAGTAACCAGACCAAATTAATTAAAATAAATGGTATTAAAAATGAATGAGCTTCAAACCACCGAATAAACCATCTATTATAATGAATGGTTTCGTCTTTATGATAATAATAAGTTAATATTTTTTGCATGGTTTCTATTAAGAGATAAAAAGAAGCAACAAATAATATAGAGTAAATCACCCCAACTGGAGACACAATGACCTCCATCACTGTGTCTAAACCTGAACCATAAATACTCATAAACCATGTCGCTATCGCAAAAAATAATGACACGATTTTTTGTAATATTTTCGTCTTTGTCTTTAACTTACTCACATAGTTAAATAAAAAAACTAAACCAACAAACCCTAACAAAGCCAATGCTGGACTATTTAATAAGCTTTTTTTGTAGTTTTCACTCTGACCAACTTGATTAAAAACAACTATTTGCCCTAAAATAACCACCATTGCTTTAACAACATTTTTCATAATCCCCTCACCTTTTCCAATCTATAACAACTCCTATATTATAAATTAGCCCTTGTATTTACTTTTTATTGTTACTAAGCTTTAACAGTTGGTTGCATATTTTTCTTAGCAGTAGCAAGCATCAAACGAATACGATTTAACTGGTTAACAACAGAGACGCCTGGGTCATAATCAATCGCCGCAATATTTGCCCCAGGGTATTGATGTCGTAATTCTTTAATAACACCTTTCCCCACAACATGGTTAGGTAAACAGCCAAATGGTTGCATACAGACAATATTATTAACCCCTGTTTTTAGTAAATCAATCATCTCTCCGGTTAAAAACCATCCTTCTCCAGTATGATTACCAATTGATAATACTTTACTAGCGTCTTCTGCTAATTGTTTAATAGAATGCACCCCATTAAATCGTTTAGAATTATTTAATGCTTTTGACATCGGTTTTTCTATTTTTTCAATCAATTTAATCGCAAATTCTGCATATGTTTTATTTTTCTTTGGCATTCCAAGATTTTCGTATTTCCAAACTTGATTGTATAGTGAATAATTCATAAACCCAATTAAATCAGGAACCACTACCTCTGCCCCCTCATCTTCCAATAATCTCACAATGTCATTATTAGCTGTTGGAGAATATTTCACAAAAATTTCTCCAACAATTCCGACTTTTGGTTTAGTGGTTTCATGTAATGGAATCGTATCAAAGTCTTGGATGATTTGCTTCATATTTTTATTAAACAATGTCAAAGAACCATTACGGACATTTTTTTCTACTTTTTTAAGCCAAGATTGATGTAGAGCATCAATGTCTCCTTTATTGACCTCATAAGGGCGTGTCCGATAAACTAAACGTTCAAACAAATCCCCGTACAATACAGCGACAGCTATTCGTTTTAACATTGGCAAGGTAAACTTAAAGCCTGGGTTTGTTTCGACTCCTTTATTACCTAGAGAAACCGATACAACAGGGACTTGAGAAAATCCTGCTTCTTTTAATGCTTTTCTAAGAAGTGGAATGTAATTTGTCGCACGACACCCACCACCTGTTTGTGTCATCAGCACACTCACATTATCTAAATCATACTCTCCACTTTGTAAAGCTTCCACAAGTTGACCTATTGAGATAATTGCTGGATAGCATGCATCGTTATTGACGTATTTTAACCCCACATTAACTGCCTCTTTATCCATCATCGGCAAACACACCACGTTGTAACCTGAAGACTCCAATGCGATATCAAATAGGCCACTTTGATGAATTGGGCTTAACATAGGCAACAATAATGTATGTTTTTTACGCATCTCTTTTGTAAAGACAATTTTTTCAGGCTCTTCAAATTGAATCTCCGGTTGATAATGATTTCTCTCACGCTCTTTCATTGCCGCTTTAAGAGAACGGATACGGATACGAATAGCCCCTAAATTTAGCCCTTCATCAATTTTTAGTACGGTAAAAATTTTACCATGTCTATCTAATATTTCTTCCACTTGGTCAGTTGTCACAGCGTCTATCCCACAACCAAATGAATTCAATTGAATCATCTCTAAGTGTTGATTTTTTCCAACCACTTTAGCTGCTGCATATAAACGAGAATGATACACCCATTGATTGACTACACGCAAATTGTCTACTTCTTCCAAATGAGAAATACTATCTTCTGTTAACACATGAAACCCTTCTTGAGTAATAATCTGTGAAATACCATGATTGATTTCTGGATCAATGTGATATGGTCGGCCCGCTAGAACAATCCCTTTTTCACCTTTTAACGTCAACATGCGAAGAGTCTCTTCACCTTTGGCTCGGATGTCTTCTTTAAATTTCTCCAACTCATCATACCCATGTGTTAAGGCATTTGTCACTTCTTCTTGTGTCACATCAAAATCTTTAAAGCACTCATATAAAACATGTGCCACTGAATCAGGATCCGCTAAGTTTAAAAATGGGTTACGATAATCCACTTTTCCCTCTCTGATGTCATCCATATTATTTCGTAACACATCAGGATAACTTTGAACGATTGGACAATTAAAATGATTGTCTGCTGACTTTTCTTCTTGTCTTTCAAAGATAACGCCTGGATAAAAAATCAACGGAACTCCGTCATCAATCAATGACTGAACATGTCCATGCGATATTTTGGCAGGATAACAGACAGTATCACTCGGTATCGTTTCCATACCTTTTTCATAGACTGACTTATTCGAGCGTGGTGAGAGTTTCACCCTAAATCCTAAATCGGTAAAAAACGTATGCCACAATGGGTAATTTTCATACATATTTAACACACGAGGTATCCCAATTTCTCCTCGTGTCACCTCTTTTTTACGAAGTGGTTTATATTTAAATAAGCGTTTGTACTTATAATCGACCAAGTTTTCTTTTTTATCTTCTTTTTTGACTTTAATTCTAGCACCACGTTCACAACGGTTTCCTGTAATAAACTGACGACCATCAGAAAATAACGTCACCGTTAACATACAATGATTTTCACACAACCCACAATCCATGCGATCATTTTCAATGGATAAGTCATCTAACTCTTCAAGAGATAAAATGGTTGATTCATCCCCCAATTCATAATCTTCTAATGCAATAAGGGATGCTCCAAAAGCTCCCATCAGTCCCGCAATCGATGGTCTCACAACTTCACGTCCTACAAGTTCTTCAAAAGCTCGTAAAACAGATTCGTTGTAAAATGTCCCACCTTGGCACACAATCTTTTCACCTAATTCTTCCGGTCTTCGAACTTTAATCACTTTATACAATGCATTTTTCACAACAGAATACGCTAATCCGGCAGAAATTTCTCCGACAGATGCACCTTCTTTTTGAACTTGCTTCACTTTCGAATTCATAAACACGGTACATTTAGACCCTAAATCAACTGGGTGACTGGCTTCTAATGCTAAATTCGCAAAATCTTCTACTCCGTAATTAAGTGATTTAGCAAATGATTCAATAAATGACCCACACCCTGAAGAACAAGCTTCGTTTAATTGAATAGATGACAAAACACCATCTTTAATCGTCATGGCTTTCATATCCTGTCCACCAATATCTAAAATAAAATCAACGCCTGGGTTAAAATAATTGGCAGATTTGTAATGAGCCACTGTTTCAACTTCCCCAATATCTATCTTCAATGCATGTTGAATTAATTTTTCACCATAACCAGTAATCGCTGACTTGGCAATAAAGGCTTTTTCTGGCAATTTTTTATAGACATCTTTTATGATACGGATGGTTGTTTCTAATGGTTCTCCTTCATTATTTCCATAATAAGAGTAAAGTAAATTTCCCTCATCATCAATCAACGTTAGTTTCGTCGTTGTCGAACCTGCATCAACACCTAAAAATACTGGCCCAACATGTGTGGCTAACTCTCTTTCATTCACAGATGCCTGATGATGTCTTTGTCTGAATGATGCTAAATCCTCTGGTGTTGCAAATAAAGGCTCTAAACGATCTGACTGAGATAATTCTGACATCTCTTCTGTTTCTAATAAGTGAATTAACTCACTTAACTGATTTGGTTTTGACTGTTCTGAATCAAGTGCTGCTCCCATGGCAACAAATAGTTGCGGATTTTCTGGGAAGATTACATCTTCTTCTTTTATATCTAATGTTTCAATAAATCGTTGGCGAAGTTCTGACATAAAGTATAATGGTCCACCTAAAAAAGCAATCTTACCTTTTATTTTTCTACCTGAAGCAAGACCTGCTATTGTTTGATTGACCACTGCTTGAAAAATACTTGCTGCAATATCTTCTTTTGCTGCGCCTTCATTAATTAAAGGTTGCACATCCGTTTTCGCAAACACCCCACATCTTGATGCAATAGGGTATATCGTTTGATAGTTTTTAGCTAATTCATTCACGCCATTAGCATCTGTTTTTAAGAGGGTTGCCATTTGGTCGATAAATGCACCTGTCCCCCCAGCACAACTACCGTTCATTCGTTGTTCCATTGCACCATCAAAAAAGGTTATCTTCGCATCTTCACCGCCTAATTCAATCGCAACATCCGTTTCTGGTATTATCTCTTCAACCGTTTTCGTACAGGCAATCACTTCTTGAATAAATTCAATATCTAAAATATCAGCTAAACCAATCCCACCCGAACCTGTGATATTCATCGTTAAGGGTTGGTCACCGATCACTTTTTGTGCTTCTTTCAAAATATTTATTGCTGCAGTTTTAACATCGGAATAGTGACGCTCATACTTGGAAAATAACACGTCATTTTCTTCATTTATCACGACCAGTTTTACAGTGGTTGATCCCACATCAATGCCAGAACGTAATGTCATCTTCTTTCCCTACTTTCTTTATCTGTCCACTCAATCCATTTTCAAAACTTTTTCATAAATACTAGTTTAAATCAAAAGACATAAAAAATCTAGCAAAGAGATAAATCAATTTAAAATCAGTCAAATTAACAAAAAAAGCATACAGTGTTAACACACCATATGCTTCAACTATTCATTTTTTAATATCTATCCACTTGTCTATTAGCGATAATTGAATTTATCAGTGACAACAATAACGAAATAAAAACAGCTGCTCCTAAACTTGAAAAAGCAAAGTTTTGTTCGCCTACAATCACTGATGTAAATTTTAACATCAATCCATTTATCACAAAACTGAATAACCCAAACGTTATGAGTGTAATCGGTAGGGATAAAATATGTAATATCGGTTTTACTAACACATTTAAGGCAGATAACACGATACTTGCCACAATTGCCATCATAAAACTGTTGACATAAAACATGGAAGGAAATAACACCGATAATGAGATAAACGCCAATGTATTAATAATTAGACGTTGAAAATAGGTCACTAAAAGTCACTCCAGTCATCTTCTTCTACTTTTTGAGCTTCTTTTCTTGGTCGTTTTGTTTTATATCTTTTAGATGATTCTTCATATGGATGGCTGTTGTATCCTTCATATGGAGAACGTGGTCTACTTTGTTTATTTGAAGCTGGAACAATCAAGGCTAATAAAATATATAAAATAATTGGTGAGCCAAATGTAAACATAGATAAAATCACATAAATGATTCTTACCAACGTTGGATCAATATTAAAATATTCTGCAATCCCTGCTAATGTTCCTGTTAAAACAATATTATTACTTGATTTTGTTAGTTTTCTTCCCATTTTTATCACTCCATCTATTAGTCATTATCTTTCAAGTAAATACTTCCTGTTGTGGTATTTAAAGATAATTGAATCATGTCATCTTCTTGTCGAACAAATTCAACCATTTGATTCATTCGCTCTTTCTTTTCTTTTAAAATATCAATGTTATCCAAACGATTTTTGATTGAACCAAAGTTTGTTTGACAATCTGCTTGAATACCAGCTTGTTTAGCTAAAGACACTTTAATGTCTCCATTCACCACTGTCGCTTTGATTTTTTTAGTTTTTAAATCATTTGATGTGATTTTTACTGTTCCATTAATTAACGATACATTTGTATGCTCAATAACAGATTTACTAATTAATTCTCCATTCACTGTTTGACCAATAAAATCAACAATCTCACTATCTTCTACTTGGATATTACCATTAACACCTTCAACTTCCAACATGGTTGCTTTAATATTTTTTACTTTCATTTTACCATTGGTTGATTTTAAGAAAACGTCACCTAATAACATATCCTCAACTTTAATATCACCATTTAACATTTTTACTGACACATGGTCAAATAAATGTTGTGGTAAATAAAAATCTAATTCACAGCTTAGTCGTTTGTTTGGTACTTGGAATGAAATATTTTCTTCATCCACAACAATCTCACTGCGCTCAATGAACGCTTCAAATGGTGTATTGTTGTTTAATTTACCATAAAACTTAATGTTGGCAACGACTTTTACATCTGGTTGGTCCCATGTTTTAAATTTAACTTTACCATTTGCTACTTTGACATCAATCAATGTAGCAGTACTATTTGGATAAAGAAACTCATGTGTAAAACTATGAGAGCTTACACCAGGTACTTTAATATTAACATCTTTCCATTCCACATTCTCTGAAACGGTAGAACTAACAGCATCCACTGTTTTTTTCAAAAAGTCACCAAAGTACTTACCTGCTTCTTCTACTTTGCCAGAAGCTTGATTGATTTTTTCATTCGTTTGTTCTTTCCAATCCTTTGGAATATCAAATCCTAATATTTTTTCTGTCTCTTGTGTATCACGTCGCTCTTTTTTAATCGATTTTAATTCTTCATTTAATTCTGCTTTTTCATTAGATAATTGAACATCTGTTTCTTTTAAATAAGCTAAATCTTTTTTCAGTTGCTCACGCTCTGCTTCTTTTTCAGGCGTCAATGTATCTAAATCTTCCATTGTATCAAAGACTGTCAATTGTTCTTCGATTTCTCGAATATCTTGTCTTAATCCCTGAATCTCAACAGTTAATTCATCATACTCCACAGATTTTCTATTTTCTTCTTCTGCTAATTTTTCTAAAATCTTTTCTAATGCCTCATTGTCATTATAGCCTGTTTGGGCTTGTTCTTCTGCTGATTTATAGTTCACTTGTTTTGCTTCATTGTCAATTAATTTTTCATCTTTTTCTGTGGCAATATTTTCTAATAATACTAAAGCCTCTTCAGTTGTTAAAATACCTTTTTTAACTAAGTCTAAAATTCTTTCGCGTTCGTTCATTGTATATCCTCCTCTTAACTTCTTTATCTATACATTACTAACCTACACTCATATTATGTCTTATTTTTAAACAAATGTCATAGGACTTGAGTTGGATTTATTCCTGTATACCAAGACTTATTGATTTATCATTCTAAAAAATAAAAGAGGCTGACCCAAAAGTCTATTAACGAAAATTAAAAGGAACAAAATTATTTTTGATTTTGTTCCTTTTTTTTGACGAAAAAAATAGCACTATCCTTTATAATTAAGGTGACTAAACCAACTAAAAAGGAGTGCTATTTATGTATAAAGATTATAACATGAACCAAGTC
>NZ_NGJT01000018.1 GCF_003950315.1 Vagococcus bubulae
CAGCAAGTGACGGATTTGTCGTAACGAATACTATCACGGGTAAAGTCAGTGTAGGAGTCACGAAAGAATGGGTAGGCCCCAAAGCGAAAAGTGTGACGATTCAATTATTAGCGAATGATAAAGAAGTATCAAAAGCGACATTAACAGCTGAAACAAATTGGCAACACACATTTGATAAGTTAGATCAGTATGACAAAGATGGAAAAGAAATCACATATCGAATAACCGAAACGAGTATCAAGGGATATGACAGTGAAATTAGTGGAAACGTAGCCGAAGGCTTTGTGGTACGCAATACGAATACTGAAACAGTATCCATCCCAGTTGAAAAACGTTGGGTAGGAAAAGCTGGAGAAACAGCAGAGATTCATCTAAAAGCAGACGGTCAAACCATTGCGAGTCAAACAGTGACAGCGAAAACAAACTGGGAACATATCTTTAAAGAGTTGCCAAAATATGATGCGACAACAGGCGAAGTCATTGATTATACGATTACTGAAACACCAGTTAACGGTTATAATACAACCATTAGTGGGACAGCAAGTGACGGATTTGTCGTAACGAATACTATCACGGGTAAAGTCAGTGTAGGAGTCACAAAAGAATGGGTAGGCCCCAAAGCGAAACATGTGACGATTCAATTATTAGCGAATGATAAAGAAGCGTCAAAAGCGACGTTAACAGCTGAAACAAATTGGCAACACACATTTGATAAGTTAGATCAGTATGACAAAGATGGAAAAGAAATCACATATCGAATAACCGAAACGAGTATCAAGGGATATGACAGTGAAATTAGTGGAAACGTAGCCGAAGGCTTTGTGGTACGCAATACGAATACTGAAACAGTATCCATCCCAGTTGAAAAACGCTGGGTAGGAAAAGCTGGAGAATCAGCAGAGCTTCATTTAAAAGCAGACGGTCAAACCATTGCGAGTCAAACAGTGACAGCGAAAACAAACTGGGAACATATCTTTAAAGAGTTGCCAAAATATGATGCGACAACAGGCAAAGTCATTGATTACACGATTACTGAAACGCCAGTAGACGGTTATAATACAACCATTAGTGGGACAGCAAGTGACGGATTTGTCGTAACGAATACTATCACGGGTAAAGTCAGTGTAGGAGTCACGAAAGAATGGGTAGGTCCCAAAGCGAAAAGTGTGACGATTCAATTATTAGCGAATGATAAAGAAGTGTCAGAAGCGACATTAACAGCTGAAACAAATTGGCAACACACATTTGATAAGTTAGATCAGTATGACAAAGATGGAAAAGAAATTTCATATCGAGTGACGGAAACACAATTAGAAGGTTATACAACTGAAATAGTTGGTGATATCTTAACAGGGTTTAGAGTAATAAATACAAAAATTTCTAAAACAACAGAAGAATCTTCAACTAATAGTTTGAATCATCCAACTTCTAAGAAAACAACTAAGAAGCAAAATGATATTAGTAAACTTCCACAAACAGGTGAAAAAGAAACAAGTATTTTAATGTTGTTGGGGGTTATATTACTATTAGGTTTAGCATTACCTCTATATAACAAACTAAATCATTAATTAAAAATCCATATTTATCGAGAAGATACTCTCGATGGATATGGATTTATTTATATTATTTTGCTTGAAGCAATTCTTCTTTTGAATGAACCAGCTGTGTCAATAGTTTGCAATAAGGAGTAGGAATATTGTATTCTAATCCTTTTCTTACAACTTCTCCATTAATGTAGTCTATTTCAGTTAGGCGATGCTTGATAATAAGATCTTGATACATGGAAGGATGATGAAGACCAACTGTCTCTCTATTGAAACAACAAGTGATTTGCTCGATAATATCTGGTTCATCAAGATAGATTTCTTCGTGCTTTGCAACAGCTAAAAATTCTGACACAATTTCTTTAATAATAGGAAGGGCAGGTTTCGTATCGCCAAAATCTGCTACATTAGAATCAAGAATAGTGCATAAACAATTAAGTGTTCCATTAACACAGGCTTTACGATATATTGTCGCTAATATGTTTTTTGATACTTTGGCATTTAAATTAGCATGTGAAAGTGTCATAGCTATTTTTTCAGCCATATCATGTTTAGTTGGACTAAGATTTTGTAAAGCGACACTACCATCACCAAATAAAGTGACTTTTCCAGGACCATCAAGACTAGCCGTCCACATGGTGTTTCCAATAAAAATATTATCGTACAGTATCTATTGCAATAAAAAAATTAGAAAATGAATTAAATACAACTTTATTTGATCATCGAGTAGAACCGTTCAGATTAACTGATTCAGGTACTTTTTTATATGAAAAAGGTTCAACTATTGTTGAGATGTTTGACGATTTAGTCGATGACATGCATCAACTAAATCACATATCAAAAAAGAAAAAATAAAAGTGGGTTTAATAACAATTTTCTCAATTCAATTTATGAAAGAAATTTCGATTTTTCTACAAACTCATCCTCATATCGATTTAAGTCTTATTCAAGATGGTTCCCCTGAACTACAAAAAAAATAAAAAATCAAGAAATTGATATTTGTTTAACGTCATTTCCTAACCTGTTTTCAAAATATATCGATATAGAGCCACTAGAAACAACTACAAATGGGTACAATATTCATGTGGTTGTTCCAGAAAGTAACCCGTTATCTAAAAAATCGTTCTTAACGTATAAACAACTTGAAAATCAACGTTTTTCGACTTTGACGATTGAAAAGTATACTATAAGTCGTCTCCTTTTAGATCGAACTCGTTATTATGGATATGAACCAAATATCGTGTTAGAACATGATGACTTACAAGTGTTAGTGAGTAGTCTTGATAATAGTCAATCAATTTGTTTGTTGCCTATAGAGTATAAAGATATAGGTAAAAGTAGTGGTGTGAAATGGATTCCTTTAAAGGATAAATATGCTCATTTCTCTATAGGGATTGCTTTGAGAAAAGATTTTATATTAAGTCCTGATATGGAAGGATTTATTCAATTTATCAAAAAAATTGATGCATCTTGGCTGTAAAAAAAGGGTACAAGACGTTAAGTGTAATGCAGTGTAAGAAAACATATCGATATGCTAAGTAAATTACATTAATACTTTAACAACGGATATATGCTCTGACAATTTAATCTTTTTTATGAAGGTATTAACAAGTTTTATAACAAAGAAAAAAGCTTCGAGCCTTGGGTTATTCCATGGTTCGAAGCTTTTATAGATTAGTCCACCCAATTTTTTGTTAAAAACTCATAGGTTAATTCGTCGGTGGTTGAAACTAGTGTGATGTCTGTACCTAAATCTTGGCTGTTACCAACACCAATTGGTAGAGCGCCACTTTTTTTGATTGCTGTAATACCTGCTTTTGAATCTTCAATCCCAATACAACTTGATATCGGACAATCAATGGCTTTTGCAGCAGCGATAAAAATATCTGGTGCAGGTTTGCCAGAAGCCACACTACTAGGATCGACAATAGCATCAAAATAACTCGTTAATTTCATTTTTTCTAATAATAATGGGCCATTTTTACTGGCGGAGGCTAAGGCTATTTTTATATGATGTTGCTTTAATTCTTTTAGTAGGGGAAGAATTCCTGGGAAAATATCGTCTTCTGAAAAAGATTGTATCATCTCAACGTAAACATCATTTTTTTTTGCAGCAAGCTCTTTAAAGGTATCGTCATCAAAATCAGACCTCTTGCTACCGTGTTTTAAAATTAAGTCTAACGAATCTTCGCGACTCACACCTTTTAATTGCTCATTAAATTCTCGGTCGATGTCAATTCCTAACTCCTTAGCTAAACTCTTCCATGCTCTATAATGGTATTCTGCCGTATCTGTGATGACACCATCTAAGTCAAATAGTACTCCTTGAAACATATTATTTCACTCCTTTAGTCATTAGTTTAACTGTTAATGAGTCGGTTAGTGTGTGCGTATTACCATAAATTGTGACATCTAAAGGTTCGCCATTTAATAAATCAATGTTAATGTTGTCTGATACACTGATATAAAGTAGACGACCTCGATAGTTTATATGGAAAGCATAACTGTCCCATTTTGTTGGTAAGAAAGGAGCAAAGCTAAGTGATTCGTTGAAAACTTTCATCTGAGCAAAGCCTTGTACGATGGTCAACCAACTTCCAGTCAT
Source organism: Vagococcus bubulae (assembly GCF_003950315.1). Lineage (GTDB taxonomy): Bacteria > Bacillota > Bacilli > Lactobacillales > Vagococcaceae > Vagococcus > Vagococcus bubulae. The sequence continues at coordinate 4,150 of NZ_NGJT01000018.1, forward strand.
TGATGTGATATGTAGCCCGTCATCTGTGTCATTATTGTAGTTATCTAAGTCTAGTCTGGCAGTTCGTTGATACATTTCTACCGCTTTTTCTTCCATCCCTAATTCTGCAGCTAATATGGAATGGATACATGGAGAAAGGGATGATTCATGTACGGTCATTGGCTCATAAAATTCAAAGTTTTTACGTTTTTCTTCAATAGTGAATTGATCGTTAAAGAAATAAATTCCTTGTAGTACATCTGCTTGTTTGATAAAACAAGAACGTAAAATTTTATCCCAAGACCAGTTTTGATTCAACGGAACATCTTTTTTATCTAAATTAGTGACAGGCATTAAATCCTTGTCTAAAAAAGTATCGTGCTGAACAAAAATGCCAAGTTCTTCATCTTTCGGTAAATACATTTTATCGATAATATCTTGCCAATGTGCCATTTCTTCTTCAGACAAGGATATAGTTGTATCGTTTTTATAAAGTTGATAATTTTCGAGTGTGTAGCTTAATACCCAGCGTGCAATATAGTTTGTGTACCAGTTATTATTAATATTATTTTCATATTCATTTGGTCCAGTAACACCATGAATCATATAAGCATCATGACGTTTAGAAAAATGAACTCTGTCAGCCCAAAAACGTGAAATTTCAGATAATACTTCTAGTCCTTCGTGTTTCAAGTAAGAGGTGTCACCGGTATAGTTTGTATAATTATAAATAGCATAAGCAATAGCACCGTTTCGGTGGATTTCTTCAAAGGTGATTTCCCATTCGTTGTGGCACTCAACACCTGTGAAAGTAACCATTGGATAGAGAGCGCCTTGTAATCCTTGTTGTCTGGCATTGTGCTGTGCTTGAGGCAACTGATTATGACGATATTTTAATAAGTTTTTCGTTACATTCGGTTCTGCTAAAGATAAATAAAGCGGAACAGCATAGGCTTCTGTATCCCAATAAGTAGCACCGCCATATTTTTCACCAGTAAATCCTTTTGGACCAATGTTTAGGCGTTCATCTTCACCATAGTAAGTTGAAAATAATTGGAATAAATTGAAGCGAATGCCTTGTTGAGCTTCGTCATCTCCTGTAATAACCACATCTGCTACTTCCCAACGTTTTAACCAAGCGTTTTTATGTTGAGAGATTAATTCTTCTACAGTATTTTCGTTAACTTGATTTAATAAATTTTTAGCATGATCTAATTGATTATTTTCTGAAATGTCTCGGCTTGTAACGACAATCACTTTTTTATCTAATGAGATGACGTCGCTAGTTTGTAATGTCGTAGTGATTATCTCTGAAGCTTCAAACTCTTTAAATTCTTTTTTAGTAGGTAAGTTTGGTTGAGATAAATCATTTTGCATGAACGTTGTCACACAGAATTCATCTATGCCGAAAGGGTTGCTGATAGTTTTTGCTGTGACAAAGTTCTCACCACTTTGTCTATGTTCCCAAAACATATCATCGTAATTGCTATCTTCATTATGAACATGATTGTCTAATTTAGAGACTAATGTAATCTCACCTGATCCTTCTATCATTTCGACAGATACGTTAACTAAAGCAAGTTCTTTAATAGTTAAGCTAAGCAAGCGTTTAAAAGAACATTTTATAGTACAGTTTTCTAAGGTTACTGTAAAATGACGTGACAGAATGCCATGTTGCATGTCCAATTCTTGATAAAAATCTGTAGGTGCTATCGTGTTTAAATCGATTTTATGAGTGTTAACATATATATCAACAGCAATAAAATCAATTGCGTTAATGACTTTTCCAAAATAGTCAGGGTAACCATTTTTCCACCAACCGACACGTGTTTTATCAGGATACCAAACACCTGCCAAATAAGTTCCTTTGTGATTATCTCCTGAGAAACCTTCTTCAAAGTTTCCTCTTAATCCCATATAGCCATTTCCAATACTTGTTAAAGATTCTTGCAAACGGATGTCTTCTTTGTGTAATGAGTGAGTGGTTAATTTAAATGGGTTAATGTCAAACAGTCTTTTTAAATGAGTCATATTATTCCCTCCATGAATTAAAGTTGTTAATTACATAATATACGCAAACGATTGCGAAAGCAATATAAAAAATAAAAATGTTTTGTTTGCAACATTTGAATATCAATAAAAAAAGTATTTACTTTTCATAAACTGATACGTATAATATGAATTACGCAAACGATTTCGTTTAAGATTAATTTAAGGAAAGAGGTAAGGAAACAATGAAAAAGTTGCTAAGTTTTGAGTTTTGGCAAAAATTTGGAAAAGCATTAATGGTCGTGGTAGCTGTCATGCCTGCTGCTGGATTAATGATTAGTATCGGAAAAACGATTCCGATGATGTCACCAGATATGGCATTTTTAGTAACAACTGGTGGGGTAATTGAAAATATAGGATGGGGAATTATTGGAAATCTTCATTTATTATTTGCACTAGCAATTGGTGGTAGTTGGGCTAAAGAACGTGCAGGAGGAGCTTTTGCTGCAGGTATTTCATTTATTTTGATTAATCGTATTACTGGTTCAATTTTTGGTGTGACTTCAGAAATGCTAACAAACGATGAAGCATTTACTCACACATTATTTGGAACTAAAATTATGGTTAAAGGATTTTTCACTAGTGTACTTGAAGCACCAGCGTTAAATATGGGAGTGTTTGTCGGAATTATTGCGGGATTTGTCGGAGCGATGGCATATAACAAATATTATAATTATAGAAAATTGCCAGATGCTTTGTCTTTCTTCAATGGTAAGCGCTTTGTTCCATTTGTTGTCATACTTTGGTCAACGCTAGTTTCTATTGGTTTAGCGATTGTATGGCCAGTTATTCAATCAGGAATTAATAATTTTGGTTTGTGGATTGCTCAATCACAAGAATCTGCACCAATTTTGGCACCGTTTTTATATGGAACACTTGAGAGATTATTATTACCATTTGGATTGCATCATATGTTGACCATACCAATCAACTATACTCAACTAGGTGGAACCTATGAGATTTTATCTGGGGCACAAGCAGGAACACTTGTTTACGGACAAGATCCTCTATGGCTCGCTTGGGCAACTGATTTATTTAACTTAAAAAATGCTGGAAATGTCGAACAATATAATTATGTGTTATCAAACTGGACACCAGCTCGTTTTAAAGTAGGACAAATGATTGGTGCATCTGGTATTTTAATGGGCTTCACTTTGGCGATGTATAAAAATGTGGATAGTGATAAGAGAAAACAATATAAATCAATGTATGTCTCAGCAGCGTTGGCAGTATTTTTAACAGGTGTTACAGAACCGTTAGAATTCATGTTTATGTTTGCAGCAGTTCCGTTGTATCTAGTGTATGCAGTGATTCAAGGAGCGGCATTTGCGATGGCCGACATCATCTCGTTACGCGTCCATTCATTTGGAAATATTGAGTTGCTAACAAGAACACCATTAGCCATTAAGGCAGGATTAACACAAGATTTGATTAACTTTGTGATTTGTATTATCGTGTTTGCTATTGTTTCTTATTTTATTGCTGGATTTATGATCAAGAAATTTAATTTAGCAACACCAGGAAGAAATGGAAACTATGATGTGGATACGTCAGATAACCCAACTTCATCAGGAAGTTCTGAAGGAATCTCTCCGCAAATCGTATCAATCATCCAACTACTCGGAGGAAAATCAAATATTTCTGAAGTAGATGCTTGTATGACTCGTTTAAGAGTAAGTGTCAAAAATGCCGATTTAGTTGGAACAGAACAAGAATGGAAAAAAGCTGGTGCACTAGGGCTAGTCTTAAAAGATACAGGAGTACAAGCCATTTATGGCCCTAAAGCAGATGTTATTAAATCTGATGTACAAGATGCGTTAGATAGTGGCGTTGATATTGATTCTCTTATTGTCGATACTGTTATTGATGAACCAAATGACCAAACAGCTGTTCAAAAAAATGTTATTATTCCATTTGTTTCTGTAGCAGATGGGGAAGTCATTTCGATAGAAACTGTTTCAGATGATGTGTTTTCGCAAAAAATGATGGGCGATGGTTTTGCGATAAAACCGTCGAATAATCAAGTGGTTTCACCAGTATCTGGTGTGGTTCAGTCTATTTTTCCAACAAAACATGCCATAGGATTATTAACATCTGAAGGATTAGAAGTGTTAGTACATATGGGACTAGATACTGTAGAGATGACTAAACAAGTATTTGACGTATCAGTTAAAGAAGGTGATACTGTAAAAGCGGGTCAATTATTAGCAACAGTCGATTGGGAAACAGTTGAGAATGAAGGAAAGGGTACCACGATTGTAGTAGTTTTTACAAATACACAAGAAATTAAAACGCTCGAGTTATCAACTGTTGGTGAACATAAATCATCAGAAAAAATTGGTCAAGTATCATTATAAAGTGAGGAAAAAAAGATGAAGTGGTTAACACTAAATGTACATAGTTGGATGGAAGAAGATACTGAAGAAAAGATGGATATATTGGCGCACTATATTATATCTAGTGGGTTAGATGGAGTGTCTTTACAAGAAGTCAATCAACGAATTGATGCGTTACCAGAGGAGAAGCCACTTCATTTTGTTCCATCAATCAATGAAAAGACAATCATTAAACAGGATAATTATGCGTTATGCTTAGTTAAACGATTAGCTGAATTAGGGGAAAGTTATCATTGGAGTTGGACTTATAGCCATGTGGGATATGATATCTATGAAGAAGGTGTGGCAATTTTATCAAAAAAACCTTTACAATCACAAGCAGTGTTAGTATCATCAGTGGATAAGAAGACAGATGTAAAACGACGAATGATGCTTTGTTCAAAGCTAACAGTGGAGGATAAAGAACTATTTGTAACAAGTAGTCATTATTCTTGGTGGAGTGAAGAAACAAAACAAGGATTTCAAGATGAATGGACTTTAAGCAAACTCTTTTTAGATAAATTATCTGGTTTCATGTTGCTATGTGGAGATTTTAATGGCCCTGATACGATTAAAAATGAAACATATGATTTAGTCACGAAAAGTTTTGTGGATACATTTGAATTAGCCAAGCATCCAAGTGGGCGTTACACCATTCCAAAAGAGATTGATGGGTGGAAACACACGAAAGAGCAGTTAAGGATAGATTATATATTTGCTTCTGAACCTTGTCAGGTGAGGTCGCATGACGTGATCTTCGATGGAGAAAATTATCCATGTGTTAGTGATCATTATGGTGTCGTTGTATCGATTGATATGGAATAACTAATGGGAGAGTAGATTATGGGAGTTACAATTAAAGATGTTGCAAAAGAAGTAGGTGTTGCCCCTTCAACTGTATCGCGTGTTTTGAAAGATCATCCAAGTATTTCAGCAGAAACAAAAGAGCGCGTAAGAAAAGCAATGGACAAGTTAGGCTATGTTCCAAATATTTCAGCAAGAAACTTAGTTAGTAAACTATCTAATGCTATTGGGGTAGTCTTGCCAATTATTGAAACCAAAGAGCGAGCAAGTGAGCCGTTTTATTTAGAAGCGATTACGGCAATGAATGAAGAAGCAAGTAAACATCAAGTAAGTATCGCTATAGCATCAGGTAATACCGAAACGGAATTACTGGAAGCAGTAACACTACTTTATTTGCAAAGACGAGTGGACTCTTTTATCTTGATGTATGTAAAAGAAAATGATCTCATTTTAGACTTTTTAATTGAGAAGAATATCCCATTTACAATTATTGGACACCCATATCGTTATTACAATGACACTAGCTGTGTTGATAATGACAATCAGCTACTAGGTAGGAGTGTCACACAGTACCTTATTGATAAGGGACACAAGGATATTTTATTTGTAACAAATAATTCAACTGAAAATTTCTTTAAGGAACGTTTTTATGGGTATGAAATGTGTTTAAAAGATAATCACTTACCCTGTTATCCGGTATGTGATTTAGAAAAAAGCAATGAATTTATTCAGCTAGATAGCTTATTAAGTGAAAGGAAAATCTCAGCATGTATTGCGATTGATGATATGTTTGCTTTAAAAGTGATTCAGTTTATCCAATTGAGTGGTCTAACAGTTCCTGATGATGTATCGGTTATTAGTTTTAATAATTCTATTTTTTCAACCTTGATTCACCCTTATATTACGTCAGTCGATATTAATACACGTGAACTAGCGAAGTCTGCTGTATTAGAGTGTCTAAACCAAGTTAATTATCCAGATGAGTTGAAAAAGAGAGTGATTATTCCACACAAATTAATTGAACGAGAAAGTGTCATAGACTGTTAATAAAAAAATTCACCAAATTCTTTTTAGAATATTGGTGGATTTTTTTATATAATACAAGAAAGACAACTTGAGATAATTAAGGAGGGAAGATAATGAGTTTATATTTAGAAATACCAGAATGGGATAATAGCCTACCTTTTAGGGCATTTGAAAACCAAGGTGAGATTGTTGTACCACCACATTGGCACAAAGAAATTGAGATGATATATGTGACGAAAGGGCTAGTCAATATTGGTTATGATAATCAGTTGTTTCAAGTGCAAGAAGGGGAAATTTTTATTTTTGGTAGTGGTGAGTCTCATTATTTTTTAGCTTCGCCAGGCAGTACACGGATTGTTTATCAATTTGATTTAGCCGTTTTTCAAAATTATTTAGTGAATCAATCAGATTATAAAGACATTGTCACGCTATTTGAAAAAGCGGAAAATCTTAGTCGGTTTTGGGAGAAAGATGTCGAGCAAGAGATGAGAAGTCTTGTAGAAAAACTATTTAAAGAAGTACAGCAAAAAAAATTTGGCTATGACTATGCTATATTAAGTCTGTTGCATCAACTATTGGTCTTCTATTATCGTGAGATTCCTCAAAAAAATCGTACACTCAAAGAAGGGAATTTTGTTGAATCAACCCATCAAAAACAGACGCTAGAAAGACTGAACGATGTGTTTATTTACATAGAAAATCATTTTCAAGAGGTGATTACACTAGAGGATGTTGCCAAATATGTGGGATTTAGCCCATATTATTTTTCACGCTTTTTTAAAAAAAATACAGGACAAAATTTTAGTCATTTTTTGACAGAATACCGTTTAAATCAAGCAAAATATATCTTATCCCATGAAAATATTCCAATGATAGAAGTGGCAGAACGTTCAGGATTTAATAGTGTTAAAACCTTTCATCATGTATTCAAAGAACATGTTGGACTATCCCCTTTAAAATACCATAAGACAATATATGGGAATAATTGACCAAAATAACAGGAAGAAAACCTTATCATTTTTTTGTATGATGAATGTATCAACAAGAAAACGATGGAGGTTTTTTTATGACATTAAAAGTAGGGATTATTGGTTGTGGTGGTATTGCTAATGGAAAACATATGCCAGCATTAAGCAAAGTAGAAGAAGTTGAAATGGTCGCATTTTGTGATGTGATAGTGGAACGTGCTGAAAAAGCAAAAGTAGAGTATGGGACGATGGATGCAACTGTATATCAAGATTATCATGAGTTATTAGCAGATAAAAGTATCGATGTGGTGCACGTTTGTACACCAAATAATTCTCATGCGGAAATTTCCATCGCTGCAATGAAAGCGGATAAACATGTGATGTGTGAAAAACCAATGGCTAAAACAAGTGAAGAAGCCAAAGCAATGCTAGAAGCCGCAAAAGAAACAGGAAAAAAATTAACAATTGGGTATCAAAATCGCTTCACAACAGCTGCTAGCTACTTACATCAAGTATGTGAAGAAGGCGAGTTGGGAGATATTTATTATGGAAAAGCACATGCGATTCGTCGCCGTGCGGTACCAACTTGGGGAGTATTCCTTGATGAAGAGGCACAAGGTGGAGGTCCGTTGATTGATATTGGGACACATGCACTAGATTTAACATTGTGGATGATGAATAACTACAAGCCAAAATATGTGGTAGGAAATACGTATCATAAATTGTCACCAACAAAAAATGCTGCCAATGCATGGGGACCTTGGGATCCAGAAAAATTTACTGTAGAAGACTCAGCATTTGGTTTTATTACGATGGAAGATGGCGCAACGATTTCTTTAGAATCAAGTTGGGCATTAAATAGTCGTCAAATCGGAGAAGCCAAAACCAGTTTATCTGGCACAAAAGGTGGGGCAGATATGTTTGATGGCTTGACTATTAATGGTGAGGATCATGGTTTACTATATGAAAAACACATTGAATTAGAAACAGGCGGCGTTGATTTTTATGATGGTGAAGGAAATGACCCAGCCTTTTTAGAAGCACAATCTTGGGTACAAGCTATTTTGAATGACACAGATCCAGTGGTATTACCAGAACAAGCCTTAGTTGTCACAGAAATTTTAGAAGCGATTTACCAGTCTTCAAAAACTGGCGAACCAGTATATCTTAATAAGTAGGTGAAAAGATGATTCACGTAACAGTGTGGAATGAATACAGGCATGAAAAGACAGACGAAGAGGTAAAAAAAGTTTACCCAGAAGGCATTCATAACCAATTAGCTTCTTTCTTAGAAGAAGAGTTTGACGTTAAAACAGCGACACTTGATGAAGCAGACCATGGTTTAACGGAAGAGGTATTAAATAATACAGATGTATTGGTTTGGTGGGGACATATCGCCCATAATGAAGTGAGTGATGAAATCGTTCAACGCGTGCACCAACGTGTCTTACAAGGTATGGGATTGATAGTGTTACATTCTGGTCATATGTCTAAAATTTTTATGACTTTAATGGGAACGTCATGTGATTTAAAGTGGCGTGAAGCGGATGAAACCTGTCGTATTTGGAATGTTAATCCTAGTCATCCTATTGTAGAAGGGGTTGGAGAATACATTGAACTAGAAAAAGAAGAAATGTATGGCGAACATTTTGATATACCAGCACCTGATGAATTGATTTTTGTGAATTGGTATAAAGGTGGCGAGGTATTTAGAGGAGGGTGTACCTTTAGACGTGGAAACGGTAAAATTTTCTATTTCCAACCTGGGCATGAAACGTATCCATCATATTACAACGAACAAGTTCAACTAGTGATTAAAAATGCAGTGAAGTGGTGTCAGCCAATGGATAGTACTTATCCAACATATGGTCGTCATGCACCATTAGAAGAGTTATAAAAGGAGGAAACAAACATGAAATTAGGCGTTTTTACCCCATTATTTAATAATTTGTCATTCGATGAGATGATTGAAAAAGTAGCAGAGCAAGGGTTACAAATGGTTGAGATTGGAACAGGTGGCTCTCCAGGAAGTGCTCACTGTGATGTCGATGCGTTACTTGCGAGTAGTGATAAACGAAAAGAATATCAAGCAAAATTAAATGATAAAGGATTAGAAATTAGTGCTTTTAGTGCGCATCATAATCCTATTTCACCAAAACCAGCAGAAGCAAAAGAGGCAGACGAGTTATTAAGAAAAACAATTAAATTAGCCTCTTTAATGAATGTGCCAGTGGTGAATGGCTTCTCTGGTGTGGGTGGAGGGAACGACACAGACACTTCAGTGAATTGGCCTGTTTTACCATGGCCAACAGATTATACAGATATCTATCACTATCAGTGGGAAAATAAATTAATCCCTTACTGGAAAGACATTAATAATGACTGTCAAACAGCTGGAGTGAAAATTGGGATTGAACTTCATGGAGGTTTTTTAGCTCATACACCATATACTATGTTGAAATTACGTGATGCAGCTGGGGACAACATTGGGTGTAACTTGGATCCCTCTCATTTATGGTGGCAAGGAATTGAACCAGTTGGTGCGATTAAAATTTTAGGAAAAGAAAATGCGATTCATCATTTCCATGCAAAAGATACTTACCTAGATCAAGATAACATGAATATGTATGGTGTAACTGACATGCAACCTTATACAAACGTTCAATCAAGAGCGTGGACATTTAGATCAGTAGGATGTGGTCATAGTTTACAAGATTGGTCAGATATAGTTAGTGCGTTGCGTTTGTATGGTTATGATTACGTATTAAGTATCGAGCATGAAGACCCATTGATGTCAATCGACGAAGGATTTTCTCGAGCAGTAACTAATTTAAAATCAATCATGATTAATGATAAACCAACAGACATGTGGTGGGCATAGGAGGTTTTCAAATGCTTAATATAGGAATTATTGGGTATGGTGGTATGGGAAGCTATCACCATCGTGAATTAATAAAAAAAGAAGACGGTGTACAAGTAGTCGGTGCGTATGATATAAAAAAAGATCGTTTGGATGCAGCAAAATATGCGGGACTAAAAACGTATGAGTCATTAGAAGCGTTATTATCAAATAATACGATTGACGCAGTGCTGATTGCGACACCTAATGATGTCCATAAAGACTTGGCTATTCAAGCAATGACAAGTGGAAAACACGTGATTTGTGAAAAGCCAGCCATGATGTCAACCGAAGAATTAGATGATGTGATTCTGGTATCAAACGAAACGGGCCAAGTGTTTATGGTGCATCAGAATAGACGTTGGGACAATGACTTTTTAATCATTCAAGACATGTATCAAAAGAAACCGATTGGTGAGTTGTTTCAAATTGAGTCACGTGTTCATGGAGCGAATGGCATTCCAGGAGATTGGCGTCATTTAGAAAAACACGGTGGGGGAATGTTGCTTGATTGGGGTGTTCACTTACTGGATCAACTGCTCTTTATGGTTGATAGTCCAGTAAAAGAGGTATCAGCTGATTTAAGCTATATCTTAGGTGATGAAGTGGATGATGGCTTTATTGCTTACATTACTTTTGAAAATGGTGTCAAAGCATTAGTTGAAGTTGGCACAACTAATTTTGTGAAATTGCCACGTTGGTATGTCAAAGGTCTTGAAGGAACGGCTGTCATTGATGATTGGGATTTGTCGGGTAAAATAGTGAAACAAACCGGCGTGATTGATCATCACAATTTAGTACCAATTAAAGCGGGACAAGGATTAACTAAAACAATGTCCCCACCTTCAGAAGATGCGACTACAACCTTACCAATCGTTGAAGTAGACGCAGATTATGATGGATTTTATGAAAATTTCCATGATGTCGTTGTTAATAATGCAACACCAATTGTAAAAAATGACGAAGTTAGAAATGTATTAGCACTGATTGAAAGAATATTCGAAGTGGCGCAAAGTTGTATATAGTTAACAGTATAAGAATAATATAGAAAATAATGCATCTGATAATACAATCAGATGTATTTTTTTATATCTATTTAAAAATCTATTAAATGGTAAAATTGAAAAAAATAAAAAAATTATCTATAATGATTTAACAAATAACCTAGGAGATGATTATTATCAATAATCGTAAATATAGAGATATTTTTTTTAATGAAGAAATATTTTCAGAATTATTATTCTTGAATGTTGGTCATGAAACATGTTTACCTAAACATTCTTATGGACCTAAAATAAGAGAACATTATGTGATTCATTATATAATTAAGGGAAAAGGTATATTTAAGATTAATGGGAAAACATATCATTTAAAAGAGAAAAACTTTTTCCTAATTCGTCCAAATGAGCTAAGCTACTATGAAGCAGATGCAGAAGAACCTTGGGAATATTATTGGTTGGGATTTAATGGCTCTAGAGTAGAAGAGATATTACTCAGCCGATTTATTGATCAATTTACTGATACGGGTATGTTCCATTCAAAAGGGAATAATTTGAACTTTAAATTTGAAGATTTACTTAATAGCAATCCTTTTGATTATTCGAAAATGCTTTTTCGTTACTCCATATTTTTTGACTTGATTCGTATGGTAAACGGCGGGATACCAAGTACAAAATATTATGAAGGAATTAGCATGAAAAAAATGTATAGTAAAACATTTATGTTATATATTCAGAATAGTTATCATTTAAAAGAGTTAACTATCTCAAGTATAGCGAACTCAATGAATTTAAATCCATCTTATTTAAGCCAAATAATTAAAGAAGAGTTAGGAATTACACCGATAGGATACTTAAAAGAATATCGTTTACAAAAAGCATCAGTGTTATTGGAATTAGGAAATATTACAGTTACTGAAGTAGCTGATTTAGTTGGTTATGAAAGTGTACCGTCATTTTCACGAGCTTTTAAAAAATTATTTGGTCAAGCTCCATCAGTGTATAAAGGCCAACATTAAAGCAAACTTACGTATATAAAAGTTTTATAATCTAAAATAAGGATAAATATATCTAAAATAGGGAGAGTATCTTTGTAAGCGCTTTATGTTAAAGTGGAATTACATTAGAGAAAGGCGTTGGGATAAATGAAAAAGAAATGGTTACTTAAAAGTTTAGGATTAATGTTTATGGGAAGTATGCTAGTAGGTTGTTCATCAAATAATTCACAAAAGGATAGTAAAAATGAAAAAGCAACTATAACTTATGCTATATGGGATACTAACCAAGAATCAGGGATGAAAAAAATGGCATCGGAATTCGAAAAGGAGAATCCTAATATTAAAGTAAATGTGGAAGTAACACCTTGGGATCAATATTGGACTAAGCTTGATGCTGCCGCAACAGGAGAAAGTTTACCTGATGTATTTTGGATGCATTCAAATGAAGCATATAGATATATGAGTAATGATATACTACTTGATTTGACAGAATCTACTAAAGATAATATTGATTTAACTAAATTTCCTAAAGAAATAACTGAGTTATATTCTCTAAATGATAAGCAGTATGCCATTCCAAAAGATATCGATACAATAGGACTTTGGTACAATAAGGCATTATTTGATGAAGCAGGAATAGAGTATCCAAATGAGAATTGGACTTGGGATGATTTATTAAAAGCGGCTAAAAAAATAACTAATACTGATAAAGGAATTTATGGTATTGCTGCACCAAATAATGGTCATGAGGGATACTGGAATTTTGTTTATCAAAATGGTGGAGAAATGTTAAATGACTCTAGAACTAAATCTGAAATCACTAATCCAGCAACAAGAGAAGCACTACAGTTTTATACAGATTTAATTGTGAAAGAAAAAGTATCACCAAGTATTGATCAATTAGCTGAAAATAAACCTGTTTCATTTATGCAATCTGGTCGGTTAGGTATGGGGTTATTTGGTTCTTGGATGTTAGCAGATTTTAAATCTAACGAATACATGGTGAAAAATACTGATGTTGCTGTATTACCAAAAGGAAAACAAAGAGCATCAGTCTATAATGGTTTAGGAAATGCCGTTTCAGCAACTACAAAAAATAAAGAAGCTGCGACCAAGTTTGTTGAGTTTTTAGGTTCGGAAAAAGCTAACTTGATTTCTGCAGAAGAAGGATCAGCTATTCCTGCATATTCTGGAACTGCTGATAAATGGGTTGAAAGTGCAAAAGATTTTAATGTTAAAGCCTATATTGACATGATGGATTACTCAGTCATTAGACCATTCTCAAAAGAAACAATTAAAGTAGAAACAATTGAAACTGATAATTTATCTGAATTATTTAATGGAAAAAAATCTGTGAACGAAGTAACTGATAAAATTGCTACGGAAGTTGATGCTGTTCTAAAATAGACAAACTATAAAGGAAGATCAGTATGAAATTTAAGAGAAAAAAATATGAAAAAGAGCAAGTTATGTGGGGTTGGCTTTTAATAGCGCCAACCCTAATTGGCTTATTAGTGCTTAATATTATACCTGCAGTACAATCGTTAGTATTGAGTTTTCAAAAGTCCAGTGGCTTTGGAAAAACCACATGGGCCGGATTAGCAAATTATGAAAGATTAATCGCAGATAAAGAAGTATTGCAGGCGGTGATTAACACATTGATTTATACTCTGATTTCAGTACCATTTATCATTGTGCTTTCGATGTTGGCTGCTGTGTTAATGAATCAAAAAATTAAAGGTATTTCAGTATATAGAACACTATTTTTCTTACCAGTTGTTGCCACTCCAGCAGCTGTGGCTATGCTTTGGAGATGGTTATTTAATTCTGATTATGGAATTATTAATCATTTGTTAAGTAAGATAGGTATTACAGGACCAAATTGGTTAACAGATCCTAAAACAGCAATTATTGCGATTGCAATTGTAGGGATTTGGAGTACTGTTGGTTATAATATGGTTCTATTATTATCAGGATTACAAGAAATACCGAAAGATTACTATGAGTCTGCGGATATAGATGGAGCGAGTAAATTAAAACAATTTTTTTCAATAACTTTACCACTTGTAACCCCAACATTATTTTTTGTGTTAGTGACTACTGTGATTAATTCTTTACAAGTGTTTGACCTTATTTTTATGATGATTGATAAGACTAACCCAGCGTTGCCAAAAACTCAGTCTCTAGTATATCTATTTTATAAACACTCGTTTATTATGAATGACAAAAGCTATGGTTCAGCAATTGTAATGATATTATTATTAATTATTATGGTTGTAACGATGATACAAGTAAAAATACAAAAGAAATGGGTAAATTATTAGGAGGGAATAAAATGAAAAAGATAAATACAAAGCGTAAGCTAATTATCCATATAATATTAATTTTAGGTTCTCTTTTGATGGTATTACCTTTTGTGTGGATGGTTTTAACTTCAGGCAAAACATTGGCAGAGTCAGTAGCAATACCACCTAGTATTTTTCCTGAATCATTTCAATGGAATAATTTTTCGGTTGTCTTAAATAAGCTTCCTTTTATTTCATTTTATATTAACACATTTTTAATGATAGGGTTTCGAGTTATAGGATCAGTTTTATTTAGTGCAATGGCTGCATATGCATGTGCTAGATTAGAATTTCCAGGAAGAAATTTATTTTTTTCATTAGTACTACTACAAATGATGATTCCTACTCAAATTTTCATCGTTCCTCAGTATTTATTGGTACAGAATATGGGATTATTAAACTCAGTTCCTGCTTTAGTTTTACCAGGTGTTGTCAGCGCTTTCGGTACGTTTTTACTGAGACAATTCTTTTTAGGATTACCAGATGAATTAGAAGAAGCTGCTAAATTGGATGGTTGCAATGTATGGCAAACTTTTTTCAAAATAATGCTTCCATTAGCTAAATCAGGTTTGATTGCATTAGCCATTTTTACAGGATTGTTTGCATTTAAGGATTTGATGTGGCCGCTAGTTGTTAATATGTCAATGGATAAAATGACTTTATCCTCAGGACTAGCTAATTTACAAGGACAATATACGACTCATTATCCACAGTTAATGGCAGGTTCACTGTTGGCAATATGGCCGATGATTCTTTTATTTATTATTTTTCAGAAAAAATTTATCGAAGGAATTGCAACTTCGGGTGGTAAACTTTGATTTGGAGGAACCAGTAAAATGAATTTAATAAAATTTGATAGTAAGAATAATATATTTCACTTAAGTAATGATACAGTAAGTTATATATTTGAATTGTACGAAGGTAACTTAATTCACAAATATTATGGTAAAAAAGTTTTAGATTACTCAGGTGGAAGAGATTATCCTAGTAAGACGAGAGGTTCTTTTGCTCCAGATATTTCGTATAATAATGATTTAGGTTATAGTTTGGCATCGCTTCTTCAAGAATACCCTGGAGCAAATCAAGGCGATTATAGATCATCGGCATTTGAAATTAGATATAGAGATGGATCTTATAACTCACAGTTTAGATATTTAAATCATGAAATAGTGAAGGGGGTAATAGGGTTAGATAATATGCCTTATTGCCATGACAATAAAAATGAAGCAGAGACATTAATAGTGTATTTAAAAGATAATACATCAGAAATTGTTATTTCTTTATATTACACAATATATGCTGAATCAAATATTATTGTTAGGAAGACAAGTGTTACTAATCAATCTAGTGAATCCGTTATGATTAATAATATAAAATCTTTCAGTCTAGATTTTCCGGAATCTTGTATGGAATTAATTCAATTACCAGGTACTTGGGGAAGAGAGAGACAAATTGTCAGAGAAAAAATAAGTGATGGTATTAAGAGATTATGCAGTGTAAGAGGGACTAGCAGTCACAATCAAAATCCTTTTATGGCCATTTGTAATGAAGGAACTACAGAATTTTATGGAAACGTTTATGGAATCTCGTTAGTTTATAGTGGAAACCATGAAATGATTATACAAAAAGATTCATATTCTCAATTGCGAATTCAAGCTGGGATAAACAGTGAGACATTTGAATGGGAATTAAATCCTGATGAGACTTTTTATACTCCTGAAGTAGTTTTAAGTTTTTCTACTCAGGGATTAAATGCATTATCACAGACGTTGCATGAGTTTATTAATGGAAATATTGTTCAATCGACGTATAAAAATAAAAAACGCCCTATTTTATTAAATAATTGGGAAGCAACATATATGGATTTTGATGAAAATAAAATAATAGAGCTAATGGAAGAAAGTAGTAAACTTGGTATAGAATGTTTTGTTTTAGATGATGGCTGGTTTGGACAAAGAAATGATGATACCTCTAGTTTAGGTGATTGGTTTGTTAACTTAGAGAAGTTACCAAATGGTCTTTCTAATTTATCTAAAAAAGCTAGAGATTTAGGTATGGACTTTGGTTTATGGTTTGAACCTGAAATGGTATCGCCAAATAGTGAGCTATATAGATGTCATCCTGATTGGACTATACATAATTCAAATAAAGAAGTCTCTTTAGCTAGAAATCAAAAAATATTGGATTTAGGTAGAAAAGATGTTAGAGATTATTTATATAAGTCATTATGCGATGTTTTAGACAGTGGTAATATTTCTTATGTAAAATGGGATATGAATAGGAATTTTTCAGAAACGTATTCTTTAGATTTACCACCAAACCGTCAAAAAGAAGCAAATCATAGATATGTACTAGGTTTATATGAGTTGTTAAGTAAGATAGTGAAGAAATATCCTGATATTTTATTTGAAAGTTGTTCAGGTGGTGGTGGCAGATATGATTTGGGTATGTTGTATTATATGCCTCAAACTTGGACTAGCGATAATACAGATGCTATAGAACGATTAAAAATACAGTATGGTACGAGTCTTGCTTATCCTATTTCATCAATGGCAGCTCATGTTTCGGCTTCTCCAAATCATCAGAATGGAAGGATTACTCCATTAAAGACAAGAGGCGATGTAGCTATGTCAGGTGTACTAGGTTATGAATTGAATGTGATGTTGCTATCAAATAAGGAAAAAGAAATAATTCGTAGACAAATACAAGAATATAAGAAATATCGTGAGCTTATTCAATATGGAATTTTTTATCGATTGATATCACCTTTTGAAAGGAACAAAGCTAGTTGGATGTTTGTTTCTACGGATAAATCAGAAGCTCTAGTATTTTATTGTAATATACTATCTGAAGCGTCACCGACACTGGATCTTTTATATTTAGCAGGTCTTGAAGAGGATTCAAAATATCAAGATATTAATGGTAAAATAGTAAATGGCGATGAGTTAATGAATATGGGATATTATGTACAAACTAAATCTCA
Source organism: Vagococcus bubulae (assembly GCF_003950315.1). Lineage (GTDB taxonomy): Bacteria > Bacillota > Bacilli > Lactobacillales > Vagococcaceae > Vagococcus > Vagococcus bubulae. The sequence continues at coordinate 21,574 of NZ_NGJT01000018.1, forward strand.
TCAGAAACCATTTGGGGATTTTGAAAGTAGTCTGACATATTTAAAAAAGGTCTAAGGAGGAAGCAAGATGGTTAAAATTACATTTATAGGTGCAGGTAGTACTATTTTTGCAAAGAATGTTCTTGGCGATGCGATGTTAACTGAGAGTCTTAGTGATGCAGATATTGCCTTGTTTGATATAGACGAGAAACGCTTAAGAGAATCAGAATTAATGTTAAAAACAATTAATAAAAATATGAATAATAACAAAGCAAAAATAACAACGTATAGTGATAGAAAAGAATCATTAAGAGATGCCGATTTTGTGATTAATGCTATTCAGGTTGGTGGATATGAACCATCTACTGTTATTGATTTTGAAATACCTAAAAAATATGGGCTACAACAGACTATTGGGGATACGTTAGGTATAGGTGGCATTTTCAGAGGTTTAAGAACTATTCCAGTTATGTTAGATTTTGCAAGAGAAATGGAAGAAGTCTGTCCAAATGCTTGGCTACTAAACTATACTAATCCTATGGCGATATTAACCATGGCAATATTAAAGGAAACAAAGGTTAAAACAGTTGGATTATGTCATAGCGTACAGGTATGTGTACCAGAGTTATTTAGTTACTTAGGTATAGATAATGAATATAATTTAGAAGAGTTTCAATGGAAAATAGCAGGAATTAATCATATGGCATGGTTGTTAGAAATAACAAAAAATGGGGAAGATTTCTATCCATTTATCAAAGAAAAAGCGCTCGAAAAGGTAGGTCCTCATGATGATTCTGTTAGATTTGAACTTATGAAATATTTTGGTTATTACGTGACAGAATCAAGTGAACATAATGCTGAATATCATCCTTATTTTATTAAAAGTAAGTACCCTGAATTGATAGAAGAATACAATATACCTATAGATGAGTATTTAAGACGTTGTGAAAAGCAAATTAATGATTGGGAAGAGCAAAGAGATAATATTATTCATAACGGTGAGTTAACACATTATCGTAGTAGAGAGTATGCTTCTTATATTATGGATGCTATAGTAACTGGCAAACCAACAACTATTGCTGGAAATGTTCTGAATACAGGATTAATTTCAAATTTACCAAAAAATTGTTGCGTAGAAGTTCCTTGTTTAGTTGATAAAAATGGAGTTCAACCAATATATTTTGGAGATTTACCAACACAACTAGCTGCCCTCAATAGAACAAATATTAATGTCCAAGAATTAACAGTAGAGGCAGCGATAACATTGGATAAACAAAAAATTTATCAAGCAGCGATGTTAGATCCACATACATCATCTGAATTATCGTTAGAAGAAATATATAATTTGGTTGATGATCTGATTGAAGCTCATGGAGATATGTTGCCTAAATATAATTAGGTTGTCTTATGGTATGTGCAATCATATAAACTAAAGTGAGCAAGTTACAATAAACCTTTGTATTATTAAATATCTGTTATAATTATCATAGAACATGAATTAATTATATTAATCAAATTGTAGACAAATTAGCTATTTAATTGAGAATAGTTAGTTTGTCTTTTTTTATTTTTAATATAATTCTTTTAAATTTTTAGAGTAAATTTTATAAAAGGACTGTGATGAGTAAACATTTATTTAAGGATTACTATTTTTTATATTTATCTTATGAAACAAAGTGTCAAGCTATGACACTTTGTTTTATCACAAGAACCTTGTTCTTTAAGCATTGTAAACGGTTGCTTAAGTTGTTGGATTCTTGCATAATTTAATTATAAATTGAAAGGAGTTGTATCCAAATATGATGGAAAAAGTTCAGCGCTTTGGTGGCGCAATGTTTACACCAGTTCTTTTGTTTTCATTTTCCGGAATCATGGTTGCATTATGTATTATCTGTAAGAATCCACTTCTTGTAGGAAGCATTGCAACTGAAGGGACTACTTGGTTTAACATTTGGTCGATTATAGAAGATGGAGCTTGGACAGTATTTAATCAAATGGAATTATTATTCGTTATAGGTCTTGCAATCGGATTAGCAAAAAAAGCCAATGCCAGAGCAGCAATGGAAGCTTTTGTTATCTATACAACATTTAATTATTTTGTTAGTGGTATGATTAAATATTTTGGTTCATTCTTTAATGTAGACTTTGCTTTGGAAGCAGGTGGTAATAGTGGATTGAAACTGATTGGAGGAATCAAAACACTAGATACAGGTATTGTTGGAGCAATTATTATTTCAGCTATTGTTGTTTATATCCATGACCGCTTCTTTGATACTAAATTACCAGACTTCCTTGGAGTGTTTCAAGGATCATCACTTGTTGTTATTATTGGATTTTTCGTCATGCTACCCATTGCTTTTATTACCGCAGTTATTTGGCCTAAGTTACAATTAGGGATTGCTTCAATGCAAGGGTTCTTAGCAGCATCTGGAGTATTTGGGGTTTGGCTTTATACGTTCTTAGAGCGAATATTAATCCCAACAGGACTACATCACTTTATATATACTCCTTTTGTATTTGGACCAGCCGTCGTAGAAGAGGGAATTACAAAATATTGGATGGCTCATTTAAATGAATTTGCTCAAACAAAAGAACCATTGAAAAAATTATTCCCTGAAGGTGGTTTTGCCTTACATGGAAACTCTAAAATCTTTGCTTCTCCTGGTATTGCTGCGGCGTTTTACTTTACAGCTAAGCCAGAGAATAAGAAAAAAGTACTAGCTATTTTAATTCCAACTACTTTAACAGCGGTGCTTGCAGGAATTACAGAGCCGCTAGAATTTACATTCCTATTTATTGCACCAGTTCTTTTCTTAGTACATGCACTACTTGCCGCAACGATGTCAGCAACAATGTTTGCTTTTGGTGTTGTAGGTGACATGGGTGGAGGGTTTATCGATTTATTAGCGAAAAACTGGATTCCACTATTTACAAATCATAAAGGCATGATTTTTACTCAGTTAATTATTGGATTAGCCTTTACTTTAATTTACTTTGTGGTCTTTAGATTCTTAATTTTGAAATTTAATTTTGAGACTCCTGGTAGAGAACCAGATAGTCAAGATATTAAATTATATAGCAAAAAAGATTTCAAAGAGAAACAAGCAAAAGGGACAGGGGCAACAGATACACAATCACAATATCTTGATCGTGCGATTATTTTCTTAGAAGCATTTGGTGGCTCAGAAAATATAGCTAAAGTAAACAATTGTGCAACACGGCTTAGAATTACAGTAAAAGATGAGAGTTTAGTGCAACCTGATGCTGCTTTTAAAGCAGGTGGAGCGCATGGTGTGGTTCGAAATGGAACAGCCTTCCAAGTTATCGTAGGATTGGATGTCCCACAAGTGAGAGAACAGTTTGAAAAAATTATGTAACTAAAAAAATTAAATGATAGAAATGGAGAGTTTTATTATGAAGAAATTTTCAATTGTTATTGCAGGTGGAGGAAGTACATTTACACCAGGGATTGTATTAATGTTACTCAATAATTTGGATCGTTTCCCAATCAGACAAATTAAATTTTACGATAATCTAGATAGCAGACAAAGACAAATTGCTGATGCGTGTGAGATTTTAATTAAAGAAAATGCTCCAGATATCAAGTTTTTAGCAACAACAGATCCAAAAGAAGCCTTTACTGATGTAGATTTTGTGATGGCACATATCCGTGTCGGATTATATGCAATGCGTGAATTAGATGAAAAAATCCCATTGAAATATGGAGTAGTTGGACAAGAAACATGTGGGCCTGGTGGAATCGCTTATGGCATGCGCTCAATTGGTGGCGTATTAGAATTAATTGATTATATGGAAAAATATTCACCAGATGCTTGGATGTTAAATTACTCAAATCCTGCAGCCATTGTAGCTGAAGCAACGAGAAAATTACGTCCAAACTCTAAAATTATTAACATTTGTGACATGCCAGTTGGTATTGAAGAACGAATGGCAAAATCAATTGGACTAAATTCAAGAAAAGAAATGGTAGTACGTTATTACGGATTAAATCATTTTGGTTGGTGGACAGACATCAGAGATTTAGAAGGAAATGACTTGATGCCACAAATCAAACAACATGTTTCTCAGTATGGCTACTCTTTAAAAGAAGAAGTAGAAGAGTCACAACATACAGATGCTAGCTGGATGGATACATTCTCTAAAGCAAAAGACTTGTATGCAGTTGATCCAGATACGTTACCAAATACTTACTTGAAATATTACTACTATCCACAAGAAGCAGTAGAGCATGCAAATCCTGACTATACTCGTGCAAATGAAGTCATGGATGGTCGTGAAAAACACGTCTTTGGTGAATGTGCGAAAATTGTTGAAAAAGGAACATCTGAAGGAACAGCACTAGAAATTGATGAACATGCAAGTTATATTGTTGACTTAGCTCGTGCGATTGCGTACAACACACATGAAAGAATGCTTTTAATTGTTGAAAATAATGGTGCAGTAGTTAACTTTGATGACACAGCGATGGTTGAAGTACCATGTATTGTAGGGGTAAATGGACCTGAACCATTAGTGCAAGGTCAAATTCCACGTTTCCAAAAAGGTTTAATGGAACAACAAGTAGCTGTGGAAAAATTAGTTGTTGAAGCTTGGGCTGAAAAATCTTATCAAAAATTATGGCAAGCTTTGACATTATCAAAAACTGTACCAAATGCTGGTGTGGCAAAAGAATTATTAGATGCGTTAGTTGAAGCAAATAAAGATTTCTGGCCAGAATTAAAATAATTCAGAATAAATTAATTTAATAAATTGTTAACACCTTCCCTTATTATTAACTCATTTTAAGGTATAATTAACTATAGTTAATGCCTAAGGGGAGGTTGTTTTATCATTGTTAGCAAAAATTTTATTAAATATTAATCAAGATGAATTTAGTGATTTGGAAAAAGGGTTGTTGGCATTTATTAATTCTAATAAAGAAGTAGTCGTTAAAATGAGTATTGGAGAGTTAAGTGAAGCGACATATGTGTCTAAGTCAACGATTGTGCGATTAATGAAAAAGTTAGGTTTTTCTGGTTTTTCTGAGTTTAAATTCTCACTAAGTCAGGATATAAAACAAAAGAAAATGAATAATAAAACAACGTTCGATTTATTTAAAAGTCAAAGTGCAGATATTCAAAATACGTTAAGAAATATTGACATTGATAAAATGAAAGAAGCATCAATGTTAATAAAAAAAAGTCAAATTACTTATTGTTATGGTACAGGATACTCTCAAAGAAAAGCGATGGAAGAGTTTGGAAAACAGTTGATTGCTTGTGGAAAAAAAGTCATTTTGATACCAAATGAAACGGAATTAGAAATAATGACCAATATTATGACACCGCAAGACGTGTTAATGATTTCTTCATTAAGTGGGGAGACAAAGGATATTAAGGAAACGATATTGGACTTAAATATTCGAAATATTGATATTGTATCGTTTACTCAAAATCAGAATGGCTCTAATTTTATTTCACAACATTCAAATTATGCTTTTTTCTATAATCTAACTAAATTTGAAGTGGTGGACAATAAAAACACACTTTCTTTTATCACACTACATTTAATATTGGATTATTTATTGAGAGTTTATGTTACAGAAACGAGGAGCATAAATAATGATGATGATAAAAAAACAAACTAAATGTTATAAATTATTGATGGGATATTGGTTTTTAGTTCCTGCACTTTTTTTAACTTATACTGGGTTAACTTGTTTGAAGCAAAATATTAGTTTTCAAGAATTATTAACCACAACTCCCACGTTTTCAGTTGGCTTTTTATTAAGTTGTGTGATGCTTGTCATGGGCTTAATGTTGGTTAAAATAGATAAACGTGATGCTAGTAGAAAAAGTCTATTCGGAAAATTTATTTTATTTTCTTTGATCCAACAATTAATGACATTTAATATCGTTGGTGTGATACTTTCTGGGTTAACATTCTATTCATTGTCACATACTTCTTCTGAGAACGAGTCATTAACCTTATCAACTAAAATTGTCATGGGGTTGATATTGTTTTTATCATTATTGATGGGTTTGATAAGTTTTAATGTGTTTAACAAGTAATAGATTTGAAAGGATGATTCTATTGTTTAATAGGTTTAAAAAGAATAAAAAAGAAAAAGAAGCGGTCGAATTGAGTGCGCCTGTTACAGGAACATTTATTAACATTACAGAAGTAGAAGACCCTGTTTTTTCTGAAAAAATGATGGGTGACGGATTTGCTATTAAACCTTTTGATAAAGAGATTTATTCTCCAATAGAGGGAACTGTGACATCTGTTTTTCCAACAAAACATGCTATTGGATTTATCACTACTAATGGTGTGGAAGGGTTAGTACATATGGGATTAGATACGGTTGATTTAGATGGACGTCCTTTTACGGTATGTGTTAATGAAGGAGATACGATTACTTCAGATACAAAATTAGCATTAGTTGATTTAGATATGTTGAAGACTGAAAATAAATCATCAGATATTATTGTTGTTTTCACCAATTTAAATGAGATGAATCAACAACTTGAATTTTTAGGAAAGACTGACGTTTCTAAGGGAGATATAGTTGGAAAAATGAGACAATAAAAGATACCTCAAAACAAAGTTGAGGTATCTTTTTTCATTTATTTGGTAGTCTAAATGTAAATATCACACCTGTTGGAGAAACATTTTTTGCTTGAATATTCCCCCCATGTTCCTCAATAATTTGCTTAGCAATGGATAATCCCAAACCATTTCCACCCGTTTCTTTACTTCTCGAATCATCCTCACGGTAAAATCTAGTGAAAATGTGACTTAATTTATCTTCGTTAATATGTGGTCCAGAATTTTTAATGGAGACTTCCCATTGTTTTTTAGAAGTAAGCGAGGAGGTAACCGTGATATCGTCACCACTTTTAGTATATTTAAAGGCATTATCCAAGAGGATTAATAACACTTGATGAAGTTTCGCTACATCTATGTTTGCATTAAACGAATCATTTTCTTTAAAGATTAATTGTTTTTCTTGTTCCTCAGCCAATAATTGGAAAGGATCTAATACCTTATGGATAAAGGTATTTGTGTCAATGATTTCTTTATCAAGGACCAATGTATTTGAGTCTCCTTTTGCTAAAAGAAGTAAATCACTTGTTAATTTGGTAAGTCGTTGAGCTTCATTGAGTGCTTGAGCAATGTGTTCTGATTCATCAATGATGGTGTTATTTGGATGTGTAAATAATTTTTCTAAATTTAAACGAATAATCGTTAAAGGAGTACGTAATTCGTGAGAGGCATTTTCAACAAACTCTTGTTGCTTTTTCCATGATTTTAGTATAGGTCTCATGGCGAATTCAGATAATCCGTAACTGATGACTAAAGATAGAATCCAAAAAATAAACATACAAATCAAAATAATCAGACGAGACTGTTTAACAGCTTCATCAATTTGGTTGATATTAACTAATACTTGTATATAAGCAATGTCTAGATTGTTCTCACTTGTTGGGATGGTAATGCTACGAAAAGAAAATTTTGAGTCTGTATTTGTGTTTTTTAAAGCTAATGTTGAAATAGTATCGGTATTTTTTTTATCAAATACTGGTTCTTCCAAATTTTCTAATTTGTCATTAACAGAAGAATCATTTAAAATTTTTCCATTTTTATCCCAAAGAACAATGACGGTATTAAATTTATTTGGTCCATCAAAATCAAATTTTGGTGTTCCAATAGGGCCATCTTTTCCTTCCGTATTTAACATACCAATTTCTCTATCTAGTAAACGTGGATTATTGGCCATTCGCTCTAAAGTTGAATCAGTTTCAGTATAAGCAGAATATTGGATAACTTGAATGGTAATAAAAGATAACAAAGAAAAGATGATAGCAAATGCACCACAGTTAATAAGGAAAAATTTTAGACGTTGCTTTTTTGATGCTGTTGACTTCATAACGAATCCTCTTTTTGTAAGATATAACCAACATTACGTATCGTTGTGAGCTGTTTGTTTAGATTAGTTTCTTTTAAGTGTTTTCTCAAATGACTCATATAGACCTCAACAACAGATAATGCGGTATCAGAATCGTAACCCCAAATACGATTAAAAATTTGCTCTTTGGTTAAAATAATCCCTTTATTCTGTAAAAGATAAACGAGCAAATCATATTCTTTTCCTTGTATCGGTAAAATATCCTCTTTATATTTCACTTCTCTTTGCAATAAAAGGCATGTTAAATCGCCATAATTAAGCGTATTATCTTCGTACAACTCAAATGTTCGCTTTAAAATAGCCTTACTTCTCATAAGTAATTCTTCACGGTGAAATGGTTTAGTTAAATAATCATCTGCACCAACTTCAAATCCTTCAAGTTTATTTTCAAGACTATCTTTAGCGGTTAGAATTAAAATAGGAATATTATTTTTGTCATTTCTTAATTTTTTTAAAATAGACAAGCCATCCATATTTGGAAGCATTAAATCAAGAACAACAAAATCATACTCGCCAGACTCCACTTCATAAAGAGCCTCATCACCGTCATATACTTGGGTGACATTTCCTAGTTCTACTAAAATATCTCGAATATGTTGTGATATTTCTTTTTCGTCTTCTATAACTAATATGTTTATCATGGTTTCACTCCTTTATGTTCACTTCTTTTGTACCTTAAATACACAAAAAAAACAAATAATAACTAACCAGTTATATGTTTAACTGGTTAGTTTTATTATACTATCTTGGTCCGCCCATACCGCCTGACATTCCTATGCCACCTTGAACAGTATTTCCATCTTGATCAACATTTAATATATTTGTCCCATCAAACTTAATGGTACTAAGTATTTGGCCATTTGTTTTAGTACCAGATTGATATAAACCATTTTCGTCTTTTTCAGCTGTTGTTCCACCTGTTAGTAATGTATATGTTTCAGAGTTAGTTAAATCTGGACTAGAAATAAGTAAGTGTTGGAATTCTTTCTTTGATTTAAAGGTTACTAGAGATTTGCCTTCATTATTGGTTAAGCTGTATAAAGTATTAGCTGATTGAGTTGTATTAAAATAAATACCGACACTTGCTTGTGTACTATCATCACTGACATTCATCGCCATATCCGATGTACCAGTTGTAATAAGTGTTCCACCAGTTAAATTAAATGTCCCATCATAATCAAGAGCCCCGTTACCACCATCAGTTGGACCATACACAAGAACCGTACCTCCAGACATAGTGATAGAACCGTTGCTATCTAAACCATCACCAGATGCATTAACCGTAATTGTACCACCAGTAATTTCGAGAGATTTACTATCATCTGCTTGTCCAGGAGGGGTTCCACCTTTACCAAATGAGTCAGCACCAAATTGTCCTGTTCCGTCATCTTCACTGCTACCACCAGCGTTAATGCCATCATCTGATGCTGTAATGAGTAGATTCCCACCATTTAGTTTAATGACACTAGACTCAATACCTTCATAACTATGATTTATCGTTATATTGCCATTGTCAATTGTTAAACTATTATCTGCGTGAATCCCATCATCTCCTGTATCAAGGGTATAATCACCGTTTTTAATCGTTAACGAGTCATTACTATGTATGGCATCATCTAATGTGTCAAGGGTATATGACCCACTAAGTAGCGTTATCTTGCTTGCTTTAAGTCCTTTATAACTTTCATTTGTGTCAAATTGTTTTGTGTTATATCCACCACCTGTTTTGATTGTAAAAGTTGCTTGTTGGATAGAAAGAGCAGTTTCTGCCTGAATGCCATCACGACCACTGTCAATCGTGAAATCACCATTGTCTATTACGATAAATCCTTTATCTTCTTCCGTTGAATTATTGGCTTGAATGCCATCCCCTTCTTTAGTTGTTAGATGATATGTTCCATCTTTAATTGAAACAGAATCTTTCCCTTTTAAGGCATTGTTTTTAGCGTTAATAGTGTAGTTTCCTGAAATAAGTGTTAAGTCATCTTTACTACGAATGCCATTGCTATAATTTGCTTCAACATTGAGGGATCCCTCACCATTAATTGTCAAATCATCTTTACTAAAAATAGCAGCATCAGGTTCTGTTTCACCTTCGGATAAATTATAGTCATTGCCGTCAGATACGGTATTTTTAGAATCTTTGGCAAGAGTGATAATGGCTTTATCCGTTTGCTCAACTAAAATAGCAGGACCATTATCATTTTTTATTGTGGTATTGTTGAGAACTAAGTGAACTTTCTCTGTTTTATCGACATTGACTATGAGCTGTCCATTACTTAATTCTCCCTCAATGATGTATGTGCCACCTTTTGTGATGGTCACGACTTTCCCATCAGTACTTGCGCCTTCACCAGAGATTTTGACATTATCACTTAAAGCAATACTAGTTGCAGAGCTCTCATCATAACTGTCATCTAAATCTGACTCTGAGTATGAACCCAGTAAGCCAGATGTATCTGTCTCAATTTTAGTAGAGGATGACGATGTACTGGCTTTGGAAGTTGTGGTGGAGTTAGTTTGTGAGCTTTGACAAGCAGTTAATAGCATAATAGGGCTTATTAATAACATAAATAGGTGTGCTTTTTTCATAAAAAAATCTCCTTTCTGTGGTTATAATGTGTCATTATGAGTTTTACATCGACCAAGCACAACCGGAAGATTGCCATTTCTTACTCGGATAGCGTCTAATAATTCTTTTTCATTGGTCCCTTCTTTTAGAACTAAGTGATATCTAAGTTCATAAAGACTCCCCATAGTAGTTGTTCGAACAGAATCAAGTTGTTGACTTGTGACATAAGAATCAAAAATATCTTGGAATAAATTGGGATAATCTAAATCTTCTGAGATGGTAATTTTTAATTCTCTTTCTGTTAATTTCTGCTTACTACCAAAGGGTGATAGATACAGAATCATTAAAATAATGGTGACAAAAAGAGAGAAGATAATAGCGTATACGATAAATCCCATTCCTGTTGCCAACCCGATTCCCATTGACCAAAAAATACTAGTAATTTCTCGTGACCCACCTGCCACAGAACGAAACCGTACCAAACTAAATGCTCCTACAACGGCCATTCCAGTTCCAAGGTTTCCATTTACCAGCATGATAACGGATTGAACTAAAACAGGGAGAACGGCCAACGTGACGATAAAATTTTTAGTATATATATTATTGACTGTATGAATATAGGAAACAATAATACCTAAACCAATTGATGTTAAGGTACATAATAGTAATTGAGTTAATTCAATAGTGGAACTGCCATCTGGAAAAATACTAGCTAACATGTGTCATCACCTCAATATTATGTTTATGGATATAACGAGTGTAAGTTTGTGAGTATTTTGAAAAACTTGTCTTTCTTAAATGGTATTTATTAAGTAAGTCAACAAACCATAAAGGATAGGCACCTAACACTTTAACTTCCATTAATACACCTGCTTCTGGAGCTACGAGTTTTCCATAACTTCCATTATTAAGAGAAAGGTCATGGGTTCTAAAGCGAATATTATGATCAAAGGTTACTCGGAAATCTGAATCTTCAGGTGTAAAAAAAGAAAGGCGATCATATGCGATTAGAACTCTAGGCTTTAGCGTTTTATAGCGTTTATACACCCAATCAATTTCGCGGTAAGTTTGTATTTGTTCTGTATTTTGGGATAGTGTTTTTGTAGTTTCGAATCTTAGGTAGTCTTTATACGGTAACTCAATGCGTCTTTTATAAACTGTTCCTTGGATTTTTTTCTTTAATTCTAGAAATACAATGGTATCTTTGCTAGGAGTTTGATAACTTCTAACGCGTAATTTTTCTTTATAGGTAGGTTTTTCCATCGAACGTCTAATTAGTAGAAAATCATCAGTATCATAATAAAGAGACATAATCGTATGTAATCCATACTTATCAATAGACATGTGTTTTTTTAAATCAGTTATGAATTGATCATATAAATTTTTATCAATCATGTATTTATGTTCTTTTCTTTTAAATTCTTTCTTTGCTTTCATTGTTAATCGACTCCTTTAAATAATGTCTGAATGTAGTTTAAGATATTAAACTTAAACAGAGCTTAAGGTAAAAAAACAATAGTGATTAAAAACACAAGTTAGTGGGTATTAAGGATTTTTATTATTTTTTATAATGATAAAATTAACTAAAATAGTTATTTTTAAAGGATTTATTAAGGAAAACGTATTCATTTTATTAAAGTGAAAAAAATCACATAAAAGTATTTACAAGGTTAAGTAAATGTTGTATATTATATTTGTGAAATACATAACGAATTAAATTCAGGAGGGTATTACTTTGAAAGATAAAAATAAAAAAGCAGAAGTGAAAGAACAATCAGTAACAGAAACAATTGATCATTTGGTAGCTAATGCACAAGAAGCATTAAAAGAAATGAAAACTTTTGATCAAGAAAAAGTGGATCATATCGTTCACCAAATGGCAATGGCAGCTTTAAACGAGCATATGCCTTTAGCTAAATTAGCGGTAGAAGAAACTGGCCGTGGTATTTATGAAGATAAAGCCATCAAAAATATGTTTGCTTCTGAAAGTATTTGGAACAACATCAAAAATGATAAAACAGTTGGCGTGATTAATGAAGATGAACAAAAACAAATCATTGAAATTGCTGACCCAGTCGGAGTTGTATGTGGGGTAACACCAACAACTAATCCAACATCAACAACTATTTTTAAATCAATGATTGCGATTAAAACTCGTAACCCAATTATCTTTGCTTTCCATCCAAGCGCTCAAAAATCATCTGCAGCAGCGGCAAAAGTTGTAAGAGATGCAGCAGTAAAAGCTGGCGCTCCTGAAAACTGTATTCAATGGATTGATACGCCATCTATTGAAGCGACTAATACATTAATGAATCATGAAGGTGTGGCGATTGTTCTTGCAACTGGTGGTTCTGGAATGGTTAAAGCAGCTTACTCAACTGGAAAACCTGCACTTGGTGTAGGTCCTGGTAATACACCAGCTTATGTTGAAAAAACAGCTAAAATTAAACGTGCGGTAAACGACTTAATTACATCTAAATCATTTGATAATGGGATGATTTGTGCGTCAGAGCAAGGTGTGATTGTTGATAAAGAAATCTATGATGCAGTGAAAAAAGAATTTGAAGCACATCAAGTATACTTTGTTAAACCAAACGAATTAGAAAAATTAGAAAAAGCAGTGATGAATGAAACAAAAACAGCTGTTAACCCTAAAATTGTAGGACACTCAGCAGTATCTATTGCTAAAGATGCAGGAATTAAAGTACCGGAAGGAACTAAAATTTTAGTAGCTGAATTAGAAGATGCTGGTCCAGATTACCCATTATCACGTGAAAAATTATCTCCAGTATTAGCAATGTTTAAAGCTAACAATACTGAACATGGTTTAGAATTATGTGAAAAAATGTTAAAACTTAATGGTGAAGGACATACAGCTGTTCTACATTCTGAAGATGAAGACTTACAATTAGCCTTTGGTTTAAGAATGAATGCTTGTCGTATTTTAATTAACTCTCCAGCGGCTCAAGGTGGTATTGGTGATATCTACAACGAAATGATTCCATCATTAACATTAGGTTGTGGATCTTATGGTAAAAACTCAGTATCTAAAAACGTTTCAGCAGTTAATTTGATTAACACTAAAACTTTAACGAAACGGAGAAATAACATGCAATGGTTTAAATTACCTGAAAAAATCTACTTTGAATTAAACTCTATTCAATATTTACAAAAAATGAAAGACGTTGAACGTGTATTCATCGTGTGTGACCCTGGTATGGTTGAATTTGGATACGCTCAAAAAGTCATTGACGAATTAATGAAACGTCAAAACAAAGTGAAATTCGAAATGTTCTCTGACGTTGAACCTAACCCTTCAACAGATACAGTTTACGCTGGTACAGAACAAATGATGAAATTCCAACCTGATACAGTTATTGCTATCGGTGGTGGTTCTGCTATTGATGCGGCTAAAGGTATGTGGTTATTCTACGAACATCCAGAAACAGAATTCTTTGGCGCTAAACAAAAATTCTTAGATATTCGTAAACGTGCTTACAAAATTCCTGAAGCTAGAAAAGCTAAAATGGTTGCTATCCCAACAACATCAGGTACTGGTGCAGAAGTAACACCATTTGCGGTTATTACTGACAGTGAAACTCACGTGAAATACCCATTAGCAGACTATGCTTTAACTCCAGATGTGGCAATCATTGACCCACAATTTGTTATGAGTGTTCCTGCTTCTGTTACAGCTGATACTGGTATGGACGTATTAACGCATGCAATTGAATCATATGTTTCTGTTATGGCAAGTGATTACACTAGAGGTTTAAGTTTACAAGCTATTAAATTAGTCTTTGAAAACTTAGAAGACTCAGTTAAAAACCCTAATTTAGAAAACCGTGAAAAAATGCATAATGCTTCTACAATGGCTGGTATGGCGTTTGCCAATGCGTTCTTGGGTATTTGTCACTCAATCGCTCATAAAATTGGTGGAGAATATGGTATTCCTCATGGACGTACTAATGCAATTCTTTTACCACATATTATTCGTTACAATGCAAAAGATCCTTCAAAACATGCATTGTTCCCTAAATATGATTACTTTAGAGCAGATACAGATTATGCAGACATCGCTCGTTTCTTAGGACTTAAAGGAAATACAACAGAAGAATTAGTAGAATCTTTAGCTAAAGCTGTTGATGATTTAGGAAAACGTGTTGGAATCGATATGAACTTATCAGCTCAAGGATTAAGCAAAAAAACATTAGATGACACGGTTGATCGTATGGCAGAACTTGCTTACGAAGATCAATGTACAACTGCTAACCCTAAAGAACCATTAATTAGTGAATTAAAACAAATTATTATTGATTCTTACGAAGGTAACTAAAAGAATCATGTTAAAAAAGGTCGTCCCAAACGTTGGGGCGACCTTTTATTTTAATAAATCATAAGTTTTTGTTTTAGGTTGATAGGTCACATTTTCTTTAGCTATGGGAACAATAATAGAGGATATACCTGGTCCAATTTTTTCTTTGAAGCCAACAGATGTAAAAGAGGCATCAGTTAAAACAGCGTATTCTTTGGTAACAGCTACCTGATGGACAGGTTTAAACTGAATTAGGTCACTGGATATATCCAATTGATAGATATCCTTATCATCTGTAAAATAATAAAACACGTCATTTTTTCCAAGATATTTTATGCTATTTTTTTCTGTTGAGACATCTTTTTTATAAAATGGAAGATTTAATGTTTTATCTACATCGTATAATGAGGCCCGATTTGAGGAATCGTTAGGTCGTGTTTGATAATGTAAAACAGCCATTTTTATTTTTCGATTAGCATTTGTTTCAAAAGAAATGAGTTTACGATAATCCTTTGTTATTAAAAAAATAGTGGAAATACATATAGTAGTAATAATAAGAACTAGTCCAATTATTTTATAAATTTTTTTAGCATTTGTAGTTGAAGAGATGATACCAAATAAAATAAATAGAATGATAGCTACTATAAATAAGATAACAGGTAATACAACGTTAATTAAATGTTCGGAAAGGTACCAATAATTACCATTGATTGTCATAATACACCCTCCTGATGAGTTGATAATCTTATTATAGTCTAAAGAGTCTGATAATAGTAAATTAGTTTATTAAAATTTTGAAAACAAATAGGTAGTTATGTGGTTTATATTGAAGAATAATGGTAAAATCAAGGATGTATGTTTTTTAGATTATAAGATATTACGGGGTGAAATAGTGAGAAAAAATAATTCGAGTCGAAATATCATTATAGCGATCACTGTTGTGATTGTTATTATTTTATTAGTGACATTTAGTGCGATGCAACGAGATAATAATAAAAAAAGTTTACCAGGTCAGTCGCAAACGAATAATGTGATTGCAAAAGTGGACTATGTAGTGAAAGCTCCTTTTAGAATGCTTGAAAGCGGAGTAAAGAGTATTAATAATTTATTTAATACCTATACAGAAAATGAAGAATTAAAAAAACAAATTGATAAAAGTGTTTCTTTAGAAGCTGAGTTGGCAAGTCAAAAGGCTGAAACAAGAAAATTGAAAGAGCAATTAAAATTGAATGATACATTAACTGATTATGATGTGATTAATGCCAGTGTCATTAATCGGTCACCAGATAGTTGGCAAGATGTTTTAATTATTGATAAAGGAACAAAAGATGGCATAGAAGTTAATATGGCGGTAATGGGTGATAAAGGGCTAATTGGTCGAGTGATTATTGCTGAATCTAGTAGTGCAAAGGTAGAATTATTAACCACTCAAAATCAAAATACCAATCATTTTCCTGTGATGATTCAGACAAAAGATGATAAATCAGCATATGGATTAATGGAAGGTTATAATAGTAAAACACATACTTTAGTTGTATCTCAATTGACGAGTGTTGATAATATTAAAAAAGGAGATTTAGTGTCGACTTCTGGTTTAGGAAATAATTCTCCTGAAGGTCTTGTCGTTGGTGAAGTTAAAGAAGTTAAGAAAAATAAAACAGGACTTAATGCTGAAGTATTAGTAACCCCAGTTGCTGATATGTACGATGTGTCAAGTGTAACAGTAATTAAACGCCTTGCTGGAAATCAAGAGGTGGAATAATGGAAAAAAATTCATATTATCCATACTATTTACCAGTGTTGTTATTTGTTGCTATGCTAGTTGATGGACATGTGAGTAGTGCGATGATGGGGATGTTATCTATTCCTATGACGTTTACTAGTCATTTAGTTTTACTGATTTTAATGTTTTCAACGTTTAAAGTAAGTCAAACCTATTTAATGATTTGTGCAACAGTTATTGGGTTACTATATGATTCTTATTTTTACAATGTTTTAGGTATTAATTTAATACTTTTGCCTATTCTTGTTTTTTTAATGTATAGACTCTTTGAATACGTCGAACCAAATACTTTAACTCTTATATTAAGTTTCATTGTTTTTGTGACCTTAATGTCAATAGGTAGAGCTGTTTTACTGAGTGTCTTTAAGCTAACCAATGCTAATTTTTTGGATTTTTTTACACGAAATTTAGCACCTTCTCTATTGATTAATATTCTGTATATATGTCTATTAGTAATCCCCCTATCAAAGATATATGGAATTTATAAAAATAAATGATTATTTGAAATGTTTTTGTAACATTCCTATCATCAAAGTGACATGTATCTATGTTAGAATTTGATTATTGTTAAAGTTAACGTAAATTTAAAAAAATGAATAAAAACTTAATCAAATAAAAATAAATGTGAAATGAAAAAATGGAGGATGGCTAGCTTTGAAGAAGAAAGTATTATCGACGGTTTTATTAAGTAGTATGTTATTAAGTACTGTGGGTGCACCAGCAGTTGCTACTGCAGCTAACACAGACTCAAAAGTAGAAGAACAAAATAAAAAAATTAAAGAATTGGCTTCTAAAGAACAAGAAGCAACGAATCAATTATCAAGTATAAAAGAAAATATTTCATCAATTAAGGAAGAAGCATCAGCTTTACAATCAAAACAAGCTGAATTAACAAAAGAAATTTCTAGTCTAAATGGAGAAGTTCAAGACTTAGAAGCACGTATTGCTAAACGTGATGCATCAATTAAAGAACAAGCAAGATCAGTACAGGTAGATTCAAATAGCTCAAATGTTGTTGATTTAGTATTAAACGCAGACTCTGTTTCAGATGCTTTGACAAAGGTTATGGCAGCTAGTCGTTTAGTAGGTGCTAACAATGATATGATGAAACAACAAAAAGAAGATAAAGACGCTGTTGAATCTAAAAAATCATCAGTTGAAGAAAAAGCAAAAGAAGTTCAAGAAACAGCTATCACTTTGGAAGCTAAAAAAGGTGAATTAGAGGATCAAGAGCTTGCTCAACAAGCGGCAATTAGTCAAATTTCTGCTGAAAAAGCAACAGAAGAAAGTAAAAAAAATCAATATTTAGCTGAACAAAAGGCTGCAGAAGCAAAACGTGAAGAACAACGTAAAGCAGTTGAAGTTGCCAATCAAGCTGCTAAAAATGAACAGGTAAATACTGATAATTCTGGAAAAATTGATAAACAAGAAACAGTTGTGACACCGAATGATATTAATACAACAAAACCAACTGAAACAAAACCAGAAGAAACAGTAACACCAAATACACCTGAACAAAGTACGCCTGTTGCAACGACTCCTACACCAGCACCAACTCCTGCAGCACCAGCTGCAAATGGTAATGCTATCGTGTCTGAAGCGTACAAACATATTGGAAAACCATATGTTTGGGGAGCTAAAGGACCTGAATCATTTGACTGTTCAGGATTTACGTCTTATGTATTCCGTCAAGCAGCAGGAAAAGAAATTGGTGGATGGACTGTCCCACAAGAAAGTGCTGGAACACAAATTTCATTAGGTGAATTACAACCAGGAGATTTAGTATTCTGGGGTTCTAGAGGTTCAACGTATCATGTAGGTATATATGTAGGTGGTGGACAATACATTCACGCACCACAACCAGGAGAATCAGTTAAAGTGACAAGTATGTCATATTATTCACCAGATTTTGGTGTAAGAGTTAACTAATTTAATGGCTCTTTGTCAAATAGGACTGATGAGTTAAATCTATAAGATGATGAATTTGAGAGTAATCTCAGATTTATCATCTTTTTTAGTTAGTTAATTTTTATAAGACCGTTTATCAAGAAAATTCTTATTCTCATGTTGCTGAATGATTTGAATCCGTATGATACTCTTTTAAGGGTTTTTATATGAGTATTCTTAGCTTCAATTTTTCCATTGGAAAAATCATAAAGAAGGGCATTGCGAATACCAGTTTCATATGCAAGTAAGTTTTCTAATTTATCTTTAAATAACCTATCTAAGCTATTAGGTAAGTTTTTCAACAGTTCAAAAAATGAATCAGCCTCTTTATTTCTAAAATGATACGTTAGTAATTGGAAGCTATCGTAGGCTTCTTTTAGATTTGGAGAGAATGAAAGTAGTCGATTAATCATCATTGATTCTGTTAAAAGTGGATATTTAGGAGAAGGAAAACTTCTCCATGTTTTGAATTCAGAAATAGAAATAGTTAGTTGATTTTTTAAAATAAATTTCCAATTTGTTTTTAGTTTATTCGCTTCTGATTTTTTATTCTCACTAATTAATACTTTCATTTCTCGTACTCTAAATTCATTAAAAGCAGTGTTTAGATGCTTTATAACATGGAATCGATCAATGATAACACCCGCAGTAGGAAACACTTTTTTAGTTAATTGAAAATAGGCAGCAT
>NZ_NGJT01000019.1 GCF_003950315.1 Vagococcus bubulae
GAATCTTCCTTTCTAAAATTTGGTTTGGTCACTTTAATTTTACCTGGAAAATTCGTATGTTTCTTTTTTTATGTAAAAAAATAGATGCAGATGAATTTCTTCATCCACATCAAAAATTATACAGCCATATTTTTATGATTGTTTTAAGTTTGCTACCTTATGATAAACATATCAATTAAGAAAGAAGGTGATGGTTGCATTTGAAACTATTATATTTTGTAAATTTATTTTCTTAATGTACAAAGAATCAAAGAAATCATCACCAAACTATTGAGTAATAGAGGCTAATTTGCCTCTATTCTCATCCTTTTGTGGGCGAACGTGGTGTTTAACTCTAAGAGGCTAAGCAGATGTTTGTTCTCTATTCATCGAGGTGTAGGTTCGAATCCTACCGTCCACGTTACTTTAGAAAAATAAAAAACCACTCAGATGAGTGGCATATCGTAATTAATTTTTACTGTATCGATTTTTATAAATGTATGTTTCCTCATCTACACTAACCCCAGATTTTTCAACGGTTTTAATCAATACTAAATGGGTATTCTTAAATTTATCTCTGATAATAATCGTATTTTTTAAAATCTGTTCAACTCGACCTACTACTTTTTCCTGATGCACTGTTGGGTATTCAATAATTGAACCTATAGAAACTAGAGTCTTAGACATATTAAATCAATCCCTTCTAGCTTCTATTATACCACAGTTTAAAAATTCTCCATTTTTTTAATTACTCCACTCATATTACCTACTAAGAAAATGACATTCAAAACAAAAAATAAGACTGCTAAACTCTGACATATCATTGATACATCAAGATTTAAACAGTCTTATCGTTTTAAAGGAATGGAGGCGGCGGGAGCAGATGTCCTTAAATCTCTATTTGTTATTGATAGTTTCCTACTATAGTATGTAGAAAACATTACGCATTTTAATATCATTATTAAACACTATAAAAATACAAACCGTATTCAATTACGTATTCAAAAAATATTCATTACCACGGGCGAGTTAATTTAATTAAACAAACACTACAAGTATGCATAATCAATCTGATTCATTAAAAGTATATTTCCGCTGAATTTCCAACTCTTTTTCTTTTGTTATCTTAGAAGTTGAAGGCGGTTTTTTTGATTTATCATCTTGATAAAATGATATTAACAATAGATAGAAGATTGTTTTTATTGATGAAACAGTAGCATAGATTAAACAAAAAAACCAGATAATTAATATTGTATCAGTCATCTTTAAAGTGGGTTCAAATTTAGTTAAGGATTGAAGTACTATAGACAAAATTAAAACGATAAAGTTACTTAATAATGTTTCCAGACTATATTTGAATACGATTTTATCTCCATTTACACCTTTTAATTTTTTCATCACATCAGATTCTGTAATAGTGACTATTATTCCAAACAAGGCTATCAAAACACCAATTATTATTGATGTATAATTTATTATAGAATCTAAAATCGAGTCTATCCCTGGTAGTTTTTGACTAATAAATTTAAACCTCCAGTTCATCCCAAGCATTATAATTCCAAAAATAAATGGCAAGCTAGTTATCAACCAGTCTAAATTAATATCTTTCTTTTTATTTTTTTTCATATTAACATCCTTATCATCTAATTAAGCATTGAATAATGTGCATCCTTCTATTTTCCCTTTCAGCTCCAGGACAATATTTAGTTCCTAATTTATCCATCATTGCTAAAAAATTTATTGGATTTCTCCCTTCTATTTCAAATGAGATTTCATCCTGTGGAGAATCAGATATCAAATTAATCATTTCTGACTTTGTTTCATTAGCTTCTATAATCCTCATCTTAGCTTTATCAAAAACAGTAGGATTATCTCTAATATCTTGAACTAACAAGTTAAATTCATCTTCTTCAATGTTAGCATCTCTGCTCTTCCCTACAGATAATGTTAATTCTAAGTAAGGAGACGGTGCTTGTTCCATTCCTTGTAAAACCCTACCTATAGTACTTCTAAATCTCCCTAAATTCCCTTCCTCTAAAACACCTTCAACGTCTGCAATTCTAACATTAACTGTCCTACAACGTTCAGCCCTTCCAACCCTATCAAAACTATCAAAAGAAACAATTCTTTTTAGATCTATTAACTCATCCTCTATAGTGGAGTTAAGATAATACTTAATACCAACTGGTGTTATACTATGCATATTTTTTTGAATCATAAGTACATCATAGGTTGGATCATATAAACAGCTAACATCTTCACTAACATACTGATCATCATTCAAATCCATAAACTCACTTGGAGTAGCCATACCAGAAAATGAAGGAATGTCATTGGTTCTTAATCTCATAAATCTTAAAAACCACATTTCATAAGTTCCATTATAAAAAGCTTCCTCCAACCTTATGTTATCTCCTTTGTATGGTCTAATTCTTTGTTCTAATTCTAATTCTAACATTTGATCAATCCAATTTAATAAATTATACCCTACATCCGTATTATCAACTTGATGAGTAATTGTATAATATTCACATTTAAACTTTTTTGTAGTCATTTTTTTCCTCCAAATAATTATATTAGCTTACCTTCTATATAAAACAAAAAAGACATAAGATAACAATAGTATCTTACATCTCAGCTAATATAATCTCAAAGGACTATACGTTTATTATATCAGAACTGACGTTCCCTGTAAAATGATTAGCATGTTAAAAAGATACCTGATACGAATAATAGTTGCAACAGGTATACACAAAAGGATAGGAATATTGTTCACACCCTTTGACCTGATGTGAATAATAAGCACCTCAGCTTTTTCGCTATCACTTTGAGTGATAACGACTGTACACAAACGACTTCTAAGACGTTTAAATTAAATTCTATGAGTGATAGATAATACCTTACCTAATCCTAATTGATTATTCTCTAAATTAGCTTCATAATTACAACACCAGTTAAAATGGAGTTAAGCTCAATAGATTATGGAGATATAAATTAATAATAAACTCATAGACATAGAAAAAAACACTCAAAACGAATGGTTTAAGTAGTTTCTATTTTTAATGGTGAAGTATTTAATAGTGTAGCGTATGGTTCAGCTATGTTTATAAATATTGGATAACCAGGAGTTTCTAAAGTTAGGGCTACGGCTGTTTTAATTTCTTTTCCTGGAAGAAGTTCAGCAAAAAATTTTTTATCATATTCATTATTATATTTTTCTTGTAATTCGTTGTTTGTTACATATTCGGGATCTTCTATACTTTTATCGTTTGTAGGATATAACATTTCAGCAGCATTTAAATAATTATAGTCTGTCGGGATATTATAAACAGAAGTATCATCTTGTTGCGTGATTTCTAACATATTCGAAAAAGCTTCTTTAGGTACTATATTTCTATCTGATTTGTTAGTTAGAGTGAACCAAACTATAATGCCTTCGCTATTATAAGCTTCACCAGTCTGCGTTTTGTCTATCTTTAAATCAAAGTCCGGTGTTTCTAAAAGACTATCTTTAAATGCATAACCATCAAAATTAGTTTTAGTTGGTATTTTTTCATTTTTAATACTTGTATTGACTGTTTCTTTAGTAGTTACTTCATTGTTATTCGAACAACTTGTCAATAATAATGATAGGGGTAACAACAAACTTAATAATATTTTTTTATTCATTCCAAACAACTCCTTTTTGTTATTTTATAATACCAAAAACAGACACTTTTATATAGTGCATGTTTACAATTCTATTACTATAATATATCCCCTAAAGAGATAAAGAACGATCTACTATCTTTAGAAACATAAGCTAAGTGACTATAATTAAAAGATACAGGTTCTTTAATATTGTTATATACATTTATGTTTATAATAACGGATTTTAAACCCATTTTACCATCAGATAAGCATCTGATTCTTAGATAATTTCCTCTGTTGTTACTGTTCTTTTTGTAAAAAAATAACCCACTAATTAAAGTGGGTTAACCAATTCCTCAATTCTACCATCTAGTTTATGTGTGTCTAAAACATACTCTATACCTCGATGAATTTCACCATCTATTTCTTGTGCTCCACCTTCCATAATACCTAAAATGTCGCTAGGTTCTGCTTTGATCATATAAATCTTACTTTCTTGATATTGATTTTTAAATAAATTCGCAAATTCTACTTTAGGCGTCCAAGACATACCAACTTTTAAGTTAGGCAAACTACCTCGATATAAAGTAATCGGCCCTATTTCTTCATATTTAATCTCTGTGTTAGTCAAATAGCCAACTTGTTTAAACTTGTCTACCCACCAATTATAACCAAGAAGTATAGCCGATCCTTTAGCTAACCAGGTATATATAAGATATTTTTGTTTATCCTCAAAACTTAGATTTTTCCACCATTTTTCCAACATAGCTGGCTTATCAAAAAGAAATGCTTCCGTAATGGCATATTCCGGACTATCACTATACCAACACCATTCCCTTTGTTTTCTGGCTTCATCCCAAAATAAATCCTCTTGGTATCGAGATAATTTATCCAAACCATAAGTATGTCTGAACATATCCCAATATACTTTTAAATTATATTCTTCATTAGTCACCGTCATATACCTCAATATTTTTTTAGTTTTACAGAACAACAAACTAATTCAATCTAAATCAGTTTGTTCTCTTGTACTAAATTTAAACCATTTATTAAAATTAGTTTTCCTTAGATTTTCAGATTCAGAAAAAGACATCTGTTTAAAGGCCTCATATTCTTCAATTTCAGCTTGCTCTTTTGCTCGTAACTGTTTCACTTGTTTTAGTTTATCTATTTCTTGTTTATAAATTCCCATACTATCCCCCGACTAATTTCTATGTGGTGTATTCCACTTTGTTTTCCAGCCCTCTTTATGGCTATCTTTTAAATCTAAATCTCTTGAAATGGTTCTAAACGTCATAATTGATCCATCTTCTTTATCAATGCCTGTTTCCAAGTAAGACGGATACATCGTAGTTGATGGAGATAATAATAATTTTAAAGACTGCTTAATTTTATTAATTTCAACGATAAATGGGTTTTTAGTTTCTTCATCTAATTCATGTTTCAATAGGTTACGATCATAATCCTTTAACTCATAAGATAAGTTATCTAAATACTGTAAAATAAATTCATCATCTTTAAACTCTTGATATATTTCTTTATACGCTGTTCGCTTATCTTCTGTACTATTGATTCTTGCTTTTACCTGTAATAAGTTGTTGTTTCGTTCTAGCTGAAGTAGTATCTTTTCTTCTGTTGTACTCGGCTCTAGATTTGGTTCTACTGTCGGTGTATAATCATTTTCTATGCTTTCAAGCTTATGTAATGCTACTGTATAACGATTAGACATCAATTCTTTAATCTTTGTCATTGTTTCACTTCTTAACTGATCTAAATACTCGCTTGTATAAGTACCCGCTTGTACAAACTTAGCTTGATTGTAAGAATTAATTAACGCTTTATACTCTTTATCCATTCCGTCAAATACACCAAACACATCTACTTTAAACTTTTCTTTTAACTCACTTAAACTTTTTGCTCGATTCATTCTTGCTCCTGCTTTCTAATTATTCTGTTTTTAATAAATTGCCATTGATTTGGTTCAATCACTTGTAATACCTTAAAACAATCACTATCCGTAATCTGATAAAATTTACCGCAACTCTTTCCAATATCTTGAACTTCTTTAATGTAGCCAACACCATTTAACAGTGATTTATAATACTCAACTGATTCTTCAATTTTCTTTTCAGCATTCTCTTTATATTCTTCTCCATATCGTCCAACACATTGACGTAATAGTTCATAATCACTTGTGCTAACGGCTAGTTTCACACTTAAATGGTCAATCAAATCGGGATCTTCTATCATTGGATAGATTGTTTTTTCAAGATTTTTAAGCCTGCTATTCATACTAGATTTCATCTTTAGTTGTCACACTTTCTAATTTTTCTATTCGTTCCTGTATATCATCAATTTCAAGGGAACGATAAGCAACATCTAAAATCGTTTTTGCCGACTGTACCCTAACACTAGGCGTTGAGTTTTGTCTATCTTTCATGACTTCTTCTAACACTTGTACTGCTTCATCTGATGCTTTCTGTAACCGCCCTGTGACTTGTTGCATTAATTCACGCCTAATAACTCGATATTCATTTATAAATGTTTCATCCTTTAAATACTTAAACCCTGTATTCTTATTAATTCCTGCCACGTCACATGCCTTTTCAATCGTATCTGTTTCAAATAATGCTCTTAAAAATTTCTCTTGCCTTTGATTTAATATGTCTGCCATTGTTTCACCTCCATTTTGATATACACATTTCGACTATTTTCGACTAAATGATTTGTTGACACAAACACCTATCATTTCTTTAAAATATAAAAAGAGGACAAATCAACAATTCAAATAGAATCATCAATTTGCCCTCTGGTTTTTCCAGTCAGACTTTATATATTTATACCCTTATTATACCATAAATATAGCGTTTCAAGTACATTCTTATACGTTTTTCACTACATTTTTATTCGGTTTGATACTCTCAGTTCGGTCAATATGAACCAATTCACCATTTTGAACTCTAAGAGATAACTCACAAAAATCATATACTTCAATCACTTGTTTTTGTCCTTTTGCATTTTCAAACGTTAATGTATTTTTCATAATATCTACTCCTATTCTATCTTTTATAAATAATTTAAATCACTATCTACCGCTTCACGTATAAAGCCATATCCCTCTAATTTTTCTACGCCTTTTTTTATGACCTCATTCGTCATGTCAAACACTTGCTTATCGTCACACATTACTCCATGCGTTAACACAATATCACTAACCGTGACATAATAATCTGAATAAGCAACTGCCTGTATATCAACAGACTTGATATATAAGGAATGATTGATTTTTAAATAAATGGTTTTCTCTCGTTCCATTATCTGCTTACCGACTTCTAACATATGTTTTTCCAGTTCAAACTCTGCCATCTGCCGTTGTTTTCGATAATCGGCTATATCAAGATTTAATTGATCCGCACGAACCTGGTCATTAATTGGAATTCGACTATTATAGATCCCCCTGTCAGAATCATAACTACTCACATTCTCACTATCATAGTATTTTTCTTTCAGTATCTTTAATTCATCTTTAGATAGCTTCGGTAAGCTATTAAACAATAGTTTAGCTCGTTCTATTTCATAAGGTAATAACTTATCT
This sequence comes from Vagococcus bubulae, assembly GCF_003950315.1. Lineage (GTDB taxonomy): Bacteria > Bacillota > Bacilli > Lactobacillales > Vagococcaceae > Vagococcus > Vagococcus bubulae. Next base: position 7,205 of record NZ_NGJT01000019.1, read on the forward strand.
CGATTTTCTTCTAAGCACCGCCAACGTCTCAAATAATACTGTACGCGTATTTCTTTGTAATCTCTCCCCACTTTATCCCTCCTATATCGCAAATAATTCGCTTAACGTATCTAAGTTATCATCGAAATCGTGTGTCAATTCAATTTGTGGTAGTTTATCGGGTATCTCTATCCCGGCACGTAAACAAATGGCCCGTTCTATCTCGTCTATTTCATCCGTCAACTCATATTCTAGTTGCGGACTTAATTTTATTGGCTTATTCTCAATAAATCGTTGATACAAGCTCTTATACTCATCATGGGATAAGTTGTTTAAGTATTTGATGAAATACCTCTGACGTATCTCGTAACGCTTAATACGTTCATCAATCAGCTCTAACGCCTTGATGTGTTCTAAGACTTCTTTTTCAACTTTAAACGCTCGTGTATAAACCCCCATCTCACTAAACTCTGTTCGAGTTGCCATGTTTTGAAGATAAAACGCACGCTCGACTTGATTTTTATAAATCATCAGCCTATTTATTTCTTCAGACAATCTAAAATACTTTTTCACTAATGACCAATCATCAAACATGCGTTTTTCTCTCCTTTAACTTTTTAACGTACTGACAATTTCTCGTTTATCTGATACTTTTCCAAAATCAATATAGACAACATCTGTTTTTATTCGTGAGATAATTCGTTCATCTAAAATGAAGCCTAATTGCTCGATAGAGTGATTACTCGTAACGATGGTAGATTTACCCTCTCTAGCATTTAAAATGCTGTACAAGATACGTGTGACAAAATCAGACGCTTGTTTATTCGTATTCATACTAAGCTCTGCCCCAATATCATCGAGTACCAAAACATCCGCTTTATTTAGGCGTGTAAGATAATCATCTTCGGTCAGCGTATCAACATATTGGCTATTATATGATTTGCGTATCAATTCATATAACTTCGGTACTGATACAAACAAACATCGCCGGTCATTACTAATTGCATTGATATTCATTAATATCCCCATAGCGACGTGTGACTTACCTGTACCAGCAGGCCCAAATAAGAACACATTACGTTGATTTTCAATTATTTTTCTGGTGACTTCTGATGCTTGTTTTTTTATCTCACTTTCTGCATTTGTTTTATTAATATAGTCTTTCAATCCCTTATCTAAGATTGATTTATTGTGAACGATACTAAACCGTTTCAAATAATCCTTTTTATCTTTTGTTGAGTTTAACAAGTGTTTTTCCATTTGTTCTACTTGTATTTGCTTATCTTTATTTTCTACCCAACATTTAGGACAAATCACTTCATTATTTAGCAACATCATCGAGAACTTTTCATGTCCTGGTTTATCACAATGTTCATCTAACTCAATATAACCAGTTTTTTCAATAATACTTGGTGGTACTTCGATACAACCCATTTTTAAAGCCATTTAATCCCTCCTAATAAGGTAAATCATCCATAAAAATCTCAATATCTTCTGATACGTCAAGTTTGCCCGCTCGTTCATAATGATCTTGCCATTCTTTTTCTACTCTTTTCGCAGGTACTTGTTTATGATTCTTACCTGTCACAAATTCATCTAAGTAATTACGTTGATTAAAGAATGTGCTACCTTGCTTGATATACTGTGTATCAGTTTGTTGTAGCTCGATTTGTTTTTTATAGTCATTTATACCTTTGATGATTTGTTCATCTGTCACACCGTCTTTAATAGCTTTCTTGTATGATTCAAATGCTTTTGTTTTCCCTTGCTTCTTTGGATATTGTTCCCAAAGAGATTCAAACCGATTTTTCAAACTCACTTTATCAGCTTCTTTAGAAGATGATTGATCTATAGTATTATCTAACTCTATATCTATATCTTCTCTATCTCTTAGTTGCTTGTCGTTGCAGTTCGTTTCAACTGTGTTGCATTGCAACGCTTTAATGTTGCTTTGAAACACTTGTTCTTGTTTCTTTTTTGCCCTATGTCGCCTAGAACGTTCTGTACTGTATGCTTCTGAACCAATCATTTCAGGTACTCTATTTAAAAAATATTCATCTTGTTCTTCTATTTCAATTAATCCTTTAGCCTGTAAAAACTTCAATGTAATAGAAACGTTTTCCGTTTCTTCATCAATAAGTAACGCAATTTCTTCGGCAAAATCATCGCCTATGGATTCAAAATATAATCGTCCCTCATCTTTCAAACTAGCTAATAACATTTTTAAATAAATGATTGTGTAGGTATCTCCTCCTGCAATCTTTCTTAATAGCTTAATTTCTTTTTGATCAAAGAAATCTGTTTTTAATTGAAGCCAGTAATACCTTTTATTGTTAGGATTATTTTTAAATTTATTACTCAAAAACTTCACCGCCATAATCTTTCGCTTGCATGTTTCCTAAATCTTCTGCTGGCTTTTTGGCTGATAAATCAATAGCATGTAAAATGACAACTATTTTATTTAAATCAACTTTAGTCGTTTCCATTATTCATCACTCTCCAATTGTTCATCTGGACAGATGTTATTAGAAATAGCTTCTAATCTCTTGGCTATATACTCGAGGGATAAATCTAATCGTTCAAGTCCTCCACTTTGAATGAAATACTTGAAATTGAAATCATCACTACTAGCGAACAAATTATTTATCATAGAAATCAAATCACGATTTGAATTAACTAAGTCTCTTACACCAATAATTTCATCTGCTTCTTTAAACAGACTTTCCCACGTTATCTTATTACCCTTGATTGTTAAATGCTTTTTCTCCATAAGTAAATCTCCCTTTTTCATTGAATGTAAAGTAAAAATGCTTTATAATAGGGATAAATAGTCTGTTCAAATTCTATTTATCCCAAGTTGTTAAGAACGCCAATTCTTAGCAACTTATTTTTATTCATATAAAAAACTTTCAATCGTGTCATATCTTTCAATCCACTGCTTTAATTCATTCAAGTCATTAATGACCATTTCTAACTTTTCGATAGGTAGAATCATTTCAACATCTTTATGGTTAAGAACTCTTGAATTTTGGCAATCAAATAATACTCTTAGAATATCCGCATTGTTATTTGCTCGCTTTTGAAGTTCTTCTCTTTCTATATTAATTCTTCCTTGTAAATCTTCCACTGTTGGATTTTCCTCAATTTCAAAATTAAGTATTTTACTCATATCATTTTCCTCTTTTAGTTTTTATAATTCGTTGATAACTTTTTTCATCCCAAAGCATTAATACAAATAGAATGATTGGTGTAATAATAATTAATATTAGTTCTATACTAATTGAATAAGTAAACGCTCCTAATAGATATATCCCTAATAGTAGCCATAATCTTCTTACTCGATACATATACTCACCTCCTTAAAATTCAATCTGTTAATTTTGTCTTACCTACTCGCCCAAGTGGTATTCCTTAATCAATTTGTTGTTGCGTGATCCATCTGCGACATTCATCAACATCATAAAATTTTCTCTTACCTATCGAACTAAAAGGAAGTCCTAATTTTTCATACTGCCTAAGTGTTGTAGGACTAATGCCTAAATACGAACTCATTTCAATTGTATTCATAATTTTTTTATTTGTTCCTGCGTCCTCTTTAGCTTTTTCTAGTTCTTCTATAAATAATGAATATAGATAATTTCTAAATGATTCCTCATTAGCTAAAGTTACCTTTAATTGTTCATACATAAAATCTCCACCACCTTAAAATACTTTTGCATACCTTTAACTAAAAAAAATATCGTCAATGCTAATATTCGGAAGAAAATTACTAATATATTCTTTAAATTTCTTTTTTTCAGAATCATTAAATTTATTCACTCCTCTTTCCTTATTGCTATAACCTTGTTTAGATATACCTAGTATTTCTCCCATTTCAGTTTGATTCAGTCCTATCATAACTCTATAGCCTGCAACTTTATTTAATTTATTTTTCAATCACATCAGCTCCACTCTCTTTACTTTTGCATACTCTAATATTATCCCTTGTTCTTTACTATGTCAATACTTTTGTTTACTTTTTATAAAAAATTCTGTATTATTACAATTAGAGAGGTGTATAGAATGAAAAAATCTTTAGGAGATCGTATTAAATCAATCCGGTTAGAAAAAGGCTATACTATGGAAGATTTTGGTAAATTTTTCCAAACAAGTAAAGGAACTGTGAATAATTGGGAAAAGAATAGAAATAAACCAAATAGAGAAAATTTAAAAAAAATAGCAGAGATAGGTAACGTATCAGTTGACTATCTTATTGGATTAAGTGATTTTAAAAATGAATATGAAATGAATTTATATAAGGAGCAATTTAAACAACTATCACAGTATCAATCTCAACAAGTTAACGCTATTGTAAGTAATATAAAGTATTTACTAGTTGAATTAGAAAAAAATCAAGATGAAGATACCAAACAAAACGTGTTAGATTCATTAACAAATACAATTAGTTACTTAGCGTTATACAGTTCTGAAGATTCAAAAAAAATAGACAATCTTATTACTACATTAACTTATTTATTTGATGGCTTACGTGGTATATATAGCCTAAGATATAAGAATGATAATGAAAAAAATTCTTATAAAAACTATTTGGAACTAAGAGAACAGTTAATTAAAAATATTGACGATTTTTACAACATGAATAAATAATTTAACCTCCAACCTACCTACTCGCCCGTGGTTAGATAGGAGAATGGAACATGGCTATATTTAAACAATACACAAAAAAAGATGGCTCTAAGGCTTGGTTATTACAAGCATATTTGGGAGTTGATGAAGTAACTGGCAAAGAGGTTAGAACGACCAGGAGAGGCTTTAAATCGAAGAAAGAAGCACAATTAAAGCTAAATGAGTTAGTATTGGAGTTTGAAAAGAACGGATTAAAGAAAAATGAACAGCTTACCTTTAATCAAGTTTATAACGATTGGATTGAACAGTATAAAAATACTGTAAAAGAAAGTACATTTAAAAAGACAATCACACTATTCAAACATCACATATTACCTTTTTTCGGTAACATGAGAATCAACAAGATTGAAGTAAGTCATTGTCAAAAAGCCGTTAATTTATGGGCAAAGAAGTTAAAAAGATTTAAAATGACAGTAAATTATGCTGGCATGGTATTTGATTACAGTATCAGATTAGGTTTAATTTCCAATAATCCAATGAAATTAATTACAATGCCTGTTATAAAAAATGAAGTTGAGGAAGAAGTTAATAATTTCTATACAAAAGATGAATTGACTCAATTCTTTAACTATCTTGAAAAAGAAAATGATCCAAAAATTTATGCTCTATTTAGAGTATTAGCTTTTGTTGGTTGCCGTAAAGGCGAAGCTCTAGCATTAACTTGGAATGATATTAATTTTGAAGATAAACAAATCATTATTAATAAAACTCTTACTAGAGGTATTAACAACAACCTTATTATTCAAACACCTAAAACGGCTCATTCTAAGCGTGTTATTAGTGTTGATGATAAAACACTAGACATCTTAAAAAAATGGCGTGTCACTCAAAAGAAAGAGTACTTCATACGAGGTTACAACACATTAAACAAATCTCAATTAGTATTTAGTAACACTGCTAATGACTTGTTACAACCTACCATCACTAGAAAATTTCAAGTGAGATTAGAAAATAAATATGGTATGAGAAGAATTACGACACACGGTTTTAGACATACTCATTGTTCTTTATTATTTGAAGCAGGAGCAAGCATTAAAGAAGTTCAAGATAGATTAGGTCATACAGACATTCAAACTACGATGAATATATACGCTCATGTTTCTCAAAAAAAGAAAGAACAAACAGCCGATATTTTTGCTGATTATGTTGGAATTTAACCAAACCGTATTCAAAACCGTATTCAAAACAAAAAATAAGACTGCTAAACTCTGACATATCATTGATACATCAAGGTTTAAACAGTCTTATATTATAATTGGAATGGAGGCGGCGGGAGTCGAACCCGCGTCCAAACACATTGCCACCTAAACATCTACGCTCATAGTTACTCTATTTAAATTTCGCTCAAGTCTCTGCCGAGCAACTGGCCGTAACTTTCGCTAGTCTGATGATCTCTTCTAAATTTTACAGACGGAAAAATTTAGCGTATCCCACTCAATTTGAGACCCTTACTTGAGCACATGGGCGATGCCAAGAGGATCTTTACCCGCTGTTTTTAGGCAGCTAAGGCAAAAGTATTGTTTTCGTTTTTAGCAGTTATATTTAACTGTAACGTTTTAACGTAGACGTAACCTACGAAGCGCAATTCAAGCTCAAACTATGCCTGTCGAATCCGTAACGCCCCCTTATTTATTAACTAAATTAGTATAACATAACTTACTACTCTTTTCAATTATCCAACAACTAGAATTTAATCACTATATTAGATTGAAAAATATAACATCACATGACATTCAAAAAAACAAGCCTTAAAGTCATTCATACTCTAAGGCTTATCATGTTAATCATGATTAATATGACTCATATGATCAAATGTTTGCGATAAAATACTTTTCACATGTTTATCGTCCAAACAATACACCACACTCTTTCCCTCTTTACGAGATTTTACTAAATGATTCTCTCGCAATAACTTTAGTTGATGAGAAACAGCAGATTGTTCCATATTCAAAAATTCAGTGATACTGCTGACATTCATTTCTTTCTCGGACAAGGCCACAAGAATTTTCAGCCGAGTTGGGTCTCCGATTGTTTTAAAAAAACGACTTGTTTGTTGAATCGTTTGAGAATTTAGCTCTTTCAATTAGACATCTCCCCTCTAATTATTGTATTTAGCTAATACATCACCAAATCGTTCTATTTTATTATCAACAGCTTCTTTTGTTTCAGCAACTGCTCCAATATAAAATTTAATTTTTGGTTCCGTTCCAGAAGGTCTAATCGCAATCCAGCTACCATCTTCTAAAAAGAATTTTAAAACATTAGCATTTGGTAAATCTAGTGTTTCTATTGTACCATTTGAAAGCATTCTTTTACCAACAGAATAATCTTCAGTGTAATTAACCTTTACTTCACCAAATGTTGTTGGTAAATCAGCTCTTATATCTTGCATTAAACGAGAAATCTCTTGCAAACCTTCCATACCAGACTTGGTCACAGATATTGTTTTTTCTTCAAAATAACCAAACTCTTTATAAAGGTCTAATAATGCATCGTATAACGTTTGATTTTTTTCCATATAATATGTCGCCATCTCTGCTAATAAAACCAAGGCTTGAATAGCATCTTTATCACGAACAAATGGTTTGACTAAATAACCATAACTTTCTTCAAAACCAAACAGAAATTCATTTGATTGTGTTCTTTGGGCTTCTTTAATTTGTTCTGCAATAAATTTAAATCCAGTCAAAACATTTTTCATTTCAACGTCATATTTTTCACAAATACGTGTTGGTAATTCACTCGAAACAATTGATTTCAAGACTAGACCGTTCTTAGGTAATTCTTGTTTCTCACTTTTTTTGGTTAAGATATAATGAACCATTAAACTTGCTAGTTGATTTCCGGTCAACACACGATATTCGCCATTTGGTAATTTGACTGCCGCTCCCAATCGATCCGCATCTGGATCAGTGGCCACTAATAAATCAGCTGATAGTTTCTCACCCAAGCGAATGGCATATTCAAAAGCAGACAATTCTTCTGGGTTAGGTGATTTTACAGTGGTAAAGTTTGGATCTGCAATGGCTTGCTCTTCTACTAATGATACATTTGTAAAGCCAATTTGTGATAATGCACGCTCACCTAACATTTTTCCTGTTCCATGAAGCGGAGTAAAGACCATATTTAATTTTGAACCACTTCTTTTAATTAATTCATCGTCAATGGTAACCGTTAATATGTCTTTTAAATAACTATCGTCTACTTCTTTACCAATTATAGTGATAAAAGCCTCTGACTGGCTATCATCAATGATTTCTATTTCAAGTGGATTTTCCACACTACGAACAAATTCAGTCACTTTATCTGCGTCTTGTGGTGGCATTTGGGCACCATCTTCACCATATACTTTAAAGCCATTGTAATTTGCAGGGTTATGACTAGCAGTAATCATAATTCCAGCAATACAACCAAAATGACGCACAGCAAATGATAACTCAGGCGTCGGTCTTAAACTATCAAAAACATAAGATTTAATGCCATGACTAGCTAAGGTCTTAGCGGATTCCATCGCAAATTCAGGAGATTGATGTCTTGAATCATATGCAATAGCCACTCCTCTTTTTTTTGCTTCTTCACCTAATGTGCTGATAAATAAAGCTAAACCGTTTGCTGCTTGTCGAACAGTATAAATATTCATACGATTAATACCAGCTCCTAATATTCCTCTCATACCAGCAGTACCAAACTCTAAAGGAGCATAAAATGCATCTTGTAATTCGTTTTCATTTTTCTCTATTTGATTTAAATTATCTTTTAAAGTTGTTTCTAACTCATTAAATTGTTTCCATGTCGAATATGTTTCTTTCCAATCCATCATGTCACCTCATCTTATTTTTGTATTCTTTATTATAGCATTACACACTCGATTTTACTAAAAAATAAAAATGTGAAACATTCGACATATCTCACCACTTTTTTCTTTCATCTAGGATAATAAAAAAAGAGCTACTTTCTATGATTCAATCCCATCATAAAAAGTGAGCTTATTTAAAGTACTATTTCGCTACAAAGTACATAATAAATTGTAATAAAGAAACAATGAAGAAAAATCCTATAAAAAGTAGATGTTTTCGTTTGGTCATCACTAAATACCCAACATATTCACGAATAAAGGCAGTAGGTAAATAATACATTTTGGTTTTAGACCCAACACCTCTTGCATGTATACCCAAACGTGTTGCTATTTTTCCCGCACGTAACAGGTGGTAATTATTTGTTGCAATCACAACCTGTTTATCTTTAAAATCACTAATGCCATCTCTTACCCCAGCCAGTTTTTCAGAAAACTGAATATTTTCTTCTGTATTGGTTGACTGTTCTTCTAAATAAACTGTTTTTATGATAACTGGTAAGGAATCTAAGTAATGTTTCATTGCTTGTGCTTCTGATATTTTCTCATCTGGTCCTTTACCACCAGATAGAATAATCGTTGGTTCGTGCCCATATTTTCTTTTTTGTCTGACATAAAGAGCCACACCACGATCGATTCGACTAGCTAATAACGGTGTCACACGTTCACCATCTATTAACCCTGCTCCTAAAATAATGATGTAATCCACTTTTTTTGTAATAGGAAAATGATTATATAAAATAGCTGTTGTCCCATACATAATAAATAAAAAAATGAGATAAAATAGCGTTGCGGTTGAAAAACCTAATAAAGTCGTTAGAAAAATATTACGCGAATAAAATGTCACAAGTAACATCAAAGCCTGAACACCCAATAAGCCTAAAGCCACGATCAAAGGAACCAAATTACTAAAAGATCGCCCTTCTCTTTTTAAGAGAACTTTCTCATTCCAAAACAATCCAACAATACTAGCACTTAACCCCAACACACTCAAAAATAAAATAACTAATATAACCGGAACTAAAAAAATAAGTGCCAAACTTTGATTGGCTTTTTCTAATAATAAAATCAACAAAGTATACAATACACCTGAAGAAATTAGAAAGAAAAAACCATTCCATAAACTTGTTGGTCTAAAATAATTCCAATATAAAAAGCAAACTATTGGAACCCCAACAAAAATGATATAAAAAAATGCCGTCATACTCAACAAGATAAACACTCCTTTCCACAATTAGTTTGTAGATTAACTCACTATTTTACCTTCTTGCATTCGTAAAATCTGTGACGTTGTTTTTGCTAAAAATTCATTGTCATGGCTGATAACCAATACAAACAAACCATATGATTGGACTTTTCGTAGTAATCGGCTCACAGCGACCATATGACGATAGTCTAAGCCACTTGTTGGCTCATCTAGTATAATCCAATCTTTACCAGATAAGATGGCGCTCGCTATGGCTACACGCTGTTTTTCACCGCCAGAGAGATTTTGTGGATGTGATTGTAATAAATGAACTAAATTTAACTCCTCAACCACTTCATCAAATAGCTCTTTTCGTTTTGATTGCACTAATAACTCTTTTTCTACTGTTTCAAAAAATAATTGCAAATTAACATCTTGCATCACAAGAAAACTCCGATTAAGACGTTCTTTAGCAGATAAAGGTGTTCCGTTGAGTAAAAACACGGACTTCTTATCATGATCAGATAACAATCCTGTCAACAATTGAACAAAAGTTGTTTTTCCAGAACCATTTTCACCAATTAATCCAATAACTTTTGACGTATCAATAAATAATTCATTTATATGAAGGATAGTCTTTGATTGCTTGTAATGAAAATTCAGATGCTCTATATGAAGTTCAGAAGAATGATTTTCTTCTTTAACACTATCTTTCTTTAACCATAATTCAGTCGGTTCATTTAGTGTACGTAATCCCATTTCTTTTTGAATAGTTGGAAACAGTGAGTGAAAGTCAGCTGAAGGTAAATTATAGCAAATCTCACCTTGCTTTAGCACAATGTAGCGATCGGCTAGTTGTGTTAAATAAAACAAACGATGTTCAGCAATCACCAACGTACAGCCTTGTTCTTTCAATAATGATAGATAGGAAGAAATTTGTTTGATTGTTTGGTAGTCAAGATTACTAGAAGGTTCATCAAATAAAAACAAACGATGGGGCAACATACAAGCAGATGCAAAAGCAATTCGTTGCTTTTGACCACCTGATAGTTCGGTTACTTTTTTCCCCATTAACTCATCTAAGTCAAATATTTCAACCACTTCTGCCATACGTTCTTTAATATTATCTGGAGAAATGCCATAATTTTCCATTGAAAAAGCCAATTCACTAAAAACAGAGGTTGTAAAAAATTGTGTTTTAGGATTTTGAAACACTACCCCTATATCTTTTACATATTGATTAAAATCTAGTGGAGGTAAACTCGTTTCTAATACAGTCGCATCTCCCACTACTTCACCTTCGTACAATTCAGGAATTAAACCATTTAATAAACTAATAAGCGAGCTTTTCCCACTGCCACTTTCTCCAGTTAACACAACTACTTCACCAGTATTGATTGATAACTGAATATCTTTTAACACAGTTTTATCATCTCTTAAGAGGTTAACATGATCAAATTGAATCATAATATAACACCTCCCTCAATTAATAACAATACCAATAAACTTACTAGTAGTAAATAGTCTTGAACCTTTAATTTAATCGATATAACACTTGTATGCTGACCTTCATAGCCTAAACCACGTACCAGTGCAGCAGCAGATAATTCTTGAGCAGTATAGTCCACTTGCTTTAAAATAGGCACTAAAAAATATTCCAATGTTTGAATTGGGTGGTTAACAACTTGCGAAAAAGAGAGATAAATCCCTCTAAACTTCATTGCTTGTCTAATGGATTTGAAATCATGTCGCAATGTTGGGAAAAAACGGCAAATGACAATAAATGGAATGATGAAAAAATTTGGTAGATGCCATTTTTTCATCGCTGCTACCCATTCACCAACAGAAGTATTTTGTGTTGCAAACATTCCAGCAGCAACAGGTGGCAATAAATTTTTATACACAACCAAAATAAATGAGATTATAGCGGATAAAATCCCTGTAATCTCATGAAATAACGTTGCTGTCAAAAAAACTAACGCAATATAACTTACAAATACTGCCATCGCTTTTTTTAACGAACCACTCAGGCACAATAAACAGGTCATAAAGACCATAAAGATAAATTCAATGGATGGATTGGCTCGTGAAATTAATATTAAACTGGCAAAAATAACAGTGACTAATTTACTTCTTGGATCAAACATAATATATCTATTATTTTTCAAAACCAACCCACCTTCAAATTTATTTATTTTGCAAAATGTTTATTATAAATGATTTGACCTATTTTAAGTCCTACAAGACTTGTAATGACAACTAATATCATTGATACAAAGAAACTTGCAGTACTAACTCCTTCAAAGACACTATTAACATAAGTCATATCTTTTCCTTTGGCTAACAAAGAGTCCGTATAAGCATCTCTCATAAACCAAAGCGGTAAAATAGGACCTGTTAACCCAAAACTAAAAATAGTGTAACTCAACATCATTTTAGGTTTATCGGCTATCTTTGTTTTAGTTTGCACAAAGTCAGCTAGCAAAGGAAACAGAAAACTTGGTAAAAACGCTAATGGGAAATACCCAAACGCAAAAAAGAACACTGCCATAACAGAACCTACAATGGTAATAGCACCAAATTTTGGAATTTTATTTGCCACAATCATATAAATTGTTCCAGAAATAAGTGCTGACATACTTGGAACAAGTAAACTATGAAAAACTGGAACAGTAAAACGCATTAACATTGTGGCAATAAATACTGTAAAAAAATAGACTGTCGCATACACGCCTATTGAAATCAAATCTTGAACCTTTAACTTTTTCATAACATAAAAACTCCTCAAAAATTTTTTAACCTAGTCATTATAACATAGTTAAATTTGAGAGACATTTTTTTCACAAAAAAATTTCAATGTTTTTTTATTAATTTTACTAATATCAGTTGTTATTAGGTACACGATATGTCTTTTTACACCGTGTGTCTTTTTCTTTTTTATTTTAGAAAGCTTCTCTAATGACATACAAAAAAGGAACAAAATCCAGATTGACTTTGTTCCTTTTAGTTTAAACCAAAGACTTATAGGTCTGTCTCTTTTATATTATTTTTGGATGTCTTCAATCGCATCTGTTACATCATCTGAAATGTCATCAGTGCTTAACACAATATCATCTTCAACAATAGGTTTAACTGCTGATTTTAATTTTTCAGAATTAGCTTGAAAATCTTGACTAATCGTTTGTGTTTTATCTTTAAGATTATCAAGTAAATCTGAAGAATTGTCTTTCACTTGTGAAAGTTGTTCTCCTATCCAAGGGTATTCAGCTGTTTTTTCTTTTGCTAACTCTCCTAATTCAGCCCCTTTTTCTTGAGCTAAATCAACCAATTCACTTGCTTTACCATCAGACAAATCATCTAATTGTTCTATTAAATCTTTTCTCAGTTTTTTTCCACTAGTTGGTGCTAATAAAAGTGCTGCCGCTGCCGCTGCTGCCCCACCAATAAGCGCTCCTGCTAAAAACCCACTTGATTTTTTTGACATACGAGTTCCTCCTAATAAGTTACTTTATTTATTTTTCTTAAACAAACGAGAAGCTGTTTGTGCTGTTTTACCAACAACTGTTGCTGTAGCAACTGTTTTACTTGCTTCTCCAACTTTTGTTAACATGGCTTTACTTGAATCATTCAACTCTGATACACTTTCGCTTAAATCAGCAACAGCTTGAAATAATGGGTCAATAGTTTCAACTTTTTGCGTCACATCAGATAGTAAATCATTTCCAATGACTAATAAATCTTCACTTTGTTTTAATAGTATATCAACATCTTGTGTTAAAACTGTGACCGTTTTATCTGTTTGGTCTAAAATACCGTTGACTTTTTCCATTGACTTCGTTATATTTTTGTTTAATTGTAATAAAAAAATTACAAGTACTACAACTAATACTGCAAACGCTACAGCAGCAATTATTGCAGCAACTTCTGTCCCTGTCATATAAAACATCTCCTACCTTTCCTGTAAATTACTATCATTAGAATACCATTATCCACTTGATTTAACAACAATTTATACATTATTATGGTAGGTAACAGCTAACAAGAAAGGAGCATGACTTTTGCAAGAAACAACTTCAAGTTCTCAAACACCAGAAGTAATTAATGAAGCAGCCAAAAATGTCCGAGGGATTAATCGCTTTTTAAATCAACTTGATTGGAATAAAATTATTGCCTCGATGATTAACAAAGCTATCCTCATCTTAATTGTCATTTTGTTGTTAACCATTATTCGTAAAGTTTTATTCAAAGTGATTGATAAATCATTTACAAATAATAATAAGAAAAAAGATAATTATAGTGAAAATAGGATGCATACCTTACGAACTCTTTCAAAAAATGCTGTTCAATATACTTTATTCTTTATTGGAATATACTCAACGCTTACTCTCTTAGGTGTTCCAGTGGGCTCACTCATTGCTGGTGCTGGAATTGCTGGTATCGCCATTGGTCTTGGTGCACAAGGTTTTATCAATGATGTGTTAACAGGCTTTTTCATTATTTATGAACGTCAACTAGATGTTGGCGACCATGTCGTGATAGATAATATAGAGGGAATTGTCAATGATATTGGTCTTCGTACTACTCGAATTAAAAGCTTTAACGGAACGATGAATTACATTCCAAATAGGCAAATATTAATTGTCAGCAATTTATCTCGCGGTAACCAATTAGTAGTTGTTGATATACGTGTTGACCCAACAGATGATATTGATCATATCATGGATATCATGACAGCCATTAATGAAAAACAAATAATTAATATTACTGATATTCGTTCCGAACCAACGTTGGTTGGACTTGTGGATTTAGGCAGTGGAAACTTTGCGATTCGTTCCACTGTTTATGCTATTAGCGGTTCTCAATTTGGGGTCAAAACACAAATGATGACCGCCTATATTGAAGCTTTAACCAAAGCAGGAATTAAACTTCCTACCACACCAATTAATCTTAAAATATAAAAAAATGAGCCTCCTTCACTTAAAAAGTAAGAGGCTCTATTTTTTTAATTATCTTGTGCGATAAAATAATCAGTCATCAGTGTGACGCCCTTTATTAAGGCAGACTCATTGGGATTAAATGATGGATGGTGTAGTCCATATTGGCTATCCACTCCAAGCCAAAACATCGTCCCTGGTATTTGCTTTAATAAATAACCAAAATCTTCAGCTGTCATTAAAGGGGTTGCTATTTCAACCATCATATCTTGTTGTTCATTGAAAAAATCCATTAGTTTTGTTGTGGTGTCTTTATCATTAACTACTGGAACGTAACCAAGTTGATTAAAATCAATTTCTATTTTACATTGATAAGCAACCTCAATACCTTTTACGATATCTTTTACACGTTGAACAACTAAATCAGTCATCTCATGTGTTAATGTTCGAATCGTTCCAGTTAATTTAGCTGACCCAGGTAAAACATTGCTCGCAACACCAGCATTGAGTTGCCCAAAGGTAATAACAGCTGATTCCATTGGATTAACATTTCGACTCACAATGGTTTGAATTTGTTGAACAAACGATGACACTGCAACAATCATATCATTGCCTTCATGAGGTAATGCGGCGTGGCTTTCTTTTCCGTAAAACCGAGCACTAAACCCACAATCTCCAGCAAACAATGTTCCCACACACGTTGAAACACTTCCTACTGGTAACGTCGGACTCACGTGTAATCCATAGATTTCATCAATCATTGCCACATCTAAAAAATGATTATCCGTATATATTTTAGCACCACTTTTATTTTCTTCAGCTGGTTGAAAAAAGAAAACCACATCATTATTTAATTGGGCATTCACCACATTTTTTAATAATCCTAAGGCAATGGTCATATGGAAATCGTGACCGCATGCATGCATGACGCCTTCATGTGTTGATTGAAATGCTAAATCAGTATTTTCTAATATTGGTAATGCATCCATATCTGTACGCCAAGCAATCGTTTTTGATGAGTTCTTCCCTTTAACAATCACTATAATAGCAGTGTCTTGTACTTTAATAATCAATCTATCTTGAGGTAATGCGCGTATGTTTTCTAGTAAATATGATGAAGTTTTTTCTTCTTCTAGGCCAATTTCTGGTATTTGATGTAACTCTCTCCTAATTCGAATCAATTCATCTTCTGAAATACGTTCCATATATGTCCCCCTTACTTATTTCATCATCACGTTATATTCCGTTTCTAATTCATGTGCCAAATGGTTAACAGCTTTTAATATTTCTTTTCTCGTAACAATCCCCATAAATTGATTGTCTTTATTCACGACTGGAATAAAGTTACTATCCACTAATAAATGAAGTGTTTTTTCTAAATCTATTGGTAATTGTACAGCTGAAATATGTGCATCCATTACATCAGATACTTTTTTTCCAGACAAATTTTGTGGCTCAAAATCTTCTATTCCAAACATTTGATCTACTACTTGGGATAGGGAAACTAACCCCACTAATTGTTCTTCTTTATTTAAAACAGGTACACGAGAGTACCCTATTTTGGTTAGAACAAGTAATGCATGCTCTAGCGAGTTTGTTTCGTTTAACGTGGCAACATTTTCTGCTGATATTAAAAAATCGGCTTCGTTTTCTAATAACATTTTTTTTACAGTCGATCCAATCATTTCGTTTCCTCCATGTAACTTAAAATAGTTAATTCATTGAAAAAAAGTGAGTCAGTTCTTCTTGTACTTCATGTCTTTCATTATAATATTCAACTAAATAGCCATCTGGTTGATGGGTAATCATAGCATATGTCTTTAAATAGCTATATTTACCACGTGGTTGAGAGATACTACCTGGATTTAACAATAAAATATCATCAACCATTTCTGCAAATAATTGGTGAGTATGCCCATATAGCACAATATTTGCTTGTACCTCTTCAGCTTGATAGAGCAATTTATCAAATGTCATATTCACGTTAAATAAGTGACCATGTGTTAATAAAACGTTATCTTCTGATGTATTGATTACTTTAACTGTATCGTATTCTTGATCATAATCACAATTTCCGCGCACAACATGAAACGTTGACCAAATATCGTCTTCAGGTGAGAGCTCTGAATCCCCACAATGGAAAAAATAATCTACATCATTTAGCCATTTGGCCTTGATATCTTCCAGATAAGACTCCACACCATGATTATCACTTACCACTAAATATTTCATACTGTTTTCTCTCCTAACCAAGCATCTATTTTTTTATCTAGTTCCTGTAACGCTTTTGCCCGATGACTAATCTTATTTTTTTCTTCTGATGTCATTTCTGCTAACGTTTTATCTGTCTCTGGAATAATAAATAACGGATCATAGCCAAATCCATTATTCCCCCGTGGAATACGGCCAATCATACCTGGTAATTCTCCTGATACTACTAAACTTTCTTTTCCTGGTTCAGCAAGTACTAACGTGCAATGAAATTGTGCCGTACGATCCCCCATTGGAACATCTGTTAATTCATGTAATAATTTAGCATTATTCGCTGCATCACTTTTTCTTTCCCCTGCAAATCGAGCTGAATAAACACCAGGTTGACCACCTAATGCATCTACTTTTAAGCCAGAATCATCTGCTAAAACCAAACAATTTAATTCTTTAGCAATCCCTTCTGCTTTTAGTCGAGCATTTTCTTCAAATGTTTTTCCTGTCTCTTCAATATCAGCAATTTCCGGATAATCAAGTAATGTTTTAATCTCGTATCCTCTCGATTTAAATAATTCAACAAACTCTTTTGCTTTTCCTTCGTTTCTTGTTGCAATTAAGAGATGATTTTTTAAGACAGGTTCTTCTTGTTTTTTTGAAACATTTCTTAATGCTAAGGCATTTTTTTGCAAGCGAATAAGCTCAGTCACACTTTTTTCAGCATAATCTAATAATTGATTCAATTCTCCTCTTGTAAAGGTTGCTTCTTCACCTGTTCCTTGAATCTCGATTAATTCTAATTTTTCTGTCATCACAACGTTACAATCAACTTGAGCTGCTGAATCTTCTTCATAATCTAAATCCGTAATCGCTTCTCCGTATTGATTTAGTCCAACACTAATGGCAGCCAAATGATTTGTGATTGGGTTTTCTGTTAACTCTCCACTATCTACTAATTTATCAACTGCCAATTTCAAAGCTAAAAATGCCCCCGTAATACTGGCTGTTCGAGTCCCCCCATCAGCTTGAATGACATCACAATCAACTACTATCGAGCGTTCACCTAGTTTTTTCAAATCAATCACTGAACGCAACGCTCGACCGATTAATCGTTGTATTTCCATCGTGCGTCCGGTTAGTTTTCCCTTGCTACTTTCTCGCCTATTTCGTGTGTGTGTTGCTCGTGGTAGCATACTATACTCAGCCGTCACCCAACCTGTTCCAGTATTTCTTAAGAATGGTGGAACAGACTCTTCCACCGTCGCGTTTACAATGACTTTCGTATTTCCAAAACTAACTAAAACTGACCCTTCTGGATAATCCAAATAGTCTAGTACAAAAGATACTTTTCTCATCTCATCATTTTTTCGTCCATCATGTCTCATTTTCTAATCTCCCATATGTGTAATATCTACATGTTCTACTACTATTTCTTTTAGTGGCAACCAGTCTGAACTAATTTTTTCAAAGTTTCTAACTGATCCTGTTGTATAAAACTCATGATTTTTTTTGTTAGCATCTGGTAGTGCAGCTATCTCATAATAGTCCAGTAACACACTCACCTCTGTAATCGTTTCAGCTCCTGAATCAATTAATTTTACCTTTTCTCCCATAGCATCTTTAATAAATGGTTTTAATAATGGGTAGTGAGTACAGCCCATTACTAATGTATCAATATTTGATGTCTTAAAATAATCCAGCGTTTCAGCTACGACTTTTTTAGCAATAGTTGATTGATACTCATGACTCTCTACAATTGGGACAAATTTAGGACAAGCAAGTCCTAATACTTCTACATCTAATGATTTGCGTTTTATTTCTTTTGTGTATTCTTCGCTATTAATCGTGCCAACTGTTCCAATGACACCAATACGACCATTGTGCGTTTCTCGTAAAGCCGCTCGAGATCCTGGGACAATGACTCCAACAACAGGAATATCTAAAGATTCTTTAATTTCTTCCAAAGCGACTGCAGTAGCTGTGTTGCACGCAATAACAATCATTTTGACCTTCTTTTTTAACAAGAAGCGGACCATATCCCATGTGAATTGTTTAATTTGTTCAACTGGACGTGGACCATATGGACATCTGGCAGTATCCCCGATATAATACAATGTTTCGTTTGGTAGTTGTTTTAACGCTTCTCTTACAACCGTTAATCCTCCTACACCAGAATCCAAAAAACCGATTGGCTGATTGTTCATAACGTTTACCTCATTCTTTATATAATTCATCTAATCTCTATTTTCCCTTTATTTTGTCGATAATTCAAGTTAAAGCATCAAATTTAATGCTTTATTATGTCTTACTAACGCAAAAAAGCAACAGTTTCCTGTTACTCTTAAAAATTTATAATGTCAAACTTGGTTTAGCATTCAAATACCAATCAGAAACATGCTGTTTTTGATACTCTACAAAACCAGCTGCTCCAATCATTGCAGCATTATCACCACATAAGCTAATTGGTGGAACAACTAGCGACACGTTGGGTAATTCTTTTTCTAATTCGCTTTTCAACGTCTCTCTTAATCCTTTGTTAGCAGCTACGCCACCTGCAACAATTAATTGTTTCACGTCATATTCTTTACACGCTCTTATGGTTTTATCAACTAAAACATCAATCACACTTTGTTGAAAACTTGCAGCTAAATCAACATCACAAAGTACTTCGTCACGTTGTTTGGCATTGTGTACTAGATTAATCACTGAACTTTTCAACCCACTAAAACTAAAATCAAAATTATCTTCTTTTATCATGCTTCTTGGAAAATGATAATTATCTTGACCTTGATGAGCTAACTCATCAATTTCTTTACCACTAGGATAAGTCAAACCTAATACTCGTCCAACTTTATCATAAGCTTCACCTGCAGCATCATCTCGTGTTTCACCAATGATTTCAAATTCGCCGTGACCTGTCATATACACCAGTTCGGTATGACCACCACTTACAAGTAGGGCCATTAAAGGAAATGTCATCTCTTCCACAAAACGAGCCGCGTAAATATGACCAGCCATATGATTAACTGGAACTAGCGGTAGATTATGTGCCCATGCAAATGATTTTGCCGCAGTAATTCCTATCAATAGTGAGCCGACTAAGCCAGGTCCATAAGTCACAGCAACAGCAGACAACTCAGACACCGTAATATTGGCTTCTTCTAAAGCCAATGCCATACATCGAATTATCTGCTCTACATGATGGCGACTAGCAACCTCAGGGACCACACCACCAAATCGTTTGTGGCTATTTATTTGAGACGCCACAATGTTGGATAAAATCTCATTGCCATTTTTCACAACAGCAACACTCGTTTCATCACAACTACTTTCAATTGCTATAATATATATTTCTTTGTTTTCCATTTTTTCACTTCCTAAATCTCTAACTGCATCATTTTTGCATCATCACTCGGATTTTTATAATAATTTTTTCGTATCCCTAACTCTTTAAAATGATGTTTATCATAAAAAGCAATCGCTTCTTTATTCTTTAATCTGACTTCTAAAAATAAGTGCGTCACATTCCTTTGTTGCAATCGTTGACACATATCTTTCAACAAACTTGTTGCAATCCCTTGATGTTTATAATTAGGTAGAACACCGATTAATAGTAATTCAGCTTCATCTAATACTCGTTGACAAAGGATATACCCTATCATTTCACCATCTTTACACTGGTAAATTATTTCAGTATTTTCTTG
The DNA here is from genome assembly GCF_003950315.1 of Vagococcus bubulae. Classification (GTDB taxonomy): domain Bacteria; phylum Bacillota; class Bacilli; order Lactobacillales; family Vagococcaceae; genus Vagococcus; species Vagococcus bubulae. The sequence continues at coordinate 27,752 of NZ_NGJT01000019.1, forward strand.
CATAAGCTGTGATAAAAATTGTGCCGTAGACCACGGACTACCATGTTCAAAGATGCTCTCACTTATTTCCTTTAATTGTTGTGCAATGTATTCATTATTCATAAGTCACATCCTAAAGTGTTAAAGACATATCAATTGCATCTTCATTGGAAGAAAGATAATAATTCTCTTTTACACCAACTTGTTTAAAACCAAACACTCGATACACTGAAATGGCTTGATGGTTAGAGGCTCTTACTTCTAAACTCATGGTCTGGCAATCCATTTTTAAAGCTTCTTCTCTTAATTGATGAAGTAATTGAGTGCCTATCCCTTGTGATTGATAGTCTTTCAACACTGCAATATTCGTAATATGTGCATCATTGCACTCTATTCGAATTCCTCCAAAGCCAACCAATTCATTATTTAATTGCGCTTTGATGTATCGACCATATTTTTTTTTACTTAACTCCATCCATAAAATGGCTGTACTCCAGGGAGACTCACCACCATAAACATTTTTTAATAATTGTTGGAACGCCATAATGTCTGTTATTTTTGCTATTTGAAAATCCAAATCCGCTTCAATCATAACGTCACTCCTCATTGATTAACTTAAACGTTCAACGTAAGACTGTGTTTCAACTACTTTTCCATGTTGTCTTTTTAACCATTCTTCTTCTGCTTCCACTTTTTTTAGATAAGTCGGAACAAACGCATCGACATCTGTTATTTCTTCCATAAGGTGTTCTAGTTCCAACATAACAGCTGGATTAGATGGTTGAATGACTAAATCAATGTCTACTTTTTGAGAGAAAGCATCAAATAATCCTTGTAATTTACCAAGATCCTCTCCCACAAAAACAATCGTTTTATCCTGTTCTAATAATATATTTGTCCAACTTTCAAATGATATATATTGATCCTCAATCACATTAACTAATTGAGAGCCTTCGTATGTGTATGCACCTGTATATAAAAAATCTCGTCTAGCGTCCATAAATGGCACAATTAATTTTGTTGTTTGTTGAATATTTTTTGCCAAACAAGCGAGTGAAGAGACAGCGTATAAAGAGGCATTTAAACTCCAACTTAATGTTTTAGCTGTTGTCACACCAATTCTTAAACCAGTATAGGAACCTGGTCCTTTTGCCACAATTATTTTAGTGATATCAGTCGGTGCTAATCGACTTTCACGAACACAAAAATCAATTGCTGGCATCAACGTTTCACTATGATTTTTACTTGCTTGACTGTAATAAGAAGAAATGAGATTCTGTTCTTCTCCAAGTACGACACCTAACGCTTTATTTGATGTATCAATACCTAGTACTGTCATAATTATACCAATCCTTTTTCTATTTTTCTGTTTCATTGTAGCACAAAAGACATCTGACTTGTGTTATTTAGAAACAAAAAAGAAAAAGAGCAACAAATCACTCTTTTTCTTCAACTTGATTCAATTTATAATGATAACCCAAATAGGTACGATAATAGTAGGGCAATTGCTCCTACGATGTTGTTAAAAAAATGGACTAACATAGAATCAATAATTCTTCCTCGTGAACTATATGCCCAGTACATCAAGGCTCCTAAACAGGCGTACATGGCAAAGGAGATGATATTTGACGACAAATGAACACTTGAGAAAACTAAGGACGTGATAATCATTGGAACCCAAACAGGTGCTTTTTTAAATAGTAGCGTTGTTGGCAAACCACGAAAAATCAACTCTTCCAAAATAGGTGCTTTAATAGCTATCGTAATAGTCATAATCAATACATAATAAACCGATTCATCTTGAGAAAATAACGCAGCTATTGCTTCATCATTTGCACTTGAATCTGTTCCGTAAAATTGTTGCATCAAACCTGTTCCAATAATAGCAATCAAGCGACCGATTAAAAAGATTTTAAACGCACGCCACACATCTTTTCCCGTAATAGTGGTATCAATATCATGTGATTTTTTCTTATAATATCTCCAAATAAACCATATAACCCCTGCCAATACAATCAACCAACACACAAACAAAATTAAACTCACACCATTTTGTTTTTTATTAAAAATAGGTTGAAAAAATGTTAATAATAGTGAAGGAATTTCACTGACCAATAACATTCCCAAAATAATAAAGATACCTAAAACAACTAGTGCAATTTTTTTCCCTACCGATACTTCTTCTTTCAATACCTAACCTCCAATTCATTTGTTAGCAACTCAATAGTATGCTGCCAATTTTCTTTAGACTTCTCACGTGAGTCATCTTTTATCGTAATAATCAACTGGTATGTATTATCTGATTTTAATAAGTCATACTCAAAATCAGTTGCATACAATCCTTTTTTTAGCGAAACCGTTAAAGAAAAGACATAACTAACAATCAACCACAAATCTTTTGCATGGGTTGTTTGCACGACCAACTCTTGTTGTCCTAACTTATTATAGCTAAGTAATGAATCTTTAAAGAAAGGAAGAGTTTGGTGACAATTGACTAATCTATTTTTTTGTGGGCGTCTTCCTATCAAATAACTATGACCTTTGAAAGAATTTGATGAGGAATAACGCAATTCATAATGCTTGTATAAACTCACTATATCAGTCATTCTATCCAATAAATAATCATTCATAAATAAGTAAGTGTGTGCCTCAGTAAAAAATATTCCCTCTTCTACTTCTTTTTTCGTTGGATTTAATTGATACCCCCAACTTTCATTCTCTAAATTTAATCGGATAAATCGTCTCGTTTTCTTTAAATAATCAGATTCATGAACAAATACGCCTTCGTTACAAAAACAAATCGGACAAATTCCTTCCTCTTCACTGTCGTACTCATGCTCTTCACCTGATATATAACCGCTAACTTGATTTAACCAATAAAAATAATTCGTTGCTTCAACTGCCGATGTTTCAAATTTTTTAGCAAACATAGCGTTTACGACAGATGGTGGTGGTGTTAAAATATCCATCAAACTTTGTGATAAAAATTCAATATCTTTATCAGTTTGATAACAATCTGGCTTATTTTTCTTGGCAATTTTTACTAGAGAGTGACATAATTCTTCAGTTGAAAGATTAGAAATTTGATTTCTAGTATCGACTATTTCTCCACACCCAATCATTTCAGCTATCTTATTTTGAAGATAAACTCGATCTAATCGCATCCAGCCACCAGATTCAATCGCTAAACTAACAAAATCATAAACTACTTGAGAGTCTTTCATAATGATTCCCCTTTATTAAATTGACTAATCAATATTATAAACTATTTTTACAAAAAAAACCTGTTTTTTAAAGAATTTACTCTTTAAAAAAAACAGATTTTTCTAATTATAATTTACTAGCCGCTTCTTCGTCTACGATAATAGTCACATCAGGATGGACTTGTAAAGCACTTGCTGGAACTAATTCAGACACAGGACCTTTCACTGTTTCATAAATAGCTTGGGCTTTTTTTGGTCCATAAGCTAATAAAATAATTTTGTCCGCCATCATAATAGACCCAATTCCCATTGAATAAGCTTTTGTCGGAACCTCTGAAATATCAGAAAAATTTCGACTATTTGCTTCAATCGTTGATTCAGTTAAATTTACTTCACTTGTTTTACCATCAAAAGAAGAACCTGGCTCATTAAATCCGATGTGCCCATTTTCTCCAATACCTAAAATTTGAATATCAATTGGATGTGCTTCTAAAATTTCGTCATAGCGTTTGCATTCTTCCTTCGCATTTTTTGCCATGCCGTTTGGTAAAAAGGTTTCTTTAAATGGTTTTTCATTAAATAAATGTTCTTTCATAAAATAATGATAGCTCTGTGGATCATCTGCTTTAAGTCCTACATATTCATCCAAGTTAACAGACGTCATATTGCTAAAATCAACATCACTTTCTACCATTTCTTTATACAATGCCTCAGGAGTACTTCCTGTTGCTAAACCTAGTGTTTTACTTCCATTAGCCATTCCATCTTTAATCATATCAAAAGCAACTGTCGCGCCTTCAAATTGGTCTTTTACTTTAATGATTTTCATAATAAATCCCTCCATCATTGGTATAGTCCAATTATACTCTTATCTTTTTCTTTTTTCAAGAAAGAGTTTTCTTTTATATGATTTAACTAGCTATTGACTAACTAAAAATACACCACCAACAATCAATACAACGGCAATAATTTTTTTAAGACTTAATTTTTCTTTAAATACTAAATATGAAATAAAAACAGTCCATACATATGTTAGAGATGTCATAGGATAAGCAATCGAGTAATCCAATAATGTTAACAATACGATATTAAATACTGCACTCAAAATATATGATGTTAAACCTAAATAGACCCATTTATTTGTTAAAACATTTTTTACTGATAACTCTTCGATATCCCCCATCGCTTTTTTTAATAAAATAGCGCCTAAACTTCCAGATAATGTCGTAATCAGTAAAACAATCATTCCATAAACTGTTTGTGTCATTTTCCTTCTTCTCCTTGTGTGCCGAGAATAATCGAACCAATAATGATGACGATAATTCCGATTATTTTTTTACCAGTTACAGGTTCATTTAAAAATAGTGACCCAAACACGATAGAAGAGGCAAATCCTAAACTCATCATAGGTTGTAAAATCGAAACATCTCCAAATCGAAAAGCCACCATCATTACCACCATACCAAGTCCTGATGCTAAGAATCCTAAAACATATAACAAAATAACATTTTTATCACCATCTGCGGCAAATTTCCAAATTAACTGACTGATACTATTTAGTAAAGCTGCGACAATAATTAATAATACCCCTATCGTTAATTGACTTTTTTTCTTATCTTTCATGTTTTTCTCCTTTAATTACTCTTACAGTATCGATCAATAAATGAAAAGACCGTTTCAAAATAGTGTTCTTCTTCATAAATAGCTGAAGATAAGTGCGGAGCATTTTCTATTATTAAACTCTCTTTTACCCCTTTTGTTGCTTCCATATTTTTATAAATCATCGAATGAGGGACAAATTTATCTGCATTTCCATGAATGAATAAGGTTGGCAAAGTATTTTTTTGTAATTGCGATACTGCTGACATCTCTTTTAACGATGTGCCTAATTTCATTTTTGCTAATTGATTAAGAGTTGTTACTAATGGAAAGTTGGGTAATTTCATCAGTGATTTAACTAAATAACTAAACTCATCATAAACAGATGAATAACCACAATCAGCTATGATTCCTTTTACTTGTGTTGGTAGCTTCTCACCTGAAGCCATCATAATAGTTGATGCCCCCATCGATCCACCAAATAAGATAATCTCACTATAATTATGTTGTTTCACTAACTCGTCAATCCATAAGCAAATATCTAACCGATCATTCCACCCCATACCGATATCATTACCATCGCTTTTCCCATGAGCGTATAAATCAGGAACCAATACATTAAACCCTTGTGAGTAAAATTTTAACGCATAAAATGACATATCTTCTTTTCCTGTTTTTCGGTAACCGTGAACCAAAATAGCCCACTTATCTGAATCTGAATGCATAAATTTTCTAGCATAAAGTGTCCCTCTATCTGTTTTTAAATAAACGTCCTCATAATCCCCCGCATCCCAAAATTCATACCCTAAATTTTTTTGATTTTCCTCGATAATATCATACTGTGATTTTGTTTTATTGAAATTATCAGGATTCATCATTTTATGACCTAGTTTGTCATACCATTTATTATCCTTTTTAAATGTAGCGTTTAATAAAAAATTAGATAATACCACACAAATAATGACGAGCAAAATAAGAATTAGCAACAACCACTTCATATTATAAACACCCCTATATTAAATTTTTATCTTCTAAACAAATAGTAGCACATATTACTTGGCGTACCTACTACAATCCCTGTCATTTATTGTAAATTAAATGTAATCTGTTTTCCTTTTTTCTCCAATTTATCTTGTACTAATTTTAATGCCACATGTTGATTTAATTTTTTTGATGACCTTTGATTATTATTTTTCATTACCTATCAGCCTTTCTATTATTAATCACGAACAATCATCTATCAAATATATTTTAACACTTGACTACTGAACATTTATAATAAAATTATAAAATATTTACGATTAACGAATGAAAAATTTGCAAAAATAAAGAAACAAAATGTTTTATAAACACCTTGTTTCTGTGATTTTTCTATTCTAAGCAATAAATTGTACACTACTTTCAATAGCAGATAAATTTCCACGATAAACATTTAACTCCTGACGATTCATTCTACCTTTTTCAAATGCTTGTTGAATATAATCTCGCTCTAGTTGTATCGCGTAGTCCAACCATTCATCTAAAGTATCTTCACTTATATCAGTCAATGTTTTATCTGTATTTTCATATCGTGTCAGATAAAAGTCAATTAATTCAGGTGGAAATTCAGTCGTATCCAACTGATTAAGTTCATTTATCACATAATTTCGATTGCTTTCCTTTAATTTATTTCTTAATTCTATTTTTTTATCAAAACTTGTTAAACGAGTTCCTAAAAACTTCAAATGTGTCCCAATAACATTACGATAAAAAGAATTTTTACTATATTCAGGTTTATGAGTCAAACGAAATAGTCGTCTATCTAATACTTCTAATCGTCTAAAAACCATTTGTAAACTAACTTCCCCAGATTCAACTAACTCTAAGGTATCCTTTAATTGCCAAACTAAAACTAGCTCCATCAGCTCTTTATTTTTTTCACTAAATTCGTCATGATTCACTAATGACACAATTCGCTCATTATACATTTGAATCACTTTACGAATTGCTGGGGTATTTTGTTCTGTTTGTTTCTGTTTAAGCTGTTCAGTGACTCGGCGTAATATTTGAACTTCTATTTCTGTATTCGTTTCAACCGTTTCTTCTTCTTTCTTATCTGCCAACAAAGGCATCGTAAAGTTAGCCAAAACAAGAGTCACAATAATCACTCCTGCTGCAATGCTAATTAACAGTTCTCGTTCAATAAATATTTCCCCAGTGCTTAATACTGTCGGTAGACTCAATGCACTCACGAGAGTAATCGTTCCACGAACGCCGGAGACTGTATAAAGTAATGATTTTTTAATATCTCGTTTTCCTTTAAATCCATCAAAGTTATTACAAATGAGAACACATAAAAAACGAATACCGAGTAATACCGTTGTGACAATTAGGACATAGCCTACAATTGTCCAATTATTAATCTGATTATTTTTCCAAACATAATGAGCTAATTCTGGTAATTGTGTTCCTAATAACACAAATACTAAACCATTTAAACTAAAACTAAAAATCGACCAGGTACTCTTTGATAAAACATTAAGCTGTGCAACTTCTGGATTAATTTTTTTATAATTCCAAGAATAAATCAATCCTGTACTAACAACAGCTAAGATACCATTTACTTCAAGTGTTTCTGCTGTTATGAAAACCATAAAAGGTAGTAGTAACTCAAATAAAATATATGATACATTATTTTCGATACCTAAAGATTTCATCCAGCGTATAAACCATAGCCCAAGCAATCCTGATACTACACCTACCAAAACTCCTCCTAATGAAATCAACACAAAACTCACTTCTGCATCTACCATTGAAAACACTCCTGTCAAAAGTGCGGCTGCTGCAAATTGGAAAGAAACTAGACCTGATGCATCATTTATCAGTGATTCTCCTTCAAGTGTGTGTAACATTCTGTGTGGTATTTTTACTTTTTCTGCTAAAGCACCTACTGCAACTGCATCTGTGGGGGCAAGTGCGGCTGATAAGGCAAAACAGGCCGCCCATGGAGCTAGTGGAACAAGCAAATGAATCACATATCCTAAAATACCGACTGTAATAAATACCAATAAAATTGATAAAGTCAATACCGCTTTTTTTTCTTTCCATAAAGCTTTTTTGTCAACCATCTGACCTTCATTAAATAATAAAGGAGCTAGGAAAACTAACATAAATAATTCTGATTCAAGCTCAAATGAATGAACAAACGATAACAAGGCTATCCCAAACCCTAATACAACCTGTATTAATGGTATGGCTATATTAGGGAGAAATCGACTAATAATATTTGAAATCAAAACCATTGTCAACATAAGTAAAATACCTTCAAATAACTGCATATAACACCTCTTTACTTTGATTCAATTTTTAAACATAGTTTTATAATATTTTCATGATGTCTATCTGTCAATTATTTGGCTAAAAACTATTTAATTTTAATATAAATTAAATATTATACAGTTTTTATAAAAAATTTTAAATAAATCAATTAATCATATAGCAAAAATATATACCTTTAAACAAGCTTCCAGGCCTATACTGCCAAATAATAGAAAATGATTTTAACTAATGCTTATTCCAAAAACCAATATTTGCCCAATAAATTGCACCAGAGCACACAACACAAGGCACTACTGTCGTATATAATGTACATGTGATTAAGAAATCTTTCTCATATATTCTAGAAGCCTGTTGTACCAAAGTTGTTTCTGCGTGACCGGTACAGACATGCTCTGTTACTTCGATATTACCTTGCTCTAATATAATGTAGGGTTTTGCTCTGCAGTGATGTAACATTCACCCTCTGCATACTTACACAATGCCCTGATACATCTTAGAAAAACATTGACATAAGACTCAGCTGCCCCTTCATTCTTTTTATAGATCATGAACTGTTTTATATGAACTGGCTGTAACTCTCTTAAACTTGTTATTGAGTGTTCACTATCTAAATATCTAAAGAACATCAGTAAAAACTTCCTATTCTTTTTAACTGTTTTATCTGTAAGCCCTCTTGCTCTGTCTGTTATTTCCATTTCTTGTAACAGGTCAGTAAGTAAAATATCTGTATACAACAAAAAAAAACTCCCCACCTTTTAAATGGCTCTATAATTTAAAGGACTGATGAATCAAAATCTGATTCATCAGTCTTTTTTAGTTTATTTTATTTAAAAACATGCCGTCTATCTAGTAAAATTTAAGTACCAAACAAAAATATCAGATAGAAAGGACGACATGTCATGAATAATCATATCAAAAAAATGCTAAGAATAACAGATGACAATTTAAATTTAATTAGTACAGAGGAAGCTAACATCAATGGAATGAACACTCTCATTATTAAAGGGACTTATTCCCCTATGCCTTCGGCTTGTAACAATTGCCACTCCTCTATTGTTGATAGAGAAGGAAACTCTATCATTGTGAAAAACGGGAAAAAAGAAGTGACTATTCGCCTATTGCCCTATCAAAACCTACCTACTATTTTAAAGCTCAAGAAACAACGTTTTTATTGTAGAAAATGCTGCCATCATTGGACAGCACAATGTTCAATTGTTGAAAAAAATTGCCATATTAGTAAGTTCACTACCT
>NZ_NGJT01000002.1 GCF_003950315.1 Vagococcus bubulae
GTAGATAGGCTAGGAGTGGAAGTACAGTGATGTATGGAGCGGACTAGTACTAATCGGTCGAGGACTTAACCAAGATAGCGGTGGACAATTATATTGATACTAACTTAACATCCAGTTTTGAGTGAATCATCACTCTTTAATATAAATGCACTTATGTGCGGTGACGATGGCAAGAAGGATACACCTGTAACCATGCCGAACACAGAAGTTAAGCTTCTTAGCGCCGAGGGTAGTGAAGGGTTTCCCTTTGTGAGAGTAGGACGTTGCCGTGCTAAGTGTTTTTTATTTTTTAATATATGAATGTTATTATTTTGTTATATTATCAAGATAAGTTATATATTCTATTTTAAAGACTATTATAAGAGCTGTATAAATAATAAATAATCATTAATGGAAAAGGAGATGCATTTAAATATGTAATCTCCTTTTTTTTGTTATAAAATACATGCTTTATAATAATAATGTGAGAATAAAGTATGAAATCACACAAATTGTTATAAAATAGAATGAAAATATGATAAACTCATATATGAGGATTTTTTGAAGATTGAATTGTTGATATTGACGTATGGTACTAATTAACATAAACTAATCAAAGATTTATCAAAAAATAGGTCTTAAGACCTAGCTTAAATTCAATCATATGCTTGATATAGTTCAACTTAAATGATTGTAAAATAAGTTGAAGGTAAAGGAGTGCTATGTATGGAATTAAAAAAAATTAAAGTACCGGAAAACACAAAAAGATGGATGAGTTTTATCGGAAGAACACTTTTTTATGCAGCCGTAATACTTGTATTAATTTATTTGTATCAATATAGCCATGTGGGCGGGGGCTCTTTCATATATAATCAATTTTAAAAAGGAGCTAGTAAATAATGTTAAATGAAATTGTAGCAAAAATTAAAGATATTTCATTAAATAGTGAAGAAACTATCTTTTTTGAAGAAAGTGATCGTCAATATACCTATAAAGAGTTAGACGAGTTATCAGATTCTCTTGCTGGATTTTTAGAAGAAACTTATCCAGAAAAGACACCAATAATTGTATATGGTGCACAAGAAGCATTGATGGTTATTTCATTCTTAGCGTGTACAAAATCAGGACATTCATATGTTCCGATTGATGATCATACACCTAAAGAACGTGTCGCAATGATTGTTGAAGAAGCAAATGCGTCTTGTGTCCTAGCGTTGTCTGAATGGCCATTGCAAACACAAGAAGTATATAATAGAAAAGAAATTCTTTCTTTAATGAATGATAAAAAAGAATACTTAGCTAAACAAGTCGTATGTGAAGATGATGTGTATTATATTATTTTTACGTCTGGAACAACTGGTAAACCTAAAGGAGTACAAATCACTTATAACAATTTAATTAGTTTTACTAGTTGGATGTTAAGTGATTTTCATTTGAAAGAAAATCAACGATTCTTATGCCAAGCACCGTTTTCTTTTGATTTATCAGTGATGGATTTATATCCAGCATTATTAACTGCTGGCACACTTATCCCAATGCCAAAAACAATGATAGAAAACTTCCCATTATTATTTAAATCAATTCCGGAAATGGACTTGAATGTGTGGGTATCAACTCCTTCATTAATTGAAATGGTATTATTAAATCCAGAATTTACTTCAGAACACTTGCCAACATTAGAAAATTTTGAGTTTTGTGGTGAAGAATTGCCAAAAAATACGGCTCAAAAATTACTTGATCGTTTTCCACAAGCTAAAATTTATAATACTTATGGTCCAACAGAAACGACTGTTGCGATTACGAATATTATGATTACACAAGATATTTTGGATAAATATGAACGTGTACCGCTTGGAAAAGTGAAGAGTGATACAAAGATTTATATTTTAAATGATAAAGGTGAAAAATTGCCTGATGGAGAGATTGGTGAAATTGTTATTTCTGGTCCAAGTGTATCAGTAGGGTATTTCAATAATCCTGACAAAACAAATGAAGTATTTTTTGAGTTTGAAGGGGAAACTTCTTATCGAACAGGTGATGCTGGTTTAATTGAAGATGATTTATTGTTTTATAAAGGACGAATGGATTTTCAAATTAAGCTAAATGGTTATCGCATGGAGTTAGGTGATATTGACCATCATTTAATTACTCTTTCAGAAGTTCGTGCAGCATGCTCTGTGCCTAAATACAATAAGGCTGGTAAAGTCCAACAATTATTAGCATATGTTGTTTTAGAGTCAGCTGTTGAATCATCAGATGAAAAAGAATTGACTCAAAAATTAAAAGAAGATTTGAACAAAACTGTAATGGACTATATGGTCCCACATCGTTTTATCTTTGTTGAGAGTCTTCCCATGACACAAAACGGAAAAATTGACCGTAAACAATTAATAAATGAGGTGAATAGTTAATGAATCAGCTAACACAGTTGATCCCATACTTGACTCCTTATGAAAAACCTTTTTACTTTGTTATATTAGGTGTGCTGTTTATCCCATCGATTCTTTTATCACTAAATGGTAAAAGAATGATGTGGTATCAAAACTTTTTAACCATTTTCTTTTTATGGATTAGTTTTGGTGGCCCAAATTCAAAACAAGGATTAGCGTTAATTGCTTATATCATTTGGCAAACGTTACTAACGTCTATATACTTTAAGTATCGACAAAAGGATAATAAAAGTGGTGTATTTTATCTAGCTGTTCTATTGAACTTATTACCAATGTTTATTATTAAACTCTCACCATTTTTAGGCTCTCAGTCTATTTTAGCCTTTTTAGGTTATTCTTATTTAACGTTTAAATCAGTTCAAGTAGTGATGGAAATACGTGATGGTATACTAAAAGAATTTAATATTAAGTATTATATTCAGTTCTTAATATTCTTTCCAACGATTTCATCAGGACCGATTGATCGTTACCGTCGATTTTTAAAAGATTATTTAAATCCGCCAGACAAAGAAAAATATGTAGAGTTACTACAAAAAGGAATTCACTACATATTCTTAGGTTTATTGTATAAATTTATTATAGGATATGTTTTAGGTAGTCATTTATTACCAGCTGTTCAGGGATTTGCCTTAGGAGGAACGGCTCCTATTCTTGGAACAATTGGGTATATGTATGTGTATAGTTTTTATCTATTCTTTGATTTTGCAGGCTATAGTTTGTTTGCAGTTGGAACAAGTTATTTACTTGGTTATGAAACACCAATGAACTTTAACAAACCGTTTATTAGTCCAAATATTAAAGAATTCTGGAATAGATGGCATATGACGTTATCATTTTGGTTTAGAGATTATGTATACATGAGATTAATGTTTACATTACTAAAGAAAAAAGTGTTTAAGAGTCGTATTGTGGCATCAAACGTTGGTTATTTCGGTCTGTTCCTATTAATGGGATTATGGCACGGTTTAACCTGGTATTACATTGTATATGGTATTTATCATGCTTTATTAATTTGTGTTAATGATGCATGGTTGAGATATAAAAAGAAACATAAAGACAAATTACCAAGTAATCGTTGGACACATGCTTTAGCAATTTTTATCACGTTTAATGCAGTATGTTTTAGTTTCTTAATTTTCTCAGGATTTTTGGATACATTAATTAAACAATTTATCTTAGTATAGGAGATGGCTAAAAATGAACGTAAAAGACACAGTATTAAGTATTTTAGAAGATTTAACAGGAACAGATTATGCAGATCAAATGACTGTTGATTTATATGAAGAAGGTATTTTAGATTCAATGGCGACAGTTCAAATGTTAGTAGAAATAGATGGACAATTAGGTATCACAGTGCCAGTTTCTGAATATGAAAGAAGCGAATGGGCGACTCCAGAACAAATTATTGCACAGGTTGAAGCTTTACAATCATGACATTAAAGAAAAAAATATTTTTCGCCGTTGGACCGTTTGCAATAGCAGCATTGTTCATTGTAGGCTTATTGTATTCGCCAATTGATTTTATTAAAGATCCTTCTGAAAAAAAAGTTCATGAAGCAGCTTCGTCGATGTCTGTAAATGTCTTAAAGGGATCTGAAATAAAACGACAAGCAATGGAGTCAGGTGAGTATTTACCGTTCTTTGGTTCATCTGAATTAAGTCGTGTAAATCCATTCCATCCATCTGTATTGGCAAAAAAATATGATAGATCTTATGAACCGTTTCTTTTAGGAGCGCCAGGAACGCAATCTTTAACTCACTTTTTTATGTTAAACTCTGTTAAAAAGCCGTTAGAGAATAAAAAAGTTGTGTTTATTATTTCACCACAGTGGTTTGTAAAAAAAGGTGTATCTGATCCAATGTATTCACTATTTTATTCACCGATTGAAACGTATGAATGGTTAGTAGATTTAGATGAAACAGATAAAACGGATCAATATGTTGCAGGTCGCTTACTTGAGTTTGAAAGTGTGAAAACAGATACGCAGTTAAAGAAAATGTTGTTAAAAGTTAAAAATGGCGAAGAACTGTCAAAAGCTGATAGAAGAAAAGCCTATTACAAATATAAACGACTTAGAAATGAAGACTTGTTATTTGGTCAAATCGGGATTGTATCTAAAAATAAACGAATTGATAAGCAAGTTAATAAATTACCAGATCAATATAATTTTAATGAACTCGACTCATTAGCCTATAAAATTGGACAAGAAAAAACGAATAATAATCCATTTGAAATTTCAAATGGCTTTTACTCAAATAGAATTATGCCAATGAAAGGGAAGTTAAAAGACTCTCAAAAGAAATTTAATTATATTTCTTCACCAGAATATGCTGATTTTGAAGCTTTCTTAGAATTACTTGATAAAAATAATATTGATGCGATGTTTGTTATTCCACCAGTGAATAAGTTATGGTCTGATTATACTGGATTATCAACTGAGATGTTGGATGATTTTTCTAAAAAGATTAATTATCAATTAACGTCACAAGGCTTTAATAATGTTGTAGATTTTACTGATAAACGTGGTGAAAAATACTTCATGGAAGACACGATTCATATCGGTTGGCGCGGATGGTTAGAAATGGATACTCATTTACAAGAGTTTCTAAAGTCTAATAAAAAGCCTGATTATAAAATGAATCCAGAATTATTCTTCAGTAAAGAGTGGCAGACAGAACAATATAAATAAGCAAAAACTCCATTTACCTAAACAATAAGTGGAGTTTTTTTATGCGCTTTTAGAGAATCTAAAAAGAATCGTGTGGAGGCGTTGATTGGTTGATTTTGGTTCATCACAACATAAAAATCTTGATGTAAATCAATGTCTGTCAGATGAATTTGGCTAACTGATTGATTCATTAGTTCTAAATTGATAGAGGATTCATAGATAAAGCTAATTCCTCTATTGTGTAAAATCATTTGCTTGATTAAATTAATATTGCCGACATATTGTTTATGAGAAAAGTAATCGAGTGATAGATTTTGGTTATCTAATAATTGCATCATAGCATCACTAATACCTGACCCTTTTTCTCTAAAAATAACGGTTTCATTTTCTAAATCTTTTAGAGAAATTTCTTGATTTGCTAGTGGATGGGAATTTGAGCAAATACAAATAATATTATCTTTAAAAAAAATTTCTTTTGCTAGTGATTTATCTTCAATCGGACCTGAGATGAGGGCTAAATCAATTTTGTGAGCATGTATCAATTCAAGTAGTCCTTTTGTATTATCAACCATTAGAGAGATAGATGATTTTGGATAGTGGTTTGAATACTCGGTAATATATTGTGGAATCCAATACTCACCGATAGTTTTACTAGCACCTATGCGAAGAGAGACAGTGTTTGTCAAATGAGAATTAATTTGTAATATCTCACTTTTTAGATTTTTTATTTTTTTATAGAGATAAAGACCTTCAGGGGTAATTGTTAAGGTTTTATCCTGATACTTAACAAGGGAAACCCCTAACTCTTTTTCTATATATTGTATATGCTTTGTCACAGCCGGTTGAGTAAAGTTTAAAATTTGGGCTGTTTTTGTATAATTTTTTGTTTCTACTAAAACCAAAAACGTATCGTAACGATAATCCAACATTCCTTTAACCTCCTTATACCTACCCCCCTATTATACATTATTTTTCCATAAAAAGAATTAACTATGACAATTTAGCATAGCACTATAACAAAGTGTTATTTTATTTTTGTGATAATTTGCACTAATATAGATTGTGTAATAAGTAACAAGAAGGAGGAAATAAAATGGAAAATGTCAACATCGATGAAAGGGAATCGTTTAAAAGATTTCAGCCACTCATAGCTATTATTATTGTGATTTTATTATTAATATTTGGTAATTATCTAGGAAATCAGAAAGCGGTTTTACCCATTCAATTATTTTCGGGTGTTTTATTAGGGGCAACATTAACAAGAGCGCGTTTTGGGTTTGCCGGTGGTATCAAACGTATTTATGTTAGAGGAGAAGGCAGTTTAACGAAAGCGCTATTAATTATGTTGTTTGTAACCATGTTCTTATTTATGGGAATACAATGGTATGCAGCACAAAATGGAGCTGTTCCAGCATTTTTAGCTACTGAAGGTGAAGCTATTATTCCTGGTACACAAAATGTATACATGGCCAATTTAGCAACCATACTTGGTGGAATATTATTTGGAATGGGAATGATATTTGCCGGAGGGTGTGCTTCAGGGACGTTGACTGATATGGGTGAAGGAGAAGGACGTGCGATGTTTGTCTTTTTATTCTTTATATTAGGATCAGCACCTGGAGAGTTAGCTAGATACAAATTTGACCAATCATCATTAGGTAAAGTAGGAGTACAAAGTTATTTACCTGATACATTTGGTTACATTGGAGCATTAGCCGTATCTGGTTTAATTTTATTATTTATTTATTGGTTAGTTTTAAAATACGAGAAAAAACGTAAGGAAGAAAATACTTATATGGATCCATTAGGTGATTGGGAAGACTTTGAGAAACCTTTAGCCATTGAATCATCTGAAGAAACATCATTGTTTAGTTATAAAACATATCATAAGTTATTTATTGAACGTTGGACTTTTAAAACAGGTGCCGTTGTAATCGCTGTTATTTGTACGTTTATATTGTTAACAACGAATAAAGCTTGGGGTGTGACAAGTGCTTTTTCAAAATTAGAAATCGCTTTATTACAACCATTAGGAGTGGAGTTTGCCTCTCCAGCATTTGATAAGTTAAATACGTCTGTCAGTGAAGGTTTATTAACAGATGGTGGAACAATTCGAAATTTAGGGATTGTACTTGGAGCGGCTTTATCATTCTTAATGGCTGGAAGATTTAAATTTGCGATGAAATTAAATAAACGAGATATTCCTTACTTTGTTGTGGGGGGATTGTTAATGGGATTTGGTGCAAGACTTGCTAAAGGATGTAATGCTGGGGCAATGTATTCAGCCATCTCGACATTCTCAGTATCTGGTTGGGTCTTTACAGTTGCTATGGTCATAGGTGGATTAATTAGTTTAAAACTTTTTGCCGGTAAGATGTCTTTAATACCTGCAAGCAGAAAAAAATAAAAATTATTGGAGGAGTTTTATCATGAGTAAACGCGTATTAATTATCGGTGGAGTTGCAGGTGGCGCTTCAACTGCTGCACGAGTAAGAAGAATTGATGAGTTTGCAGAAATTATTATGTTTGAAAAAGGACCTTTCGTTTCATTCTCAAATTGTGCCTTACCATTTCATTTAAGTGGTGTGGTAGCTGAAGCAGATGATTTAGTACTGATGTCTCCAGAAGTCTTCCATAAACAATATAACATTACAGCAAAAGTGAATCATGAAGTGATTGCCATTCATCCAGAAGAAAAGAAAATCACCGTTAAAAATGTGTTAACAGGTGAAACAATGGATGAAGAATACGATGAGTTAGTCTTATCTCCAGGTGCAAATCCTATTTTACCAAAAAGTATTAAAGGAATTGGCTCAGACCATGTCTTTACTGTCAGAAATGTGCCAGACATTGATGCGATTAAGCATTATATTGATGACAATCATATTAAAGATGTTGCAGTTGTTGGTGCTGGATTTATTGGGATTGAAGTGGCAGAAAACTTACAAATGGCTGGAAAACATGTCACCATTATTGAAGCAGCAAATCAAGTCATGGCACCGTTTGACTATGATATGGCTCAGATTTTACATAGAGAAATCATTGATAATGAGGTTGACTTGGTATTAGAAGACGGCGTGAAAGAAATCTTCTCAGATAAAGTGGTGTTGGAATCTGGTAAAGAAATACCTGCAAAAGCGGTGATTATGGCAATTGGGGTAACACCAGAACTAACATTAGCTAAATCAGCTGGATTGGAAATAGGAGAAACTGGCGGAATTAAAGTCAACCATCATTATTTAACATCTAAACCACATATTTATGCAGTTGGTGATGTGATTGAAACAACTCACTTTATCACTCAAAAACCAACACGCTTAACTTTAGCAGGACCAGCTCAACGTCAAGCAAGAGCAGCTGCAGATCATATGTACGGTAAAACCTATCGTAATACAGGCGTTATCGGTTCATCAGTGATTCAATGCTTTGGTATGAATGCTGCTTCGACAGGTTTAAACGAAAAAGATTGTCAACGTGAGGGAATTGCTTATCAAACAGCATATGTGATCCCTAAAGATCGTGTCGGACTTATGCCAAATGCGAAACCATTATTCTTTAAATTAATCTTTGCTGATCCTTCTGGACAAATTTTAGGAGCTCAAGCAATGGGACAAGGAAATGTGGACAAACGTATTGACGTGATTGCCGCGATGATTATGAATCATGCGAATATCGAAGACTTAAAAGAATTAGAATTATCTTATTCACCAATGTTTGGTACAGCCAAAGATGTGGTTAATATGGCAGCACTTGTTGCAATGAACGTTTTAAATGGCGAATACAAACAAGTTCCTGTAACAGAAATTAGAGAGTTAGTGGAAAAAGATGCCTTTATTATTGATGCACGTGAACCACATGAATATGCTGAAGGACACATTGTGAATGCAGTAAGTATTCCATTTAGTGAATTCCGTCAACGTTTGGATGAAATCCCAAAAGATCGACCAGTTTACGTACATTGTCTGTCTAGTCAACGTAGTTACAACATGGTAAAAGCATTACAAGCACATGGTTTTGATAATGTCTTTAATTTAATGGGATCATTCTTAGGTATTTGTATGTATGAATACTTTAATGATCAACAAACAGGTCGCAAACCAATTGTGACAAATTATCGTTTCGACTTATTATAAAATTTATTGGGGCAAAACAGTAAGGGATTTTGCCCCAATCTTTTTAAATTAAAAAAGGTTGGTGAAGATATGAAAAAGAAACAAACCAAGAATTATAAAGGATATACCTATGCTACATGGTTCATTATTTTAGTTGCATGGCTGGTTGTGACAGAAACAAACTTGGTCTCTTCACGACTAATTCCTTCACCAATTCAAGTGATAAAAACAGCAGGTGATATATTTATTAATGGGTATAATGGCATGTCTTTTTGGCAACATATAGGAATTAGTTTGTACCGTTTAATCATATCTAGTTTTCTAGCAATGCTAACAGCTATTCCGTTGGGATTAATGAGTGGGTATTTTCCAAGATTTAGAGCAGTGGTTGATTCCCTTGTTCAATTTTATCGCCCTTTACCACCACTTGCCTATTATACGTTATTAATTTTATGGTTAGGGATTGATGAGTCACCAAAGATTATGTTACTATTTTTAGCTGCTTTTGCCCCAATATATCTATCATGTGTTTCAGCAGTGGGGAAAATTCCAATTGATTACATCAATAATGCTGAGTCATTGGGTGCAAGTAAGAAAGATATTTTCTTTACCGTCATTTTACCAGGGAGTTTACCTGATATATTTACTGGGTTAAGAACAGCTGTCGGTGTAGCCTATACAACACTTGTCTCAGCAGAGATGGTGGCTGCAACGAGTGGTATTGGTTGGATGGTGATTGATGCATCAAAATATTTAAAGAGTGATGTCATGTTTGTCGGCATTATTTTTATGGGACTAACAGGTATATTCATTGATATGGGACTACGTTTCATAGAAAAACGTGTGGTCTTTTGGAAAGGAAGAGATGAAGGATGATAAGAAGGAAAACAAGGCGTTTGTTATGGTTAGTTAGTATCATTATCCTCGTGTTAACTGGGTGTTCATCTAAGTCAACCAAAGATGAAGAAGCTCTACCAAAAGAAGTAAAAATTGGGATTATTCGTGTGCCAAATGATAAACAAGTAGCGATTTCTCAACGCTATTTTGATGAGTATTTTAAAGATAAAGGAATCAAGACTAAATTTATGTTTTTTGATTCAGGTGTAGCGGCAAACAAAGCTCTCTCATCAAACAGCATTGATTTTGCAGAGATGGGATATACTAATGGGGTTGTCGCTTTGGCGACAGAGATCCCTGCCGAATTGATTTGGATTCATGAAGTATTGGGAACCAATGAAGCATTAGTGACGCCAAAAGACTCAAAAATAACAGATGTGAAACAACTTAAAGGGAAGAAAATAGCAACACCATTTAGTTCAACCTCACATTTTAGCCTCTTACAAGCACTAAAATTAGCTGGTATTGAAAAAGATGTGACACTACTTGATATGGAAACGAATGATATTGTGGCGGCATGGGAACGTGGTGATTTAGATGCTACCTATACGTGGGAACCGACACTATCTACTTTAAAAGAGACTGGAAATGTCTTGATTGATAGTGAAATATTAGCAAAAAAAGGATTTATGACGGTTAATATTGATTTAGTTAATACAGAATTTAGTAAAAAATACCCTGAATTAGTTCAAGATTATGTGAGAGCTTTAAATAAAGGGGTAGAGTATTACAAAGAAAATCTTAATGAAGCAGCAAAAGGAGCGGCGAAAGAATTAGGGATTGAAACCAACGATGCTTTAACACAAATGCAAGGAACCACTTGGTTAACGATGAGTGAACAACTCTCTCCAAACTATTTAGGAACCAATGAAAAACCAGGGAAATTTCATGACGTTTTTAAGGACACCGCCATATTTTTGAATAAGCAGAAGTCTATATCAGATATACCAAGTGATGAAGCGATACATGATTTTATTAATAGTTCATACATCGAAGAAGCAATAAAGAAATAAGGAGGGTATCATATGCCACTAAATAAAGAGCCGTTAATTAAATTGACACAAGTCACACAACAATTTACTTCAAATGAATCAGAGGTTACCATCTTAAATCAGCTCGATTTATCAATGTATGACGGTGAATTTGTGAGCGTGGTAGGACCTTCTGGTTGTGGTAAAAGTACCTTGCTTAATTTAATTGCTGGTTTTCTCATGCCAACAAGTGGAAGTATTAAGATGAGACATCAACTTATTACAAGTCCAGATAAAACAAGGGGCGTTGTTTTTCAATCACCAACCCTTTATCCTTGGCTTTCAGTTGAGCAAAATATTGCTTATGGTCCAAAACGACAAAAACTACCTATTAATGAAATCAATGAAAAAGTTAAACTATTAGTCGAGCAAGTCGGACTAATTGGATCAGAAAAAAAATACCCTTTTGAATTATCAGGAGGGATGAAACAGCGTGTATCTATCGCTAGAGCGATGGTTAATGAACCAGAATTGTTACTCATGGATGAACCCTTTAGTGCCTTAGACGCGATTACAAGGCGAAATATGCAAGGTTTATTACGAAGTCTATGGAAAGAAAATCATCAAAGTATTTTTATGATTACCCACGACATAGAAGAAGCACTCAAACTAAGTACAAGAGTGTTAGTTTTTCCGAAAAATAAACCTGGTGAGTTAAAGGAATATCCATTTAATTTTACCGAAAAAATAGCACAAGATTCGACTTATGAGCCTGATACAGACGAGGTATTTCAACAAAATAAATTATTGTTATTAAATGATATTATGTAATTTGTTAAAATAAAAGTAAACAGTCTAACTATGACTTGATTATTAAATCAGAATATGACAAAATAAATGCTACCTTGATTATAAGGAGCAATGCATGAGTGAGTAAAAAAATAATAAAACGATGTATTTTATTTTTGATATTAGTGTTTTTGATTGCATGTAGTTGGTATGTTTGGCAGTTAAAAAAACATGTCACCCAAACATTAAAATGGGAACCTTTAGTGAAGACTGTTTTAGAAGAAGAAAACATGGATCAATATGAAGACCTTGTATTAGCTATTATATTTACGGAAACAAAAGGCAACAGTGTAGACGTTATGCAGAGTAGTGAAAGTAAGTATGGTGAACAAAATAAAATAACATCAGAAAAAGAAAGTATCACAAGTGGTGTGACACATTTAGCAGAGGCAATCAAGTATGCACTTGATAATGGGTGTGATATTTGGACAGGAGTTCAAGCATATAATTTTGGTACAAGCTATGTGGATTATGTTGTCACTCATGGTGAGAAAAATTCTTTAGAATTAGCTCAAACTTATTCTAAAGAAGTGTTGGCGCCTATGTTAGGAAATGAAACAGGCGCAACATATCATTATTATGAACCGATTGCATTATTTCATAATGGTGGTAAATTATATCAAAATGGCGGGAATTTCTTTTATGCTGAGCTTGTTAAACGAAACATGAAGATTATTAATATATTATCATAGAAAACTCCTAATGGTTTGAATGCCATTAGGAGTTTTTATTGAATGATTTAAATAAGACTTTTCGTCCATTTAATGGTTGAGTATGACGAGCATTATTAGCATGGAAATGTTTTAAAGTTTGAATTTGTTTGGCAGAAATCTCCACAGTTTCTTTAAAGAGATACCATTCGACATTTTCAGTAAGTGGAGGTGTTGTTAAAGAGCCTAGATAGTGATAATAATCAGAGATTTTAGGTAATAAATCATACAGATACACATTGTGAATGGATTTATTCGTGTTCACAGCATCGAGTAATGTTTGAAGTGTCTCATTATGAGCTCCCTCAATTAAAAACACCCCTAAAACAGCTAAACGACCATTTTGTGCTTCATGAACAAAATGAAGTTCAGCATCAGATAGTTTACCATCAATTTTATGTTCGCTATGAGTATGAAAATGGAATTGTTGTAGGTTGAAAAAACGATTGTTAATATTAGCGGTTCCTGTAGCTAATCCTTGAATAGCTGAACCAGTATCAAAAATAGTATCCACTGTACGAGAATAGGTTAGTTGTAACTTCCCCATATCCATCATTGGTTCCAAGGTACTTGTATCTATATCAATAGGTGATTGCGACATTGAGTGTTCACAACACCAGTCATGTTGATTAGCGTAGTTCCAGTCAAGTATTGGTGCATCAAAATGTTTCATCCAAAAACTCCTTTTCAATCATTCATCTTTATTGTTATCAAAATTTTATCTGAAATGAATTCTTTTCGCCAAGTCAGACGTCTTGAAAAATAGTATTGTAAAGAATGTTTATTATTTAATGATATATAAATGAACAAGAAGGTGATATAACAAAAATGTCACAGAATAAATAAACTATTGACACTCATTTATGACATATCTTAGTATATAATACTAAGAGTGAGGTGATATAATGTACAAAATAAAAAATAGTATAAAAAAATCACTCGAATTCATAAAAGATGGGGTACGTTCGTCTAAAAGTGTTATATTAGCCAACGTCATCATATTATTTATCATGGCACCCTTGATGGTCACAGTAACTCGTTTTATTTTAAAAATGGGAGATATCCCTTATTTATCTTATGATACTGTGGGGTTGATTGTTTTCCATCATCCGGTTGTTCTATGTTTACTTATTATGATGTTGTTCTTATTAGTGTTTACAATATATTTTGAGTACACTTTTTTACTGCTGACAATGTATTTTGTAAAAAATAAAGTGGCGATATCTTTAAGGCAACTAGCTAAAGAAACTATTTTTCAGATGAAAAAATTAAAAATTAGTAACTTTTTATTTTTTTTATGTTACTTTATCTTGTTAAGTCCAATAGGAGCAATAAGATTTCATTCAGACTTGTTATCAAAATTTAAAATACCTATTTTTATTGTTGATTTCATTTTTGAAAATCGGGTTATCTTTGTTGTGCTATTTATTTTGGCTTATGTGAGTTTAATTGTGGTAGCGATACGTTTGATGTTTACATTACCACTAATGATTTTTAAGGATTATACATTCAAGCAAGCGAGTCAAACGAGTTGGCGTTTGACGAAAAAGCATTTTAAATCGATTAGTACTCAGTTTATTTTAGTTATGAGTTCGATTGCCATAATTGCTTTAGTGATTAATGGGTTATTGATTGGATTACAAGAAATGGTAGACACTTATTATCAATCATCCAGTTTTTATGTGGCGATTATGTTATTAACGTTGCTCCAATTTAATTGGGTATTTAATTTAGTGTTAACTACGATTGGGATTTTCTTTATTACGATTTCATATTTAGATAAATTAGGTTATCTACCAAATACCAATGATATGTTTCCATTGATTAATAGAACAACGTTTAAAAAAGTAACATGGCCACAAAGAATCATCTTTACACTTGGTGGAATCTGGTTAATCATCAGTGTCTTATCATACAATTATTTATTTTTAACCCAACCAAGTATTCATCGACCGTTAACAATCTCCCACCGAGGAGTTGATAATGGGAACCATGTACAAAACTCAATCGAGGCATTAGAGATGACAAGTAAAAAAACACGACCTAATTTTATTGAAATGGATGTGCAAGAAACAAAAGATAAAGAATTTATTGTCATGCATGACTTTAAATTAAACCATTTAGTTCAACAAAAGGGTCGACCAAATGAGTTTACACTAAAAGAATTACAACACATGACAGCCAAAGAGAATGGTCAACAAGCACATTTAGTGTCTTTTGATGATTACTTAAAACGAGCGAAAGAATTAGATCAAAAATTATTGATTGAAATCAAAGCAACAAAACAAGATAGTCCTGATATGGTCGAGCGGTTTATCAAAAAATATTACGATACCATAAAAGAAGAAGGGCATGAAATTCAGTCATTGTCTTTTGATGTGGTAAAAGAATTAAAAGAAAAAAAACCTGATTTATATGTGGGATATATTATGCCGTTTACATTAGCTGGGCCACCTGAGGGAGATATGGACTTTTATTCGGTTGAATACACAACGCTCACAAAAAACTTAGTTCAATCGATGCATAATCAAGAGAAAAAAGTTTACGTGTGGACATTGAATGACACAGATACCATTAATCGTATGATTTTTTATGGAGTAGATGGTGTGATTACGGATAATATGACATTATTAAATAGTGTGCTTTCTAGAAATATTAAGGAAACAACGTATGCTGATAAACTATTGTATTTCTTGGTAGGGATTGGCTAAACTCATTTGTTTCAAATAAAAATGGCGTAATAGCCATTTTTTTTATATAATGAGAAGAGAATTGATTGGAGATGGAATGAATGACTGTTGTTGTGTTTGATGTGGATGATACGTTATATGACCAATTTAGTCCGTTTGAATTGGCTATGATTAAGAATTTTGGTGAAAAAAAGTGGCTAAGTGAGATTTCTTTACGAAAGTTATACCAATTATTTCGTTATCATAGTGATTTAGCTTTTCCTGATACAGTATCAGGCGCATTGTCGCTAAAAGATATGCGAGTTTATCGGATTCAGGCAGCATTAAATGATTTAGGGATAGGGGAATCTAAAGAAGCGTGTCAGGCGTTTCAAGATTGTTATTTCTATGAACAAAATCAACTTGTTCTTCATCCAGAGATGGTACGATTACTTACTATCTTAGATGAAAAAAAAGTGCTAACAGGACTTTTGACTAACGGACCGACAGAACATCAACAGTTAAAAATCGAGCAATTAGGAGTGTCGAAATGGATTAGTGAAGACACCCATCATATTTCAGAAAGTATTGGCTATAGTAAACCAGATGTATCGGCATTTAAAGTAGTCGAAACCATTTATCCTGATAATAGTCAGTTTTTATATGTTGGAGATTCATATGAAAATGATGTCATCGGGGCTAAAAAGGCTGGATGGCAAATCGTTTGGTTAAACAAAAATAATAAAAGACTAACACAAGAAATGATAAAACCAGATGTGGTGTTATCATCTTATGACAACATTGTGGAAACAGTGTTAGGCTTATTACAAGAGGAGTAAACACATGAATGTAAATCATGCAGATATCGTGATTAGTGCGGTACAACCAGAGCAATACCCTAAAACAAATTTACCAGAAATAGCATTAGCAGGACGTTCGAACGTTGGAAAATCATCATTTATTAATACGCTAGTCAATCGTAAAAATTTAGCGAGAACATCAGGGAAACCTGGAAAAACACAAACTCTAAATTTTTACATTATTGAAGATAGTTTACATTTTGTTGACGTACCAGGATATGGTTATGCCAAAGTATCTAAAACTGAGCGTGCTAAATGGGGAAAAATGATTGAAACCTATTTAACAGAAAGAGAACAATTAAGAGCAGTAGTGTCACTTGTTGACATGCGTCATGCTCCTTCGACTGAAGATATTCAAATGTATGAATTCTTGAAGTATTACAATATACCAGTTATCGTTGTTGCAACGAAATGTGATAAAATCCCTCGGGGCAAATGGAATAAACATGAATCCATGATTAAGAAAAAATTGAATTTTGATCCATCAGATGATTTTATTATCTTTTCTTCTGAAACAAAAGAAGGAAAAGATAAAGCGTGGAAAGCCATTGAAAGTTATATGGATTAAATAAAATAAGTAGTCAAAATGAAGTATGCTCAACATGCTTCATTTTTTTATGAAAAAAGTAACAAATTGCTAAGTATTTTCATTAATTTTAGGTTTAGAATATTCATAAAATGTTTTATCTATGGTAAAATTTAGGAGACAAGGTTTGTGAAATAATTAAGATAATGTTAAGTGAGGGAGAATAATGGCTTTAGTAAAAATCGTATATGCAAGTATGACAGGAAATACAGAAGGTATTTCTGAAATTATAGAAGATCAGTTTATAGATGCAGGCTTAGAAGTGGAACGTGAAGAGTGTACAGATGTTGATCCAGACTTTTTTGAAGATGCAGATATTTGTATTGTAGCCACTTATACATATGGAGATGGTGAATTACCATTTGAGATAGAAGACTTCTTTGCTGATTTAGAAGATGAAGATTTAGAAGACAAATTATTCGGCGTTGTTGGATCTGGTGATACAGAATACGGGGAATATTTCTGTCAATCAGCTAGAGATTTTGTGGAACAATTCAAAAAAACAGGTGCCACAGAAGGTGCTGAAATGGTTGAAATAGAAAACGAGGCAGATGGTGAAGATACTGAACGTCTTCAAGCATTTGTTGATAAATTAGTTAGTAAAGTAGAGTAGACAATTAGCAAGGGTCACACCTTGCTTTTATTTTTAGTATAGAAAAGGATGTAACGACAATGACAGAAAAAATTACCATGGATGGCAATACAGCAGCTGCTTATATATCTTATGCGTTTACTGAATTAGTGGCAGTTTATCCGATAACACCAAGTTCTACAATGGCAGAAGTGGTAGAAAATTGGTCAGTGAAACATCGTAAAAATATTTTTGGCGAACCAGTCAAGGTTGTAAATATGCAATCAGAAGCAGGTGCAGCAGGAGCAGTACATGGGTCACTAAAAGCTGGAACATTAACATCAACGTATACAGCGTCACAAGGTCTATTGTTGATGATACCAAATATGTATAAAATTGCGGGAGAGTTACTTCCGACTGTTTTTCATGTGGCTTCTCGCGCTGTCACAACGAACGCATTAAGTATTTTTGGGGACCATGGAGATGTGATGGCAGCAAGACAAACAGGATTTTGTATGTTAGCTGAAAGCTCTGTTCAAGAAGTGATGGATTTATCTGCAGTAGCTCACTTAGCATCAATTGAAGCAAGTTTACCTTTTATGAACTTTTTTGATGGTTTTAGGACAAGTCATGAAATTCAAAAGATTGATGTGATTCCATATGACATGTTAGGAAATTTGGTGAACCAGGAAGCACTAGATGCTTTTAGAAAGCGAGCGATGAATCCGAATCACCCAAGTGTATCAGGAACAGCACAAAATCCAGATATTCATTTTCAACAAAGAGAAACAATTAACCAATACTATGAAAAAGTTCCTAGTATTGTTCAAAAATATATGCAAGATATTAATGACATACGTGGGACGAATTATGATTTGAGTACTTATTATGGTCATGAAGAAGCAACAGAAGTCATTATTTCGATGGGGTCTGTTGCACCAACAGTTAGACAAACAGTAGATTATCTAAATAAACAAGGTAGAAAAGTTGGACATTTAAATATTCATTTATATCGCCCATTCCCAACTGACAATATTTTACAGAATTTACCAAAGACTGTTGAAAGAATTGCTGTTTTAGATCGAACTAAAGAGCCTGGTGCAGATGGCGAGCCCTTATTACTTGATATTCAAAGTGCAATGTATCGTCATAAAAATCGTCCAATCGTTATTGGAGGACGTTATGGGTTAGGTTCTAAAGATGTCCCACCTAATCAAATCAAAGCGATTTTTGATCATTTAAGTGGGCCAGTTGATAAGCTATTGTATCGTTTTACTGTTGGAATCAATGATGATGTAACACATTTATCATTACCAGTAGGGCCGTTACTTGATTTGACACCAAAAGACACCTATCAAGCAAAATTTTGGGGCTTTGGGTCTGATGGAACAGTTGGAGCAAACAAACAAGCGATTAAGATTATTGGAAATCACACTGATCTTTATGCTCAAGGGTATTTTTCTTATGATTCAAAAAAATCAGGTGGGTTAACAACGTCTTATTTACGTTTTGGAAAAGAACCAATTAATTCGCCTTATTTAATTGAATCAGCAGATTTTATTGGATGCCATAATGGGTCTTATATTCACCAGTATGATTTGCTAAAAGGGTTAAAAAAAGGTGGCACGTTCCTTTTAAACACCACTTGGGATATGGAAAGAGTCAAACGTTTATTACCCAAACGATTAAAAAAAGAACTGGCACAAAAAGAGGCAAATTTTTATATTATTGACGCCATGTCAATTGCGCAACAAGTTGGTTTAGGTCGACGAATTAATCAAGTTATGTCGACAGCCTTTTTCGAGTTAAATCATTTAATGCCAAAAGATGAATACATTAACTATTTAAAAGAAGAAGTTGTCGCAAGTTACGGTAAAAAATCTCAAGCGATTGTGGATAAAAATCATGAAGCCATTGATTTAACGCTGTCAGATTTGGTAAAAGTAGATATACCAGATGACTGGTTAGACATTGAACTTGATAATACCATTGTTGACATGTCGAAACCAAAATATGTCCGAGAAATATTGGAACCGATAAATGCACAAAATGGGGATTCGCTTAGTGTGAAAACCTTGATAGATAACAATATGACAGACGGTAGTATTCCAATGGGAACAGCTGCATTTGAAAAGCGAGGCATCGCTTTAGAAGTCCCCGAATGGATACCAGATGCTTGTACAATGTGTAATGAGTGTGCATTTGTCTGTCCTCATGCAGCCATTCGACCATTTTTAGCCGATGATGACGAGATGGAAGAAGCACCAGAAGGATTTATTGTTCGTGAGATGAAAGGTGCAGATGGCTTGAAATACCGTATTCAAGTGTCATTGGAAGATTGTACGGGTTGTGGATTATGTGTGGATGTGTGTCCGGCAAAAGAAAAAGCTCTTGTGATGAAGCCTTACGAGGAACAAAAAGAAGAAGCCGTTAATTGGGCATTTGCTATGACATTAAAACAAAAAGCTAATCCAGTGAAGAAAAAAGAATCAATCAAAGGCTCTCAGTTTGAGCAACCATTAATGGAATTTTCAGGTGCGTGTTCAGGTTGTGGGGAGACAACCTACATTAAATTATTAACACAACTATATGGTGACCGTATGTTAATGGCAAATGCAACAGGTTGTTCATCGATTTGGGGAGCCTCATCACCTGCGACACCTTATACAACCAATTCAGAAGGGCAAGGTCCTGCTTGGAGTAATTCATTATTTGAAGATAATGCCGAATTTGGGTTAGGTATGTACCTAGCCAACAAAACACAACGAGATAGTGTGAAACATTTACTTGAACAAGCCATTAAAGAAAAAGTTGGTTCTGAGTCGTTAAGAGAATTAATGGCCGACTGGATTGAACATAAAGATGAAGGAAATGGTTCAAGACAACGTTCAACAAAATTAGAGGCAGCATTAGTAGAAGAGATGAATGGTGTCACATTATTAGAACAAATTTATCGTAAGAAAGATTTATTTGTTAAACCAAGCCAATGGATTATTGGTGGTGATGGATGGGCCTATGATATTGGGTTTGGTGGAATAGATCACTGTTTAGCCAGTGGAGAAGATGTCAATATTTTTATCATGGATAATGAAGTGTACTCTAATACTGGAGGTCAAACATCAAAAGCAACACCAACTGGAGCAATTGCGAAATTCTCATCAGAAGGCAAGAGAACTCCTAAAAAAGATTTAGGATTAATTGCCATGACATATGGTGGTGTGTATGTGGCACAAGTTGCGATAAATGCTAATCCGACACAAGCGATTAAAGCAATAGCGGAAGCCGAAAGTTATCCTGGGCCATCTCTTATTATAGGGTATGTTCCATGTATTAATCATGGAATACAAGGTGGGATGAGTCATGCTGTTGAAGTGACAAAACGAGCAGTTGAATCAGGCTATTGGTCATTGTATCGTTATAATCCTGAATTAGTGGATAAAGGAAAAGAACCACTAAAAATAGATTATAAAAAAGCTAATTTTGATAATTTAACAGAGTTCTTTAATTATCAAACACGTTTTTCTGCTTTAGAAAATGTGTTAGAAGACGAAGCAGAAGTGGCAACATTACTCGAAAAATCAGTCGATGATGCGATTGAAAAAGCACAAACTTATAAGAGATTATCTGGAAAATAAAAAAGAAGTTGACTAATCAAGTGTTGATTTGTCAACTTCTTTTTTGTTAATTAAATTAAAAATATTGTCAGCTTCTTTTTCTTTTAGTAAGGCAGTTAATGAAGAAAATGAAGTATCAATACAATTTAGTGGAAGTATGATTACATTTTCTTTTTTTAATTCTTCATGAAAATTGAACGATTTTGTAAACACCAAGATATTATTTTCGTGGTTTTTGAGCGTACTGATTGGCTCTGCAC
The DNA here is from genome assembly GCF_003950315.1 of Vagococcus bubulae. GTDB lineage: Bacteria > Bacillota > Bacilli > Lactobacillales > Vagococcaceae > Vagococcus > Vagococcus bubulae. Next base: position 21,198 of record NZ_NGJT01000002.1, read on the forward strand.
CTAATAGAAATTCTTTTATCATAAATTTATTGAAAGATAGGTTATTATAGAGCAAATGTTTCATTAACTTATGATCAGCAATGGACTCGCTGACGATAGTTAGTGTCAAGTTAGGCATGAGAAATCGTAATAAATTCGTTAACAACATGGTGAAGTAATTTAGTTCACTATAGGAAACAGCTTCTATAATATTAAGTTCCTTTTCACAGTTGATTTTTACTTGAACTAATCGGTTGTATATTTCCTGGTCTAGGTCAGACTTCAGAACATTGCAATCATAATTATTTATTTTTATTAAGTGATGTAAATTAAATAAATAGCGTTTATATAAATAAAAAATACCTGTTCTAAAATCTGGTAGTTTGACAATATCAGAGCCAAAATAGTGTTCAATTAAATTAACTAAATAGCTAACCCTATCTTGACGATAGACTATTTCTTTAACTTGTATTTTATCTTGTTCAGACCATTTATTTGAAAAAAGTGGGTTTTTTGTGGAACAGTAGACTAAAAAAATATAATCATAATCAGACTTTGACCAGTTATGTGGTCCAAATAATTGGTCGAGATATGATGGTAACATTTTATAAATAAAAATAGTTTTTAATTCTTCAAATTCTTCATTATAAGGTAACGAATAATCTGGGTTATATCGAATCCATGAAAGCATAATTAGATGTTCGAAAAAACCATATTCTTCTTGTGAATGTTCAAGAAAATCGAAAGAAATGAAAGAATTAGTCTCGCAAATAAATTGACGTACTTTATAAGTATCTTTGGGAGTGATCTCGTAACAATGTATCCCATAGTTAAAGGCTAATGTTGAAATAAGATAACGTATTCTGTATTCGTCACCTTTTATTTTATAGTTATGGGTGTCTAGTCCAATATAGTGTAAAAAGGATTTACAAGAATTAATGACTCTATAGGCATTTGCTTTTGAAATATAGATGGAATCAATAAAGTCATTCAACGTTTGGTCAGTATTTGTCACTAAAAATTTCAAAGCAAGTAAAACATTAGATTGTTGATAAATAATATGTTGTATCTGTCGGCAAGATAAATCGCATAATGAAGTTAGTGAGTAAACATTGGGTTTTATTTCATTAATGGAAATGTATGTATCTAGCAGTCGCTCCAGTTCTTTTATAGTATTTAATATTTTTACTTTTGAGAATTGAGTGACTTCAATTAAATCATTCATATGACTGTATTTCTTATTAAATAAAATTTTAAATATTAAAATCTCATCTTTTACTCTGTTTTCAATATGATTATCTAACAGCATAAATGCGCCCCTTCCCTAAATAGCTATAATCTATTATATTCTAATTTGTTTAAAAAAGAGAAGACTCGTTATTATATTTTTCTCAAAAAAATTTTATTTTAAAAAAAATAATGAGAAAAAATTGAAAAATAATTTGTTATTCTTTAGATTGAAATAAGTTTGGAAGGGAAATAAAGGTATGAAAATAAAGAAAATAAGCCATTTTTTAATGGCAGTTATGGTGTTACCTTATTTTAGTGGATTAAGCGTTTTAGCTGAGAAAAAGCCGATTAATGATGCTTATGATAAGCAAGAAGAGGTTGTCAAAGAAACAAAACGGTATAAGGAAAAGAAAATAACGTTAAAAGCAAAAAAAAGTCAGGAATTTGTAGAACCAACACCAATTGATTATGAAATTTTAATTGATGGTTCAGGCTCTATGCGTGATACTGGTAGTTTGGAAACAACAAAATCTGTCTTAAAAGACTTTATTAACACGAGAAATAAAAAGACAGATAGAGTAGGATTGTCAGTATTTAGAGGACCTGGTTATGATATGGTAAATAATACGATGTTATATGATGTTATAACAGATACTATTAGTGATTATGATAATAATTTTGATGAATTAAATCAAAAAATTGATGGATTAAAATCAGGAGGATTAACACCTTTACTTGATGGACTTAATCATTCGTTAAACAAAATGAATGCTACAAATCGAAAAGACGCGAGAAAAGTGTTAATCGTTTTTTCTGATGGACACCCTAATATTGGTCCTAAGAGAGATTATGTTGTTACTAAAAACGCTTTGAGAGGTGCTGAGCAATATATAAATCCTGAAGTGAATTATCCAGGAAATAAAGCAATCGAGTTAAGAAAAGAGATTGATGAATTTTATGAAAAGGGAGATATTGAGTCAGATTTATATTTACAAAAGGAAAAAGAATTAAATGAATTAGATAATAAGTTTCCATTGGGATACAAAAATGTAAATTTTGATAACCCTTCAGATAGAGTTAATAAAGATTTTGAAGGAAGACGTTATGAAAATCATATACAAGAGTTTTATGATTTAGCAGACATGATCACGAAAAAAGCAACAGATATAAAAAAACAAGGTTATGAAGTGTATACCGTTTATTTAGATAACTCGAAAAGTGATTCTTACTCAAAAATTATTAATAAAAATGGTGAAGTAGAATCATTATTTAAGAATATGGCACAAGATTCTAATCATTATTTTTCTGCAAGCAATGTTAATTTATTAAGCCAATCTTTTAAAGAGTTGGATAATACCATTAAAAAATATACTTATGAAATTCATGATGACATCGAACAAGGATATACATTAATGCCAGAGACGATTAAATCAGATAAGGATAATGTGTTAGTTAATCATGATGATAAACACATACAATGGACATCATCAGGAGTTGACTATGAAGAATTAACTGTTTCATATCATATATACAAGGAAATTTCTGAGGGAACTGTCGTGGTGAAACACGTAGATGAATCAGGCAAAGAATTAGTGGAATCTGAAACAAAAACCAATACAGTTGGCGAAAAATACGAGACTGAATCAAAAGAAATTCCAGGTTATGAACTAATAACAACGCCAACTAACGCTAAAGGTGACTTCAAAGAGGGCACACAAGAAGTGATCTATGTGTACAAACCAACAACAGAAGTACCGTCTGTTGTTGAAGGCACTGTGATTGTGAAACATGTGGATGAAAGTGGCAAAGTAATCGCGAAATCTGAAACAAAAACCGATACAGTTGGCGAAAAATACGAGACAACATCAAAAGAAATACCAGGATATGAGTTGGTGACAACACCAACCAATGCAACTGGTGAGTTTAAAGAAGGTACACAAGAAGTTATTTATGTGTACAAGCCAAAAACAGAAGCACCCTCTATTGTTGAAGGCACAGTGATTGTGAAACATGTGGACGAAAGTGGCAAAGCAGTCGCAAACCCTGAAACAAAAACGAATACAGTTGGCGAAAAATACGAGACTGAATCAAAAGAAATCCCAGGTTATGAGTTAGTGACAACACCAACTAATGCAACTGGTGAGTTTAAAGAAGGTAAGCAAGAAGTTATTTATGTGTACAAACCAAAAGAAGAAGCACCTTCTATTATCGAAGGCACTGTGGTTGTGAAACATGTGGATGAAAGAGGCAAAGCAGTCGCAAACCCTGAAACAAAAACGAATACAGTTGGCGAAAAATACGAGACTGAATCAAAAGAAATCCCAGGTTATGAGTTAGTGACAACCCCAACCAACGCCAATGGTGAGTTTAAAGAAGGTACACAAGAAGTTATTTATGTGTACAAACCAAAAGAAGAAGTACCCTCTATTGTTGAAGGCACAGTGATTGTGAAACATGTGGATGAAAGCGGCAAAGCAATCGCAAAACCTGAAACAAAAACTGATACAGTTGGCGAAAAATATGAGACTGAATCAAAAGACATTCCAGGTTATGAATTAGTGACAACGCCAACTAACGCAACGGGTGAGTTTAAAGAAGGTACGCAAGAAGTTATTTATGTGTACAAACCAAAAGAAGAAGTACCCTCTGTTATAGAAGGCACAGTGATTGTGAAACATGTGGACGAAAGTGGTAAAGCAATCGCAAAACCTGAAACAAAAACTAATGAAGTTGGCGAAAAATACGAGACTGAATCAAAAGAAATCCCAGGTTATGAGTTAGTGACAACACCAACCAACGCCAATGGAGACTTCAAAGAGGGCACACAAGAAGTTATCTATGTGTACAAGCCAGCTAAACAAATCATTACTAATGAGGCTAATACTAATGAAACTAATACGATAGAAAAACCATCGAGTAAGCCGGTATCAAAAAATGTAATAAAATATGATAAGAAGAATAATAATATTATTTTAAAAAATGAATTAGCGAAAACATTACCTAAGACAGGTGACATAGAAAATAGAACATATCTGTTAATGGGAATCATATCAATAGTTAGTTCTTTTGGAATATTAGTTTTAAGAAGAATAAAATAATTGCTATAAAATCATAGCAAAACAATTCAAATCCATTTATATTATGTATAGAGCATAATATAGATGGATTTTTTATTATCACAAAAAGGAGTCTTAAGTATGAATCATAAATTATTTATTGTAGAAGACGACCCTGTCATTTGTCAGGGGTTAAAAACCCATCTATCTCAGTGGGGATATAATTGTTTTAGTGTAGAAAACTTTGAAAAAGTATTAGATGAGATTCAAGAAACTCAAGCTGATATGGTATTAATGGATATTTCGTTGCCTTATTATAATGGGTTTTACTGGTGTGAAAAATTGCGTCAAGTGTCAGAGATACCTATTATTTTTCTTTCGTCAGCGGATGATAATATGAACATGGTTATGGCAATGAATATGGGAGCAGATGATTTCGTAGCAAAACCATTTGATTTTTCTGTTTTGGTAGCAAAAATTCAGGCTCTACTTAGAAGAAGTTACCAGTTTGGAAATGTAACGTCGTATCAAAATGGTGATTATCAATTACTCTTCCAAGATAATCGTGTGAAATATCATGATGAGAGCATTGATGTTTCACCAACTGAGTGTAAAATTTTGTCGCTATTATTTCAATATAAAAATCAAATCGTGACAAAGGACATGATGATGGAAAAATTATGGGAAGGTGATGACTTTATTGACAATAATACCTTGTCAGTGAATATGGCTCGACTACGAAAAAAACTATCTCCTATTAAGTTAGATGACCATATCCAAACAGTTAAAGGTAAAGGCTATTTATTAGATGGGTTAGACGGATGAAAAAATTTCTTTACCAATATTTAAAAGACCGTATGGGTTATTATTTATTTGTGATACTAATTAGTATGATGTTTTTGGTGACGTTTTTTTTATATGATTTACCTATAATGGCATTTAAAGATGGATTACTTTTTGTTGTCTTTATATTATTGATTTGGGAAGTGATTGATATGCGACAAACATATAAAAAACATCAAGCCTTACACCAGCTTATCAATCAGGAAACAATCGATAATCAGTTGTATCAGAATGTAACAGTAGGAAATGGATTAATTGAAGAAGATTATCAAACACTACTAAAAAAAATAAGTGATGACAATCAACGCTTGGAGCATGAACTTTCTTCTGAACAACGGAAATTACTAGACTATTATGGTATGTGGAGCCATCAAATTAAAACACCACTAGCTGCTTTACAAGTATTAATTGAAACTGATCCTACCGCTACGACAAAGATAAAAAATGAGATATCAACTATTGATGGTTATTTATCGATGATGCTACATTATTTAAAAATGACGAATTTACAAGATGATTTGGTTTTAAAAAGTGTTGCATTAGAAGATGTGGTAAAGAAAGTTATTAAAAAATACCGTATGTTTTTTATTCAAAAAGAGTTAAGTGTTACATTGGAATCCTTTCAAAAAGAGATTGTGACGGATGAAAAATGGTTAGTATTTATTTTAGAACAAATTGTGTTTAATAGCATTAAATACACTAAAACTGGTGGCATCAGTATTTATTTGTCTGGTGAAACATTAATAATTCAAGATAGTGGAATAGGAATTCTTCCACAAGATTTGCCACGGATTTTTGAGTCAGGTTACACAGGTTTTAATGGCAGACAGCATCAAAAAGCGACAGGTCTAGGACTTCATATGAGTCAAAATGTTGCCAATCAATTAGGGATTAATTTAGAGATAGAATCTGAGGTAGGAAAAGGAACAAGTGTCTTTATTACGTTTTCTCAATATGAATCAACCTATGATTAGCCAAACTTACTAAGTTGTAAGTTTGGTTTTTTATCTGTAAGTATGAATTAGTACCAATTTTTTGTATGATTAATTTATCAAGAAGAACAGATAAAAAGGAGAAACAATATGACTTTATTAGACGTAAAAAATGTAAAGAAAACCTATCATACAAGATTAGGCGGAGCAAAAGTAGAAGCTCTAAAACAAATTAATTTTTCAGTAGAATCAGGCGAATATGTGGCGATTATGGGGGAATCTGGTTCTGGGAAAAGTACCTTATTAAATCTATTAGCAACGTTAGATAAACCAACAGCAGGTGATATTTTTTTAAATGGTCAAAACATGAATGACATCAAAGAAAAAGAATCTGCAGCATTTAGACGAGAACATTTAGGGTTTGTGTTTCAACAATTTAACCTCTTAGATACTTTTTCAGTTCAAGATAATATTTTATTGCCACTCGTTTTAGCAAAAATACCACTTAAAGATATGATGACACGATTAGATAACTTAGCTCCAAAGCTAGGGTTACATAAACTATTAGAAAAATATCCTTATGAATTATCCGGTGGGCAACAACAACGAGTGGCAGCAGCAAGAGCACTCATTACGCAACCAGACATTTTATTAGCTGACGAGCCAACTGGTGCGTTGGATTCAAAAACCTCAACACAGTTATTATCTTTGTTTCAAGAGGTTAACCAAGAAGGGCAAACAATTGTTATGGTCACACACAGTGTTGTTGCGGCAAGTCATGCTAAGCGAGTGTTATTTATCAAAGATGGACAAGTCTTTAATCAAATTTACCGTGGAACACAAAATAATGATGATTTTTTAAATCAAATTTCTGAAACGATGACGGTTTTATTAACAGGGGAGGCGTAATATGTTTTATTCAAAATTAGCCTTAACCAATTTGAAGAACAATAAAAAAGCTTATGCTCCATTCATTTTATCTATGATATTCTTAGTTGATGTGAATGTGATTATGCAAATTCTGTTAAACAATGATGGGATGAATACGTTACCTGGAGCAGATTCAGCAAAATCATTGTTTGGATTTGGTTCGATTGTGATTATGATTTTTACCGTAATATTTTCTCTTTATACCAACAGTTTTTTACTCAAACAACGTAAAAAAGAATTGGGTCTTTACAATATACTGGGAATGGGAAAACGAGAGTTAGGAAAGATTCTGTTTATCGAATCTATCATGGTTTCTTTATTTTCTATAGTAATGGGGATATTTACTGGAATTATTTTTTCAAAACTATCCTTTCTAATATTGAAGAAAATGACAGGATTTGGAGATGGATTTACTTATAGTTTAAATATAATGAGTTTGGGCTATATCATCTTATTCTTTGTTGGCATCTTTTTATTACTGTATGTCATCAATATGATTCAACTAAAATTAGTGAATCCTCTTGAATTATTAAAAGGAACTCAAACAGGTGAAAAAGAACCGAAAGTAAAATGGCTGACAGGTATATTAGGAATTATCTGTATTGGTGCAGGGTACTATATGTCAGTCACTATTGAATCTCCTTTAAAAGCGATTAGTTTATTTTTTATTGCGATTTTACTCGTGATTTTTGGGACGTATGCACTATTTATGGCAAGTAGCATCATGATTTTAAAATTATTAAAACGTCGAAAATCATATTATTACCAACCCACTCATTTTATTGCCATCTCTAACATGATGTATCGTATGAAGCAAAATGCTGTGGGACTAGCAAGTATTAGCATTTTAAGTACTATGGTGTTGGTGACACTTAGTACAACAGGAAGTTTGTTTTTTGGGATGGATAATGTGATAAAAAATCGCAATCCATATGATATCAGTCTTATTGTGCCTCAAGATAAAGTAAAAGAGGTCGAAACCTTATTTAAGACAGAAGCTAAGAAATATGATCTTTCATTAAAAGAAGTCGATCATGCAAATCTATCTGATGGGTTAATGGTAATTAAAGATAAAAATCACTATAATTTACTATCTAAAGAAACTAAGAATTTAAATGACTTTAGCAAATCAGAGTCTTTAAATTTTATGACACAAGACGAGTACAACCGTTTAGAAAAAGCTGGATTAAAGCTTAAAGATGATGAGATTGCCTTATATAGTATGAATGGAAAATTTGAAGGAGAGTTAGCGTCATTTGGCGACAAAGATTTTAAAGTAAAAAAAGTGATAGATAGCATCACGTTTATCCCTACAATCAGTGGAATTTCAAATATGCTGTTTGTTGTAGTAGCTAATCCAAAAGTGATGGAAGAAACAATTAAGGCTCTTGCACCCAATGATTATGCTGACTATTTAGAAATCGAACCAACAGTCTATGCGAATGTTACGGGAGAAAATGCGAATGAATTAACTTATGCAAAAGCTATGAAGAACCAACTAAAAGAAATGGGGCTCACGAACAGCTTTTCATCTGCTGCTATTGATAGAGAAGAATTACAAGCATTTACAGGTGGATTTTTATTTTTAGGGATGATTTTAGGACTTAGTTTTACATTGGCAACAGGGCTAATCATTTACTACAAACAAATCTCTGAAGGAATGCAAGATGAGCACCGTTATGACATTATGCAAAAAGTTGGAATGAGTCATCAAGAAGTGAAACAGAGTATTAGAGGTCAAATCATTATGGTATTCTTTTTCCCAATTTTACTTGCGACACTTCATTTAGCTTTTGCGTTTCCTTTGATGAGTAATTTACTTATGTTGTTTGGTTTAAGTGACAAAAAGCTATTCATGATTATCTGTGTCATTATGGTAGGCATATTCTTACTGATTTATCTAGTAATGTATGCTCAAACATCAAAAGTATATTATCGTTTAGTTGAAAGAAAAGCGATATAAATTAGTGACTACTGTATAGATTATCTATATGGTAGTTTTTTAATCATTAAAAATTATCTATCATAACGTTTTTTCAAAAGTAAAATAATCATACTATTGACTTATTATTGTAAAATAGGTATATTTTATGTTATAGAAAACGTTTAAAAAAGGTGGTTTTAAAATTGAAAAAGTGGTTAGGAGTTAGTGTGTTACTAATTATGTTAAGTGGGTGTGGGAGTTCAAGTGAAAAAACGAACAAAGAAACGGATAAAGAAGTAACAGCAAATACAGCATCTGTTATTGATAAGGATTCTGACAAAGTGGTTATGAACGGTCACGAGTTTGAGTATGATACATTATCAGGAGCTACAGTGGTTTCATCTAGAAAAGATGCTGTTGAGATGGATCCTGAAGAAAAAGCAGAAAAAATGTTTTGGACTGTACAACCACCACAAGGATTAATTGCTGGTGAATATTATTATGATGAGAAAGAATTTAATGACGGGTTTATTGCAACAGCTGATTTAGTGTTAAGTGGTAATGATATTGTACACATGGAATTAGATGAGATAGCACCTGATGATTATTATTCTAAAGACTGGGCTGGAGAAGGAAAACGTCGATCTGGATATGCTGATTTCCAAGCTTCTAAAGATCGAACAAGTAAAACTCTTGTAACGTGGGTTAATGGCGTGACGTTCCTTGAATGGCAAGCTCTTAAGAAAAATGGACTAGACATTAATTATGATACTATTTTTGGTGCATCAAACAGTGCTAGAGATGCGTTCATTCCGTTATTAAAAGACATGTCTAAAGAGGTTAATACACCTTCTGGTGAGTATTATATTGGATATGCTGAAAAACCCAAAGATGGTATAACAAGTCGATTGGAATTAGTATTTGAAGGCGATAAAATTGTGAAAGTAAAATATGATGAAATCTTTGCAGATAATAAAGATGAAATTAAAGATGAATCATTGCAAAAATATGTGAGACAAAGTAAGTATGATTCGATGACTTATAATAAAGATACAAAAGATGCATTTAGAAAAATATCAGATGATGTATCAAAACAAATATTGGATAAGCAAAATCTAAAAATTGATACATCAAGTTATGACAAGGAGTATCAAGATAGTTTATCTGCTTTATTTAAAGACATTCAACCAGCTATTGATGAGTATATGAAGAGTGATAAAAAATCAACTGCTTCTGAAAGAAAACTTTATAGTGAAAAAGCAAAAGAAAATGACTATTTCAAAGACAAAATAGTTATGACACGTTTAGATAGCAAGTACGACAAAGAAACAGAAAATTATTGGATTAATTTAGAAGTTGAAAATAAATCCGATAAAGAATATGCTTTTTCAACAAATAAATTTTATTTATATGTTCATAATAAGGACAATGCTTATGATACATTGACCGATGAAGATGTACGTGATATTACATTGAAACCAGGAGAGAAAACAACTCTAGAATTAAATATTAATCCAGTTTATACAACTGATACAGATGTATCATTAGTATATGATGGAACTGAAAATGTATATCTTAGAGTAGAAGTTCCACAGGTATCTGAATAATAAAAGCACCTACGCCTTAGTAAATACTTCGGCGTAGGTGCTTTATTTTTTCTTTTTTTCAATTTGTTTAGTTAGTTTTTCTATTTTTTTCTTTTTTTGTTCAATTGATTTTTTTTGTTGCTGTTTTTTTAGTTGCTGTATTCCTTTTCCTGTTTTATTCAAAACAGAAGAGGAGGTCTCAACAGTTTTATTAATCGCTGTTGTAGATAATTTTTTTGTTTGCTTTAACACTTTTCCAGCAGTAATAGGAATGATTCTTGATTTACAGTAGCTACATCTTTTTTGATTTGGGTTTATCTCTCTACCACATTCTTTACAAGTAATCATTGTGTTAGTTCCTTTCTGAAGTTAATGAGGTTGTTTTAAAACAAGTGTTTCATTCATTGAAAGAAAGTCATTTGTTTGACTAACGCTTTCTAAAACATCTGTGACTGCATGACTAAACGGATTTGTGGCTTCTTTGAAATACCCATCGACAGCTAATTGTACATCTTTAGTCAAAACAGTATCCATTTCTTTATTGTACATATCAAGAGCGTGGCTTAGGGCATAATGTTCTTCAAGTTCAGTATAACACTGAATTTGAATTTTAAAGCACTCATTGAATAAATACAAGTTTTGAAGTGACTGATTAGCCAATTCAATTGTTAATTTATCTTTAAAACGGGTTTTAGTATTGATTAATTTGTCGACTTTATCTGTGAGCTGTTTATATAGCATGTGTTTTGTGTTTGTGACATCACTTAGTATAGCGAGTAAGAATTCTTGTTTAAGTTTTTTATCTGAGAAAAGTAAGGCTTGTTCCAACTTCTCCTTTGCAGCAAAAGCTCTTGCATATCGATCGTTTTCAAAGTTTTGCAAAATATCACTAATTCCTTGATTAAGCTCCTCAATTCCTTTTTCAATTTTTTGAAGTTTAACAAACAATCCAGCTGCTAACATAGCAGGCCCTAACATTGGAGTAACTATATCAGCTTTTATTGGTAGCTGTTTTACCATTTTTTTTGTTTTAGGATCTCTTACAATTGCTAAAGCATCACCATTAGCTTTTTGAAGAAACTCTAGTGAGCCTTCTGTAAGTTTTTTACCAATATCGGTAGATATATCGACTACATATTTTGTATCTGTTTGTAGACTTTCAACTAAACCAGGAATCATTAAAGAGATTTCTGCTAAATAATTCAATCCTTGTTTGCCTTTTGAAGGAGATGTCTTTTTGAAAAGAGGGCTTTTATTAATATCTAAATCTTTCGTAATTGTGTCTACTTCTTTTATTTCCATCAAATCACCTCAATTAAATAATTTACCTATATTTTATCACTTATGTTAAATGAAACATACAAAATAAATCGATAGTAATTTAACTAAAAAACTATTGACTTATCTTTTTTATAGCGGTATATTATGTATGTGATTTGTTACAATTTAAGTTAATTACTGAAAAGGAGAGGCTATGAAGTTAAAAAAAGTATTAAGTATGAAGTTGGGATTAAATTTATCAAGACAAAAGGATAAAGAAGATATCCCAATATATACAAACAAGGATATGTTAGATGATTTAGAACAAATAGAAGTAGATAAACCAGAAGAAGCGATTATACCATTTGAGGATGGAACACATACTGTTCATAGTGGGGATGTTGTTTATAATTTCATTAATTCAATGTGTGGCATTGTTAGCCAAAAACATGATGGAAAAAGTATTAATCAAAATTTTGCTAAAATTATTTTTGATGATAAACACATAGATTCTAAATTTATATGTTATTTATTAAATGAGTCATCAGAGATAGAAAAACAAAAATTTATTTCTCTTCAGGGGTCTATTATAAAAAAATTATCGCCTAGTGTGATTTATGAGTTTGATGTTAGACTTCCTGATTTGGAACAACAACAACTAATTGGAAATTTATACTTTGATTGGTTGAAACGTCAGGCACTAATAAAAAAAGAGCAAGAGTTAGAAGACAAGATGATGAAAGAAATGTTAAATAAATTAACAATAATGGAAAAGTGAGAGAAATAATGGAGAAAAATTTAACAAAGCAATTTATAAGTACAACTGAAACACTACGTACAAAGATGGATGCATCTGAATATAAAAATTATATTTTGGGATTGATTGTTTATAAATATTTATCAGACAAATTATTGTTGGAAGTGGTGGAACAATCAGGAGAAGAACTGACAGATTATTCAACAAAAGATAAGCAAACAACTCTTTATAAAAAGTTGTTAGAAGATAATGAAATCAAAGAAGATCTATTACAGGAGTTGTTAAATGAACTAAGTTATGTCATTGAACCTAATTATTTATTTAATGTATTGGCAGAACAAGCAAGAACTGAAACATTAAAATTAGATGATTTAAGAGAAGCTTTAATCAATATATCAAATAGCAATCCATTTTTTTTTGGACTTTTTGATGATGTAGATTTATCTTCAAGAAAACTTGGAAATGATGAAGAACAGCAATTATTAATTATTAGCGACATACTTATAAAATTAAATGAAATTGATATGATGAATCATGATATCAAAAGTATAGGTCTAGCTTTTGATTCGTTAATTGATAAATTCTCTTTAGACTCGGGTAAACGAGTTGAAGATTTTTTCACACCAATCAGTATATCAGGCATATTAGCTCGGATTGTCACAATGGGGCATACGAACAAGCAGGAATTTAGTATATATGACCCGGTGATGGGATCCGGTTCATTGTTATTGAAAGTGGGAAACTCTATCCATCCATCGACAAGGGTCAAATACTACGGACAAGAATTAAATGCGACTACTTTTAATTTAGCAAGAATGAATTTTATTATGCATGGTATCGATATGAAACAGGCTGTTTTGAATAATGGTGATACATTGAATAAAGATTGGCCAATTACTGAACCAAAAACATTTGATTCAGTGGTTATGAATCCTCCTTATTCAGCTAAATGGTCAGCAGATAAGTCATTTTTATCAGATTCTAGGTTTAGTGAATTTGATAAACTTGCCCCAAAATCAAAAGCTGATTTCGCCTTTTTATTACATGGGTTATATCATTTGAAAGACAATGGAACCATGGCAATCATCTTACCTCATGGCGTTTTATTTCGTGGAGCGGCAGAGGGAGATATTCGTAAAAAGTTATTAGAAGATGGAAATATCGAAGCAGTGATTGGTATGCCATCTAACTTGTTTTATGGGACTTCTATTCCCACAACGATTATTGTGTTGAAAAAAAATCGGTTAGAAAAAGATGTTTTGTTTATTGATGCTAGTCGCGAATTTGAAAAAGAAAAATTACAAAATAAGTTAACAAAAGAAAATGTGGATAAAATCATTGATACTTATCGTGAAAAAAAAATCATTGACAGATATTCTTATATTGCTTCTTTTGATGAGATTAAGGGAAATGACTATAACTTAAATATTCCACGATATGTTGATACATTTGAAGAAGTTGCACCACTAGATATCAAGGCGGTCAGTAACGAATTAAAAGAGATTAACGCGAAGAAACAAGAGTTAAATCAAAAAATGTCAGCAATGATTCATTCTTTAGATGATCGGTATTTAGTAGATTCAAATGTAAAAGCTATCATTGAGTTGTTAAATAAATAAAATTAAAAAAAGTTGGTTAAAAAGGGATAAAGGGACAAGATATAAAAAAGGGGTTGTAGGTGTTGGGAAGTAGCATTATATTTATTGGAAATTCACATCCGGTGTATTTACCGTATTGGCAAAATAAGAGAAAGGTAAAATATATTGACACAGAAGAGTTTTATCACGATTTATTAACCTATTGTCAAACAGACATAAACTCAAAATCTAGTACGATTATAAAAAAATTAGAAACTAAGTACAAGACAAAAAGGTTGAAAGATGAAACTATCAAACGTATTCATATGTCTTATCGTGAAGTATTATCCGGTCGAAAACTAAATAAGCGTTCTATTAAGTTGATATTAAATAATGAACTTGTAGCAAGTTTGGAGAAACACGAAGTTGATGCCCGTGTTATCAAAAGCATCTGTCAGTATCAATTATTAAAAAAATATAATCCTAAGAATAAAAATAGTGCTCATGATAAAAGTAGTAAAGAAAAATATCTGAAAAAGGAAGAAATAAATAATCAATTTTATTTTGATTTGAGTTTACTTGGGAAAGAACAAATAGAATTATTAAAACTAGATATTGATACACGGATACTTTATTTTAATAAACGGGTGAAACGATTTATGCAAAAATACCCTAATCAGTTGTCGGAAAAAGAGATACGTAGCATTTTAAGAGCATATCGTTTAAATTTAAGGAAAGCCAATTATCAACATGAACCATTACTATTTTTAAACATGTTTGAAAAAGAATTAGCAGATTGTGGTGTAAATAAAGGGTTGAGAGCAGCTATATTGGCTAATGAGGAAAAAATGATTCAAAATGGTAAGAAAATTAAAAAGGTGGAAAAACCTTCTAGCAAAATAGAGAGACCTAAGCCAGATGAAAAGTTACAAAAGAGATGTGATACAAAATCTTCACATAAAAAATCATTCATGACAAAAGAATGTTTTTCAGAGATAACTGATATGGCACGGCAAGAAGGGACAAAAGCGTTGGAAGACACGCATATTATAAATCATAGTTGGATAGTGAAAGAACTATCAAAAAAGTATAAGACAAGTGGATTAGAAAAAGATTTGATATTTATTATTGTAGCTTATCAGTTCTATGTTTATGAATTAGAAAAAAAATCAGATAAAACGATTGAAGAGTTATTATATACTCTTGAAACAAACTTAATGGATTGTGGTGTGCCAATAAAGTTGCATCGCTTTATTTTAGATGCAGAAGAATGTTATTTGCAAAAAAAAGCGAATGATGAAATGAAAGAGTATCGCCAAAAAAAGAAAAATGTTAGACAAAGTGATGTTAAGGAAGAGCAAACATCACAATTGATTGAAATAGAAGAGTCTATTTTGAAAAGCTATTATAGAGATCTTTGTGCTTTATTAATCAAAATAGAGTGTTATGAAGAACAAGATATTATTCAAGCATTATACCGTAAATACAATCAAACTATTTTAAGAGATAGTGACATAAAATTATTGATTGATGCTTATGAGTATATGGTAATGCCCCTGGCTAATATTAGGGAAAACAATAAACGATTACAAATAATCAAAACAGGATTTAAACAGTGTTTAGAAGCCTTCGAGGTGAAACCTGAAATTATTGAAAAAGTTTGGGAAAATGAGTACGGAAAAGAAGTATAGGGAAAATTGGAGGAGACAAATGAAAAATCAAATGAAAAAGTGGGCGTTATCCGCTCTGTTGCTGACAGGGATAATAACTTTTGGAGGATGTGCTGCTGATAAAGCAGTGGAAACAAGTGATACATCAGTTTCATCAAGTGTTATAAAAGAAGGTACAGTAGACACATCAAGTAAAGAAAAAGAAGAATTAGCTAAAAAAGAAGCAGAAGAAAAAGTAAAACAAGCTGAACTGGAAAAAAAGAAAAAAGAGGAACAAGCCTCACAATTAAAAAATCAAGTTAATGATTTGGCAAACTTAGAATACGAAGGAACTCAAACGATAAATGTAAACGATGGTGTACCAAGTTTTAGCAATGAAGAGCTATCTTTTAGTAATGGAGCTTGGGAAGTTTATGGGGATTTAGATGGGTTAAATAGAGCAACAAGTGCGAATGCCATGTTAAATCAATCGTTAATGCCAACCGGAAAAAGAGAAAGTATTTCGTCTGTTACACCAACAGGTTGGAAAAATAAAAAGATTGAAGGTGGGTATTTATTTAATCGCTCACATTTAATTGGTTGGGCATTAGCAGGAGAAAATGCCAATTGGAAAAATTTAATTACAGGAACAAGACAATTAAACAGTCCAGAGATGTTACGTCATGAGATGGACGTCAAACATTTTCTGGAACAAAGTCCTGATAACTATGTTCGTTACCGTGTCACACCCATTTTTAGAGGAGATGAGTTACTTGCTCGTGGTGTTCAAATGGAAGCACAATCTATTGGAAGTGATGCTATAAAATTTAATGTTTATATTTTTAATATTCAAGATGGGATTGACTTGAATTATGCAGATGGTAGCAGTTCAGTAGGAGAAAGTGTTCAAGCCAAAGAACTATCAGAACAAGCTAATACAAATCAGGAGTCTGTTTCTAATCAGAACGCACCATCCTCGGATGATGCGACCCAAGTATTTATAACGCCAACGGGAGAGAAATATCATACTCATGCTCATGGACGAGGGAATTTCACACCGTCTACGTTAGGCGAAGCTAAAAAGAAAGGCTTAGAACCATGTAACGTTTGTTATTAATTAGAATAAAAAGAAACGGCTCGTCTGTCAGTTTCTTTTTTTTGTGATCAATAGCGATAGTGTGAAATATTGTGATGATTATGTTGATTGACAGGGTAGAAATAAGAAGGAACAAATATGGAAATTAAATGGTGTATAGATGAATACTTGAGAGAGTTAGGATACTGGATTGAATCGGTAGAGTTTTTAAGTTCAATTCCGACAAAGATGACAAAAGATATAGCTGATAGGTTATTAGAAAAAGATGAAGAATTAAGTAATCTAGATAAACGAGTGAATTTTTATGATGAATATGGGCAAACATATATTGAAAATCTTCCACAAAATAATAGCGCTGAGATGCTAAAACAATTTATGAAGCAAGAATTGCCAGTAGAAACATTTAGTTCATTCTGTTACCTTGATGCGATTTCTGACATGATTCAACAATTACAACCGACTTACCGAGTGTATGGTTACTATCATTTTATTATGGATAAGATGACTGTACTTGATAAAAAAGTATTTTTAGAAGAATTAGTACATTACCATAAAAAAGGTTACACAAATTTTGAAATAGGAGAATTTTGTCACGGAGCACCGCTACCATCTAGTGAAATTGATTTGATAAGTCATTTAGGCCGACCGTTACTCCACATACCTTACTTAAAAAGTTTTGAATATGAAGAAAAGTACCGTTACTTTGACATCGTGCAAGTTGATGGAACCAAAGTTTTTGAAAAAGTAACAATGGAAAACTTAGCGTTAAGTTTGTTTAGTCTAATAAAAAAAATGCCCCCATCAGACATTAAGCAACATTTTCTAGATTTTCAAGCGGAATATGAAAAACCTACTAATATGACGGAATTAACTTATTACCGTTATGACACATCTGAGAGATTACTTTTAACAAGTAAACAGGACATTTGTTCTATTTCTGAATTGGAAGAATCAAATGAGCCAGGGTTTGAAGGTGAATACCGATTTTCTGATTCTCTAGATTTTAGAGAGTCATCTCGTGTCATTTTGACACAAGACATTTTAAATGTGTTGATGGATGAGTTTTTAGGAAACAAACCCAAAGACATAACAGAAACATTGCATGACTTTTCAAAAATAATTGTTGAATTAGCTGACACTCTGGGAGTTTTCATTACGAAAAAAACACGTTGGTTACGTGGTAAGTGGTTTATGTTTAATGTTGAATTAGATGGTCATGGAAACATTAGTAAATTTACCCGTAAAAGAAAAAATATGATGTCTTATGATGCTCAAAATGAACATGATACAGAAGCCAATCCTACCTACCCGATTGAGGTCGTGTACGATTTAACAACAAAAAAGGAGGACCAAGTCTTACTAAGAGAAGGAGATATAGCAAAATTAGTAACAGTGTTGATTGATTACTACTATAAAATGTTTAGAAATGGAAAATAATAATATTAAACTGAATTTATTATAAACATAAATTGTTATAATAACCATTTTAAAGACATTAATCATGATAAAATAATGAACATGAAGAAATGAATCGTTTTTCTGGTTTAAACTGGGAAAACGATTTTAAGGAAAGAAGGAGATAATTATCAGAAAAAAAACTAAAACAAGGAGAGTGATTAAGTACAAACCTGAGAAAAAACATAAAAGAACAATTAGGCTGTTTGGAGGGGACAGAAACTATGACAACATTCACAACAGAAACATACAAACAATTGGAAAATGCTAATTTATTGAAATATGGAAGCTTTGCAGTTTATGAGTTATTAAGAGGGGATTTTAATCAAGAATATACCAGAAAAGAAACAGCGACACGAACAACACCAGCTGTCTTTGAGGACTTATTAAATCCAGTTGATGAACAATCAAAACAAGCATTTATTGAGCAATTAAATTCAAATTATATTATTTATGGACTCAACTGGGCAGATGCAGGGTCAACAGAGTATGGTGAACTAAGTGATTTTCATTATGTAAAAGAGCGAGATGTGACAACAGGGAAGTCACCAAGAGCGAATACTAAAATTGTTGGGTTAGCAAAATCGGTGTTTAAAACACCAATTACAAACAGTTTTATTTCTGATATTGTCAAAGGGTTTCCACAGACAGATAGTTCTAAAATTACCCGAAAAAGTATCTCTCAAAATAAAGAGGTATTAAATGTTTCATTGGAAAAAATGCAACAAGAACTGGATATCATCAAACCTAAAGGATTAATTTTTTTACATAGTCGTTGTGAAGTGATTTTTAATTTATTTAAGAAAAATGGACTAGTCGTGCCAGAAAAATTAAAAACTACTACTATTTATCATTACTCTGGCTACACAAAAAATTTTATGTCACTAAATAGAAAAAAGATTTTTTGCTTCACAGATGAAATCGAGCAACATCGTTTACTAGATCCATTTGATAGCTTGTATAGTGTGATGGATAAATCAAGATAATACTGGAGGAATAAACATGAAAAAATGTAGTAATTGTGGAAAAGAAATAAAGGATCATGTGAGATTTTGTAACTTTTGCGGCCAAGAACAACAGGATACGGTTACAGAGATTGTAGAAGAAACAATTATCAGTCATGACGATACACCATCAACTCAAGGAGAGGATATCCGTCATACGAATCAATCAAACCAACACCAACAATTTCATCAACAAACACAAAATAATCAACAACAACCATACAATCAAGGGCCTATTATCAATCAACAAGCTGTAAATCAATTCACTAATCGCAGTAAAAATTATTTTTCATATATCAATAAAAACATTAAACAACCCATCATTGGAAAAGCAAATCAAGACGGCTATTTTGGGTTAATTAATTATGCCTTAATATGCGTGTTTACAGGATTAGCTATTAGTCATGCTATTGGGAAAGTAATTGGGATAACAGGATATTCTGAATCAAGTTTTCCAATGTTTTTACAAATTACTTTGCTATTATTATGTTCACAATTAGTTAATGTGGTCACTGTTTATTTATTATCAGGAAAAATTTTTAATAATAACATGTCATTTATGGACACATTTGACAGAATGTATGCACCTATTGGTTTAGCTATTTATGTTAGTTTTGCTGCCCTTCTCTTATCATTTATTTCAGCGATTGGGATAGGTTTATTATTCTTTATTTGTTTGATTTTGACATTCTTTTTAACAAGTGTGACTTATGTAGCAAATCTTTGGGTAACTAATAATCAATCACCAAAACGAAACACATTTTATTGGACGATTGGGGCAATTATTTTTGGTGGAGTCATGCAATTATTAGTATCTATTGTCCTAAGTGATATTTTAGGAACTAGTATGATGAACATTATTCAACAAATGATTGACTCATCTGTTAGCAAATTCTTTTAATGAAATACTGGAAAAGCTTTGTCGTTGTTTTAGTCATGTGTCAATTAAGTGCCTGTGGTAAAACTAACGAGTATGAAGAGGCTAGACCAAAGTTAACGTCCTCCTATCAGTCAACTAGTCCTATCACACAAACCATACGAAATTCATCCAAAGAGGATATGCAAACAACTGAAACCATTCAAAAGCAAGAGGCATTAGAGCATTATTTACAGCAGTTTAAAAATCAACAAATTGCGATATATATTGAAGAGTTAACTTCAGGTAGAACGTATGGCATCAATGAAAATAACTTAATGTATGGTGCCAGTATTGCTAAACTACCGATTATTTACTATACGCAGCTGCAGTTATTAAAAGGAGCCTTATCTATGGAAGCGACATTTCCTTATATTGAGGCGGTCAATGATATACCAGGAGCGATGGTTCGAGGTGGGACAGGAATAATGCAACAAATGATACAGGAAAACAATGATTATTCCATATCACAACTACTGCAATGGACGATTCGTTATTCTGATAATTTAGCAAGTAACATGCTAGGTTATTATGTGGCGGATAAAAATTCAGGTAAATTTTTAGAAACCATCTCTTCATTTTACCCTCAACCTCTGCCAGTTTATTCTAAAGAAATATCAGCCAAAACAGCTGGGTTATTTATGAAAGAAATTTATCAGAACAAAATAGGATTATCTGATTTTTTACAGACAGAATGGCAAAAGGAAAAAATAGGTCATCTAGATGTGGATGTTTACCATAAAATTGGCACAAATGGTGAGTTTAATCATGACGTTGGGATTGTGATGACAGATAAACCCTACGTGATCAGTATCATGACAGAGGGGTTTAGTAATTCAGAAATTGAAACAATCGTAACAGAAATAGATGTATTAATGAAAAAGGAGTGAGTATTGTTGAATAATTGTTCAAATTGTGGGCATGAAAATGCCAAAGATTCACTATTTTGTGAGTCTTGCGGGCAAAAATTAGTAGGAGAAAAAACATCAAAAGAGTGTCACAAATGCCATCATTTAAATGAAGAAGATGCATTATTTTGTGAGTCATGTGGTTGTCGATTAGATGAAGAGATAGTTGAAGAAACAAGTTATTGTCCTTATTGTCATCAAATAAACGATAGTGAGGCTCAATTTTGTGAACATTGTGGTCAGCCATTAACGATTAATCCAGAAATTGAAAAACAAGGCATTTATGATGAACCACTTAATCATGTTATACCTGAAACAGTGATTGAAACGCAAGAAGTTACTGCACCAAGAAAACCGATGTCGAAGAAGAAAAAAATAAGCATTGCGATATTAGGTGTGATTGTGATTGCACTAGGAGGAACTTATGCATTTCTAGATAAAAAATACAGTAAAGAAAATCAAATAGAGGCAATTATTGTAGCAATTAAAGATGAGGACAGTGAATTTATTGCTAAAAATATAGTTTCGGATGATCCTAGTTTATCAACAACCGCATCAGATGTTAAACCAATGCTAAAACTGTTTGATGACAATAAAGAAAATGTCACAAATTTAAAATCAGCACTGGAAGCTAATAGTGAATATTTAGGTTTGTCATTGGAACAAACAGGAAAAACAGCGTTATTTTTCCCTCACTATGAATTAAAAGTGACACCAGTTTATACCAATGTTGTGTCAAATATGGCGGATAGTACCATTAAAATGAATGGGAAAAAGATTATTGAAACAGATAGTGATAATTATTCAAAAAAAATCGGCCCATTACTAATTGGAAAATATACGTTTGATGCATCAATTAAAGGAAAAGACGAAACAATCAAAGAATCTTATACGTTGTTACCAGGAGATACCACACAAGTTGATATGGGGTTTGTGACAGTGACCATCCCGATTCGTTCCAATGTTGAGGATGCCACCGTGTTGATGGATGACAAAGAAGTTGGAAAATTAACAGATGGAAAACTTGAAGTTGGTCCAATACTTTGGAGCGGTCATGCCTCTTTCCAATTAGTAAAAAAATCAAAAGATGGTGAGTTAAAAAGTGAAGTCAAAGAGTTGAATAATGAAGACGTCAACAGAGATGGCGGAACAACTAATACGATTGAATTAAATTTTCAAACAGCTGATAAATATGAAGTGAGTGAAGGGTTAAAATCATTTTATAATCGTTTTGAGCAGTCAGTGGTATCAAGTAATAACTACAACGCAGATGATTTTGCCAAAGCTTTTTATATAGATGGCAGTAAAAATCCTGCTTTTAAAGGAATTAATGATTATATTTCATGGTGCCGGGATCGCTCAGCTAGTGATGAATACAGCGGTGTCGATTTTAGTATTGTGGTAAAGAGTGTTGAGCCTATGACAAATAATCGATATAAAGTCAATTACACTGTGACCTATCACACCACCTACCCATCTAAAACCAATAAATCAAAACGAGTTGAAGGCTTTGATTACTCTAATGTGGTGGTTCAATTGGAAATGAATGATAAAAAAGACATCACCGATTTTAAATTTGTTGATATGGGCGATGGTGGACAAAAAGTTTCTGATAATCATGCTAACGAATAATTATGCTTGACATGGGAACGTTCCCACGATTTATAGTTTTTATATAAATTAATAAAGGGGCGTTTTAAATGAAAGTAATTGTAAAAAAAGATTTTGATGCAATGAGTGAAGCAGCAAAAGAGATTTTATTAGGTATCATGAGTCAGGATAAACGAGTAAATGTCTCAATTACAGCAGGAAAAACACCTGTAAAAGTATATGAAAAAATGATTCCAGTTGTGAAAGATTCACCTGATTTTAGTAACGTTCATTATTATAACTTTGATGAAATACCAGTTGATGGGCAAGAAGAAGGAATTACTATCTCGGAAATTCGTCAATTATATTTAACGCCAGCTAATGTATCTGAGGATAATATCCATAAATTAACAGTTGAAAACTATGCCACACAAGATGAACGCATAGCGTTGGACGGTGGATTAGATGCAATGCTGATTGGTCTAGGTGGAGACGGTCATTTTTGTGGGAATATGCCAACAACCACACAATTTGAAAATGAGACTTATAAAATTAAAGTAAGTGGAGAAGAACCTTGGTTTGATTCAGCTATGATGGAAAAAGGACTTGAGTTTGTGACCATGGGGGCAAAAAGTGTCTTTAAAGTAAAACATCTTATTTTAATCGTTAATGGAAAAAATAAAGCAGAGATGGTAAAAAAAGTTCTTCAAGGACCAGTAGATTTAGCTTATCCAGCCTCTATTTTACAACTACATCCAAACTTTACAGTTATTTTAGATGAAGAAGCTGCACACTATTTAGATTAATTTTGTTGACAAGATTAAAACCTGATGATAAAGTTATTAAAAACAAAGAACAGAAAAAGTAACTTAAATGACGTTTTATAGAGAGCCTTTGGTTGGTGGAAAAAGGTAAACGAGTTAAGTGAATCACATCTGGGAGTTAACTTTTTGAAATCATCAGTAGAAAAGTTCGTTTGAGTAACGTTATGAGCTCGAAGTTATAAACTTCATGAGGTTATTGTTGTGAGACAATAACAAATAAAGGTGGAACCGCGAAAATTTTCGTCCTTTGGCTTCTATAAGCCAAGGGACTTTTTTTATATCAAACAATCAATGACTAGACAAGTAATGTATTAAGTTCATTTTGACAGAGAATTTTTCAATAAGCTGAGAGAAAAATCAAAATGCTTTTACATGAACACAACTAGAAAGATGTATTTCTGAACAACAAAGTAGGAAATAACGTTTTATCCGCGTTAAGGATGAGTGTTTAAAAAATTATTTTAAACATCATGAGATTGTTATTGTGAAATAGCAATAAATTGAGGTGGAATCACGGTTTATCGTCCTCTTGGGTTATACCAAGGGGATTTTTTGTACCAACAATTAAAAATAAACGATAGGTAAATAGAAATTATCTTGTTTAATGATTGAAAATGGAGGGATTTACTATGGAATACATAATGAAAGTTTTACCATCACTTATTGATGGAGCAGGCATGACGTTAAAAGTTTTTTTCTTTACACTATTAGGATCAATACCATTAGGCATATTGGTCGCATTTGGTTTAAGAGTAAAATTTAAACCATTGACCTTTATATTAAATATTTATATTTGGTTAATGCGAGGGACACCGTTATTATTACAACTCATCTTTATCTTTTTTGGTTTACCAGCAATAGGTATTGTCTTTGAACGATATGATGCTGTGATGATTGCCTTTATTTTGAATTACGGAGCTTACTTTGCTGAGATATTTAGAGGAGGGTTACAAGCTATACCAAAAGGTCAAATTGAAAGTGCACAAGTGCTTGGTTTAACACCGTTTCAAACGGCCTATAAAATCGTCTTACCACAAGTAATAAAAATTATTTTACCATCCATTGGTAATGAGGTCATTAACTTAGTAAAAGACACTTCGTTGATGTATGTGTTGGGATTAGGTGACTTGTTACGAGCAGGTAAAATCGCGACAAATCGTGATGTAACACTTGTACCACTTGTTATGGTTGGTGTGATTTATCTCTTTTTCACCGCCGTTTTAACTGGTTTAATGAAATACCTTGAAAAACGATTTAGCTATTATAAATAAGGAGTGATGAGAATGCTTGAGATAAAAAATGTATCCAAAAGTTTCGGAGAAAAGAAAATTTTAGATGAGGTATCTTACACGTTTCCAATGGGAGAAATTACTGTTATCCTGGGTCCTTCAGGTGGAGGAAAAACAACTTTATTGAGATGTATTAGTGGGTTAGAAACATTCGATAGTGGCACACTACTACTTGATGAGGAAGATTTAACAAAAAAATCTCATCAAGCCATTAATGGAAAGATTGGTGTTGTATTTCAAGATTTTCAGTTGTTTCCTCATTTAAATGTATTAGAAAATATTGTATTGGCTCCGACAATGGTCTTAAAACAATCAAAAGAAGATGCTGAAAAAACCGCTAGAACATTATTAGTAACGTTAGGATTAGAGGATAAAGAAAAAGCTTATCCTTTTGAATTATCTGGTGGGCAAAAACAACGTGTGGCAATTGCACGGGCATTAGCTATGAAGCCACGTGTATTATGTTATGATGAGCCAACAAGTGCTTTAGATCCAGGTCTTAGTGGTGATGTAGCAGAAGTCATTTTAAATTTAAAATCGCCAGATGTGACACAAATTGTGGTCACACATGATCCAACTTTTGCAGAACGTATTGCCGATAACACTATTAGAGTAGAACCAATAAAATAAAAGGATGGGATGAGAATGAAAAAAAGAAATGTATTAATCGTGATGTTAGGAATTATGTTATTAGTCGTATCAGCTTGTGGGAGTAAAAAAAGTAGCAATGACTCAAGTGATACCAACAAAGACAAGTGGAGTGAAATCGAAAAAAACAAAAAAGTTGTGATAGGGTTGGATGATACGTTTGTGCCAATGGGATTTCGAGATGAATCAGATAATATTGTGGGATTTGATATTGATTTGGCTAAAGCTGTATTTGCAGAATATGGAATTGAGCCTGAATTTCAATCAATAGATTGGTCAATGAAAGAAAATGAGCTAAATAATGGGACGATTGATTTGATTTGGAATGGATACAATATCACGGATGAAAGAAAAGAAAAAGTCGCCTTTAGTGAACCTTATATTAATAGTAATCAACAGCTTGTGGTTATGAAAGATAGTGGTATAACATCGTATAAAGACATGAAAGGAAAAGTCTTAGGAGCTCAAAATGCTTCAACAGGACAAGATATGATTGATAAAAATCCTGAAGTATTTACAGATGTGATTGCTGATAATGAACCCGTTTTGTTTGATACTTTTAATGAAGCTTTTATTGACTTAAAAGCCAAACGAATTGATGGATTAATTGTAGATAATGTGTATGCTAATTATTATATAGCGCAACAAAAAAATTCAGATGATTATGCCATTGTTGAAACACCATTTGAAAGTGCAGATTTTGCTGTAGGTATTCGTAAAAGTGATAAAGAATTAAAAATAAAAATAGATGAAGCTTTTAAAAAATTAAAAGATGAAGGAAAAATGAAGGAAATTAGTGAAAAATGGTTTGGAAATGACCAAACGATTCAATAAAAAAGAGCCTATAATTGTAGTGAACCCTAAAAGTTAGATTTTTGGGGTGCACTACATAATCGGGCTCTTTTTGTTTATTTAGTGGACAGATAACTTGTATCGATTTAATGAGAAGAGTTCTGTTGTATCATGTAGAGAGGATAAATCAATGCTAATCCAGTGTTCTTTATTTATGCGATATGTTTTATAAAATCTCCTTTTATTATTGATAGTATACTCTCTATAAGTATAACTAACGAATGAATATCATTTTGATAATACGAGTTGACAATAAGATAAAAAAAGATTATGATTAAAAAAATTAAAATAAAATGATAAAACGCAGTGAAAAAGAAAGTAAAATTATGTCGACTTTCTAACAGAGAGCCTTGGTAGCTGAAAAAAGGTGAAAGACAAATGATTTGAAAATGGCTTTTGAGCGGGTGTCTTGATGTAGTTAGGGGCACACGGATATTTCCGTTACCATAAATCCCGATATCACAGATATTTCCTGTCGTATTGGCGTCGAGTTAAAAGTAGCAATGCTTTTATAAATTAAGGTGGTACCATGTTGAAATAACATCCTTAGAAGAGAATACTCTTCTGAGGATTTTTTTATTGTATTTTTACTAAAAAAGGAGGAGTTAATATGTGTGAGATAGTCAATCATTATGAAATTGTCGGAAGTTTTTTAAGACCTGAAACATTGAAAAAAGCTAGAGCAGAGTTTGATTTGGGAAATATTTCTATTGAAGAGTTAAAACAAGTAGAGGATGAAGCAATTAAACGGCTTGTTTTAAAACAACAAGAATTAGGAATTAAATATATAAGTGATGGTGAATATCGTCGTAGTTATTGGCATTTAGATTTTTTCTGGGGTTTTAGAGGCATAAAAAGATCGCTAGCTAAACAAGGTTATGTTTTTCACGGAGAAGAAACTAAACCAGATTCGGCTGTTTTAATTGGGAAGATTAGATACAATCCTAACCATCCAGTTTTTAATGAATTTGTTTACTTAACTAAGTTAGTTTCACCAAATCAAATTCGACAAAGTATACCAGCGCCAGCACAATTGTACGCGGAGTTGACTCGTGAGGGAAATGAAGCAGCTATTGGTAAATATTATCACTCCAATGATGAATTGATTGATGACATTGCCAAAGCTTACAGATTAACGATTTTAGAGTTATATCGTTTAGGTTGTCGGCATTTAAAACTAGATGATTGCACCTGGGGATTGTTTGTGGATAAAGAATTTTGGGAAAATATTACTGGAAGTGACTATGATACAAAAGAAATACAAGAGCTATATCTCGATTTAAATAATCGTGCGATAGAAGATTTACCTGAAGACTTGGTTATCACAACACATGTTTGTCGAGGAAATTTCCACTCAACTTGGGCATCTTCTGGTGGCTATGAGCCAGTTGGAGAAACGTTATTTGGTAAAGAAACCACAGATGCCTTTTTCTTAGAATTTGATGATGAGCGATCTGGGGATTTTTCTCCACTTCGCTTTGTGCCAGATGGTAAACACGTTGTATTAGGATTAGTCACTAGTAAAGATGGAAATTTAGAAGATAAAGATACGATTATTAATCGAATTAAGGAAGCCAGTCAATATGTGCCATTAGAACGATTAAGTTTAAGCCCACAATGTGGATTTGCTTCGACAGAAGATGGGAATATTTTAACAGAAGAAAATCAATGGGAAAAAATTCAATTGATTAAAGACATTACAAAAGAAGTTTGGGGTTCATAAAATACCTCAATCAAATAAATAAAAAATGGAGGAAGAAAAATGACAGAACATTTTGAAACAATTCAATTACATGGTGGACAACAAGTGGACAAAGAAACAGGTAGCCGTGCTGTACCAATTTATCAAACAACATCTTATGTGTTTGATGACGCAGATCATGCAGCAGCAAGGTTTGGCTTAACCGATCCGGGAAATATTTATACAAGAATAACTAATCCTACTACTGCAGTTTTAGAAGAACGACTGGCTTTATTAGAAGGTGGAGTTGGGGCTTTAGCTACGGCATCAGGTTCTGCTGCTGTGACGTATGCTATTCAAAATATTGCAAGTTCTGGGGATCATATTGTATCAGCTGGAGCAATTTATGGAGGAACGTATAACTTATTCGCCCATACGTTACCAGAATTTGGAATTAGTACAACATTTGTCGATGCGGATAATCCAGATAATTTTGCAACGGCTATTCAAGACAATACAAAAGCCATTTTTGTGGAATCTTTAGGTAATCCAGATATTCAAATTGTCGAACTAGAAAAAATTTCGGCAATTGCTCATGAAGCAGGCATCCCAGTTATTGTCGATAATACATTTGCGACGGCTTATTTATTCAAACCATTTGATTATGGAGCAGATATTGTTGTGTACTCAACAACAAAATTTATTGGAGGGCATGGAGTAGCACTTGGAGGAGCGATTATTGATTCAGGTAAGTTTGATTGGACAAATGGAAAATTTCCAAAATTAGTTGAACCAGATGAAAGTTATCATGGACTTTCTTGGGTAGAAGCAGGTGGTGAAGCAGCTTATATTACACGTGCTCGTACAATCGTATTACGAGATACCGGAGCAGCACCGTCACCATTTAATTCATGGTTAACGTTATTAGGCTTAGAAACATTATCTCTTAGACTAGAAAGACATGTAGAAAACGCCCAAAAAGTCGCAGAATATTTAGAGAAACATCCTAAAATATCCTGGGTTAACTATCCAGGTTTAGGTAGCAGTCCATACCACGAATTAGCAACTAAGTATTTTCCAAAAGGCGTTGGTTCAATTTTTACAGTTGGACTTGTTGGAGGAGCAGCGGCTGGTAAAGCAGTCATTAATGAAACAAAACTATTTTCGTTATTAGCTAACGTTGGAGATGCTAAGTCATTGATTATTCATCCAGCTTCAACGACTCATTCGCAACTGAGTGAAGAACAGTTAGAAGAAATTGGGGTTAAACCAGAAACAGTTCGTTTATCTATTGGAATTGAAAATGTAGAAGATTTGATTCAAGATTTAGAACAAGCATTAGACAAAGTTTAAAGAGAAAGAGGATTATTATGCCGATAAAAATTTTGGATGGACTCCCTGTAAAAAAACTATTGGAAGAAGAAGGTATTTTTTCAATGGATGAAAAACGGGCAGTTAAACAAGATATTCGTCCGTTAAAATTATTAATTCTTAATTTAATGCCTAAAAAAGTGGAAACAGAGCTACAATTACTGAGACTTATCTCGCAAAGTCCTTTACAGATTGATATTGATTTTTTACAAACGCAAACTCATGAAGCAAAACATACAAGTCAGACATATTTACAAACCTTTTATAAAACGTTCGATGATATAAGCCATCATAAATATGATGGCTTAGTTGTAACAGGTGCCCCTGTTGAACAACTACCATTTGAAGAAGTAGATTATTGGCAAGAGATGACCAAAATATTGGATTGGGCACAAGAAAACGTTACGAGTATTGTTCATATCTGTTGGGGAGCACAGGCTGGTTTGTATCATTATTATGGTATCCAAAAGGTATCTTATCAAAAAAAATTGTTTGGTGTTTATGAAAACACTGTTGTTGAAAGACATTCTCTTTTAAGAGGATTTAGTGATTGTTTTTATAGTCCACAATCTCGTTATACAGGAATAAATAATGCCCAACTGACTGGTAATGATTTTTTAAACGTTATCTCATCTAATCCTGATTTAGGAGCATTAATGTTAGTATCAGAAGATAATAAAAATATCTTTATTTTTGGGCACTTGGAATATGATGCCAATACATTATATGAAGAATATTTGCGTGATAAAGAAAAAGGATTAAACACTGATTTTCCTGAAAATTATGCTCATTTTGATGATAAAAGATTTAAGCAAATATGGCGTTCGGAAGCAAGTTTGTTTTTTCAAAATTGGATCAATGATGTTTATCAACAAACCCCATATGATTGGGTTTTATAATATAAGATTTTTTCTGAAAATAGTAAGTAAATTAACATGTAAAGTTGTTTGCTTTCCTATAAGTATGATAAAATATGCTATGTTTTAAATTTATCATACGTTAGTTCATAATGATTTTTTGCTAAAGATGAATTAACTTAAAGGAGAGCAATATGTCAAACAAAGAGGAAATGGTGATTGAAGACAGCAATCAGTTAAATCGAACGATGACTTTCTTTCCTGCTTTATCTACCGTTATGGGGACTGTTATAGGTGGGGGAGTGTTCTTTAAAACAGCAAGTGTGACACAATCGACAGGTTCAGCCAGTCTAACGCTACTTTCTTGGTTTTTAGGTGGTGTGATTAGTATCTGTGCAGGATTAACAGCAGCAGAACTCTCGGCTGCTATCCCAGAAACAGGTGGGATGGTTCGTTATATTGAACGAGCATATGGAAAATTATGGAGCTTTTTACTGGGTTGGGCATTGATTATTATTTATTTTCCAGCAAACGTTGCAGCATTATCTATCGTTTTTGGTACACAATTTAAAAATTTATTTGGACTATCTAATTCAGTTGTGGTACCTATAGCTATTTTAGTTGGAGCGTCCATCATGTTAATTAACTTTTTAGGAGCCAGAGCTAGTGGGATATTTCAATCGATTACACTAGTCTGTAAATTAATACCTTTGGCGTTGATTGTGATTTTTGGATTACTGAGACAAGGTGACGTAAGTGTCAGTTTATTTCCAGTAACTGCAGGGGCGCAAACATCTGGATTTTTCCCAGCATTAGGTGCCGGCCTCCTTGCTACAATGTTTGCGTATGATGGCTGGATTCATGTAGGAAATATTTCGGGTGAATTAAAAAATCCAGAAAGAGACTTACCCCGTTCAATTGCGGGTGGCTTATTCGGTGTGATGCTAATTTATTTATTGGTCAATTTTGTTTACTTAAAAACGTTACCGATTGATTTATTATCAGGAAATGACAATGCCGCAATGGATGTATCAAAAAGAATTTTTGGTAATTTAGGTGGTAAATTGGTAACCATTGGTATTTTAATCTCTGTATATGGTTCAATTAATGGTTATACAATGACTGGTATGCGTATCCCTTATACAATGGGATTAGATAAACAACTGCCTTATTCTAGTCAGCTAGCAAAATTAAATCGCAATAAAGTCCCATTTATTGCTGGTTTTTTTGAATTAGCGGTTGCAATCGTTATGATGTTACTAGGTGGATTCGATATTTTAACGGATATGTTAGTATTTGTTATTTGGATTTTTTACACATTGGTTTTTTTTGCTGTGATAAAACTTCGTAAGAAAGAACCTGATTTACCAAGGCCGTATAAAGTTCCGTTATATCCATTTATCCCCATTATTTCCATCATTGGGGGAGTATTTATTCTATCCATGACTTTGATTAATCAATTATCTCTTGTCATAACAGGTTTAGGACTAACAGCTTTAGGTATTCCATTTTATTTATATGCGAATAGAAAAAAAACTAGAAAGTGAGTGCTTTCTATTTTTTTTTGATTAAAAAGAGTAACTTATAGTAGGTTTCTATTTTCAAAACTAGATATTTGGTTATGTTGTAGATAACTTGATTATTTTGTGATAAACTATTTTTAGGTAACGGTTTCATAAAAATTGGAGGTATGATAGATGGAAAAAATAAAAGTAGGTATCGTTGGATTAGGGAGATTAGGAAAGGTACACGCTCACAATTTAAAAGATAAAGTAGCTAATGCCACATTGTATGCTGCATGTAGTCCAGTTTTAGAAGAGTTAGAGTATGCTAAAAATGATTTAGGTGTACAAGTTACTTATACTGATTATGAAGAGATGGTTAAAGATGAACAACTTGATGCGATTTTTATTGTGTCACCATCAGGGTTACATTGTTCTCAAATACAACTTGGATTAAAACATGGAAAACATGTTTTTTCTGAAAAACCAATCGGACTTAATATTGAAGAAATTAATGAAACGATTCAAGTTATTAATCAATACCCAAATCAAAAATTTATGCTTGGATTTATGCGACGCTTTGATACGGATTATATGTATGCGAAAGAACTTGTTGATAATGGTGAACTGGGTGAATTAACGTTAGTTCGTTGTTATGGAATTGATCCAAGTGAAGGGTTAGAAAGTTTTGTTAAATTTGCTGGAGCAAGTAATAGTGGTGGCTTGTTTGCTGATATGTCAATTCATGATATTGATTTAGTTCGTTGGTTTACAGGCCAAGAAGTAAGTAAAGTTTGGGCAATAGGGAAAAATGCTGCTTATAAAGAACTCGATGAAGTGGGAGAACTTGAAACAGGGGCTGCTATGCTTCAGTTAGCTGATAATACTATGGGAATATTAGTAGCTGGTAGAAATTGTCATCATGGGTATCATGTTGAAACAGAATTAATTGGAACAAAAGGTATGCTTCGTATAGCTCAAGTACCAGAAAAAAATCTAGTCACTATTATGAATGAACATGGCGTTGTTCGACCAACCTCACAAAATTTCCCAGAACGTTTTTCTCAAGCTTTTATTAATGAAGCAAATGAGTTTATTGATTGCATTTTAACTGATAGACAACCTAGTATTAATGCGATTGACGGATTAGAATCGACAAAAGTAGCACTTGCTTGTAAAGAATCATACGAAAAAAATCAACTAGTTACAATATAAATACAATAAAACAACTCCCTTGGACCATAGTGTTTCAAGGGAGTTGTTTTATTGTATTTATAATTCTCCTGTTAAAAATTGTGCTTTACCAAATGCAAAGCTCCAATCCTCATCGTCATTAACAACTAAGTTAATCATAACATCTTCTTTACGTATTCCTAACTCGTTATTCAACGTGTCAACTAAGTTATGATAAAACAATTGTTTTTGTTCAGTTGTTCTTGGTCGAGTAACTAGACTAAAAACAATCACATCTTTCGTTCTTTCAAATCCGAGACCTGTATCTAATATTTGCATCTCATATGGTTCATGTTGATTGACTATTTGGTATCTATCGCCTACAGGTGCATCAAAGGCATCTAACATTACTTTATACGAAATATCTAAAATGGCTTGAATATCTTCTGGGGTACGACCTTTAATCATATCTATTTTCATTAATGGCATAATCTTCATTCTCCTCTTAACTTAATAAGAAAAGTATCTCAAAATTTAACAATTAAATCAATTAAAACACCTTAAGTTAACTAAGATATGATAAGAAAGTAACTATTATTAATAGGTAACATAAAAATGAGTTTATTTTTATATAAAAAATTATATAAATGTGTTTGACACTAATATAAAATAATAGTATGATTTTTATACAAAAATAAATTAGTAAACAAGTTAAGCAATATAATTTAAAAATAAAGGAGGGGTGAACAAAATGAATGTGGAACGTTTTATAGAGGCTAGACGACAAAAAGGATTATCACAGAGTGAGCTAGCAGCAGACATCTGTACCCAAGCAACCTTGAGTCGATTTGAAAATAATGCACAAGTCCCTAATTTAAAAATTCTCATTAAATTATGTGAGCGTTTGGATTTACCACTTGGGGAACTCTTTCCAAAAGTTGGAATAAAATATACTGATGTGATTGAAACGCTAAATCAAGCAGAGTTTTTACTTATAACTAGCGAGTATGAACAATCAAAACAATTAATCGAGACAATTGATATTTCGTTAATTGAAGAGTGTGATATTGTCTTAAGATATCGATATTTAACTGGTTTTTTAATGGTATTTCAACATGATTCCATTACAGAAATTTTGTTTAATTTCGATCAAATATTATTAGATAATCAAGAAGAAACATCTATGATTTATCATTTATTAGCTTATACAGGGATAGGAATGGTATTTGCCAGAGAAAAAGAAGAAGAGAAGGCAGAATTTTATTTCAATAAAGTATTAGAAAAAATATACTATTACCCAATAAAAAGTGTAGAAGATACTTGGCGTGTTTTAAATATTCTATATCAATGTGGTGAGTTTTATGCAAGTATTGGTGAGATAGAAGCAAGTAACGTGTTATTACGTTATGCCATTACTATTTGTTCAGATAATCATGTCACCTATTATTTGGCTAGAGCAGCAGCACAATTAGCTCAAAATGCTGTTGAAGAAAAGCAGCCAATAGATGAAATATTGGAATTGATTTACGATGCTAGAGCATATGCTAAAATTAATCGTAATGAAATTAAATTAAAAGAACTAAACGAATTAGAGCAAACTATAAAGAATGGATTGTGAAAGATGGTAAAAACACATGCAACACAAATAAGGTTAATGGGGACAGTGATTGATATCAAAGTCTCAGCAGTTAATGCGAAAAAGATTGTTCGAAAAACTGTGGATAAATTGGTGTATTATGAAAAAATGTTTAGTGCTAATCGAGAGGATTCAGAGCTAATGGCAATTAACCTTGCTGCAGGAGAGCATCCTGTTGTGGTTTCTAATGAGTTGTTTGAGTTGATTCGTATTGGAAAATATCATAGCTGCCAAAAAAATAGTTTTTTAAATATTGCGATTGGACCACTAGTTAAAAGTTGGAAAATTGGCTTTTCAGGGGCAAAAGTCCCATTGAAAACAGATATCGAGTCTTTATTAGCCATAACGAATCCAGAGAAAATTAAATTGAATGACGAAAAAAAATCTGTTTATTTAGAACAAAAAGGAATGTTCATTGATTTAGGTGCTCTAGCTAAAGGATACATATCAGATAGGATTGTTGATTATTATAAACGTCAACAAATAGAATCAGCTATTTTAAATTTAGGGGGCAATGTAATTGTATATGGAGAAGCGCCTCATAAAGATGGTTATTTTAGGGTGGGAATTCAAAATCCTAGAGAGCCTAGATCAAAATGTTTAGCAGGAGTGAAAGCTAAAAATCAATCCGTGGTCACATCAGGAATTTATGAACGAGTATTAAAAGTCGGTGATGAGACGTATCATCATATTATTAATCCTAAGACGGGCTATCCTGTTGAAACGGATGTAGCAAGTTTAACCATCATTTCCCATTTGTCTGTAGATGGTGAGATATGGACAACTCGTTTGTTTGGGAAAAATAGTCAAGAAATAGTAGATGAGGTCAATCAATTACCAGAGATTGAGTGTATTGTCATAGATAAAGAAAACCAGTTGTATTATTCAATAGGGATTCAATCAAATTTAATATAAAAGAGAGGGCGAGTTTTAATGGAGAAATATGTAGCAATTGTTGGAACGAATTCAGAAGAATCAACAAATAGAAAATTATTACACTTTATGAAAGATTATTTTGGTCGAGAGGTTGACATAGACATCATCGAAATTAAAGATTTTCCTGTGTTCAATAAACCGGATAATAGTGAGTTGCCGATCATTGTTAAAGAAGTTGCAGAAAAAATTGAATCAGCAGATGGTGTGATTATCAGTACACCTGAGTACAATCATGCTGTACCGGCTGCCTTGATGAATGCATTAAATTGGTTGTCTTATCATACCTATCCTTTTGTTGATAAACCAGTGATGGTAACAGGGGCATCATATGGGACACTAGGCTCTTCAAGAGCTCAATTACATTTGAAGCAAATGCTAGACTCACCGGAATTGAAGGCGAGAATTATGCCAAGTTCAGACTTTTTATTGAGTCATTCACTTCAAGCTTTTGATGAAGAAGGACAATTAATCGATGAAGAACAAATTCAAAAATTACATGCTTTATTTAATGATTTTAGACATTTTGTGGCTATGACGAATCAGTTAATGAGTGCACATAAACAAAATAAACAAGAAGCAAAAGATTTTTCTTGGGAAACGATTTAAGGAGGATATGAAAATGAAATTAGTCGGAATCGTCGGATCAAACGCTGAACAATCTTATAACCGATTATTATTACAATATATTCAAAAACAATTTTCAAATCAATTTGATTTAGAATTAATTGAAATTAAGGATGTTCCATTATTTAATCAAAGTGATGATCAAACAAACACGCCAATTATTCAATCAATTAATCGAAAAATAAAGCAAGCAGATGGCGTGATTATTGCAACACCTGAACACAATCACACGATTCCAGCCAGTCTTAAAAGTGTATTGGAGTGGTTATCGTTTAAGATTCATCCTTTAGAAAATAAACCAGTTATGATTATTGGTGCCTCTTATTATGATCAAGGTTCTTCAAGAGCGCAACTTCATTTACGTCAAATACTAGATGCACCTGGCGTTCATGCATTGGTTATGCCAGGTAATGAATTTTTGCTTGGAAAAGTACGTGATGCATTTGATGATGAAAATAATTTAAAAGATGAGAAAACAATAGAATTTTTAGGGAGTGTATTAGATAAATTTATTCGATTTATTGAAGTTGTTTCAGCATTAGAAGGACCGAAAACTCCCGTTATGGAGCCAGAAGATTTATATTGCAATTCTTCTATAGAAACAACGATTGATGGTGTTGATAAAGGAGCAGATGACTGGGTAGAACAGGCATCAGAAAAAGTAAACGCAGTTGAAGGACAGACATATGTGAAGTTAAATCGTGGCGTTTTAACAGTCGATCAGATTAACTATTTCTTATCATCTATGCCAATGGAAATAACCTATGCCGACGATAATAATCAATTTTTATATTATAATTATACAAAAGAAGATAAAGAGATGCTGGCTTCAAGACATCCTAGTCAGGTCGGAAATCCTCTAGCATATTGTCATCCTGAAAAAGCATTAAAAGGTGTTAATTGGGTGATTCAACAATTACGTTCTGGCGCTCAAGATTGTGTGAGAGTCCATGTTCCTACTCATGGACCGGACAAATTTGTTGTACATAATTATCAAGCCATTCATGATGATGCTGGAAATTATGCCGGGATTAATGAGTACATTTTAGATTTTAAACCTATTGTTGATTGGTACTTACAACAAACAGGGCAAACACTTACTCCGGGAACAGATGCAGTCAGCGGGGCATCTGAATCAACCTCTCATAGTGAATCAGAGAATGATGCGGTATCAAGTGCGTCAGTAACAGAATAATAATAGACTAAAAATGACCAAATTGTGTGATGTTGGTCATTTTTTGTTCGTAAATAGTAAAGTATCTAGTATAAATACCTAAAACCTATTGAAAATGAGAAAAAAGTTCATCATAATGAGAAAAACTTAATAAAAAATAAACAATATTCTCATTGTATTATTGTTATTAAATAATAAAAGGGGTAGGTAAATGAAAAAGTCGGTTGTTAAAAAATCTGCAGTACTTGTGAGTAGCTTATTATTATTGTCCACGCCAATCTTAAATGCAACAGTTGTATTGGCGCAAGAAAATGAGAAAACTAGCGACAAAAAATCAGGGAAAAAGCAGATAGAAGAGAGTTTGAAGAAGTATTTATTGGAGGAAAATGCTTCTGCAAATAAAGCGTATTCTAAAGACTTTTACGCTAGAGTCAATGAACAATTAAAAAAAGATGGATTAATACAGGAAAAATCATCAGAAACAAAAGTCGATAATAGTCAGCGTATTAGAGTATTAATTCAACTTGATAAAGAAGTAGCTGTTAATCATGTTGATTTACCAACAGGATCTAAGTCTTCTGTTCAATCAATTGAAAAAGCAACGGAAAAAGTAGTAAAAAAACAATCGTCTTTAAAAAATAAAATTGAAAAAATATCCGGCTCACAAGCTAAACGATCGTTTGGTTATTTATTAAATGGTTTTTCAATTGATGTCAAAGTAGGCGATATTGAAAAAATTGAAGCGTTACAAGGTGTCATTTCAGTCACACCAGCACAAGTTTTTTATCCAACAGATACGCATGCGAATGCTATTGCTGAAGTTCAAAAGGTCTGGGAAGAAAGAAAACTTCATGGTGAGGGAATGGTCATCTCAATCATTGATAGTGGGATTGATCCGAGTCATAAAGATTTGTTTTTGTCTAACCCAGAGAGTGGAACGTTAACAAAGGATAGTGTTAACAAAATGGATAAGGGCTCTTATTTTAGTGAAAAAGTTCCATTTGGTTATAACTACGCAGACGGCAGTGATGATATCGTCGATGTGGGTGATGCAGGGATGCATGGACAACACGTTGCAGGAATCGCTGCATCAAATGGTGACGTAAAAGGAGTGGCACCAGAAGCACAGTTACTTGCGATGAAAGTTTTTTCAAATAATAAAAACATTCGTGGGTGTTACAGTGATGATGTCATTGCTGCGATTGAGGATTCTGTCAAATTAGGAGCAGATGTTATTAACATGAGTTTGGGTTCTGTTAGTGCTAACACCGATCCAGAAGATCCGCAAAATCAAGCCATTAAACGAGCGAGTGATGTGGGAGTTATTTCAGTTATTTCTGCTGGGAATAACAGTGTTAGTGGAACAAATGACATGCATGATACACCAAAAAATTTACTTGATACATCAGATATGAGTACTGTTGGAAGTCCTGGTGTAACAACAGAGGCATTAACAGTTGCTTCATCTGAAAATTCGATTGTGACAATGGAAACGCTATATGATAAATTAGGACATGCTGTTTTCAATTCAGTACCTGAACTAACAGATGGATCTACCACTATTTTTAGTAAAGTAGAAACAAATTATGATGTGTTAAATAGTGAGCGTCAATTAGTTGACGTAGGTCTTGGACGAAAAGAAGACTACACAGACGATATTAAGAAAGCACTTAAAGGAAATATCGCTTTAATTAAACGTGGGGAAATTTCTTTTACCAATAAAGCAAGATTAGCTAAAGAAAATGGAGCTGTTGCTGCTTTTATCTATAATAATACAGATGGTGTTGTTCAAATGTCTCTAGAAGATGCTGAATATCCAACGATTGGTCTATCAGATGTGGATGGAGAGATATTGCTTCAAGTCGCTAAAGATAAAAAACCTGTTGCTTTTACGCTTGGTAAGGCGGAAGTTGATAACAAAATGTATGGTAAAATGTCTGATTTTAGCTCATGGGGACCAACACCCGAATTGAATTTTAAACCAGAAATTTCAGCACCTGGTGGAAATATCTATTCATTAGCTAATGGTAATAAATACCAGACAATGAGCGGAACAAGTATGGCATCACCATTTGTTGCAGGGTCACAGGCATTGATTTTACAAGCAATTAAAGAGAAAAAAATAAATTTAAGTGGAAAAGAATTAGTGAAATTTGCAAAAGACTCAGCTATCAGTACCTCTGTGCCAATGTTTGATGTGGCACATACGAAGGAAATTATTTCACCTAGACGTCAAGGTGCTGGTGAAATAAACGTGGCTTCAGCTATTGAAAATGAAGTGAGTCTTCATTACACACCAACTAAAGATTCAACCATTGCATTAAAAGAAATTGGCCGCTCAACAACTATCAATGTCACATTAACAAATCATGGAGATAAAGAAAAAGAGTTTACGGTTAATGATTTTGGTGGTGTATACACTCAAGCAACAGATGCTAATAAAGAAATCTATGATACAAAGATTGAAAAAGCATCTCTGTCAACGGATAAACAAACCATTAAACTTGCAGCTGGAGAAAGTAAAGAAGTAGTATTCCAGTTAAGTTTACCTTACTCTTTTGAAGAGCAACAATTCGTGGAAGGATTTATTGGTTTTGATGGAGTAGATACACCAAATCTTGTGATACCTTACATGGGATTTTTTGGTAAATACTCAACTGGAAATACAATTGATCCGTTAATTTACCAAGATGGACATAGTGCTCCTACTGCGTCAGGTTTTCTAGCAAGTAATAATAATTTTATTTTAGGAATGCTTAAAGATGATCAAGGTCAATCAGTTGTTTCTCCTGATGCGATGGCCATCTCTCCTCAAAATGAAGATAACATTCAAGATTACAGTATTCCTTATCTATTTTTCAATCGTAATTTTGCTAAAGCGACTTATGATATTGTAGATGATAAAGGGGAAACGATAAAAGAGTTATATATTGCTAAAAATGGACGAAAAGATTTTTACAATACAAGTTCTGGAAAATGGACAACTCATGTCGTATCTCAAGCAAAATGGTCAGGAACTCAATACGATAAAAAATCAGGAAAAGAAGAGGTAGTTCCAGATGGTCGTTATCAATATAAAGTTACGGTATCATCACAAAATGATAATTCCGATCAAGTAACGTATATCCCTGTCACAGTCGATAACACAAAACCTAAGATAGAAAAAGTTGAGGTAACAAAATCAGGAAAACTATTAGTAGATGCAAGTGATAAGTTATCGGGTATTAAGCAAGACGTTGTAGCATTGAGCGTCAACGGTAAGAATTACAAAGTAGCACTTAGACAGATACCAAAAGGTGAGGAAAATGCAGGGAAATATGAAACAGTTCAAAAAATTTCAAGTGTCTTTTTACCAGGGAAAAATCAAGTCATTCTTGCATTGAGTGATCATGCAGGTAACGTTGAATTTTCTTCAACAATCGAAGAACAAGGGAACCAAGATAATTTATTAATTTACAACGTGTCTCCAAATCAAACCATTAGCCAAAATACAGCAGGGTATAACAAAGAGGACAGCACATTTACTTTAACAGGAAGTTATGCAAAAGATACGTTACTTTATGTGGATGGTGTAGAGGTTAAAACATCAAATAAAGGATTATTTGAAGTGAGTGTTCCAATTACTAAAGATAAGACAGTTTTCAACTTTACACTAGACAAAGAAGGAAATGAACCTTTAGGAACATTACCTATAAAAGTAGATATCGAAGCACCAACTATTCAAGTGCAGGACTTGACAGATGGTGTCATTAATACAACAAAAAATAATTATACAGTAACTGGACAGATAACAGATGCAAAAGAAGCTGTTATATATGATCCAAAAGAAGACGTTTCGACGCCACTTACATTAGATAATGGGGCATTTTCATATGATTTATCGCTTGTTTACGGGGATAATTTATACTTTGTTATTGCGGCTGACGATGCTGGTAATGAAACCGTTCAACAAGTTGTTATTCACTCATCTGGTACGACAAAATTAGATGATACTTTCATTAAATTTGATAATATCGAATCAAGTTTATCTATTATTAATACAGAGAGTCCTGGCTATGATAAGGAAAATAAAGTGTTAACCATAACAGGTAAATTAGCTTATCCAGTTAAACAGTTTACATTAAATGGAGAGAAAGTTGATTATGATCCAACGACATTAGCGTTTAGCTACCAAATGAAAAATATTTCAACAGGTTCTTATCGATTAACTGCTTATGCACAAGATGATGATTTAAATAATGGTCGACCTGTTGTTAATTATGGCTATACGATTTGGGTAGATGACAAATTACCAACGTTAACGTTAGACAATGTGGAACAAGATGAGTCAGGAAAACTTGTAGGATTTACGAATCATAATCCATATGTAGTAAAAGCAACGATTACAGATAACTTAGCTGGGTATAACTTAAGTATCAATCATAATCACGTTCATACTGATTCAGATTATGATGTGTTTAATGAAGCATTTTTTGCTAATCGACCTGCTGTTGATGTAGCATATAAAGTGAAAATATTACCAGAAGAAACATCAAAAATGACAGCGACACTAACAGATTTAGTTGGGAATAAACAACAGTTAGATTTTGATATTAATCATCATAAAGATGAGGCTATTAGTGCGCCAGAGATTACGTCCAATGAAACATCATTAACCAATAAGCCAATTGTTCTAACACCAAAAAATAAAGAGTCTGTCATTAAACATGCTGGGAAATTCAGTGCGCCAGAGTTATATTATTCAACTGATCAAAACACTTGGACACTTGTGCCAGATACGATAACAGTCAGTGAAAATGGTGATTATTTCTTTAAATACAGTGATAAATATGGAAATGAATCTCCAGTGACTCAAACAACAATTCAAACTATTCGTTCTGAAGTTAAAGCTCTTCCAACTGTCTCATTAAGCTCATATGGAGGAAAAGAGAAGCAAGTAACGGTTACTTTAGGTATGACGACAAAGGATGAACATACAAGTATTAAGTATAGTTTGGACGAAGGAAAAACATGGAAAGATTATAAAGATGCCTTTGTTGTGACAAAAAATAGTGTGCTACAAGTGAAAACAGTTGATACAGCATCTAATGAAAGTCCAGTATTTTCTGAAAATATTATGGTAAAACCATCATCTGTTGAAACGACTGATAGTGGTACACAAACAGATTTGCCAACTAAAAAAGAAGATGAAGTGAAACCATCAAAAGAAACGCCATCTGAAAAAGAGGATGAATTAACTAAAGATGATGGCAAGAAAGAAAAGGATTCAAACAATGATGATTCTGATAAGTCAAAAGAAACATTACCACCTTTTGATGATAATAAAGATGACTTAAAAGAAGAAAAAGGTAAAGATA
This sequence comes from Vagococcus bubulae, assembly GCF_003950315.1. Lineage (GTDB taxonomy): Bacteria > Bacillota > Bacilli > Lactobacillales > Vagococcaceae > Vagococcus > Vagococcus bubulae. The sequence continues at coordinate 63,814 of NZ_NGJT01000002.1, forward strand.
AAAAAGTAGACAAACATATGACATCACAAGCACCAATCGGTTTTATTGATGGAAACACAAGTAAACAGATTACCTCATCAAATCAATCATCAGCACAAAGTACGAGACAAGAATCTAATGCAACAAAAGGGTTGCCTAAAACTGGTGAAGTAACGAATAAGAAAGTGTTTATTTTAGGATTATTAATGCTATCTTTCGTTTCTATTGGTTGGTTTGGTAAACATAGAAAAGATACAAAAAATAGTTAATACATGAAAAAGGAGAGGGATAGAATTCCTTCTTCTTTTTTAAATCCTTTGCAAATAATCTAGCATAAAATGAGAGTCTTGTTTGTTATTGTGGTATAGTTATATCATAAAATACTATAAAAGTGGGGAAGATGTCTTTATGATAAAAGCAGTTGTCAAACAAATTGGAGAACATTCAATGGATGCAAAAGATGAAATGATTATTTTATTTGGAGAAAAAGTGACAGATGAGTTAGAAAAATTTTCTGTTATTCAAAAAATTGAAACAGATGGACCATTTAATCTTGAAGTAGGTGGAACGATTTTATTTGATGAGCAAGAATATCACATTGTCAAAATTGGATCAGTAGCTAACAGACATTTAGACTCTATGGGTCATGTCTCATTAATGTTTAAAAATCCAGAAGGAATGGATGAATTATCTAACGCTATCTATTTAGAACCATATACATTCCCTACAATTAATGAGGGGACTGTTATTACATATCGTTAGGGGGAAGGTAGTTGAAATTAAAAAAAGAAGGAAATTCTAAGTCCTTATTTTATCGTTTATTTTTAAATAATAAACTTGTGACAGGGCTCATGGTTATATTACTGATATTGTTGATATTATTAGTGTTTACGAAAGTATCAAATTTATTTACGCCGGTTGCACAATTTTTAGGTATTGTGGGTGTTCCTATCATTGTATCAGGATTGTTGTATTACTTACTGAACCCAGTAGTAAATTTTTTTGAAAAGCGTGGCATTAAACGTGTTTACACAATAAGTGCCCTGTTTATTACTATTTTAGGGTTAATTATTTGGGGCATTGTTATTTTGATTCCTAAAATAGAATACCAAACAAAAAGCTTTATAACAGAATGGCCACATTACTGGGAAATTATTGAGCAAAAGACGACTGAATTTTTGGCGTTACCAGCTTTAAGTGAATTCAGTGAACCATTTGAGAAATATTTTAATGAGCTGACAGCCTCTATCAGTAGTTTGGCAAAGACTGTTTCAAAGACGACATTTAATAGTTTGGGTAATATTGTAGGAGCAGTCGCAAATATTGTGGTTATGGTCATTACTGTTCCGTTCATTTTATTTTATTTATTAAAAGATGGAAAACAACTTGTACCTTATATTACACCAGTGATACCAACTAAGATGAGAAAACCAACACTTAGAGTGTTAGAAGATATTAATAAACAATTGTCTTCTTATGTTAGAGGTCAAGTAACAGTAGCATTCGCAGTAGCTGTCATGTTTATGATAGGGTTTAGCGTGATAGGTCTGGAGTATAGTGTGACATTGGGGATTTTAGCAGGAGTACTAAATCTGATTCCTTATATAGGGTCTGCGTTAGCCACTATTCCAGCAATTGTTTTAGCATTGGTTAACGGGCCTAAAATGTTAGTGGCCGTGATTATCGTTTTTATTGTTGAACAAACGATTGAAGGACGAGTTGTGTCACCACTTGTTTTGGGCAGTCAATTGGATATTCATCCTATAACCATTATTTTTGTGTTATTATCAGCCGGGAAATTATTTGGTGTATTAGGTGTTATATTAGGAATACCTGGATATGCTGCTATTAAAGTTGTTGCAATACATGTATTTACTTGGTACAAGGAAGTATCAGGACTATATGAAGACGAAGAAGAAACGATAGAAACTCAATAAAGGAAAGACCGTCGAAAAATTTTTGACGGTCTTTTTATAATGACTAAAACGATTCCAATATTCTTCACATATAGTCACAAAAACATTCATAAACAAGTGGTTTAATAAGAGTGCTCTTAGCTAAGAAATTCTTTAAAGAACCTTTGAAGGTAGGTTACAAGGTGATTAATCGTTTTAAAGATATCACAACAATCAAAATAACACTTGTTACATTAATGGTTGTAGCATCCTATTATTTTTTTAATCATGTTAAAGATTCAACACTTACTGTTATTTCTTTAACAAATGCTGTTTTTGGTATAAGACCCAAAACAATTGACGCCTGGATTTTTTTAAGGTATCGGTTATTAGGCACAGTGATAGGCTGTACGTTTGGCGTTATATATTTAGCAGTAGCGACTCATTTACCCAAAAACAGTCCGTATATTATTTTTTTGATTCCATTATTTACGTATGTAACAGTTTTTTTATCAGGAGGTAGTCAGTCGCCCACCACGGTGAAAGGAGCAGTCATGACGCTAATTACAATGACTTTACTTTGTGCTCCTTCTGGTAGTAATCAATACGCATTTTACCGGATTATAGCGACTTTTTATGGGTTATTAATTTCTATTTTAGTTAACTGGGTCATTGCACCAACAAAAGAACATCCTTTAAAAGATTTTGAGAAAAGCTTAGATGATGACACATACTCAAAATGATAAAAATTCTGTCATAATTTGTGGAAGGTATCTATTTTTTAGATATACCCACTGATAAGAATAAACTAAGCTAGGATTAGTCACTTTGTGAACATGGATGCTTTTGGGTAATTCACTAAGCAAAAATTCTGGAACAAAACTCACACATTGATTGGTTTTAATCAGTTGTAAGAGTAACTTGATATCAGTGCAACTTGTGATTCTTTTTTCACTATCAATGGTACGATTTAACCAGAGTACAAGTTCTTTATAAAGTGTTTCTTTTTTATGTAAAGGTAAAATAATATCATTTGATTGATTTAGTATTTCATTTACTGTCCAGTGTTCGTCATAGTTTTCAGAGTAAACGAGATAAACAGGAACCGTTTCTTTGCGAGCTGTAACGTACTCTTCTTCGTTAAGAAGATAATGAGTTAATGCGATATCGATTTGTCGATCTTCAAGCATTTCTTTCAATGTAAATGGATCATTTTGAAAGAAGTTGAGTTTGACATCAGGAAATTTGTTTAGGTAGTCCTTGATAGCGGCATACAATACAGTAGATAAAAGGGCATCTACACCAATATTAATTGATCCTAGTGTTCCAACAGAGCTATCTTGGATACGTTGCTTGGCTAGATTGATTTGGGCAATAATAGATAGTGCTTCATCATACATAATCCGACCACTAGGAGTAAGATGGTGTTGCTTTTTATGACGTTCAACTAAAACAGTACCTAATTCAGTTTCTAATTGTTTAAGCATTTGACTCAATGCTGATTGGGCAATGTTTAATCTTTTAGCAGCGTCGGAAATCGTATTTGCTTCGGCAATCGCAACAAAATAAGTGAGTTGTCTTATGTCCATGTGATTTCCTCCTTTCTGATTAAAAAATAGTTAAAAAATGAGATTATTCTAATGATATCAAAAAAAGAGATACACGTCATCAATAAATTGAATAGAAAGTAAAGTTGTTTGTCTTTAAACAACTAACAGTTAATTATGGAGGGCTTAACATGGAAACAAAAGAAAAAAAAGAAGAAAAAATTATTAATCACATTGTAAAGAGTATCGAAAAAATGGACAAACATTTAGATAGTATAGAACAAGAAGAGGAAACAACTCAGTCAAGGTTAAAAGAATGGTTTTTTGAAAAAGAAACATTGTATGATATCAGACACATACTACATGAAGTAGATAAGTATGATGGTTATAATTTAAAAAAACTTCAACCAATTGATGAAAATTTTCTTGAACTTGGTCTAGACTCTGAAACAGCTTCTTTCATGAAAGATTATTTTGGTTAAAAATAAAAAGTGTGAGCTTGATGATGTAATCAAGTTCACACTTTTTTGTTTTATAATAATTCTTTTTCTCTATACCATTGGTCTGGTTCCCAAACCCATGAGCGCCCATCTTTTTCAAGCAAATCAAAGGCTTCTTTAGGGCCCATTGTTCTTGCTGGATAAGTAGGAACTTTAGTTACTTGTTTATCCCATGCTTGTCTTATAACATCAACAATCTTCCAGGAAGCAGCTACCTCGTCCCAGTGAGTGAAGTTTGTGGCATCTCCTTTTAGACAATCCAAAAGTAATTTTTCGTAGGCTTCAGGACTATTTTCTAATGTCTCACTTGAATGACGATAATTTAATTTAACAGGGTCCATTGCAAAACCCGGCCCAACTTCTTTACCGTTTAACGTTAGAGAAAATCCTTCAGTGGGTTGAATATAAATAGTTAAAATATTTTCAGGAATGTCTTCTGTTTGATCTGAGGTACGAAAAACATTAATAGGTGTCGTTTTAAAGACAATGTTAATACGAGTTCCTTTTTCAGTCAGACGTTTCCCAGTACGAATGTAAAATGGAACACCAGCCCAACGGAACGTATCAATCATTAATTTTCCAGCTACAAACGTTTCAGTTGTTGAGTCTGGATCAACATCTTTTTCTTCGTGGTAACCTAAAAATTGATTATTACCTAAATGGCCTTTTGAATACTGTCCTCGTACAAAGTTTTCTTGAACTTCATCTTCATTATAGATACGAATCGACTCTAATGCGCTTATTTTTTCAGTTCGAATAGCATGATCAGAAAAAATGGTTGGTGGTTCCATAGCAAGAAGAGCAACTACTTGCAAGATATGATTTTGTACCATATCTTTTAATGCGCCACTCTTATCATAATACCCACCGCGTTCTTCTACGCCTAAAGATTCTGCTAAAGTGATTTGGACATTGTCAATATAGTAGTGATTCCATAACGATTCAAAAATATTATTCCCAAAGCGAATCGCAGAAATATTTTGAACCATCTCTTTTCCTAAGTAATGATCAATACGGAAAATTTGATCTTCAGTAAATGCAGCAGAAATAGAATCATTTAATTCTTTTGCCGTTTGATAATCTGTTCCAAATGGTTTTTCGATAATTAAACGGTTGAAACCATTTTCACTTAAAATATGCTCAGATTTAATGTGTTGAGCAATTGTTCCAAAGAAACTTGGTGCCATAGCTAGGTAAAATATACGATTGCCATCTAATTGATAAGTATCATCTAGTTCACTAGCAAGTTTTTCAAGAGTGACGTACTCTTGTGTATTGGTAACATTGTGTGCTTGATAATAAAAATGTGATGTAAAAGAATCAAGTTCTTTTGGGGTAGGGTCTAATTCTTGAATACTTTCTGTTACGACTTCTCTAAAGTGCTCATTTGTCCATTCACGACGTGCTGTTCCTATGACAGCAAAATGTTTGTTGATGGCTCCTTTACGGAATAAACGAAAAAGAGATGGATAAAGTTTTCTTTTAGCTAAATCTCCAGTTCCCCCAAAGATGATGAATAATGCTTTATTGTCTTGTGTCATCTTATTTCCTACTTTCCTAACGATATATCTGAATAATCTTATTATTGGTCTTATTTTACTTGTAAAAGACAGACAAATCAATAAATTAGAGTTTTATGAGAATCTTTTTTACTCAATCGCCATGATAAGATAAACATGACTTTTGTGATATAATTGATTAAAAACATATGAGAGGTTGAGAATATGACAAATACGTTTACTGAAAAGTACACAATTCCATATTATGATTGTGATGCTGAAGGGTTATTAAAGGTACCAACCTTAATAAAAATGATGATACGAACATCAGGTAATCAAAGTGACTCTCTAGGAGTGAATGCAGAGTTACTTAAAAGTTTTAATATTAATTGGATTATTACAGAACATGATTTAACGATTCATTCTCTACCTATGTCTGGGGACAGTGTCTTTGTGACCACCCAAGCTGAAAGTTATAATAAATATTTTTGTTATCGTAAATTTTGGATACATGATAGTCATCGTAATGAATTAGCCGTTATGGAATCTACGTTTGCTTTGATGGATAATACAACCAGAAAAGTTCATGCAGTACCAGATGAGGTAATCGTACCATTTGAATCTGAAAAAACGAAACGAATAAAACGTGGAGAAAAAATTCCAACGCTGCAATCAGAATCAATCAATCGCTCATTTGATGTCAGCTTTTGGGACATTGATGATAATCATCATGTTAATAATGCTACCTATCCTGCTTGGATGATGGATAGTATGTCCTATGATTTTTTGATTAGTCATGTGCCAAGTCGAGTGATGATTAAATTTAATAAAGAGATTCGCTACGGAGAAGCAGTGGATAGCTATATTGAAGAAATGGATGATAATAAAACGATTCATCAAATAAAATCAGGGGCAGATGTTTGTGCAGATGGTTTGATAGAATGGAAGAAACGTTAGTTTAATAATCAAAATAAATCATATTTGCATATTTAGTTGAAATCGTGCACACTTAAATTAGACAAAATAAAAAGGGAGTTGCGAAGTTTTGATTGAATTTCAAAATGTGTCGAAAATCTATAAAGGAAATAAAAAAGCGGTATCTGATATAAATTTATCATTTGGGGATGGTGAATTTATTTGTTTTATCGGGACAAGTGGTAGTGGTAAAACTACTGCGATGCGTATGATTAATCGGATGATTGAGCCAACATCGGGAAAAATCTTAATTGATGGAAAAGATGTGACAAAAGAAAATCCAGTTGATTTAAGACGTAGTATTGGATACGTCATCCAAAATATTGGGTTATTACCGCATATGACAATCCGTGAAAATATTACATTGGTGCCAAAATTGTTAAAATGGCCTGAGGAAGAACGGGATGAAATTGCCGAAAGATTGATTACGCTCGTTGAATTACCAAAAGAGATGTTAGATAGATACCCAAGTGAATTATCAGGTGGACAACAGCAACGGATTGGTGTCATTAGAGCATTAGCAGCAGATCAAAATATCATTTTAATGGATGAACCTTTTGGTGCGCTTGATCCTATTACTCGTGATTCTTTACAGGATTTTGTTAAAGAATTACAAGAAAAAATGGGTAAGACCATTGTTTTTGTCACACATGATATGGATGAAGCTTTGAAACTAGCGACAAAGATTGTTGTCATGAGTCATGGCAAAGTGGTTCAGTGTGACACGCCAGAAAATATTTTACGAAATCCAGCCAATGACTTTGTTCGCGAATTAATTGGAGAAGAGCGTTTGATGCATAGCCAACAAGATTTTATTACAGTTGGTGAAGTGATGATGAAACGAGCTATTTCTATTACACCAGAAAAATCATTATCACAAGCGATTCGTTTGATGCGTGAAAAACGAGTGGATACTTTACTTGTTGTTGATGGAAATAATGTCTTAAAAGGATTTATTGATGTTGAATCCATCAATGATAAACGAGGCTATTCAACAAGTGTGGGTGACATTATGGAATTAGATGTTTTCTATATCAAACAAACAGCCCTTCTAAGAGATGCCATTCAACGTATTTTAAAACGCGGACTGAAATATGTTCCAGTTGTTGATGGCAATAAAAAATTAGTCGGCATTTTAACGCGTTCTTCTCTAGTGGACATGGTTTATGATACGATTTGGGGAGAAGAGGGGTCATCTGAAGATGAAACTCCAGTGGAAAAGGAGGAAGTATAATGAACACCTTTTTATTGGAGAATGGAAACGAATTAATTGTTAAGACCTTTGAACATATTTATATCTCAGGAATTGCGTTACTTTTAGGCGTGATTGTAGCAGTGCCACTAGGTATTGCATTGACGCGAACTAATAAATTAGCAAATATTATAATAGGTCTAGCTAGTGTATTACAAACGGTACCTTCCTTGGCATTACTTACAATGTTTATTCCGTTATTTGGTGTAGGAAAAGCAACGGCTGTTGTGGCTCTATTCATTTATTCGCTCTTACCTATTTTAAGAAATACGTATCTGGGCATTAAGGGAGTCGACCCAAACATGGTAGATGCCGCTAAAGGAATGGGAATGACCGATTTTGAACAAATACGTTTAGTTGAAGTTCCACTCGCTTTACCAACTATTATGCGAGGTATTCGTCTAGGGACAGTTTATGTTATCGCTTGGGCAACACTTGCTTCTTATATTGGTGGTGGTGGACTGGGAGATTTAATTTTTAGTGGTTTAAATCTTTATAAACCAGATTTAATTATAGGTGGTACTATACCAGTTGTTTTACTCGCTTTAATTAGTGATTTTTTATTAGGGTTGCTTGAAAAAAAATTGTCTCCAAAGATGAAGGAGGCAAATAGTTAATGAAAACAAAACGAAATAAATTATTATTATTGCTTGTTCTAGGCCTTCTTTTTTTAACAGGTTGTGAATTACCTGGTCTAGGAGGGGGTAAGGGTGACAATCAAACCATTCGTGTGGGTTCTTTAGCTACAACCGAAAATCAAATTTTAGCTAATTTGGTAAAAGAAATGATTGAACACTATACAGATGATAAAGTAGTCCTTGTCAATAACTTAGGAACCAGTACAGTTGTTCACAATGCGATGATAAATCATGACATTGATGTTTCTGCCGGACGATATACTGGAACGGATTTAAGTGGGACGCTAAATCTACCTGCTGAAAAAGATCCAGAAAAAGCGTTTGACATTGTTTCGGAAGAATTTAACAAGCGATATAATCAAACATGGTTACCATCATATGGCTTTGCCAATACTTATGCTTTTATGGTATCAAAAGAAACAGCAGAAAAATATCATTTGGAAAAAATTAGTGACTTAAAAAATGTTGCAGATCAACTAACAGCTGGTGTCGATACGTCTTGGATGAAGCGTGATGGAGATGGTTATCAAGCCTTTTCTGATACATATGATGTTGATTTTAAAAAAGTTTATCCTATGCAAATTGGTCTTGTTTATGATGCGGTAGCTGCAGGCAAGATGGATGTGGTGTTGGGGTATTCAACAGATGGTCGTATTGCGAGTTATGACCTAGTTGTGTTAGAAGATGACTTAAGATTTTTCCCTCCATATGATGGCAGTATTGTGATTGATAATGATGTGATGGAGAAAAATCCAAAATTAAAAGCAGCACTGCTTAAATTATCTGGAAAAATTGACACGAAAACGATGCAACGACTTAACTATGAAGCAGATAATAATTTGCTCGAACCAGAAACAGTTGCTAAAAAATTCTTACGAGAAAATAACTTTTTTGAGGGGGAAAACTAATGCAAGACATGAATATTGCACAACAATTCTTTTATTATTTACAAAATAATAGTGGTTACGTCCTTTCTCAATTTATTCGTCATTTTCTTATTTCAATTTATGGCGTCTTTTTTGCCGCAGTTGTTGGGATACCAATAGGCATTTTTATTGCGAAAAAGAAGCGGTTAGCAGACTGGGTGATTGGGGCAGCAAATGTTATTCAAACAGTCCCTTCTCTGGCAATGGTCTCTTTACTGATGTTGGCTTTCGGTTTAGGAGTCAATACGGTTATTATTACCGTATTCTTATACTCACTTTTACCGATTATTTCCAATACTTATACAGGTATGACACAGGTAGACAAAGACATACTTGATGCTGGTAAAGGAATGGGAATGACTTCTTTTCAACGTCTGTGGATGATTGAATTACCATTATCTATTTCTGTTTTAATGGCAGGTATTAGAAATGCGTTGGTTGTTGCCATTGGTATTACAGCGATTGGTTCATTTGTTGGTGCTGGTGGTTTAGGAGATATTATCATTAGAGGAACAAATGCCACCGATGGAACGGCCATTATTTTAGTTGGAGCATTGCCAACTGCGCTGATGGCGATTGTAACAGATTGGGCATTAGGAATAGTGGAAAAACGTCTTGATCCAGCAGGAAAATTAGTTGGTGCGTCAACAGCAGTAGAAGGAAAAGACACACCATAAACAATTTAAAGAAAAATTAACTTGCATTTCATTGATTCTAGGTGTAATTTAGAAAAAATGAAGGCAAGTTTTTTTATTAGGGGGAGAGTCAGTGAGACAATTTAAAAAATCGTCAAAGTTAGATTATGTTAGTTATGATGTAAGAGGTCCTGTACTAGAAGAAGCAGATAGAATGACTGCTAAAGGAATTGATGTATTAAAATTAAATACAGGAAATCCTGCCGCGTTTGGCTTTAAAGCTCCTGATGAAATTATTCATGATTTAATAACGAATGCTAGAGAGTCTGAAGGTTATTCAGATTCAAAAGGGATTTTTTCCGCACGAAAAGCGATTCAACAATATTGCCAATTAAAAAAAATACCGAATGTGACTATTCATGATATTTATACTGGAAATGGCGTCAGCGAACTCATCACATTATCTATGCAAGCATTGATTGACAATGGCGATGAAGTACTTGTCCCAATGCCAGATTATCCCTTATGGACAGCAGCTATTACACTATCAGGTGGTCGCGCAGTTCATTATGTGTGTGATGAACAAGCTGATTGGTATCCTGATATTGATGATATCAAAAGTAAAATCACACCAAAAACGAAAGGGATTGTGTTGATTAATCCTAATAATCCAACTGGAGCTCTTTATCCAAAAGAGTTATTATTAGAAATTGTAAAAGTAGCAAGAGAACATGAACTAATTATTTATTCAGATGAAATTTACGACCGATTAGTGATGGATGGTTTAGAGCATATATCTATTGCTAGTTTAGCACCTGATTTATGCGTGGTAACGTTTAATGGGTTATCCAAATCTCATCGTGTAGCAGGATTTCGTTGCGGTTGGATGGTTATTAGTGGAGAAAAGAAACATGTTCAAGGTTACATTGAAGGAATTAACATGTTAGCCTCTATGCGACTATGTTCAAACGTATTGTCGCAGCAAATTATCCAAACAGCTTTAGGTGGGCATCAAAGTGTGGATGAATTACTCTTACCAGGTGGACGAATTTATGAGCAACGTGAATACATAACCAATGCTTTAAATACGATTCCTGGTGTAACAGTGAAAAAACCACAAGCTGCATTTTACATTTTTCCAAAACTAGATGTAGAGAAATTTAATATCCGAGATGATGAAAAATTTGTGTTAGATTTTTTACATGAACATCAAATTTTATTGGTTCATGGAAAAGGATTTAATATGTCGACTCCAGATCATTTTAGAATTGTTTATTTACCAGAGATGGAAGAACTAAAAAAAGCCGCATTAAGTTTAGAAACCTTTTTATCAACTTATAGACAAAAGTAAAAAGTAGCTAGCCGATTTTGGCTAACTACTTTTTTAATGTCTATTTCTTTTTAATATCTTTTTTGCTCACGACGATTCGACCTAAATACTTATCTTTTAATTCATCATCGGGATTATTGACTTCAATTAAAACAGAATTTTCGTATTCTTTTTCAATGATGCCTTCATAGCGTCCACCTTGCCATTTAAAGAACACTTTTTCTTTAGTATCCATACTAATCTCTCCCATATCATTCAAAAATAAAAAGCATAGTAATAATTATTTTTGTATTATAACATTAAAAAATCAAAAAGTGGAATAAAAACCCTTTTAAATTTACGCTATTATATCATAAATAAATATACAGTGCACTAATAAACGAAGTGTTTGTGAAATATCTAGACCAATTATTGACTAATGAATTGAATAGTGATAGTTTTAAGTTATACAAGAAAAGAAAGAAGTGTTGGCAATGAAAAAAGTAATTTACGCTGATAAATTTTTTTTAGCAAGTGGAGAAGTCGGACCAGGTTATTTGGAAATAAATGACGGTGTTTTTGGAAACGTTACACTTGAGATTCCTAATGAGTATGATGAGTTAGTTGATTTATCTGGCAAATGGATAGCACCAGGGCTTGTGGATACTCATATTCATGGTTTTAAGAACCATGATGTCATGGATAACGATGCTGATGGGATAAAAGTGATGTCAGAAGCACTCTTATCATGTGGTGTGACTTCTTTTTTACCAACAACATTGACGTCTGATCACGAGAGGTTAAAAGAAGTGGCGACAACGATTGGTAAAGTAAAAAATAAAGTCGATGGAGCTAAAATTCAAGGGATTTATTTTGAAGGCCCATTTTTCACAGAAGAACATAAAGGAGCTCAAAATCCTGGTTATTTTTCAGACCCAAGTATTGAAGTATTTCATGAGTGGCAAGAAGCATCAGGTGGTATTATTAAAAAAATAGCATTGGCTCCTGAAAGAGAAGGCGTAAAAGAATTTGTTCAGCAAGTGACAAATGAAGGAGTTGTTGTGTCTCTTGGTCATAGTAATGCGACACTTGCTCAAGCTAAAGCAGTAGTTGAGTCAGGTGCAAGCGTCTTTGTCCATACTTATAATGGGATGCGTGGATTAAATCACCGAGAGCCAGGAATGGTAGGAGCAGCCCTTAGTTTGGAACATGTTTTTTCAGAATTAATTTGTGATGGTCATCATGTTCACCCTACAGCTGCCGAAATTTTAATGGATTCAACTGGTCGAGATCATGTGGCACTAATCACTGATTGTATGATGGCTGGGGGGATGCCTGATGGAGAATATATGTTGGGTGAATTTAAAGTAACGGTTAAAGATGGCACTGCTAGAATGCAAGAGGGAAATCTAGCTGGTAGTATTTTGAAATTAAAAGAAGCTGTTAAAAACGTGGTCGAGTGGGGGATTGCGACACCTGCTGAAGCCATTATGATGGCAAGTTATGTTCCCGCCGTTAGTTGTAAAATAGATGACGTATGTGGCATGATTAAGCCAGGTCGTGCGGCTGACTTTATTGTTTTAGATAAATCATTAAATTTAGAAGCAACTTACCTAGACGGTGAATGCCGTTATGAAGTACAATAAAATAAGTGAAACGGTAGAGTTTTCTACCGTTTTTTTATTCAAGAAAAAGGAGACGAAGTTTAATGAATAAAGAACGAATGAACCGTGTGTTACAAGAGATGAAACGACAACAATTACCCCAATTAATCGTATCGGATCAGGCATCAATTGCTTATTTGACAGGACAATCGATTGATCCAGGAGAACGTTTAGTTGCTTTAATTATTAGAGAAGATGGTCATCATGTAGCTGTAATCAATCGATTGTTTCCTATTTCTGAAGAATCGTTAGGAATGCCGATAATTTTTGTGGATGATACTGATAAAGGAATGGGTGTTTTAACATTAGCTAAAGAACTAGATTCTAACAAACCAATAGCAGTTGAAAAAAATTGGGCAGCCCATTTCTTATTAGATATTATGAAAGAACTGGATGCGCCAATTAGTCAATATACGTTAAGTTCTAATGTTATAGATAAAGTAAGAGCGATTAAAACAGAAGAAGAAATAGAAAGAATGTTAGAAGCATCTCATGATAATGATTTGGCGATGAACCAATTAATAGGGTTAATTCCTGAAAAACTAACTGAATTAGCTATGGCAGAGCGTTTAGAAAAAATTTATCATAAATTAGGTAATGATGGATTTTCATTTGAACCGATTGTTGCTTATGGAGCTAATGGAGCTGATCCCCATCATATGAATGATGAATCAGTAGTAAAACCTGGTGATAGTATTATTTTAGATATTGGCGGTGTTAAAAATGGCTACTGTTCAGATATGACGCGAACAGTTTTTTATAAAGAAGTATCCGATAAAAGTCGTGATGTATACGAAACAGTACTTGAAGCGAATAAGCGAGCAATTGACACAGTTAAACCAGGCGCTCGTTTATGCGATATTGATGCAGCGGCACGAGATTATATTGACTCAAAAGGATATGGAGAGTATTTTACTCATAGAACAGGACATTTTATCGGAACAGAGGTACATGAGGCTGGAGATGTATCAGCCAGTAATACGGATATAGTTGAAGAAGGAATGATTTTCTCGATTGAACCTGGTATTTATATTTCTGGAGAAGTTGGTGTTCGAATTGAAGATTTAGTTGTTGTAACAAAAAATGGCTGTCAGATTTTAAATGAGTATCCAAAAGAATTAATTGTGATAGATTAAAAATAATAAAAACTATGAACATAGATTTTTTGTCTGGTTCATAGTTTTTATTACTTTAGTGAGAAATCATTAGTCTAAATCTATTAAAATAACGATGACATGTTTTTATAAAATAAGAATATGCTTATTTTAGACGATTATTTCAATGAAATTATTTATTTTTTTGTTTATTTAATGTAATATAAATAATGGGAACTATCTTAGTCATCTTTCTAAGATAGTCATGGAATAAAGTTGAAATAGTAACAAAAGGATTGTGTCAGGGGGAAGAGGATGGAAAAAAAGCCATATAACAGCATAACTTGCTTTAAATGTGTTATATCATTTTTATTAAAAATTGTTTTTTGGGGATTAATAGTGTTTAGTATCTCATGTTTTATATGGAACGTTGTAAAATACCATCACATTAGTATCATTGTACTGTTAATCTTTGGTAATTCGCTTTTTGGATTGGGATTATTAAAAGATTTAAAAAATAAATCAATTAAGCGAATGTCTTTTTTTACGTTGATTTTCGTTATGATGTCTTTTTTTATTATGTATAGCATTCACTATAAATTATTTTTTTATCATGGAGAAGTTGTGAATGACAGCATAGAATTAAATCATGATTCAATAGAGTCTTTAACATAAAAAAATAGACTAGTAGGAATTGTTCCTCTAGTCTATTTTTGCGATGATTTTTGAGTGTAGTTCATTATCCTCAACAAGTGAAAAAAAAGTGAAGACAGATACATCAAATGTTTCACTATCAGATTGATAACAAGAATAAGGGACAACCAATGTTTTGTCATCTGTTGCTAAAACATAATCATTGTCAATGGTTTGAGCAACAAAGGTGTAGCCTGTTAATTCTTCTTTTGTCCAGATACCATCATCGGCCAGGAACTCCAACGTTTGATAAAATTGTTGGCTGTTTTTTTCATTGTTAAAAATGAAATAGTCTGTCATCTCTTGTAGATTTTTTTCTTTAATGAGATTTAAAAAATGTGTTGGTGAAGTATTTGTTGTCATTAGTGCTAGTTGTTTAAACGTCTCCATTAACCTCAACTCCATTATTGTTTGTTTTCAATTGTCACATAAAAATCAATGTTTGATTGTTTGCTTAATCCTTTACCTTCTATATCAACTGCAACAGGCATAGGATCATTCCCATTATACACTGGTTCCACTCGGTAGCGAATGGTTTCTCCATCATCAGCAGCTTTTCGAACCATGTTTTCATATTTTGTCATGAAGGGAGTGTTAACTGGATTTTGATACAGCGTGACCAAGTTTTCTAACTTGTCGCCTGTTCCACCAAGTTGTCTTCCAATCAAATGGCCACGCGAATGGTTATGAGGTTCTAAACCAGAAATAAAACCAGGAGGACGAATACTTTGGTTAGCAGATGTACCTGTATTGACCATATTGGGTTTAATAAGGGCATTGGCAGTAGTTGGTCTACCAAGTTTATCTAATTTGCCATATTCTATCCATCCTTTTGAACTATTTGTCAATTCTTCTGCTGTAAACCTTGCTTTACCATGTTCTATTGGTCCAGGATTATCTTTTTGAATGATGTCGTTAGTTTTTTCAGTTTTTGTGACAGATTGATTATGCTCAAATGGTAAAAACTCCATCAATGTTTCAGGTGATTTTACACCTGCTACTACTAATATAATACAAACCACTAATCCAATGATATATTGAATAGGTGATGATTTTTTATTCTTGTTTTTTTTAGTCATGTCATACTCCTTTTTTGTAGTCGCTTGTTATTATACGATACTCCTATAAAAAGAACAAGAGTTCTCTTTATTTAGGATTGTTATTAATGTTTAAATAATCTATCTTTTGTTATAATAATAAATGAGATAAAAAAGGGGTGATTAGATGAGTTATGTAGAATTAAAAAATGTGTATAAACGTTATAAAATGGGAGATAATGTGATTGTTGCTAACAATGATATTAGTTTCTCAATTGAAAAAGGAGAATTTGTTGTGATATTGGGGCCTAGTGGTGCTGGTAAATCGACAGTCTTAAATATTTTAGGCGGTATGGATAGTTGTGATGAGGGGCATGTCATTGTAGATGAAACAGATATTGCCACGTTTAATGCTAAGGAATTAACCAAGTATCGTCGTTTGGACGTAGGATTTGTTTTTCAATTTTATAATTTAGTTCCCAACTTAACGGCTAAAGAAAATGTTGAGTTAGCATCACAAGTCTCACCAAATGCATTAGATGTTGACAGTGTGATTGAAATGGTTCAATTGGATCATCGTAAAGATAATTTTCCTGCCCAATTATCTGGTGGAGAACAGCAACGTGTAGCGATTGCAAGAGCGTTAGCTAAAAACCCTAAATTATTATTGTGCGATGAACCAACAGGAGCATTAGATTTTGAAACAGGAAAGCATGTGTTAGCAATTTTAGAAGAAACTTGTCGTAAATATGGCACAACCGTGATTGTGATTACACACAATTCAGAAATTGCAAAAATGGCTGATAGAGTAATCCGGATTAATGATGCTAGAGTGAGAAGTATTGAAAAAAATGAACATCCAGTAAAAGCCAGCGAGCTAGAATGGTAGAGGGAGGTTCAGCTAAATGAAAAAGAAAAAAGCATTATGGACATCTACTTTTCGAGAAATTTATCAATCTAAAGCGAGATTTATCTCAATCCTATTAATTATTAT
This sequence comes from Vagococcus bubulae, assembly GCF_003950315.1. Lineage (GTDB taxonomy): Bacteria > Bacillota > Bacilli > Lactobacillales > Vagococcaceae > Vagococcus > Vagococcus bubulae. Next base: position 80,451 of record NZ_NGJT01000002.1, read on the forward strand.
GTTAGGTGTTGGATTTTACGCGGGTATTAAAGCAACAGGCCCTGATATGTTAAATACAGCAGACACATATTATAAAGACTATAAGTTAATGGATACAAAACTTGTGTCAACGATAGGATTAGAAGACAAAGACATTGAATTAATCAAGGAAGACAAGACTGTCAAAACAGTTGAACCGTCATATAGTTTAGATGTTCTTACAAAAGAAAATAATCATGTCTTAAAATTAATGTCCTATGAATCTGGAAAAAATGAACTTAACAAACCAGTTCTTGTAAAAGGAAAATTGCCAGAAAAAGATAATGAAATTGCACTTGATACTCAAGTACAAGACAATCAATATTATAAAATCGGCGATACATTAACGATTCAATTGGACGATAAGAAAAGTGTCTCACAAACTAGTTATAAAGTTGTTGGATTTGTGAATAGTCCTATGTATATAGATAAAGTTTCCAGAGGCTATACAACAGTTGGTAAAGGAACCATTGATTATTTTGGTTACATAAAAGAAGAAGTGTTTACGTTACCCGTTTACACAGAAGCTTATATTAAATATGTTAATACTGAAAAGACAGCAAGTTATAGTAAAGCTTATAATAACTACTATGATAAAGATGTCAAAAATTTAAAAAACACCTTAAAAAATCGTCCATCAGAACAGCTAGAAGCAATGAAAAAAGAAGCAAATGAGTCATTAGCTGAAGCTAAAACGCAGATAACTGATGGTGAGACACAATTAACAAATGGAAAAAAACAATTAGCTGAAAAAGAAAAAGAATTAAATGATAATAAACAGTTAATAGAAGCAGCAAAACAGCAAGGCTTACCTGTAGATGAAACACAGGAAAAAACATTACAAGAAGCTAGTAACACATTAAATGAGGAAAAGAAAAAAATAGAACAAGAAGAACAAAAATTAGTAGAATCAAAAGAAGAATTAGCAAAAAATCAACAAGCCATTGATGACTTAAAGGCACCAACCTATCATTATTTTTCAAGAGAAGATAATCCTTCTTATGCAGAATTTCAAGACAATGCCGATCGGATTTCTTCTATCGCCACAGTATTTCCGGTATTTTTCTTTATGATAGCTGCTCTTATCTCCTTAACAACCATGACACGTATGGTAGATGAAAAGCGTGGAGAGATAGGAACACTAAAAGCCTTAGGTTATACAAATTGGGAAATTTCACAAAAGTATATTGTTTATTCTACAACAGCCAGTATTATCGGAAGTTTAATTGGATTAGCGATAGGTTATCATTTGTTCCCAACAGTCATTTTTGATGCTTATGGCAGTATGTATAACTTGCCATCTGTGATTATTACCTATTATTCAAGTTATACCATTCAATCAATTATAGTGGCTTTACTTTGCACATTATTAGCCTCACTTCTTGTATTAAGAGTCGATTTATTGAGCACTCCAGCTACATTGATGAGACCAAAAGCGCCTAAACCAGGTAAACGTATTTTATTAGAAAGAATATCGTGGTTATGGTCTAAATTTAGTTTTAATCAAAAAGTAACGGCTAGAAATCTATTTCGTTATAAACAACGTATGTTGATGACAGTCTTAGGAATAGCAGGCTGTACAGCAATGATTTTAACTGGATTTGGATTGAAAGATTCAATTGGTGATATTGTTAATCTTCAATTTAATAAAATATGGCATTATGATGCAACAGTAACCATTAATGAAGATAGTACAACGCAAGAAAAAGAAGATTATGAGAAAATAAAAGCAGATGATAGTCAAATTAAAACAAGTTTGAATCTATCGCAAAATAATATGACCGTTGTTAAAAAAGGATACACAAGTCGAGAAGTGACAGTCGATGTTCCTGAACAAGAAAAAAAATTATCAGAGTTTATTACATTTAATGACCGAAAATCTGGTGAAACATATACTTTATCTAATGATGGAGTTATTATTAACGAAAAGTTAGCAAACTTCTTTGATGTAAAATCTGGAGATGAGTTGACCATCAGAGATACGGACAATAAAGATGTGACGGTAAAAGTTCAAGAGGTTGTTGAAAATTATGCCATGCATTTTGTGTATATGACACCAAGTTATTTTGAAAAAACATTTAATAAAAAACCAAATTATAATGTCGAATTACTAAAATTTGATAAGTCATTAAGTGACAAACAAGAAGATAATTTAGCTGATAAGTTAATGAAAAGTAATTATGCTGCAAATGTCTCCTTTACTAGTCAAATAGGTAAAACGATGGATGATACGATGTCTAGTTTAAATATAGTGGTATGGGTATTAATAATTTCAGCAGCGTTACTTGCGTTTGTCGTGTTGTATAATCTAACCAATATTAATATATCTGAACGTATACGTGAATTATCTACTATTAAAGTATTAGGATTTTACGATAGAGAAGTGACCATGTATGTGTATAGAGAAAATAATATCTTAACTGTTTTAGGGATTTTACTAGGATTTGTATTAGGGGTCCTTTTACACGGTTATGTTCTTAAAACAGCAGAAATTGATATGATGATGTTTCCAACAACCATTCATCCAATTAGTTATGTGTACTCAGCATTACTAACGATTCTATTTTCATTTATTGTCATGTTAATTATGCATCGAAAATTAAAACATGTGGATATGATTGAAGCACTAAAATCAACTGAATAATCTTTTTAGACAAAGGAGGAAAGTCCTTTGTCTTTTTTATACCATTTTCGAATATCGGTTGGAAAATATACGATTTTTCTGTTGTTTTGATTGAAATATTGGTAAACTAATTATAATAAGGTGGGAAGGAGAGTGGGAGAGATGTTTGGAATACAATCAATTGAACAAGTGTACTTTTATATTTTAATATTTTGTACTATTTTATCTGTTGTTTTATTTTTAGTTGGTGACATCTTACAGTTTGATGGGCCAATTGATCCAGTATTAATTGTACCTTGGATTGCATTTGTTTCGCTTTTTGGCTATCTAGGGGAAACGCTATCATCATTAGGTAGTGGCTGGGTATTAATTATCGCCATTTTGCTATCATCAGTTATTGTATTTTTATTAAACTTTTACATATTAATTCCTCTAAAAAATTCTGAATCAACCCTATCTGTATCAGAAAAAACATTAGAAGGAAGAGTGGCAACCGTCATTACGCCAATACCTGTTAAGGGAATGGGAGAAATTACCATTAGTAATGTTACAGGTACGATGAGTCGTCCTGCGGCATTTTATAAGGAACAGGAAACACCAATTAATAAGGGTGAAGAAGTTCTTATTATCGAAATTAGGGAAAGAGTATGTTATGTAGTACCATATGTTGAAAATTTTTAAAATAAAAGGAGAAATGTAAATGAATTTAGGGATTATTGCGATTGGACTTGTTGTGTTTATACTGATTATGCTATTGATTGTATTTGTATCCAAATATCAAACAGCTAAACCAGATGAGGCATTGATTATTAGTGGGAGCTATTTGGGAAATAAAAATGTTCATGCAGATAATGAAGGCAATCGTTTGAAAATTGTTCGTGGTGGAGGAGCATTTGTTTTGCCAGTGTTTCAACGAAGCAATCGTTTAAGCTTACTATCTAGTAAATTAGATGTGTCAACACCTGATGTTTATACAGAGCAAGGTGTGCCAGTTATGGCTGATGGAACATCAATTATTAAAATCGGATCATCTGTCGAAGAAATCGCGACAGCAGCAGAACAGTTTTTAGGTAAAACACGTGAAGAATTAGAAAATGAAGCACGCGAAGTATTAGAAGGTCATTTACGTTCGATATTAGGATCAATGACAGTGGAAGAAATTTATCAAAATAGAGATAAGTTTTCGCAAAGTGTACAAGAAGTTGCCAGTGTAGATTTGGCAAAAATGGGATTAGTGATTGTGTCCTTTACTATTAAAGAAGTTCGTGATAAAAATGGCTACCTTGATTCATTAGGTAAACCGCGTATCGCTCAAGTTAAACGAGATGCAGAGATTGCCGAAGCAGAAGCAAGCAAAGAAACACGTATTAAAAAAGCTCAAGCAGAAAAAGAGTCACAAGAAGCTGAGTTACAACGTCAGACAGAAATTGCTGAAGCAACGAAAGAAAAAGAATTAAAATTAGCAGCTTACAAGCAAGAACAAGATATTGCTAAAGCCAAAGCCGATCAAGCTTATAACTTAGAAAGTGCCAAAGCACAACAACACGTTATCGAGCAAGAGATGGAAGTTAAAGTCATTGAGCGTCAAAAACAAATTGAATTAGAAGAAAAAGAAATTCAACGTCGTGAACGTCAATATGATTCTGAAGTGAAGAAAAAAGCGGACGCAGATCGCTATGCTAAAGAACAAGAAGCATTAGCTGAAAAAGCAACAGAAGTAGCTGAAGCTGAAGCACAACAATTTAAAATTGAGGCAATGGCTAAAGCGAATGCCACTCAACTTAGAATGGAAGGTCAAGCTGAAGCAGATGCTATTCTAGCAATTGGTGAGGCCGAAGCGAAAGCGAAAGAACAAATTGCCGAAGCTTTTAAACAATATGGTGAAGCAGCTGTTATGAGTATGATTATTGAAATCTTACCAGAATTAGTGAAACAAGCAGCACAGCCATTAGGAAATATTGAGAAAATTTCTGTTGTCGATACAGGACAAGGTGGAGAAAATAGTGGAGCAAATCGTGTAACCAATTATGCAACGAATTTACTTGCTTCTACACAAGAAACATTAAAAGAGACAACAGGTTTAAATGTTAAGGATATGTTAGAATCATTTGTCGCAAAAAAAAGTGAATAAAATCAAAAAACTCCCTTAGGTATTTTTGCTAAGGGTTTTTTTGATTATATAGCGAATTATTATATATTATTTTTAGTTAATTCACTATTTTTTTGCTTGATGTTTTTTTAAAAGTGCATTTATTGAGTGCTTTTATAATGATTATTAGATTATATAAAAATTAGTTAGAATGAAATGACTTTTATAAATTTATTAAGCAAGTAAGTCTTTAAATATCTAATAAAATAAAAAATAACAAATATAATAAGCGATAATTACTATTTATCAACGATTATTTTTTTTAATAATTTCCTCATACTAGAATCTTTGTGAAAAAAATATTAATATTTAGGTCTATTTTTACCTATAAACATGAAATTATTGGTCTAGAGAGATGCTCTGATATCCCTATAATTAGATTTACTAAGTAAAGTTTTTGAGGGAGAGGGAAACATGAAATTATTAAAAGAAAAACAATTTGGTTTTTGGTTGAGCTTGATTTTGATCATACCATATTTTTTACAACCAGTTGTAGCAGTTGCTGAAGGCTTGTCGGAAAGTATAAATGAAACAGAAATTAGTTTAAAGGACTTTAAATTTGACACCTCTGATAAGTCAACTGTTTCAAAACTATCATTTAATGTGAATAAAGAGAGTGAAACAAAGGAAGAGTTTTTAATTAAAAGCTCTGAACCGTTAAAACAAGTCACAACAGTTAATAGTGATGAAAGTATGTCAACAGAAGTAGTTAAAGAAGGTTTTAAATTAACACTGTCTAGTAAAAATAAAAGTTTATTGGATTTTCAATTAGAAACAGTAAATGAGAATGTTGATACATGGAATGTTACTTTACCAAATGGGGAAACAAAAGAAATTCATAAAGAAAAAACTGAAGCATTGCCTCAAATAGAAGAAGGATCAAAAGAGGATAAGCCTTCTGAAAATGATTTAGGTAAAACGATTAACCCAGAAATAAAAACACCGGAAGAAAGACAGTCTGGTGATGTTAAACCCTTATTAGATGAGCTAAATGAAGGGAAATCTTTAATTGAATCATTGTCTGTGACACTTGATGGCAAACAACCGCTTCCCCCTGAGGGTATTAAAGTAGACCAACCATTGAGATTAGCGATTAAATGGGCGATACCTGAAAAAATCGCACAAGAAATGTTACCAGGTGATTTCTACGAGTTTAAATTACCAGAGCAAGTGCAAGTAACACCTAGAACAGGAAATTTATCAGGACAAGATGGTGTGGTTTTTGGAACATATAAATTAACATCCGATGGAACGGTTCGTTTTGAATTTAATGAAGAAATCTCTAAACATGGTTTTATTGAAGGAGAATTTATTCATAACCAACAGTTAAAAAATATTACTAAACCAGGTAAAGTGGAAATTCGTTTGCCACAAGAACAAGGAGTACCACCAGTTGAAGTCTTAGTAAAATCTAATACAGATAGTGTCATTGAAAAAAGTGGACAAGTTGATAAACAATGGGGAGCCAATAATATTGATTGGACGATTGATATCAATAAGTCTTTATCAGAATTAAAAAATGTCAAAGTAGAAGATATTTTACCTGTTGGATTATCAAAAGAATCAATTAGTGTGGTTCCAATTGATGTGACGCTTGATGGTGAAGTGAGCGGAGAGAGTGGACCAACATTAGTAGAAAATGTTGATTATGAAGTAAAACAAAATACGGTTATCTTTTTAAAAGATGTGACACAAGCTTATCGCATTAAGTTAAAATCAAAGATTGGTGTTGAAGCCAAAACACCTAAAGAGAATGAAGATAGCGTATATTTTACAAATAAAGCTATTTTACATATTGGAGACAAACAAAAAGAAACGTCAGCAACAGTAGAAGCACACTATTATAAAAATTTAACCAAAAGTGGTCCATACCGTCAGGATAAAGGTGGACAAATTTATGAATGGGAAGTAAAAGCAAATTATCTTGAAAATGAAATGAAAACCGGAACAAAAATTCAGGATAGGTATAAATTGCCTAAAGATGCAACCTATACAATGGGACTTGTTCCAAATAGTGTAAAAGTACAAATTGTAACATTTGATGAATCTGGAAACGAACAATATGAAGAAAAAGAACTTCCTTCTGATAGTTATAAAATAGTTGATAAAAAAGAAGATGGATTTGATATTGAATTAATAAAAGATATTAAATCTGCTATAAAAATTACGTATTTAACAAAAGTTAACGGATATGTTTCAGGTTACGAAAAGTTAGGTAACGATGTAGCGATTGATGGTGAGTACACAAATGGCAGTGCAGGATATACCGAAAATCAAAACTTAGTTAAATGGTATGATAAGGTCAATTACGAGGATAAAACGATTGGTTGGATACTAGATGTAAACAGAGCACAATACAACATGATTGATTGGGTTTTAACAGACAAAATGTCACCGGGACAAACACTGATAGAAGATAGTTTGATTGTTCAATCTATTGGAGAAAAAGAACTTGTTGTTAATAAAGATTATAAAGTCGAAGTTGATGGCCAGCAGTTTAAAGTAATCTTTTTAGGTGATTTGGCTAAAGGAACGGATAAAGCTTATCGAATTACGTATAAAACAAGTTTTGATATAGAAAAGATTGATCAAGGCCATGGAAAAGAAGATGAAAATAACTTTTGGAATGAATCTTCTCATGATTGGACGGATAAATCAGGTAAGAAACAACATGCAGATACTGGAAAAATAGAAGCTGATTTAGAAAATCATTTTAAATATAATGGTTCTAAACATGTTAGTTATAAAATGAAAGATAAAGCATATGATTGGGTAGTTGATGTCAATGTAAATCGTCATAAATTAGTAGATGCTGTAGTTGAAGACGTAATAAAAGGTCAACATGAATTAATTGAAGACAGTATCAAGATTTATGAGTTAACTGTTTACTCAAACAGTGTAACGGATAAAGAAACTGATGTGACATCAAGTGTGATTCACAAAGTTATGCAAGATGGTGAAAATAAAAAAATACGAATTGAATTACCAAAGGATAGTACTAAAGCTTATCGTATTGAATATCGAACAAGTCATGAGGGGAAACTTGTAAAAAAAGAAACCGTATCAAACAAAGCCGTATTTGAAAATAATCATGTGAAGCATGAACTCTCAGCTGAAACTCAGCCATTCTTTGCAGGTGAAACCATTCAAAAAACAGGTAAAGTTAATCCAGAAAATGGCAATGAAATACTATGGGATGCGTTAATTAATCCATCTCAATCGCATTTAGAAAATGTTGTTATTACAGATAAACCATCTTCTAATCAAGTATTAGATAAACAGGCTATAAAATTATATTCGACTGTCGTTGGGAACGATGAAAATGATGACAGTATAACACAAGATAAAGAATTGACTGCTGGTAAAGATTTTGAAGTTGATATTACATCCAATGATTTAACTGGAGAACAAGTATTAACAGTGAAATTAATAGGCGATTTAGCTAAAATTGACACATCATATATGTTAAGGTACGTGACAACGTTAAATAATACAACGGATAAATCAAATGTAGAGGTATTTAATAGCATTAAATTAAATGCAGATCATGTTGAAAGTATGAATACAGAAACGTCTTCTACTTTTATGGTTGTGGATAATGAGGCAACAGCTACGGGTAAAGCGGGTAAAATTCGTATTAGTAAATATTCTTCGTTTGATAATAAACCGCTTGAAGGAGCCCATTTTGAGATTTGGAAAACCAATCGTAATAAAGAGAAGAAACAATTATTACGTTCTGGAGTGACTAATAAAGAAGGACAATGGGATTTTGGAAATATTCGTCCAGGCAGTTACTTATTAGTTGAAACAAAAGCACCAGATAATTTCTTGATTAGTCCAGAATTAAAAAATGGTCGATTAATTGAGGTTAAAGCACAAGAAAATATAACCGATATTCAAGAGTTTAAAGCAACAAATGATCCGAATGAGATTATCGTGACCAAGCAATCAGCAGATGGTCAAAAACTTTCAGGTGCAACGTTTAATTTATTAGATGAATCAAAACAATTGGTATTAAATGACACGCCACTTGTCTCTAATGAGGAAGGTGTGATTCGTTTAAGTCAACTGAAAGAAGGAACTTACTACCTAAAAGAAATATCTGCACCAAATGGGTATATCAGAAATGATGAATTATTACCAATTCATGTAACAAAAGAAAAAAGCACGCCATTAACATTTACTAATTATCAAGGTAGTGTGTCATTTGATAAAATAGATGGTCAAACAAATCAAGCACTATCAGGTGCAACGTTTGATATTTTGTCACTAGATAAACCTGAATTATCCATTAAAGGTATCACGGGTGATGATAAGGGCCACTTTACTGTCAGCCATTTAGCACCAGGAAACTATAAATTAGTCGAAACAAAAGCACCAAATGGCTATGTATTAAATACAGAAGGTGTTACATTTAGTATTCCAGAACATGCAATAAATGAACCTGCAGCATTAGAGTTAGGTCAAATCAAGAACGTACAAGGAACGGCTAAATTTAATAAAGTATCTGAAGAGGGTAAAGGGTTATCAGGTGCGGTATTTAAATTAACTGATAAAGCAACACAAACAGTAATAAAAGAAGAATTACAAGGTAATGAAAAAGGTGAATTTGAAATAAAAGGTTTAGCACCAGGGGAGTATCTTTTAGAAGAAATCATGGCGCCAACAGGTTACATTAGAAACACAGAAATAAAAACTTTTTCGATTGATAATAAGGGCAATGGAGAAGTTGAAACAGTCGATATTGGAAGTATCGTGAATTACAAAGGTAAAATAAATTTTGACAAAGTGAAGGAAGATGGCAATTCTTTATTAGGAGCTAAATTCCAAATTATTAATCAAGAAACAAAAGAAGTTGTGGTAAAAGAGATTCAATCAGATGATAAAGGTCATTATATGGTGGATGGATTAGCACCTGGAAATTATGAGTTAGAAGAAACTCACGCACCAGTTGGTTATATCCGTAACAAAGATAATGTTGCCTTTACTATTCCAACAGAAGTTAGTGGAAAACCTGAAGAAACTCAATTATCTAATGTAGTGAACTATCAAGGGGATGTTCACTTCAAAAAAGTGGATGAAACCAATCAATTATTAAATCATGCCGAATTTAAATTAAGTGACAAACAATCAGGAAAAGTTATTAAAAAAGATGTAACAGAAGTATCACCAGGTGAGTTTGCCATTAGTGGATTAGCTCCTGGAGAGTATGTATTAGAGGAAACAAACGCACCAGAGGGGTATATTTTAAACACAGAAGTGTCTGAATTTACGATTCAAAAAGATGAATCTGGCAAACCCACTCGTATTGAGTTAAAAGATTTTGTAAACTATCAAGGTAGTGTGTCGTTTAAGAAAACAACTGAAACAGGTGAATTATTATCAGGAGCAATCTTTTCTTTAAGAGATGCTAAAACAAAACATATCATTCAAGAAAATATTAAAGAAACAACTACAGGTGAATTTGTTATTAGTCATTTAGCACCAAATGATTATGAATTAGTCGAAACAAACGCACCAGAGGGTTATATCTTAAATACAAAACCTATTTCTTTTTCTATCAAAGAGAAACAGCAAGGAAAACCAAGTACGCTAGTATTAGATGATGTTGTTAATTATCAAGGTAGTGTGTCATTTAATAAGGTGGATGATAAAGGCAATTCATTGTCAGGTGCTGAATTTAAAATAGTGAATAAAGATTCCGGTCAAGTTATACAGGAATCACTAAAAGAAGTCTCACCAGGTGAATTCAAATTAGATCATTTAGCACCAGGTACTTATTCTTTAGAAGAAGTTGTTGCGCCAACAGGTTATATTAAAAATACTCAAGTTATTGAATTTACAATTGATAAAGAGCAAGAAGGAACACCTCAAACAATTAAATTAGACTCATTTACAAATTATCAAGGTAGTTTATTGATTAAAAAAATGAATGAAGATGGGCGTTTACTGTCTGATGCGGTATTTGAATTAAGTCGAGTAGTTGATGGAAACAATCAAGTAGTCGCAACAGATTTAACAACAAATTTACTGGGAGAAGTGGCAGTGAATCACTTAATTCCTGGAGAGTATGTTGTAAGAGAAATAAAAGCACCATTAGGCTATAAAATTAATACCCAAGAATTTACTTTCAAAATTGAAGAAAATTATTTAGGGCAACCGGAACAATCAGTTATTTCTGTTACGGATTATCAAGGAAGTATTCAAATAACAAAAACAAATAAAGAAAACCAATCTTTAGCAGATGCCACATTTGCTATTAGAGATGCCGTTTCTCATAAAGTAGTGAAAGATCATCTTACAACAGATAGTACAGGTAAGGTTATAGTAGGTGAGTTAATTCCTGGGACATATGAATTAGTTGAAACAAATGCTCCAACTGGCTATGTTAGAAATGAACAAGCGATGCCATTTGATGTGTCATTTGAAGACAAAGGTCAGCCAAAACGTTTAGAATTAAGCATGATTAATTATCAAGGTAGTGTATTATTACAAAAAGTTGATGAATCAAACCAACCATTAACTGGTGCAGTATTTAACTTAATTGATCAAGCAACAAAAGATGTTATTAAAGAAAATCTTGAAGTGGATAGTCAAGGAAGTTTAATGATTGATAGTCTAGCACCTGGAACATATGAGTTACAGGAAACCAAATCACCAACTGGCTATATTATTAATACAGAAAACACTGTGTTTACTATTTCAGAATCATCATTAGGAGAACCAGAATCTGTTAAAGCAGTTGTTGTAAATTATAAAGCAAAGGCTGAATTTAAAAAGACAGATAAAAACGGTCAAGTATTAGAAAATGCAGTCTTTGAATTATATGACAAAACAAGTGATACAAAAGTGAAAGAACATCTTGTCACAGATAAGTCTGGAAAAGTTGTCTTAGATAACCTTTCACCAGGCGACTATGAATTAGTTGAAACCCAAGCACCAACAGGTTATATTTTAAACACTGAAAAAGTATCTTTCAAAGTAGAAGATAGTCAAAAAGGTGAACCACAAATCATTAATGTTAAAGATATTGTGAACTATCAAGGAACTGTTGAATTTACTAAAGTAGATGAAACAGGTAGAGGTTTAGAAGGTGCAATCTTTGAAGTATTAGATAAAGATGGTAAGGCAATTCAAGAAAATATTACTGGAGATAAAAACGGTAAGTTTGTAGTCGAAAACTTATCCCCAGGCGAGTATGAATTAGTTGAAACCCAAGCACCAACGGGTTACATCTTAAATACTGAAAAAGTATCTTTCAAAGTGGAAGAAAGTCAAAAAGGTCAACCAGAAGTTATGACATTAAAAGATGTTGTGAACTATCAAGGAACTGTAGAATTTACAAAAGTGGATGAAACAGGTAGAGGTTTAGAAGGTGCAATCTTTGAAGTATTAGATAAAGATGGAAAAACAGTTCAAGAAAGTATCACGGGTGATAAAGATGGTAAGTTTGTCATTGAGAACTTATCGCCAGGCGACTATGAATTAGTTGAAACCCAAGCACCAACAGGTTACATCTTAAATACTGAAAAAGTATCTTTCAAAGTGGAAGAAAGTCAAAAAGGTCAACCAGAAGTTCTGACACTGAAAGATGTTGTGAACTATCAAGGAACTGTGGAATTTACAAAAGTAGATGAAACAGGAAAAGGTTTAGAAGGTGCAATCTTTGAAGTATTAGATAAAGATGGAAAAACAGTTCAAGAAAATATTACTGGTGATAAAGACGGTAAGTTTGTCATTGAAAACTTATCGCCAGGTGAGTATGAATTAGTTGAAACTCAAGCACCAACAGGTTATATCTTAAATACTGAAAAAGTCTCATTTAAAGTAGAAGATAGTCAAAAAGGTCATCCGCAAATTATGACATTAAAAGATGTCGTGAACTATCAAGGAACTGTCGAATTTGCAAAAGTAGATGAAACAGGAAAAGGCTTAGAAGGAGCAATCTTTGAAGTAGTAGATAAAGATGGTAAGGCAATTCAAGAAAATATTACTGGAGATAAAGACGGTAAATTTGTAGTTGAAAACTTATCGCCAGGCGACTATGAATTAGTTGAAACCCAAGCACCAACAGGTTACATCTTAAATACTGAAAAAGTATCTTTCAAAGTGGAAGAAAGTCAAAAAGGTCAACCAGAAGTTATGACATTAAAAGACGTCGTGAACTATCAAGGAACTGTGGAATTTACAAAAGTGGATGAAACAGGAAAAGGCTTAGAAGGTGCAATCTTTAAAGTAGTAACTAAAGATGGTAAGGCAATTCAAGAAAATATTACTGGAGATAAAGATGGTAAGTTTGTCATTGAAAACTTATCACCAGGAGAATATGAACTAGTTGAAACTAAAGCACCAGTAGGCTATGAAAGATTAACAACAGTTATTAAATTTACAGTTAATTCAAAAGAAGCAGGAAAAGTTAAATCTGTTCAATTAGAAAATATTGTAAATAAAAAAATTGTACCTAAACCAGATACAAGTGAATCAAGTACAAGTGAATCAAGTACAGGTGAATCAAGTACAGGTGAATCAAGTACAGGTGAATCAAGTACAAGTGAATCAAGTACAAGTGAATCAAGTACAGGTGAATCAAGTACAGGTGAATCAAGTACAAGTGAATCAAGTACAACTAAACCAAGTACGAGCGAAACTAATCGTCCTAATAGTTCAGACAGTACGAAAAAATCAGATGCAACACATTTACCTAAGACAGGTGAAGATATGGTGAAACATTGGATTCTGACAATAATAGGATTGGTATTGATAGCAAGTATGGTAGTTATTTATAAAAAAAGACAGAAATAGGTAATTAGGCAAGGGATATTTTCTCTTGCCTTTTTAAAATTTCAAGAAATAAAATCTATTGTTTGATATTTTATGTTATACTAGAGCGTGAATTTCTACTAACTAAGTAATAACTACATAGAAAAACTAAGAGGAGTCTACATATGGGATTTGATCAACAAAAAGAAGTCGACAGAAGAAGAACGTTTGCCATTATTTCGCATCCGGATGCTGGTAAAACAACGATTACTGAACAATTATTATTGTTTGGTGGCGCGATTAGAAATGCAGGGACAGTAAAAGGTAAAAAAACTGGTAACTATGCTAAATCAGACTGGATGGATATTGAAAAACAACGTGGAATTTCGGTCACAAGTTCTGTTATGCAGTTTGACTTTCAAGGGAAACGTGTGAATATTTTAGATACACCTGGACATGAGGATTTCTCAGAAGATACTTATCGTACATTGATGGCAGTGGATAGTGCAGTCATGGTAATTGATAGTGCTAAAGGGATTGAAGCACAAACGAAAAAACTTTTCCAAGTTTGTCGTATGCGTGGGATTCCTATTTTTACCTTTATCAATAAGCTAGATAGAGATGGTCGTGAACCACTTGATTTATTAGAAGAATTAGAAGAAGTATTAGAAATTGATTCATACCCAATGAACTGGCCGATTGGTATGGGAAAAGGATTTGAGGGATTATATGATATTTACAATAATCGTATTGAAATCCATCGTCCTGATCGATTTGATGGTGAAAGATTTTTACCATTGAATGATGAAAGAGAATTGGAGATGGACCATCCATTAAAAGAGCAGTCTATTTTTACTCAAGTGATGGAAGAAGTAGAATTATTACTTGAAGCTGGGAATGAATTTTCAGAAGAAAAAATTGCTAAAGGTGAATTAACACCTGTATTCTTTGGTTCTGCTTTGACAAACTTTGGTGTGGAAACATTTTTAGAAACATTTTTACAATTTGCGCCAAAACCAAGCGAGCATGAAACAAAAGAAGGGGGCGAAGTTAGTCCTTATGATAAAGACTTTTCTGGGTTTGTCTTTAAAATTCAAGCAAACATGAACCCAGCCCATAGAGATAGAATTGCATTTGTTCGTATTTGTTCAGGAAGTTTTGAAAAAGGCATGGAAGTTAAATTAGCGCGTGAATCGAAAAAAATCAAATTAAATAACTCAACGCAGTTTATGGCGGATTCTCGTGAAGTCGTGGAAGAAGCTGTTGCAGGTGATATTATTGGGTTATATGATACTGGGACATATCAGATTGGTGATACGTTGTTTACTGGTAAAGATAGAATCGAATTTGAAGATTTACCACAATTTACGCCAGAATTATTTATGAAAGTCACAGCTAAAAACGTGATGAAACAAAAATCATTCTACAAAGGATTGTATCAATTGGTTCAAGAAGGAGCTATCCAGTTATATAAAACTTATTTAACAGAAGATTTTATTATTGGAGCAGTTGGTCAACTACAGTTTGAAGTATTTAAACATCGTATGTTGAATGAATACAATACAGAGTTAATTATGGAACCAATGGGAACAAAAATCGCTCGTTGGATTGATCCATCACAGTTAGATGAAAAAATGAGTTCAAGTCGAAATATCTTAGCAAGAGATCGATTTGACCAACCGTTGTTCTTATTTGAAAACCAATTTGCGATGCGTTGGTTTGCAGATAAGTATCCAGAAGTTGAATTGAAAACATTGTTATAAAAATGATTTATTAGAGATTTTTCCTGTAATTTAGGAAAAATCTCTTTTTTTATGTTAAAAAGTGTCACATATTAGTTTCTTGAAACGTTATATATTATGAAGGTAGCTACGAGAGGAGTTTATCATGAAAAATCACAAATCAGATAAAGAATTTTTTGAGTATTTATATGAGAGTTATGAACAGAAAATATTTTATCAAGCTTTATCAGTATTGAATAATAAAGAGCAAGCAGAAGATATTACTCAAGAAGTTTTTGAACAATTATATTCAGATTTTGAAAGTATAAAAAAATTTGATGATCTACATTTAAAAAAATTTATTATCAAAATAACAAAGAATAAATCGATTGATTTGTATCGTAAAAACAATACTCAGATAAAATATCTTGAAAATTATAAAACTAAAAAGGATAAATATGAAGATGATAATAATGTGAATGATTATGTAGATAAAATGATATCTGAACAGGAAATATTAGATATTAGTAAGGAATTAAAAGAACCATATCTTCATGTCTTTTTGTATAGAGTTTACTATGGATTATCAAATAAAGAGATAGCAAAAATAATGGATTCAAAAGAAGCAACTATACGAAAACAATTTGAGAGAGCTATAAGTATGGTGAAAAATGTGATTGGAGGGAAGAAATATGGGAAAGAATGAAAAATTTGAAAGGAAAATAATAGAAGAAATAGCAAATAGGTTAGTTGAAGAAGAGTTTGATAAAGAACAAGAGGTACATCATTTTTCATCATCTTATCAATCAAATAAAAAAATTTTTTTAAAACAGGTTTCAACTAAGAAAACTAATATCAAATTTGGGTTAAAACATGCACTTATGGTAGCTATTATTATAACATTTTTGATTCCAACAACTATTTATGCTTCAAAAGAAATTTATCAATGGATAGTAAATAAAAATAATTATGAATTAAATATTTCTTTATCAGATAGTAAAAAATATAATCATGATCATTTTTATAAATTGAAATTCGACTATATTCCAAGAGATATGGTAGAAGATAATGACTCTAATAAGTTTAGTTATAAGAACAACATAAACAGCGGAGGGATTAGTTTTGTTTTATGGCAATTATCTGGGAAAGATGATTTTAAAGAACTTTATACAAAAGACTATAAGGAATTAACGATTAGTCATCATCCTAGTATTGTCATTAAAAAAAATATGATGAATTCCGGAGATATTCAATTTGACACCGTAGTGTATCTGTTTTTTGAAAAAGAAGGTTATGTTTTACAAGCCTATATTTCAAATGATGTTAAGGAATCAGAATGGAAAAAAATGTTAGAAAAAGTGTATTTAGAAGAAACCAATGAAAAGGATGCTACTCATTATGGTATTTTAAGTAAAGACTTATTCAAAGGTAAACAACCAGAAAAAAATTACTATTTACCTAAAAATAGTTCTAATATCCATAAGATAGGTGATGCAGTAAATACTAAAGTTTATGACACGCAAGAGGTTTTATTTACCGTTAAAAGTGCCACTGTTATGGATAATATAAAATTATTAGATAAAAATAATTTTAATAGTAATTCATATGAACAGCTTAAAGACAAACAGTTAATAGCAAATGATGGTGAATTATTGCCATTTAATCAAAAAATAATCAAAAAAGGAGATGGTATACAAACACTTGATGAAGTAGTAGGAGAAAGAAAAGTAAAAACTAAATTTGTTTATTTGACAGCTACTATAGAAAATAAAAGTAAAAAAACCATTAAAGACTTATATTTTCAAAATAGACTTTATCTTTTAGAAGATAGTAAAAAAGGGTTGAGTGTTACTAAAGAAGAAGTTAATTTCACTCCATATTCAGGAGAAGTAGATTATTTAGATAGTCATGGTGAAGGAAAAAGTTTTTATAAAATGCCAGATATTAAACATGGAGAAAAAAGAGAAATAAAATTTGGTTATTTTGTTGATGATACACAAATTAGTAAGATGTTTTTACCAGTTTTGTACTATGGTGATATTGAAAAATTAAACGCAAAGGGATTAGAATGGATAGAGATTAGACAATAAATAAAAAGTCTCCTCAAAGGATTTTGGACTCTTTGAGGAGATTATATTATTCATTTAATAATTTCTCCATATCTAATGGCACGACGTAATTCATGACAGTCAGTCCGTTTTTATCTCGGAAACGTTGTGTACCAGATTCAAAAATAGTGTAGAGTTTGTCACCTGATACGGAAATTTGTTCTAAGTAAGGTGGTGCTTCTATCGTTTTTATGGCATCTTTTTCAAGGAATAAATCATTGTCACCTAATTCGTAGACAAGTATTTTCGAGTTTTTATCCCCGTAAGAACGTGATAAAAGCATATAATTTTTATAAAAAGTAATACCCTGAATTTGTGTTCCAACATGTAATTTTTCTTCAGGAGAAAGAGTTGTATCATCATCTATCAGTTCTTTTTTTCCATGTAATGTTGTATCAAATACGCCATCGTCGTTAAATTGATATTTTTCTAAAACGGCTTTGTGATTGACAGAAAAGTAACCAACATATAGAGCATTATCATAATAGGTAACATAAGAGGATTTTTTTATGCCATCTAATGTGATTTCTTGGTCATAAATAATTGGTTTATAGTTTTCTTTCATGTCATATGCTTTGAGTTTATCCATAGAAAAAGCCACAAGTTCAGCTTGATTAGCGTCTGTAGATGAGCATACCCAGATATTTTTTGCAATAGGATCATAGGTAATACCTCCTACATGAGGGTGACCTTTTAAAATAATTGTTTTAATGTATTTGTGAGTATTTTTATCTAGGACATAGACGACAGAATGGTGGGTGTCATCATGACTATAAGATGAAATTAATAAATAATCCTCTGCAATCGTCACACCTTGGGGATCCATAGAATTACTGATACTTTTTTTTACCAGGTTTATCAAGTAATGGAACAATCGTTTCCTTGAGTCCAGGTACAGGATAGGTATCACCGTTTGATACATCGGAAAAATAACTTAAGTTATAAAAATCTGCGTAGTTTTCTTTTAATTCTTTGGCTTGTTTAGTGACATCTTTTTGTTCTGTTAATTTAGAAGAAGATTGACAAGCACTAATAAAAAATAATGAAATCGTCAGAATGGTTAAGGATAGTTTTTTCATTAAGTATCGTCCTTTTTGATTATGATATCTTTAGCATAACGGATAGATATTTGAAACACAACGTTATTTATAAATAATTCTTTTAGTGTTAAGTCTTTCTATCATGGAAAAAGAGAGTTCTTTTTAAACAGGATACTTATATTGTATAATTAATTAAAAAAAGGAGGTTTAAAGATGAAGAAAGATAATTCAGAAAGAACCAAAAGTATGATTAAATCTGTAGGTTGGTTTATTATAGGTATTATAATAGCAACTGTTGCGATTAAATTTTTCCAATAGCCATTGTTGTGGGAGGTAAATCATGAACGTTATGGTAATAGTTTGTTTATTAATTGGTGTCCTGTTACTAATATCAGGTATTATATTTTTTCTATTAAAGGAAAAGTCTGTGGGTTTAATTGCTGGATTTAATAGTTTAAGCCAAGACGAACAACATCAGTATGATACCTTAACACTCAGTATAGATGTGAGAAATCAATTGTTTAGATGGTCCATTCTTTTATTTTTAGGAGGAGTGCTATCCTTTTTTAGCGATTATTTTGGTGTGGCAACTATGTTTGTTTGGTATTTACTTCTTATTAATAATATGGGAAGTGACAGTTTTGAAAAATATAAAATAAAGCAATAGGAGACAGCTAGTACAAAGGTTTGTCTCTTTTTTGTATAGAAAACTAACATTTCCTAAATCTGGAAATCGATTGAATCTTAATGGAAGCGATTTTACAATATACTTAACCCGGGAATAAAATCTTTAGGAGAAAAAGTATGAATAATAGAGAAATAGCGGAAAGAATCGTTGATATTATTACCTATATGACGTATTGTGCCACACGCTTAAGATTTAATGTAAAAGATGAATCAACCGTTTCTTTATCTAAGTTAGACCAAGTAGAAGGTGTATTAAAGTCTCAATTTCAAAATAGTCAATTGCAAGTCATTGTTGGAGAAAAAGTGACAGGAATATTTGAAGAACTACAAAAAATTGTCATCGTTTCAGATGGGATTACAGTAGAAAAACAAGAAGTAAAGAAGAATGTTGTTTCTAGAGTAGTTGAAGCTATATCTGGTTGTTTTGGTCCTGTTATTCCTGTATTAATTGGTTGTGGGATGGTGAAATCCATTACAGCAATTTTAACCACCTTTTCTTTATGTCTATAATGACGATAAAAGTTTAGCACACACAAAATGGAATTGTAAGTATCATTTAGTATTTACTCCAAAATACAGAAGGAAAGCAATTTATGGGGAGTTAAGGAAAGATATAGGAAAAATATTGAGAAAGTTATGCGAGATGAAAGATGTAGAAATAATAGAGGCACACGCAATGCCAGATCATATTCATATGCTGGTAAAAATACCTCCAAAACAATCGGTGTCAGGCTTTATGTGATTTCTTAAAGGAAGAAGTGCTGTCTTAATTCATGAGCAACACGGAAATTTGAAATATAAATATGGAAATAAAAGTTTTTGGTCTAAAGGATATTATGTGAGTACTGTAGGATTGAATCAGAAGACAATCCAAAAATATATTCGAGAACAAGAGTCTGATGATAGAGTAAGAGATAGTATAAGTAAACGTGAATACATGGATCCATTCAAAAAATAGAAAGTTTCTCGAATTGCGGTTGGCAGTCTTTTAAGAGGCTCTCTTTAGAGAGTATGTAGGTAATGAGCCCTTCTAGGGCTATTAAAAAGCCACCCGTTTTCACGGGTGGATATTTATTTAACTAAGTCAAATTGTTTATTTTTAAGTTCATAGATAGCATCACATTTTTTGGCAACATCTTGTTCGTGAGTCACAATAATAATGCATTTCTTTTGCTCATGAGCGACTTTTTGAAATAAGGAGACAATATCTTGTGATGTTTGTTCATCTAGGTTTCCAGTGGGCTCGTCTGCTACGATTAAATCATGATTACAACATAATGAACGGACAATCGCAACACGTTGTTGCTGCCCTCCTGAAAGTTGTGTGACGGGTTTTGTAGCTAGTAACTCATCAATCCCAACTTTATTTAGGTGTTCAAGGGCGTATTCTTTTTTATTATCTACGGGTGTTTGACAAATACTCATGGCAGTTAAAACATTATCTAAAGCAGACATGTAAGGTAACAAGTTATACGATTGAAAAATGGTTGATACATCATTTTTTCGATAGTTTCTTAGTCCAATGGAATGAATATCCTGATCATTATAATAAATATGACCAACTTTAGGAACATCTAATCCTGCAATCAGGGAAAGAAACGTTGTTTTACCAGAGCCACTTGCACCAAGGATGGCATACATTTTTCCTGCATCAAAGGTTAAATCTACATCTTGATATAGAAAATCTTGCTCATTTGTGTACCAATAGCCGATATCTTTTGTTTTTAACATATTTCTTCCTCTTTTCTAAGTTGTTAATATTTTTTTCGGTTGTAATCGTAAGATACCAAGTGATGAAAGAAGTATCGAAATGAAACTAATCAGAAGTCCAAGTCCTGCTAATTTTAGGATGTCCGTACTACTAACAGAAATGTTTAAGTTTTCGATTTCTTTAGCAACATCTTGTGAACTGGCTCCTATTGAACCAAATCCACCACGCATGCCACCACCAGAAGGTTTTTCAGGGATTTGATTGTTATTTGCACCAGGTTGTTCACCACCAGGACCACCTTGATTTGTTTGAGTAGTTTGGGTTTGTTGGGTAATCAACTGTTCACCCACCACGTTTCCCACAATATTTCCACTAAATGTCGCAATAATTAAAGCAACAACCATACACACAATTATTTCACTGAAGAATTGAAGAATGACTTTTAAGCGTGACTCACCTAGTGCTAATAAAACGCCTATTTCATAGCGACGTTCACGAATCGTCATCATGACAATCAGTGTTAATATGATGATTCCAGCAATGGCTACTAAGATGACAATATTTTTAGCAAAACTAGCTACGTTGTTAAGTGGTGTTAGCATTTGTTGATAGGCTTGGTCATTTGTTTGTAGACTAAATGATTCTGTATCAATTAGTTTTTCTGCTTCTTGCACAAACGTGTCCATCTCTTTGGGATCAGATAGAGTGTAAGTGGCAGAATCAATGGTACCTTTCGCGTCATCGCCTTTTAAAGTATTGGCAAAAGTGTATGAACTATAAATCGTATTGGCGGGATTTAAAAAATTAAAACGCATCCCCATACTATCCCCAGATTCTGATGTTGTATAAATTCCTTTGACAGTCATGTTGTATGTTTTTGTTTCATCATCTGAATTTTTTAACGTGAATGTGTCTCCAACTTCTAAATCGTTGGCTTCAGCTAATGATTGTTCAATCACAACATTATCTGTGTCAATATCCTCACTAGAAATTGCCTCTCCGCTAGTTATTTTGGCTGTACCATCTTCAAATGCAGAAGCCATTGACTGATTAACAACACCACTTATTTGAAAATCTCCTTGATTCATCTGTTCCATAGGGCCACCTTGTTTTCCACCACCAGGAGCATTTGGTGCAGCTTCATCAGAAGAGTTATCTGTCGATGTCTCTGTTGTTTCAGTTGAGCTACTTGAAATAGGTGTAATGCCATCTCCAGCAGTTGCAGAGGTTGAGGAGACAAATGAGTAAGATTTTACATTGTCTAACTTCGCAATTTTTTCTGCATCTTCTAATGATACAGGTGTTAAACTAAAGCTACCTGGGTCAGGACGTTCACCGCTAGAAGATTCTTGATTTTTTTTCATAGCCGCTTCACGATTGGCACTAAGTGTGACTTGTGCGCCAATGCTTTTTTTTGCATTTTCTGTTGCAGTAACAGAAGCTCTTTGAATGGTTAATCCAGCTAAAACAAAAATTAAAATAGCTGAAAACACTGCACATAATAAAATCGTTCGCCCTTTTTTTGCTTTCATACTGAGTAACGCTCGCTTGATAAAATCCATAATAATCCTCCTAAATGTTTCTTTAACTGATTATTACTTTAAATAACTTAGCTTAAACGTAACTTAAAAAAAGGTGAATTTTTTTATTGGTCTTATCCAATCACTTTTAAACCGATTGATGATAGCAAAATAACTAAAATACATAGTAGTCGTTTCCAATCTGTTGATTCGTTAAAACAAATCATACCGATTAGCGTGCTTCCAACAACACCAATACCGGTCCAAATAGCATAACCTGTACCCATGGGGATAGATTTTAATGCCAAACTCAGTAAGAAAAAACTAAAACTAAATCCTATAATAATTAGTAGAACGGTTGAAAAAGTTCGTTTTATTGATAAACGATTAATCATTGCGACACCAAACATTTCAAAAAAGCCAGCGATAATTAGTATTATCCAATCCATTTCAATTTTCCTCCTTAACCTTTTTTTCTGGCGTCAAAAGTTTTAGGCCAATAACACCACAAATCAGCAATAAAATAAGTAATAGTTTTAGCCAATTTAGTGTTGCTCCGAAAAATAGGGCATCCGATAAAATAATCCCTACTGTTCCAAGTCCTACAAATACAGCATAAACTGTTCCAGTAGGTAGTTTAGAAGTTGCTGAAATCATTAACCAATTACTGATAATAATGAGTAAGACAGTCAATAACCACTGAAGTAAAGTAGTTGAGTGAGTTAATCCTATTACCCAAAATATTTCTAACATGGCGGCTTTTATGACGTTTAACCATTCTTTTTTCATTTTTTTCCTCCTAACTAAAAAATAAAAAAGCCTGAAAGACACTGTAAAAAAACAGTATCTCCCAGGCTTTTGTCCTTCCGTGACATAGATAAACTATCTATGAGTTTTCTCTTGGACCAGTCTAATACAAGTGTATTACGGAACCCTAGAAAACTTAATATATGTAATTGATTGTCATTTTAGCAAATTATGAATCTCCCCGTCAACTAAAATTAATAAATAAAAATATCGTTTGTTTGCTTCATTCATGGTAATATGGATAAAAAAGGTATGAGAATATGAAAGGATTTTTACAAACTGATAGCCTGGAGACGTTGTTTTCTTATCAAGAAGCAGTGGATTTGCATCCTAATATGTATCAATTTTTAGAGGATAGCTCATATAATGAGGAGATGTTTTTTCTTACATATACAACATTAAAAAGTATCTTAACTGATTTATTTTTTAAAGATGATAAGGTAATTCTTTTAATAAATAAATATCCGCTACACTATAAAAATAAAACAGATAAGATTCTCTATAAACTGGTAAAAAATATGGGAGAAATCACTTTGTCAGAACAAACATTCGATTACCTTAACGATGATATAGATACTTATCATCGATTGCAAATTGAAACAACTTGTTCCAATATAAAATGGAAACAGTTGATTCTTTGTGTAATTAATCAAGATTTTCCGGACAGACGACCGCAGTTTAATCGAAAGAATTCTCTAAGAGCTCCTGAAATATACCTAGTTAGTCCAACATCTGAAACGATGATTTATGTTTATGATGACAGAGGGTATATCATTTATAGCGATGATAAAAACAAAAAAATTAATTAAATAATGAGGTGACCTAAGTTGAAGAAAAAAGTGATGTTAGTATTTGGGACACGACCTGAAGCAATAAAGATGTGTCCATTGGTAAATGAGTTAGAAAGACACGAAGAGTTTGAAACAATCGTTTGTGTGACAGGGCAACACAGAGAGATGCTTGACCAAGTATTGAGTGTCTTTAATGTTGTACCAAAATATGATTTAAACATTATGAAATCACAACAAGATTTATTTGATGTGACGACAAATATTTTAGAAAAAATTAAATCGGTATTGTTAAAAGAAAAACCAGATATTGTGTTAGTTCACGGAGATACTAGTACGTCTTATGCCTCTGCTTTAGCAGCCTTTTACCTTCAAATACCAGTAGGCCATGTAGAAGCAGGGTTACGTACCCATAATATTTTTTCTCCCTTTCCAGAAGAGTTTAACAGACAGTCAATTAGTTTGATATCATCAGTTGATTTTGCTCCAACTAATCAAGCCAAAGAAACTTTAATTAAAGAAGGAAAAAACGAAGATACAGTTTTTGTCACAGGTAATACGGCGATTGATGCGTTGAAAACAACTGTACAAGAGGATTATACGAGTGACATTTTAGAGTGGGCGAGTGACAGTCGTTTAATAGTACTGACAGCTCATAGACGAGAAAATCAAGGTGCACCGATGAAAGAAATGTTTCAAGCAGTAAAAAGAGTGGTAGATACTCATGAAGATGTTAAAGTGGTGTATCCGATTCATATGAATCCCTCTATTCAAACACTTGCTAAAGAGATATTTGGTCAGACAGACCGAGTTAAATTAATTCCACCAATGGATGTCGTTGATTTTCATAATTTATTAGCTAAAAGCTATTTAATTATTACAGATAGTGGAGGGATACAAGAAGAGGCGCCATCTCTTGGTAAACCAGTGTTAGTCATGCGCGATACAACAGAACGACCTGAAGGAATAAAAGCTGGTACATTAAAATTAGTCGGAACAAAAGAAGAAGTCATTTACCAAGCATTAGATGATTTATTAACCAATGAAGGTAGTTATCTGGCTATGTCTACTGCAAGTAACCCTTATGGAGATGGATCAGCTTGTCAGAAAATTGCCATGATTTTAAAAGATAAATTATAAAAAGTAAAAGTTTTAGAGATTTCTCTAGAACTTTTTTTATGTTTTTAAGGAATTTGAGAAAAATCACTGTACTGTAAGTGAGAAACAAAAGGAGGGGATAACATGACAGATGAGGAATACTTGATTGGATTACTTAATAGAGATGAAGAAATATTAAGTGAACTGATGGACACCTATATGAAGTTACTATGGGCAGTTGGCTCTAAATACCTAAATCATCAACAAGGAGTCACCATACAAGACATTGAGGAATTAGTCAGTGACGTATTTATTAGATTGTGGAAAAATCCAAAGGGGTTTAATCCAAGTAAAGGGAGTTTGAAAACATATCTTTGTATGATGACACGAAGTATGGCGTTAAATAAAATGAAACAAACATCAAAGGACGTCACAGTGGAGTTGGATGACAGCATTAAAGCCACATTGACAAAAGAAGAAAGTAGCATGGATTGGCAATCTTTTTATCAAGCAGTGATGACACTGGAAGAACCAACGCGAGAAATAATTATTAAACGATATTTTTATGAAATGAAACCAAAGGAAATTCAAGAAAAAACAGGTTATGATTCAAAATTAATTGATAATAAATTGTATCAAGGGAAAAAAAAATTACAAAAACAGTTTAGAGAATTAGGAGGAGAAATCGGATGAATAGATACCAAAAAGAACCTTTTGAAGAGTTGTCAGATGAACAGTTAGAAGAGTTGTTGGCACAGATGGATCAAGAGATGTCGAATAAATCGAAAGAAAAAATAAAACAAACAGTGTCTGAAAATATCAACAAAGAAACAGAAAAAATCAAACCATTAAAATCTAAAAAGAAAAAATGGGCCACTATTCTAGGTGCTGCTGCGGTGCTTAGTTTAATGGTTGGTTATACTCAAGTAGACACCATAAAAGCTGCTTATGTTAAAGCTTTTGGAACAGAGGCAGAGAAGGTATTAACGAATTCAGAAAAACTCGATTATTCAGTAGAAGATCAAGGATTGAAATTAACAGCAAAAAATACTTTTAGAGATGGCAATACTACCTATGTTTTAATGGAGTTGCAAGACTTAACAGGAGATAGACTATCAGAAGACACCAGTATTAGTGATTGGTCAATGTTAAATGGTGGGAACACGCAAGTGATTAACTATGATAAAAAAACAAAGACAGCGATGTTATTGGTCAGTTCAGTATCTTGGGAAGAACATAAAGATACAGGATTTATACTGAAACAATTTGAATCCCATATTAAAGAGATGAGAAATACAGTGTCGGTTGATTGGAAAAAAGATCTGGCGACAAATGTTAAATGGAAAAAATATGATGGGAAAAATGGAGTAGGTGGTGGAAGTGTTGATGACTCTATTTTAGAGAAGTTGAATGTCAACTATGAGGAGTTGTATAGTGAATACTTACCGAACAAACGATTATCGATTCCATTAATTCCTGACGAAGATTATTTTATTGAAAATATGGCATATAAAGATGGCTTATTACATATTTTGGTGAAATGGCCCAATATAAAAGGGTACAATTTCTTAAACTTAGATTTTCAGCCTAAGGATGCTAGTAAAGAGATGCCAGAAAAAAATGGAAATGAGGTATGGCCATACATTGCTTCTTATTCAGCATATAATACTGAAACACATAGTGATGAAACAGGACGAAGTGATTATGAGGAATTTGTTTTTGATATAAAAGAATCAGAGCTACAAAATTATGATTTAACAGTAGAAGCTGCAAAAACACAAACAGTTGTTTCTGGTAATTGGGCGATAAAATTGAAAGAACCAAAAGAAATAGAAAAAAAAGCATTAAAAGATATCACACTTAAAAAAGAAAACTTAGCATTATCTAATATAAATCTATCAGGTTTATCTTTAAGCTTTGATGTAAAAGATTCTTCTCGAGAGCAAATGGAAAAGTTGACTTTAGATGTAAAACTAGTTAAAAAAGATGGGGAGATAATTGATTTAACGAAAGATGGTGGCGGTAATATATACACTGAAAATGGAGAAAGCCAAGTATCCTTAATGTATGATTACACTGAATTAAGTGACATTGACTCTGTTATCATTAATGGTCAAACACTTAAAGTAGAATAAAAAAATAAAACCATTCCTGTGCAAACGACAAGTAAAGCATAGGAATGGTTTTATTTAACTTATTTTTTTCTTTTGTTTGACAGGTATCTCAACTTCTACGACACCATGCGTTCGAATGATTTCTAATTCTGGGTTATCCATTGTAGTATGAAGTAGTTCTTCTAATACGGCATTTAGCTCTATATCTTTGATGTCACGCGTTTTATTAACTAAAACAACATCAATATGAGTATCTGCTGTACTATGAATGACTAACGTTTTACCTAATGAATAGACACTGACAAATCTAGCATCTGTGTTTTCCAATTGTTTAGAAACCAAAGTAGCATAACTGTTTGTAACGTCAATTAATTTCATTAATATCACCCCAATTTAGTTGTACCGTTCTTTATAAATTAATTATACCACAATGATTAAAAATTAAGGAGAAAAGCTTCCTATATATAGGAAAGAATTTTCTCCTTAAATCATATTATTGGTTAATTTGTTCTGTTATTGTGATTTTATCATCTACTAAATTGGCTGATAATATTTTTGCGTTAGGATTATCTAGATAACAATCAGCGATACCATCTTCAATGTATTCTTGAATAATCCGTCTTAGAGGTCTTGCTCCCATATTTGCATCATAACCAAGTTCAACTAATTTTTCTTTTGTTTCTTCGCTTGTTTCAATCACAATCCCTTGTTCTTGTAATTTTATGTTTATCTCATCAAGCATGAGAGACACAATAGAAAGTAAATTATCTTTGCTTAATGGTTTGAATTCTATAATCCCATCAAAACGATTTAAGAATTCAGGTTTAAAGTAATGTGTTAATTGGTTTAAAACAGATTGAGTGGTGCCATCTTTTATTGCACCAAATCCAACACTTGCTTCAACATTTTGTGTACCAGCGTTACTTGTCATGATAATCAAAGTATCTTTAAAACTAATCGTTCTACCTTTTGCATCAGTTAAACGTCCATCTTCTAATATTTGTAAAAAGAGATGCAATACGTCAGGATGAGCTTTTTCAACTTCGTCTAAAAGAATTAAACTGTATGGATTTCTACGAACCCTTTCAGTTAATTGACCAGCTTCATTGTATCCAACATAGCCTGGTGGAGAACCAATTAATTTTGATACGCTGTGTTTTTCCATGTATTCACTCATATCAAAACGAACCATATTTGTTTCATGACCAAAAAGCTCTTTAGCAAGTTGTTTAGCAAGTTCTGTTTTACCAACACCAGTCGGACCAACAAAAAGAAATGAGCCGATTGGTCGATTTTTATTTCCCAATCCAATACGATTTCTTCTGATAGCACGTGATACTTTATCAATGGCCTCATCTTGTCCAATGACATGTTGTTTCAAATCGCTTGCTAAATGTTTCATTTGTTGTTGTTCTGTTTCTTTTAATTTTCCTACTGGGATACCAGTCATGACTTCAACCGTTTGTTCCATATCGGTAATCGTAACCACTGGCATACTATCTTCTGAAACTTGGTGAATTTTTAATTCTTCTAATTTTTTTATTTGATCTCTGTAGTAGGCTGCTTTTTCAAAATCTTCTTCTTCAGAGGCAATTTGTTTGTTAGCCTCAGCTCTTGCAATTCTTGAATTAAGTATTTTGGGATCAATGGAGGGAATGGTTAAATTCTTTTTAGAACCAGTTTCATCAAGTAAGTCGATTGCTTTATCAGGTAAATGTCTATCTTGTATGAAACGACTTGATAAATATACAGCTCCCTCTATTGCATCATCAGTGTATTTAACATGATGATAGTGTTCATATTTTTCTTGAATTCCTTTTAAGATATGGATTGTTTCTTCAATAGTTGGTTCATCCACTTTAACAGGTTGTAAACGTCTTTCAAGAGCAGCATCTTTTTCTATAATTCGATATTCATTAAATGTTGTTGCGCCAACAAGTTGTAACTCACCACGAGCTAAAGCTGGTTTTAAAATATTTCCAGCGTCCATTGAACCGTCATTAACAGAACCGGCACCAACAATTTCATGGATTTCATCAATAAATAAGATGATATTTTTTTGTGATTTTAATTCTGTTATTAATTGTTTCATGCGTTCTTCAAATTGTCCTCTCACACCAGTACCTTGTACAAGTGAGACAACATCAAGACGAATCACTTCTTTATTTTCTAATTTACTAGGAACATCTCCATTGACAATACTTAAAGCAAGTCCCTCAACGACAGCCGTTTTACCAACACCGGGTTCTCCGATTAATACAGGATTATTTTTTGTTCGCCGATTTAAAATTTCTATAACCCGTTTTATTTCTCCGTCACGTCCGATGACAGGGTCTATTTTTCCTTCACGGGCTAGTTGAGTTAAGTTTTCACCATATTCACTAAGAATAGACGTTCCACCATTTGCTCCATGTTGTGTTTGGGTATTACTCTGTTGTTGTTTCATTGATTGTTGGGCTAATTGTTTAAAAAAATCGTTTAGTTGACCAAAACCATAAGGATCTTGAGCAAATTTTTCTCTGTTCATTTGATCTTCTTGAGATTTTAAGTCACGATAACATTTTTGACATAAATCTATTTGTTGTTGTTCTCCATTTAGTGTGGCATGTAAATGGATTGTCGCATCATTTTTTTTACAGTTTTTACATAGCATAGGCAAATCCTCCTTTAATCAAATGACACAGTCAGTTTTTGACCTGTTTTGACCTTAAAGCAATTATATAATTTTTGAATATAAGAAGCAAAAATTACGCTTATTTTTTTATCATGTATTTTAAGGGAAAAAATATTGAAAATAAATTGTAACAAAAAATGTTTTTTTATTATAAAGATTAGAATTGCGATTTAGTGCACAAAATGATTGCTATATCAAATTAATTACTAGAAAATCGTAAATTATTTTCTGAAATAGCCTTGAAAAGTTTATAAAAGGTTTTTAAAGTTCTTTATAGAACATAGGAAAAAAGTTGTAAGTAATAGAAAAACATGGTATTCTTTATCATTGAAAGGGTTATTTTTTTAGGGTGATTTTTGATTAAATAATCCATCATAAAAATTTTTCACATGACAAAGGAGAAGATAATTATGGAAAAAAAAGAATTTCACGTAGTAGCAGATACAGGTATCCACGCTAGACCAGCAACTTTATTGGTGCAAACAGCTAGCAAATTTAGTTCAGATGTAAACTTAGAATACAAAGGTAAATCTGTTAACTTAAAATCAATCATGGGTGTCATGTCATTAGGTGTTGGCCAAGGTGCTGATGTAACAATCACTGCTGAAGGTGCTGACGAAGCTGATGCAATCGCAGCTATCGAAGAAACAATGAAAAAAGAAGGGTTATCTGAATAATGACAAAACAATTGAAAGGTATTGCAGTTAGTGATGGCATTGCAGTTGCTAAAGCATATCTTTTAGTTGAACCGGATTTATCATTTGAAAAACGTTCAGTTGAAAACGTCGAAGCCGAAGCAGCACGTCTTTCAGATGCTCTTAGTCAATCAACTAAAGATTTGCAAGCAATTAGAGACAAAGCGGTAAAAAGTTTAGGTGAAGAAGAAGCACAAGTATTCGATGCTCACTTAATGGTTTTATCTGACCCTGAATTGATCAGTGCAATTGAAGGAAATATCAAAGATAACAAAGTTAATGCTGAATCAGCATTAAAAGAAGTGACTGATATGTTTATTGGCATGTTTGAGGCTATGGAAGATAACCCTTACATGAAAGAAAGAGCTGCCGATATTCGTGACGTGACAAAACGTGTCATGAGTCATTTACTAGGTGTAAAATTACCTGATTTAACAATGATTGATGAAGAAGTCATTATTGTTGCTGAAGATTTAACACCAAGTGATACCGCTCAATTAGACCGTAATTTTGTTCGTGCGTTTGTTACAAATATTGGTGGACGTACATCTCACTCTGCTATTATGGCACGTTCTTTAGAAATTCCTGCTGTTGTAGGAACAAAAGAAATTACTGAGTATGTTGTCGAAGGTGACATCTTAGCTGTTGATGGTAGTGAAGGAGACGTTATTGTTAATCCTACTGATGAACAAGTTGCTGATTTTAAAGCAAAAGAAAAAGCATTTAATGAATTAAAAGCTGAATGGGATAAATTGAAACATGCTAAAACAGTAACTGCTGATGGCAAACATTTTGAATTAGCTGGAAACATTGGAACACCTAAAGATTTAGAAGGTGTGTTAGGTCATGGAGGAGAAGCAGTTGGGTTATACCGTACTGAATTCTTATATATGGACTCTCCAGATTTTCCAACTGAAGATGAACAATTTGAAGCTTATAAAGCAGTTTTAGAAGGTATGGAAGGTAAACCAGTTGTGGTTCGTACAATGGATATTGGTGGGGATAAAGAACTTCCTTACTTAAAATTCCCAGAAGAAATGAATCCGTTCTTAGGTTACCGTGCTATTCGTATTTGTTTAGCAGAAGATCAAATGTTCCGTACTCAGTTACGTGCATTATTACGTGCATCTGTTTATGGAAATTTACGTATTATGTTCCCAATGATTGCTACTTTAGCTGAATTTAGAGAAGCTAAAGCTTTATTGGAAGAAGAAAAAGCTAAATTAGTTGCTGAAGGTGTGGACGTTTCTGATGATATCCAAGTAGGTATTATGATTGAAATTCCAGCTGCGGCAGTAATTGCTGACCGCTTCGCTAAAGAAGTTGATTTCTTTAGTATTGGAACAAATGATTTAATTCAATATACAATGGCAGCAGACCGTATGAACGAACGTGTTTCTTACTTATATCAACCTTATAATCCTGCAATTTTACGTTTAATTAAAAACGTTATTGACTCAGCTCATGCTGAAGGAAAATGGGCTGGTATGTGTGGGGAAATGGCTGGCGATCAAACAGCTGTTCCATTACTAGTTGGTTTAGGACTAGATGAGTTTTCTATGAGTGCAACAAGTATTTTACGTACTCGTAGCTTAATGAGTCGTCTTGATTCTAAGAAAATGACTGAATTAGCTGAAAAAGCTATTACTGAATGTGATACTGCTGATGAAGTTGTTGCATTAGTTGAAGAGTATACTAAATAATCAACATTTAAAACTATAATTTACTGTTTTTATACAGTAAATTATAGTTTTTTTTTATTGTAACGTGTTAAGATAGGTACTAGTGTATAAATTTCGTATAAAAAATGCGACTGTAGTATGATGTATTGTGAAATAAATTTACGTATTATAGTAGATATTAGGAGTGGATTTTTTGTTAAGGATAAATATGTTTTCATCAGCTGATAAAGTGAAAGGCCAAGGGGTTGGAAGTGCCTATATCGAATTAATTAATATGCTCAATAAACATTTTTCAACTGAGTTTGATATTTCAATTAATAAATTTAAGCAATCGGATATCTCGCATTATCATACTGTGGATCCACAGTTTTTTATCTCAACTTTTTTTAAAAAGAAAAGAGGCACAACAATAGGATATGTCCACTTTTTACCTGAAACACTTGAAGGAAGTCTAACTCTTTTTTCACCATTTAAAAAGATATTTGATTGGTACCTTATTCGTTTTTATGGACGGATGGATCAATTAGTAGTAGTGAATCCAACGTTTATCCCAAAATTAGTTGAGGCAGGATTAAAAGAAGAACGAATCACCTATATCCCAAACTTTGTATCCAATAAAACGTTTTATGAAGCAACAATAGAAGAAAAAAAAGATTGGCGGAAAAAATATCAAATTCCAGAAGAAAAATTAGTCATTCTAGGGACGGGACAAATCCAACAAAGAAAAGGTATTGATGATTTCGTTCAATTAGCGATTGATAACCCTGATAGTCAATTTATTTGGGCAGGTGGTTTTTCTTTTGGTAAAATAACAGATGGATATGATCGATATAAAAAGATATATGATAATCCACCAAAAAACTTATTATTTACAGGAATTGTTGACCGGGAAGAAATCATGAGATTATACAATTTAGCCGATGTGTTTTTATTGCCATCTTACAATGAACTGTTTCCAATGAGTATATTAGAAGCATTTAATTGTGGTACACCTGTCATGTTAAGAGATTTGGAGTTATATCATGCGATTATAGATGAGCAGTATATCTCAACAAAAGATATCAATGACATGAATAAAGAAATTGATAAAATTAAAAAAAATCCTCAAATATTAAAAGAATATCAACAAAAATCAAAAAATTCAGCCTTATATTATAGTGAGGAAAATGTCGCCAAAATATGGTATGACTATTATAAAGAAAGTGCTAAGGAGGAGAACTAGGTGAAAATAGGTTTTTTTACGGATACATATTTCCCTCAAGTTAGTGGTGTATCAACATCTATTAGAACACTAAAGCAAGAACTTGAAAAGTTGGGACATGACGTGTATATTTTCACAACAACAGATCCTGATGCAAAAGAAGTAGAACCACGTATTATACGAATGCCAAGTATTCCGTTTATTTCATTTAAAGATAGACGCGTGGTTATTAGGGGAATGTTGTATGCTTATCATATTGCCAAAGAAATAGATTTGGATATTGTTCACACGCATACAGAATTTGGTGTGGGGATATTAGGTAAACAAACAGCCAAAGCATTAAACGTTCCAGTTGTTCATACTTATCACACGATGTATGAAGATTATTTACATTATATTGCTAAAGGAAAAGTATTAAAACCAGTTCATGTTAAGCAATTATCTAAGTTATATACTAATCATATGTCTGGTATTATTTGTCCTAGTCAAAGAGTGGTAAGTAAGTTACAAGAGTATGGGATAGAACGTCCAATGTCTGTTATCCCGACAGGAATTAATGTGTCACAATTTAAGCCCGTTGAAGAAGAATTGATAAAAAATGTGCGTCAAACGTATCAAATTGATGATGAGGCGTGTTTGTTGTTATCAGTTAGTCGAATATCTTATGAAAAAAATATTCAAACAGTTCTAAATGGTATGCCGGATGTTGTTAGGGAAATACCAAACGTTCAATTATTGATTGTTGGAGATGGTCCATTTAAAGCGAAATTAGAGAAACAAGTTGAGGAACTTGGTTTATTGGATTATGTGACGTTTGCAGGGGAAATTCCTAATAAAGATATTGCCCCATTTTATCAAGCAGCAGATTACTTTGTCAGTGCATCAGATTCTGAAACTCAGGGATTAACTTATACAGAGGCTATGGCAGCAAAAACAAAGGTTGTTGCTAAAGGAAATGACTATTTAGATAGTTTGTTTGATGATGAAACTTTAGGTATTACTTATGTCGAAAATGAAGATTTTGCGCAAGCATTGATTGAATATGTAAAAAAAGATTTATCAACTAAGAAGACTATTTTAGAAGATAAATTATATGATATTTCAAGTGAGGCATTTGGTAAACGAGTGGAAGAATTTTATCAAGAAGCATTTGCTTATTTTGAAGAAAATCATCAAGATTATGAGGATGATAGTAGTTTGTACTCATTGAAATTATTTAAAAAGTAGTGCGTTAGGAGGAACTCTATGACCAAAAAAAACAAATGGTACCTACTTTTAGCAGTTATCTTAGGTCTAATTGTTATTGGAAATGAGATGAAAAAGGTCAGTTTACAGGATATGGCTACAGAGTTTTCTATTATTAATTGGTGGTGGATAGCTGCTTCAGTTGCTTGTATCTTAATATATTGGGGAATTGAGGCAAAGATTGTTCAAGTCTTGCTAAAACGGAGTAATCCTAATTTTAGCTTTGCATCAAGCTACCGTATACCATTAATTGAGCACTTGTTTAATGCGATTACGCCATTTTCAACTGGTGGACAGCCAGCACAAATTATTGCACTATCTAAGTCAGGTGTAGACACTGGTGTGGCAACGTCTGTTAGTTTAATGAAATTTGTTGTGTATCAAGTATGGATAGTCATTAATTTTTTAGTTTGTTTGGTAGGAGGTTATGGCTACTTATCAAACAATCTATCTAAATTGAAAGTATTAATACTTTTAAGTTTTATTATTCATTTTGTTATTGTTATAGCCTTATTGATGATTATGTATTGGTATAACTTTACAAGGAAGTTGGTCGATATGGTGTTTAAAGGCATTCGTCTATTTAAAAAAGGCGAAAAAATCGATCAACTCTATCAAAGAACTATTGAAAAAATGGATACTTTTTATGAAGAAAGTAAATATATGAGAGATCAACCCATTTTAATGGTTAAAGTGAGTGCTCTAACTGTTCTACAGTTGACTGCTTATTATATTATTCCTTACTTTGTTCTTCATGGTTTAGGGATTCATGGTATCAGTATTTTTCATATTGTTGTTTTACATGCGTTTATCACGATGATTATTTCACTGTTTCCCATACCAGGTGGAACGGGAGGAGCAGAATATAGTTTTAGTTTATTATTTGGCACGTTTACGTTGTCTCAAAGTAAGTTAGTCTTGGCTATTTTTCTCTGGCGCGGAGTGACTTATTATTTGGGGATTATACTAGGATTGATTGCCTTAACAGTGCATCAAAAAAAGAAATCAATTGAATGATTTTATTAGAAACATTTGAGTTGTGTACTTAAATGTTTTTTTGTTATAGATTAAAAGGGGTATGGCTTTATTTAATCATTGACTTTTCCTATAATGAAAGTATCAAAATTATTTATATGAGGTGAAAAGGCATGGAGAAAATTGGTTTCATTGGTACGGGTGTTATGGGTGCATCGATTGTCAGACATTTACTAAAAGCAGGCTATTCTGTAAACGTTTATAATCGTACGAAAGAAAAAACAGATGAATTAGTTAAAGAAGGTGCTATCTGGCAAGATACACCAAAAGATGTCACGACGAATAGCGATATTGTTTTTTCAATGGTTGGATATCCAAAAGATGTTGAAGAAATATATTATGGAGAAAATGGCATTTTTTCTGCGGATGTGACAGGGAAAATACTAATTGATATGACAACTAGTACACCTTCATTAGCACAAAAAATTTCACGAACAGCCACAGAAAAAGAAGCGTATAGTTTAGATGCTCCAGTATCTGGTGGCGATTTAGGCGCTAAAAACGGGACGCTAACCACGATGGTAGGTGGAAGTCCTGACGTTTTTAATAAAGTAGAATCAATCTTAACTGTGTTTAGTAGCAAAGTAAATTTACAAGGAAAAGCTGGTAGTGGGCAACACACTAAGATGGCTAATCAAATCATGATAGCAGGTACTATGACAGGGATGACAGAACTACTGGTTTATGCAAAATCAGCAGGTTTAGATTTAGAAAAAGTCCTGGATACAGTTGGTGGAGGAAGTGCAGCAAATTGGTCGCTGA
This sequence comes from Vagococcus bubulae, assembly GCF_003950315.1. GTDB lineage: Bacteria > Bacillota > Bacilli > Lactobacillales > Vagococcaceae > Vagococcus > Vagococcus bubulae. The sequence goes on from NZ_NGJT01000002.1 coordinate 116,889, forward strand.
CTAATTACGCCCCAAGAATTTTAAAAGAAGATTTTACACCAGGTTTTTTTGTTAAACATTTCTTAAAAGATTTAAATATTGCATTAGAAGAAGCTGAGAAAATGTCTATAGATTTACCAGCAACTAAAGAAGCACGAAATCTTTATCAAGCACTAGTGGATAAAGGTTTTGAAAACGATGGAACACAAGCTTTAATTAAACTTTGGTGGGATATTTAAAAAAGTTAAAAAAAGACATAGTTTTTCAATGCATGTTAGGTGTGTTTCTGTTACAATATAACAGAAGAAATGCGAAGGAGGCTAGCTCTATGAAAAGTTCACAGTTAGCAGCAATTATTAAACGATTGAATGCAATGGTGGAATCTAGCGACAATGAAGTACAAGTTCGTCGATTTGAAAGAGAAGGACAAGAGCGATGCATCGTGACGTTTGATGGGAACAATGAGATGTTTGAATTAACTGAAGCAGGTTCTCAAGAAGTCTATCAATTTGATGACATTGATTTAGTCACTTTAGAAATTTTTGAATTATTACAAGACTAACAATTAAAAAGTGCGCACGTATGTGTGACACTTTTTTTTTATGGGATAAACGAAATCACATAGAATAGGGGGAAAGATGATGGGAGAGATGATAGAGTTCCCAGTTAATGAGGAAAGAATATTTTATCTAGGAAAGCAGAGTTATGAGCAGGGGGATTATTTAAGAGCATTGGAGTATTTTAATGAGTGCTATGAAGCGAATCCATCTTTAGAGATAAATCAATTTTTAGTGAAGACGCTAATGGAAATAGGCCAATTAGAAGAAGCAATAAGGCATCTAAAAGAATATGAAATAGATTATAAAACACAAGTGAACTTACAACCACTTTATTTTGAAGTGTTACTGAAAGAAAAACAGTTTTTAGTGTTGGAGAAGTGGCTAAATCAATTAGATGATTCACAAGAATTAAAAAAAGAATTTAAGGAAAAGCTAAATAAAACGCAAGATTATTGGACGCTTGTTGATGCAAAAGAGTATGAGGAACGTTTAGTGGAAATAAAGACAATGAAAGAAGGAACACTTATCACTCAAAAAGAGTTGTTAAAAAAAGCAAATTATTTAACTAAAATAGATTTTTTTAAGTTATCTTCCGAAATATTTTTAGTTAGTGAAGATATATCACCACTTATTCGATCTCAAATAATAGATGAATTAGTCCAACTAAGATTTGGAGAAATAGTTAGTATACGAGATGTTTTTGGCCAGTACCACCAAACGAATTTTAGTGAGCTAAATCGATTAAGACCAAGTGTTAGCAATCATCCTCTTTATAAAGAATTGTTAGACTATCTGGAAAACAATGACCCAAGTCAAGGAATGATTATCTTAACAATTGTACAAACTCATTTGGGAATGATGTATCCTCATATTAATGCTATAGTGACTGATACAGAAATGTGGTTTAAAGCATACTTAAACTATTTTGGTTTTGAAATGAATGAAGAAATAGAAGTGTTAGAAATTTGTCAAAACATTCAAGTTTTAGATAACACCATGATGAATACGATGACAAAATAGTGAGTTGTTAGTGAAAAATGTTTACAATTAACGGTCTATAGTGTAAGATTGTAGGGTATGAAATAGTAATAAAACTATTAATGAATAGATAACTTGGAGGTACATTACATGTCTACAAAATGGGAAAAACAAGGAACAAACGACGGAGTTTTAACATTTGAAATTCCTAAAGAAGTTGTTGATAAAGGGTTAAACACAGCGTTTGAACGTATTAAGAAAGATTTAAACGTACCAGGATTCCGTAAAGGGAAAGTACCTCGTCAAATGTTTAATCAAATGTATGGTGAAGAAGCGTTATATGAAGACGCATTGAACATTGTATTACCGGATGCTTATGAAGCAGCTGTTGCAGAAGCTGGTATTGAACCAGTAGCTCAACCAAGAGTAAAAATTGATTCTGTAGAAAAAGGGTCTCCTTGGACTATTATCGCAGAAGTTGTTGTAAAACCTGAAGTAAAATTAGGTGACTACAAAAACTTAACTGTACCTAAACAAGATCGTACAGTAACAGATGAAGATGTTGAAGAAAGCTTAGCTCAAAAACAACAATCTCAAGCAGAATTAGTTCTTAAAGAAGAAGCAGCTGAAAATGGCGATACAGTTGTGATTGATTTTGAAGGATTTATCGACAGCATTAATTTTGAAGGTGGAAAAGCAGAAAACTATTCTTTAGAATTAGGATCTAATTCATTTGTACCTGGATTTGAGGAACAATTAGTTGGAGCAAAAGCTGGAGATGATGTGGAAGTTAAAGTAACTTTCCCAGAAAACTATCAAGCAGAAGACTTAGCTGGTCAAGATGCTATCTTTAAAGTGACAGTTCACGAAGTAAAATCAAAAGAATTACCTGAATTAGATGATGAATTTGCTAAAGATGTGGATGATGAAGTAGAAACATTAGCAGAGTTAAAAGAAAAAATTAAAGAAGAATTAGTAGCATCTAAAGAAGCAGCAGCTGAAGCAGCTATTGAAGAAGCAGCTATTTCTCAAGCAGTTGAAAATGCTGAAATCGTTGAATTACCAGAAGTAATGGTTCATGATGAAGTTCACCGTGGTATGAATGAATTCTTATCAAACATGCAAAACCAAGGAATTTCACCTGAATTATACTACCAAATCAGTGGAACAACTGAAGAAGATTTACATAAACAATTTGAAGGCGAAGCTGAAACTCGTGTTAAAACTAACTTAGTGATTGAAGCGATTGTTGAAGCGGAAAACTTCGAAGTAACAGACGAAGATATCCAAGCGGAAATTGATGACTTAGCAGCTCAATATAACATGGAAGCAGCAGCTGTAAGAAGTGCTTTATCAGATGACATGTTAACTCATGATATTAAAATGAAACGTGCAGTTGATGCAATCATCAAAACTGTTAAAGAAGAAGCATAAGAAAGTCCAAGAAGACAAGGTGATATAGCCTTGTCTTTTGTTTTCTTTTTTAATGCATTGTCTAGTAGAGTATGTTATTATAAACAAGATGATTAGACTTTTGGTGAAATAGGCCTTGTAGGTCTTTTTTCAATTAGGAGGGAAAACATGTACGACAATACAGGTGAAAATAATGAAGTTCGCTGTTCGTTTTGTGGAAAATCACAAGATGAGGTGAAAAAATTAGTCGCAGGACCTGGAGTATATATCTGTAACGAATGTATCGATTTATGTAAAGAAATCATTGATGAAGAGATGCAAGATGAGATGGTATCTGATTTAATCAATGTATTAAAACCAAAAGAAATTTTAGATGTATTAAATGAATATGTCATAGGACAAGAAAGAGCAAAAATCGTATTGTCTGTTGCGGTTTATAATCACTATAAACGTGTGCAACAAATGGCAATTGATGAAGAAAATGAAGAATCCGATGATGTGGAACTTCAAAAGAGTAACATCTGTTTGATAGGACCAACAGGATCAGGTAAAACATTTTTAGCTCAAACACTTGCTAGAACATTAAATGTTCCATTTGCTATTGCAGATGCGACAAGCTTAACAGAAGCAGGGTATGTGGGAGAAGATGTTGAAAATATTCTCTTGAAATTATTACAAGCAGCTGATTTTAATGTTGAGAAAGCTCAACGAGGAATTATTTACATTGATGAAATTGATAAAATTGCAAGAAAAAGCGAAAATGTCTCCATTACACGTGATGTTTCGGGTGAAGGGGTTCAACAGGCTCTTCTTAAAATATTAGAAGGAACTGTGGCGAGTGTTCCACCTCAAGGAGGACGTAAGCACCCTCAACAAGAATTGATTCAGATTGACACATCTGAAATTTTATTCATCGTAGGTGGCGCGTTTGATGGCATTGAAACAATCGTTAAAGAACGTCTAGGTGAAAAAGTGATTGGGTTTGGTTCAACGAACAAAAAACAACGTGATGAAGAAAAAAGTATCATGTCACAAATCATCCCAGAAGATTTATTAAAATTTGGGTTGATTCCTGAATTTATTGGTCGATTGCCAGTGACAGCATCACTTGAAAAATTAACCCAAGAAGATTTGGTAAGAATTTTAACGGAACCTAAAAATGCATTAGTAAAACAATATAAAAAATTATTGTCACTGGATGATGTTGAGTTAGAATTCACACCTGGAGCATTAGAAGCAATTGCGAATCAAGCGATTGAGCGTGATACAGGGGCTCGTGGACTTCGTTCAATTATTGAACATGTCATGATGGGCATTATGTATGAAATACCAACAAGAGAAGATGTAGAAAAAGTAATTATTACTAAAGAAGCTGTCGAAGGTGATGGCGAACCAGAATTAAAATTAAAAACGACTAAATAGGTAAAAGAGAGTAGAGAAATCTGCTCTCTTTTTTTGATATATTTGTTTCAATTGACGCATAACTGTCATAAAGTTTACATTTTTTTGAAGAAAAGATAAAAATAAACTGTATTTTGAATAATTTACCTTTATTTTACAAAATCAAGACTATAAAGTTTACAAAAACTTGATACACTCTGTGTGTAATAAATAAATCAAACAAACAAATAACTTTTAAGGAGTTTTGAAAACAATGAAAAAGAAATTATTATCTGCAATTACAGTAGGGGCATTATTTACATTAGTAGGATGTGGAGGTAATGGGTCAACTGAAAGTAGCAATAGTGGGACAAGTGGTTCTGAAAAAGCAAAATCAACTGAAAAAGTAGATATTACATCAGTTGGTTCAACAGCATTACAGCCATTAGTTGAGAAAGTAGCAGAAATTTATATGACAGATAATCCAAATTATACGATCACGGTTCAAGGTGGCGGTAGTGGAACAGGGTTAACACAAGTATCAACAGGAGCTGTCGATATTGGTAACTCAGATGTTTATGCAGAAGAAAAAGATGGCATTGATGCTTCTAAAATTGAAGATCATAAAATTGCTGTTGTAGGTGTGGCACCAGTTGTTAACAAAGAAGTCGGTGTTACAAACATTACATCTGAACAATTAAAAGATATCTTTACTGGTAAAGTAACAAACTGGAAAGAAGTTGGAGGAAAAGACCAAAAAATCGAACTAATTAACCGTGCAGCTGGAAGTGGAACTCGTGCTACTTTTGAAAAATGGGGTATTGGTGGCGCTGAAGCAGCTAAAGGACAAGAGCAAGATTCTTCAGGTACAGTTAGAAAAATTGTTTCTGAAACACCAGGAGCTATTAGCTACTTAGCCTTTTCTTACATCGATGAAAGTATTTTAGGTTTATCTATTGATGACGTTGAACCTAAGGATGAAAATGTGTTAGATAATTCATGGAAAATTTGGGCATATGAACATATGTATACACAAAAAGATGCAAGTTCTGATGTGACAGCATTCCTTGACTACATGAAATCAGACGACGTACAAAAAAATGTTGTCAATGAATTAGGTTATATTGCTATTTCTGATATGAAAGTGGAACGCGATTTAGACGGAAATATCAAATAATTGACTCCATACCCATTGTTATCCTGTATTCATCTATTTATATTAACTATGGTATAATGGAACAAACTAAACAGGATATGGAAGGGACGTTTAGCAATTATGAAGCGAATTTTAGTGGTTGATGATGAACAATCCATTACAACACTTTTAAAATATAACTTGGAAAAAGAGAACTTCGAAGTTGATGTGGTTCATGATGGTGAAGCTGCTATTGATTATGCTATGTCTAATCAATACAGTTTCATTATTTTGGACTTAATGTTACCCAAAATCAATGGATTTGATGTCACAAAAAAATTGCGTAAAGAAAAAATTAGCACACCCATTATTATGTTGACTGCTAAAGATGAAACGATTGATAAAATTATTGGCTTGGAAATTGGGGCAGATGATTATGTGACTAAACCATTTAGTCCAAGAGAACTTATCGCTCGACTTAGAGCAGTAGAAAGACGCTTAGACAATCAATCAGGTGATTCAGGAACAAGTATGGATAACGATCAATTGAGTGTCGGAGAGCTAATTGCTTATCCAAAAGACTATAAAGTGTTAAAACGTGGAACTGAGATTACCTTAACGAAAAAAGAATTTGAATTACTTATCTATTTTATGGAACGGCAAAATCGCATTATCGGACGTGATGAGTTAATGCTATCCATTTGGAAAGATGATATGTATCATTTATCTCGAACAGTTGACATCCATGTTAGCCATTTAAGAGAAAAGATAGAAGATGACGCCAAAAATCCTAAATACATTAAAACAGTAAGAGGGTTTGGGTATAAATTTCAGGAGCCAGAGGAATGAAAAAGTTACAAAAAATAGTTAATCCTGTTTGGCTTGTTGTGATAATCATTATATTAGTATTAATAGGTGGGTATTATACCACCTATTTTTTTAAGAAAGATGTCATTGATCAACAAACAAAACAACTATCAAAGGAGATTGATTTACTAATACCTTTTGTTGTGCAAGACAATGGATTAGTATTGGATGAAGAAAAACTTGATAGAAGTGTTGGAGAACATGAACGACTAACCGTTTTAGATGAATCAGGAATGATTTTATATGATTCATCTAAAGAGTCATTGGCAAAAGGTTCAAGAAAAAATCGACCGGAAGTCAAACAGGTATTAGAAGAAGGAAAAACTGAGGGAGTTTCTATTAGGGACAGTCAAACAGTTGATGAGAAGTTAATTTATGTTGCTAAATCAGTGTACCAAGATAATCAGTTAATAGGGGTTATTCGTCTATCAGAAACGTATCAAGGTATTTCACAATATGTTGAGAACTTTCAGCGAATTGTGATTACAATCATGGTGTTATTATTTGTCGCAATCCTCATTATGGGATATTACATCCATCGTCAGTCAAAGAAGCCAATTCAATTTATGTTGCCAATTTTAAGACAAGCAATTCAAAATCCTGAGAAAAAACAAAAGGTTATAGATGCGCCTGGGGAATGGCGTGAACTCTATCAAACGGTGTATGAATTAATGGAAGAAACGAATTTACTGTATTATAAGCAGTTAAAAAATGAAGAGACATTGCATTTTTTATTTGAGAACTTAGATATCGGTATTTTTATTTTGAATGATCGATTGGAGATAACATTAGCCAATCAAACAATAGAAGAAATGTTCCAGAAAAAATGGACGATTTCTCCATATGATGAATGGTTTACAGAACCTAGATTGACTGAATTAATTAACCAGGCTGTTGAGACAAAAGAAGCAGTTCAAGGGGAAATTCGTATAGAAAAACCAAGAACGCAAGATTTAAAAATTGTTATTCGACAATTATCAATAGACAATAATGAATACGTTGGGATTATTTATGATGTTACGGAAGTCCGACAAATTGAACGAGTACATGAGGATTTTATTAGTAATATATCACATGAGTTAAAAACGCCAACAACATCCATTATTGGTTTTTCTGAAACATTGCTAGCAGGAGCAAAAGACGATCCAGAAGCTAGTAAAGAATTTTTGACCATTATCGAACGTGAAGCACAACGGTTGATGAGTTTAATTCAAACAATCATGATGCTACTAAAAACGGAAAAAGATATTTACATTATGGATTCTTTTGTTGTCCATCCTAAGTTAGTTATAGAGGATGAAATTGATCGTTATCGATATAAAGCTTTTGACAAAGATATATCTGTTATTTTTGAAAGTGCAGTAGAAGAAGATTTAGTTATTCCTAATGATTCATTTCAAATTATTGTTAAGAATTTGTTAGAAAATGCTATTGAATACTCTGAAGAGCATAGCAAAATATTTATTTATTTAACACAACAGAATAATGAGTTAACGTTAAAAGTTGAAGACACAGGTATTGGTATTTCTGAAGAAGATCAAAAACGAATATTTGAAAGATTTTATCGTGTGAGTCATTCAAGACAACGAAATAGTGGAGGATCTGGACTAGGATTGTCGCTTGTCAAACATTATGCAGAAATACTTGGTGGGCGTGTTAAATTAGTAAGTGAATTAGGAGAAGGAACCACTGTTATTGTCAAAATAAATTTAGATATTCTATCTTCAAATTATGAAAATAAACGATTAAAAGAGTAGCTAATTAAAAGCTATTCTTTTTTTAATGTTAATCGTTGACAAATGTAGACGTAAAAGTTATAGTAAGTTTATCATTTAGTAAAGAGGTGTTACGTCATGGTGCAAAAAGAGAAATCATTTTCTATTACTCAAGCCGAGTGGGAGATAATGAAAGTTATTTGGGCAAATGATTTTGTAACGAGTCGACAAGTATTGGAGATACTGAGTGAAAAAATGGCTTGGAGTATGTCGACAGTTAAGACGCTATTAGCAAGATTAGTTGAAAAAAATTTTTTATCAACTGAAAAACAAGGAAAACAGTTTATTTATCAGGCACTTGTAGAGGAAGAATTAGCTGTAAATTATATATTATTAGATGATTTAAATAAAATTTGTCATAAAAAGAAGGGGCAAGCCTTGTATCAATTGATTGAAAAAGAAGAATTTTCTCAAAATGATATCGATCAGTTAATTCATTTATTAGAAGAAAAAAAGGTAAATGCTCCGAAAACAGTTGACTGTAATTGTGTTGTTGGTCAATGTCATTGTCATAAATGAGGTGGGAAAATGGAAAAAAGAATTATTTTACCAGTAGAAGGAATGAGTTGTGCCTCCTGTTCTAGTACGGTTGAAAAGGTTGTCTCAAAATTAAGTGGGGTTGACAAAGCAAGTGTTAATTTAGCCACAGAGAAATTAGATGTGACCTATGACACAACTATGTTGACTGAAGAAGATATTACAAAAGCGATAAGTGATGCTGGATATGAGGTGAGGGAACAGATTATTACAGAACAATTTGAGGTAGAAGGAATGAGTTGCGCCTCCTGTTCTAGTACGGTTGAAAAAGTTGTCGGAAAATTAGACGGTGTTAAAGAAGTATCCGTTAATTTGGCGACAGAAGAAATGAGTGTATCATATAATCCTGATGTTGTGACGAAATTAGTTATTACTCAATCAGTAGAGGACGCAGGATATAAAGCGATTGATAAACAGATAAACACCGAAGAAAAAATGACTAAAGAAGATAATAAAGAAAAACATATCAAAATTATGTGGAACCGATTTGTTTCTTCTGCTATTTTTACGGTTCCGTTATTGTATCTATCAATGGGGCATATGATAGGCTTACCTTTGCCATCAGTCATCAACCCAATGCATTCTCCAAAAATTTTTGCTCTTACTCAACTTATATTGGCTATTCCAGTGATAGCAATAGGGTGGCCATTTTTTGCAGTCGGGTTTAAAGCACTTGTCAAAAGACATCCTAATATGGATTCGTTAGTGGCATTAGGAACGAGTGCGGCAACTATTTATAGTTTATATGGAACCATTCAAGTGTTTAGGGGAGATACAAGCTTTGCTATGAATCTTTATTATGAATCAGCTGCGACTATTTTAACATTGATTACATTAGGAAAATATTTTGAAGCAGTATCAAAAGGAAAAACATCAGAAGCGATTAAAACCTTGATTAACCTTGCACCAAAAACTGCGTCCGTCATTCGTGGTGGAGTAGAACAAACCATTCCAGTTGAAGAAGTTGTTTTAGATGATATCGTGATGGTTAGACCAGGTGAAAAAATTCCAGTAGATGGGGTGATAATTTTTGGTAACAGTTCAGTTGACGAATCAATGATTACCGGAGAAAGTATTCCTGTAGAAAAAAAATCAGGAGATAATGTGGTGAGTGCTAGTATAAATAAGACTGGAAGTTTTAAATTTAAAGCAACCAAGGTAGGAAAAGATACAACATTATCACAGATAATTAAATTGGTTGAAGAAGCACAAGGATCTAAAGCACCTATCGCACAGTTAGCTGATAAAGTTTCAGGCGTCTTTGTTCCGATTGTCATTGGACTAGCCATTATTTCAGGTTTGTTGTGGTATTTTTTAGGACAGGAAACCTGGATATTTGCTTTAACCATTACGATTTCCGTTTTAGTTATTGCATGTCCATGTGCACTGGGATTAGCAACACCAACAGCTATTATGGTAGGAACAGGTAAGGGAGCTGAAAATGGCATCCTAATTAAAAGTGGTGAGGCATTAGAAACAGCTCATCAGCTTGATACAATTGTATTTGATAAGACAGGAACAATCACGCAAGGCAAACCCATTGTGACAGATGTATTAGTATTTAATCAATTGAGTCAAGAGGAGTTGCTAATTCTTGTAGCCTCAGCAGAAACTCATTCAGAACATCCTTTGGGAGTAGCAATTGTTGAAAAAGCCAAAGAACAACATTTAGAGTTTATAACAATTGATGATTTTTTAGCAGTACCAGGCAAAGGAATAAAGATAAGTGTTAATAATCAGATTTATTATATTGGAAACAAACGATTGATGTTAGCACAATCCATTTCATTAGACGAAAAAAATGACATCGTTAATGAGTTAGCGACACAAGGGAAAACCCCTATGTATGTAGCGAATGAGCAACATATTATTGGGATTATTGCTGTAGCCGATCCAATAAAAGAAAGCAGTGTTAAGGCTGTGAGTACATTAAAAAAATTGGGAAAACAAGTCGTCATGTTAACAGGGGATAATGAATTGACAGCTCATGCGATAGCAAAACAAGTGGGAATTGATACTGTTATTAGTGAGGTATTGCCTGAAGATAAAGCGAAACAAGTTGAAAATCTACAACAAAAAGGTAAGAAAGTTGGAATGGTAGGTGATGGTATTAATGATGCACCTGCTTTAGCACAAGCAGATATAGGGTTAGCCATTGGTAATGGAACAGACGTTGCCATTGAATCAGCAGATATTGTTTTAATGAATGAAGATTTAAAAACTGTTGCAACAGCGATAGAATTATCTGATGCAACCATGAGAAATATTAAAGAAAATCTATTTTGGGCATTTGGCTATAATATATTAGGTATTCCAGTAGCCATGGGAATTTTACATATATTTGGTGGTCCATTACTTAATCCAATGATTGCTGGAGCAGCAATGAGTTTTAGCTCTGTATCCGTATTATTAAATGCTCTACGTTTAAAGCGATTTAAACCTAAACAAAAATAAAAAGCATGAAACCAAAGCTACTTAACTTTGGTTTCATGCTTCTTTAACTATTATTTTAAAGTGATATTAGAGACTATTTCTTAGTACCAACCGTTGTTCATCCAAAATGCTTGAGCATTTTCCCATGAACCATAACGACCAGCTACATATTCATCTGCTACTTTTTCTTGATTTGCTGGAGAGTAGTCACCGTTTAAGTAACTTGGGTCTAATTGATAGCGTCCGATATGGTAACCGTTTGTTGCGTTATAATCGCCACCAGATTCTCTTTGAGCAATCCATTCTTTAGCACTTGATGTTGTTGCTGGAGCTGAAGGAGCTGCAACTTCTTGTTTAGTTTCTTGTACAGGTTCACTTGCTGCAACAGTCGTGGTTTCAACAGGTGCTGTTGTTGTTTTTCCATCCGTAATAATCTTTAATTCCTGTCCTGGAAAGATCATGTGGATGTTTTTAATATCATTATCTTTAGCAATTTTTTCTACATTATTATTTGATCCGAAAAATTCAACAGAGATAGAAGAAAGAGTATCTCCTGATTTTACTGTGTATACAGAGTCAGCAAGTACTGTTGTACTGAATAATAATCCTAATGCGAATGTGCTACCTAATATAAGTGTTTTTAGTGATTTCATAAATTTAAAAATCTCCTTTTAAATGTTTGTTTTATTTCGTTGATATCCAACGACAAGATATACTTTACCATCGAATAATATTTCTTAGGTGAAAGAATAGGTTTAATTTGGTAACAAAACAAAGTGGAATATTACAATTTTTGACACATAGAAATATTTAAATGTTCGTAATTGGTTATCATAGATGAAGGGCGTTTTATTCAGTTTATTTAACATAATAATTTGGTTAAGTTTAATAATATAGGTGATAAATTATCTATAACAAACATAAATTTATTTGATTTTTTACTTTTTTTCATTATTAATTAGTAAAATGAACAAGTGAATATTACAGATGTTACTAACGAAAAAAGCGATGTTACATGATTGTCTTTTAAAAAAACCATCGAATAAATAAAAAAATAGAAAAAAAACCTTTTTTTCTATAAAATCTTTTGTAAAACCGGTTTTTTTTGAATATACTGTAGGTAATAGATATTTAAGGGGGATTGTTTATTATGCTAGTAGATTCTAATTTACCGATTGAACGTGATAAATTAAAAAATAGATTTGCAAGATTAGTAAAAGAAGACAATGATATTATTGGAGCTTACTTTGGCGGATCGATAGGTGATAAGACAGAGGACTATTACTCAGATATTAACGCTCGAATTATTTTAAAACCGGGAATATTACTTGAAGAAAAGCAACGCGATATTATTAGCGCTATTGGGGATTTTTTATTTGTGGAATTATTTGATTACAATCATTCTATTATTCATTATGCAACATTCATTAAACTAGACTTAATGGTTTATACTTTAGAGATGTTGGAACCAAGTATTCAATATAAGCATATTGAGATTATTAAAGATGATGGAACATTAGCAGATTTACATAATTTATCTAAAGAAATGAATTATGTAGTAACGCAAGAAGTATTTGATAATGTATTAAACCAGTATTATGCAGACTATTTTAATTTATACCGAGCTTGGCGACGTAATGAAAGAAATCAAATCGAGTCAATCATCTTATCTATTAAACAACATTTGGTCTCTATGTGGTATCTATCAAAAGGGGCAAAACCAAATGACTCAGATGATTGGAGACATTATGAGGGAGAAAAATCAAAATTATCTCATTTAGAAAAAGAATTTTTATTGTCTTATACACCATTTGATATTACAACATTAGAAACATTTACCAGAGAAATTGCTATCTTAATGTTAGAAGCTAGCGAAAAAATTGCTGTCTATGATGAATTGCATTTTTCTCGACCTAATTTTATGAAAGTTCATGATCGGATTTCGTTTTCTGAAGAAATCTAAAAAATAACCCTTAAATCATCTAATATGATTTAAGGGTTATTTTTATTTTATATATAATAGTAGGAAATTAATCCATTGCAGCTTGTGCTAGTAAATTTAAGTAGTTCCAAGGTCTATCAAAGTGAGGTTGGAAAAAGAAATCAGATAAAGCTAAATCTTCAACAGTCATATTATTTTGAACAGCTAAAGATAGAGTATTAGCTGATTGAGTAATGTCATATTTCGACATTAATTGTCCACCTAAAATACGTTTTGTCTCTTTATCGAAAATAAGTTGCATCATCACTTTTTCAGTTGTTGGCATGAATTCTGGACGATAATTATCTTCTAAATAAACCATGTCCGCATTTAACCCTTGAGCTTTAGCATTTTCAATTGTTAAACCTGTCGAACCAATTTTCCAACCAAATAAATACAAACCAGAAGTACCTTGTGTACCACGATAAGCAAGAGTCGGTTTGCTAATGTTTTTTCCAACTAATAACCCTTGTCTAACAGCATTTGTTGCAAGTGGAATGTAGTTATCTGTTTTTGTTGGGTTATAGTGAACAATTGCACTATCACCGGCAGCGAAAATATCAGGATGACTTGTTTGCATGTATTCATCGACAATAATAGCACCATTTGGTAATTTATCGACAGAGTCACCTAATAATTCTGTTGAAGGTTTAAATCCAACACAAAGAATCACCATATCCGCATCAAATGATTGAGATTTAGTATGTACTTTTTTCACATTAGAATCGTCATCTGCTTCAAAACGAGCAACATTCTCACCTAAAGCAAGTGTAACTCCTTGGTTGACAAGCTCTTGTTCTAATTTATCTGTAAAAGGTTTATCTAGATATTTATTTAATATTCGATCCAACCCATCAATTAATGTCACATCTTTTCCTGATTCAACAAAAGCTTCAACAAGCTCAATCCCAATATAACCACCACCAACAACGACTATTTTTTTCGCGTCTTTGGCAGACTCAATAATTTGATTAGCTTGATTGTAATTTTTACACAATAAAATATTATGTGCGTCAATTCCAGTGATAGGTGGAATGATTGGCCATGAACCAGTTGTCATAACTAATTTATCATATGATGTGACGGTCGTTTCATTTGTTTTTAAATTAACTGCAGTTACTTGTTTTAATTCAGTATCTATGGATGTCACGTTATGCTCCATATGTACTGTAGCACCTAGAGAAGTTAGTTCCTCAGGATTTGAGTAGAATAAATCTTGTGCATTCTTTACAACGCCACCAACGTAAAGAGCAATCCCACAAGATAAGAAAGAGACATTATCATTTCGTTCATAAACAACGACGTCTGCTCCTGGCTCATTTTTTAAAATACTTTTTACAGCTGATGTCCCTGCATGAGTACATCCTACTACGACAACTTTCATTGTATTCACCCTTACATGTATGATTTATCACAAATAAATATATTTGTGACATGTGCAAAATATAACAGAAAGGAAAACCAATGTATATCATTATGCTTGTGAATATTAAAATAGAAAAAGAGGTGTTTTTGAAGTGTTATGTGCATAAAATATCAAGTGTTATGTGTGATATCTGTTAGGATATGTAACTAGAATGAACATGTGTTAAACAGTCTGTTCATTCTTTTGTTTATAAAAATATTCACAATATTTAATGATATATCAAATATTTTTTTTAAATGTTTTTCTTTATAAAAGATATATCTTATTTTATAATAGATAGTAAAGACAATGAAATAAGGAGTGGGTATCGTGTTAAAATTTCCAGCTAATTTTTTATGGGGATCAGCAGCATCAGCACCGCAAACAGAAGGGCATTCATTAGGTAATGGGAAAAGCGCGACAACGTGGGATAAATGGTTTGAGTTAAATCCTGAGAAATTTCATGCAAATGAAGGACCAGAAAACACGTCTAATGTGTATGAGGAATACATTAATGATATTAAACGAATGAAAGAGATTGGATTAAATTCTTATCGTACCTCTATTTCATGGGCAAGGTTGTTACCAGATGGGAAAAAGATTAATCAAGAAGCTGTGATGTTTTATCGAGATTACTTTCAAACCATGTTAGATGAAGGAATTCATCCAATCGTTAATTTGTTTCATTTTGATATGCCTTGGTGGTTGATGGAAAAAGGCGGTTGGGAGACAAGGGAATCAGTCGAAGCATTTCATTTTTATGCTAAAACAGCCTTTGAGTTATTTGGTGATTTGGTGAGTGATTGGGTAACATTCAATGAACCACTTGTTCATATCGAATGTGGGTATCTATATGGTTATCACTACCCAGCTATTGTTGATTTTAAAAAAGCAATTCAGGTGGGCTTTCATACACTGATGGCACATGTTTATGCAGTCAAAGCATTTCGTGATAGTCAAAATGATGGTAGAATTGGCATTATATTAAACGTGACACCAACGTACGCCAAAAGTGATGAAACACAAGATCAAGAAGCAAAAAGAAAAGCGGATTTATTGATAATAAAAAGTTTTTTAGATCCATGCGTATTAGGAACTATTCCAGTTGAATTAAGTGACTTATTATTAGAAAATGATTTAACTCCAGATAGTTTACCAGATGATAAAGAGGTTATATCTCATTACCTTGTTGATTTTATCGGGATAAATTATTACCAACCAATGAGAGTTCAAGCACCTAGAGAAATTCGCTATCCAGCGATTTTTCCGACGGATTTTTATGAGTCATATGATTGGCCTGACAAGAGGATTAATCCTTATCGTGGATGGGAAATTTATCCAGAAGCGATGTATGATGTGGCCATGATGATGAAAGATGACTATGGTAATATTCCTTGGTATGTATCAGAAAATGGGATGGGAGTCGCAAATGAAGAGCGTTTTATGGATGATTCTGGCATGATAATAGATGATTACCGAATTGAGTTTATGAAAGAACATTTAGACTATTTACATCAAGGAATTGAAGAAGGAAGTAATTGTTTTGGCTACCATACATGGACTTTTGTGGATTGTTGGTCATGGTTAAATGGGTATAAAAATCGATATGGTTTTTATCGTGTTGATTTAGAAAATAATTATCAGCGTTCACTGAAAAAAAGCGGGTTATGGTTTAAAGAGGTAGTAAAAAATAATGGATTTTGAGGTGGAAATATGACAAATTTGGCAGTATTTGATATTGGAGGGACGGCAGTAAAATGTGGTTTATGGAAAGATAATCAGTTATCTACCCAATCTAAGTTTTCAACGCCAAAAACATTAGATGACTTAGTTGAAGAAATGAAACAAGTAATCAATCATTACCCAGTTGATATAGAGGGGGTGGCTATTAGTGCTCCAGGAGTTGTCAATGTTAGTACCAGAGAAATTGAAGGAATTAGTGCAGTGAGGTATTTACATAATTGTCCTATTTTTGATATGTTTGAACAAGCGTTTAATCTCCCAGTTAGAATTGAAAATGATGCCAATTGTGCAGGGATTGCAGAAATGAATCTAGGAGTAGGGAAAGATAGGAAAAATGCTTTATTTGTTGTGTTAGGGACAGGTGTAGGAGGGGCTGTGTTTATCAATGGGGCATTGTATAAAGGGGCTCATTTATTCGGTGGAGAATTTGGCTTAATGAAAAATCATACTGATAAGATATTAAGTGAGACAGGGACGATTGTTCGAGTTGCAGATGCTTATTATCATCAAACTGGAAAAAAAGTAGATGGGCAGAAATTATTTGAGTTAGCAAATAAAGGGGACGAACTTGTCTTGACTTTGCTGGATACGATGTATGAAAATATTGCACAAATACTTTATGATTTGCAAGTGGCAATTGATCCAGAGATGATTATTATTGGTGGAGGTATTTCTGAGCGTACAGAAGTGATTACCGAATTAGAAAAGCGTTTATATCATAAATTAACAAGTGTTCACTTGCCAAGTATTATGCCACAAATCACAGCATGTCAATTTAAAAACGACGCTAATCTAATTGGTGCTGCGATAAATTATTTAAATACCATATAAAAAATCCCACTTTGTGTGGGATTTTTTTACATAATAGAAAAAGTATACGTTGTTTTCCATGTTTTTACTTGATGTTTCTCTAAGTCAATACTTCCTAAATTTGGATGATTGACAATATCTGGAAGTTCCTGTGTTTCTATTGCAATGCCCAATTCTGAACGCATTTTCTCACCAGAAACAGATTGATCCATTTCAAAACCTGTCGTAGAAAAAATAACTGCAGCTTGACGATTAGAAGAGATGCTAATTTGTCTTCCAGTACTTGGCTCACTTAATGTCATTTGCGGTTGGATATCTTGCAATAAAAAGGCATCATCAATTCCTTGTGAGAGGTCTTTTAAAGAGTCACTTAATAAGCGTGGCGTTCTAAAATCATATCCAGTGCCATCAACATCTAGTAAAACACCTGTTGGAATATTTTCGTTGTCAGTTTCTAGTAGGGTATCTGAGTGAATTTGTAGCATGTGATTGGCGATACTTTGTTTTGCTTGCCCGTTTAAATTAAAATAAATGTGATTTGTCGGATTGACAATGGTGTCACTATCGGCATGAACACTTGTGGTCATGTCAATCGAATCATTGGTTACTTTATAAGAATTTTTGACATAAATTGGTCCAGGGTAGTCAGTTAAGGTATCCTTTAACATAAAATGAACAGTGATTGAATCTTTTGCTACTTCAACATCAAACAACCAAAATTGATGCCACCAACCATTGCTTCCACCATGTAAATGATGATTACCATTATTTTTTTCGAATTGCCTATTGTTCCATTGCCCATTTTTTATACGACCAGCAACCGGTCCCACAAGCGCTCCAAATTGAGCTGTATCATTTAATATTTCGAGTGGGGTGTCAGGTGATAGTAAGATGTTTTCTTTTTTTCCGTGTTTATCAGGGATAATCCACTCTTGAATTCGCGCCCCAAAATCAACAAATGTAACGGTGTGTTCTGTTGATGATACGGTAATATAGTGGATATCAGTCACTGTATCATGTGTAATAGTATACTTCATATCTGTTCCTCCCAAATTTTTTTAAAATAAGCCATGGTCAATTCTTCAGTATTTTGAACATATTGTATTCCTTGATATTTAGTATCATCTTGTGTTAAAAAAAATAATAAAGAAGACTGATTCGTTAAATCGGTTTCATTGTCTATTACTATTATATCACTAGATTGATTATTTAAATCATCGAAATTCATAATATGGGTAGTTGGATTTAAACCAAGATTTTTTAATACATCTTTTGCAAGAGGATTGTTTGAATAGCAGTTTATGATGATGGATAAATACTCTGCTTCATTAAATAATTCTTTTATTCCTGGGTAAAGATCATCATCAGTAAGGTCATTTATTCCAACTAAGTAATATTCATTTTTCTTTTGGATGATATCATTTTTTTGAGAGTTGCTTAAATGATCAATAGCATCTAACCAATCATTTTTTCTAAAAGTCATTTGTTCTTGAAATGATAAGTTATTAGGTAAAGTGTAGTCAAAAAAATCGAAAGCATGTAAAAAACTTTCATAGTGAAGATATGTGGTATCCGTTATAATACCATCTAGTGCGAGTGTGATGGTTGAAAACAATGCTTAACACCTCTTTATTATCTTGTTATAGGGTTTACTAATAGTTATTCTAACTAAAAAAGACGTTGCTGTCACTGAAGATTAACTATTAATAAAAATGACTTAACATCATATTAATGTGTGATATGTGTTATTTAAACACAAGTTTAAGTTATTTATATTAGATTTGACTTAAATAAGCTATTAAATTATAATAATTATAAATAAGGTTTTAGTTAAACTAGAATCATAAATTAAATGGAGGATTATTATTATGTCATTAATTGGAAAAGAAATTGAAGAGTTTAAAGCACAGGCTTACCATAAAGGAGAATTTATCACTGTCTCTAATGAAGATTTTAAAGGACAATGGAGTATTTTATGTTTTTATCCAGCTGATTTTACATTTGTTTGCCCGACAGAATTAGAAGATTTACAAGAGCAATATGCAACGCTAAAAAGTTTGGGAGTAGAAGTCTATTCTTGTTCAACAGACACACATTTTACACACAAAGCATGGCATGATACCTCTGATGCAATTGGTAAAATTGAGTATATCATGATTGGTGACCCATCACATGTCATTTCACGTCAGTTTGATGTGTTGGACGAAGAAGCAGGGGCAGCTCAACGCGGAACATTTATCATTGATCCAGATGGAGTTGTTCAAACAATTGAGATTAATGCAGATGGTATTGGTCGTGAAGCAAGTATTTTAGTAGATAAAATTCGTGCAGCACAATATGTTAGAGAAAATCCAGGGGAAGTATGTCCTGCTAAATGGAAAGAAAATGGAGAAACATTGAAACCAAGTTTTGATTTAGTCGGAAAAATATAAGGAGAAAAACATGTTAGATAATGAAACGAAAGCACAATTAAAACAGTATTTAGAATTACTTGAATCAGACATTGAGTTTAAAGCTAGTTTAGATGAAAGTGAGTCATCTAATAAAGTACGAGAGTTTTTGACTAGTGTTTGTGAATTATCTCCCCGTTTATCTCTTGTAGAAAGTAGTCTGAAAAGAACACCAAGTTTTGAAGTCAATCGACCTGGTCAAACAAGTGGGGTAGTGTTTGCTGGACTTCCATTAGGACATGAATTTTCTTCTTTTATATTAGCTTTATTACAGGTTAGTGGACGAGCACCTAAAGTAGAAGATTCTGTTATTAAAACCATCAAAAAAATAGATCAACCATTATCATTTGAAACATTTGTGAGTCTAACATGCCACAATTGCCCAGATGTTGTTCAAGCTTTAAACATTATGAGCGTATTAAATCCGTTGATTTCTCATACGATGATTGAAGGTGGGATGAATCAAAAGGAAGTAGATGCTAAAAAAATTATGGCAGTTCCAACAGTTTTTCTAAACGGTGAAGAATTTTCAAGTGGCCGTATGGAACTTGATACCATTTTAGAAAAAATTGTTGGAAGTGTTGACATTAGTGAACTCAACCAAGAGACACCATATGATGTTTTAGTTGTTGGCGGTGGTCCTGCTGGAGGTGCAGCAGCCATTTATGCAGCGAGAAAAGGAATTCGTACAGGTATGGTTGTTGATACATTTGGTGGACAGGTGATGGACACATTAGGTATTGAGAATGTCATTGGGACTCCTTATATTGAAGGACCACAATTAATGAGACAAGTAGAAGAGCATGTGAATCAATATAATGTGGATGTCATGAAAAACCAACAAGCAACTGATATTCAAAAAAATGAGTTTGTCGAAGTATCATTAGCTAGTGGAGCAACACTTAAAGCAAAATCTTTAATTATTTCTACAGGTGCAAGATGGCGAAATATTAATGTTCCAGGTGAAAAAGAATTTAAAAATAAAGGAATCGCTTATTGTCCGCATTGTGATGGTCCTTTATTTGCTGGAAAAGATATTGCAGTAATTGGTGGAGGAAATTCTGGTATTGAGGCGGCTATTGATTTAGCAGGTATGGGAAAACATGTCTATGTGTTAGAGTTTTTACCGGAATTAAAAGCGGATAAAGTATTACAAGATAAGTTATATTCATTACCCAATGTTACCGTAATAACTAATGCGGCCACGAAATCAATTGAAGGAACTGATAGTGTGGAGTCACTGGTATATGAAGATGTGGTGACAAAAGAAGAACACCGTTTAGACGTTAAAGGAGTCTTTATTTTAATTGGATTAATGCCTAATACGGAGTGGTTACCAGAAATGATTGATACCACAGATCGTGGTGAAATTATCATTGATAACCATGGTATGACTAATGTACCAGGTATATTTGCTGCAGGAGATTGCACGAATAGTGCGTATAAGCAAATCATCATTTCAATGGGAAGTGGTGCTACTGCTGCATTAGGAGCATTTGATTATTTAATTCGTCAATAAGGTTAAAACTGATTTCATTCATGAAATCAGTTTTTTTGTGTTAGCTATTATGTTTTACATAGTAGTTTGAGTGTGATATAGTTACTTTAGTAATAGGTATTACATAGTAGTGGAGGAGAACATGAAGCAAACTCAATTATTAAAAGGAATACTAGAAGGTTGCGTATTATCCATCTTACTTGAAGAAAAAACATATGGATATGAGTTAGTGCAACATCTAATTTATTTTGGTTTTGAAGATTTAAGTGCTGGTACGGTCTATCCTTTGTTACAAAAATTAGAGAAACAAGGCATGATTAAAGGAGAAACGTTACCTTCACCTGATGGACCTAATCGAAAGTATTATTCAGTAACGAGTAAAGGTGAAGAACGTTTAAATGAATTTAATACCCAGTGGACTCATCTAAGTGATGTGGTTAATTTAATTTTAAAAAGGAGTGAAGAAAATGGTAGTGGAAGAAATGATTGAAAAAAATAATGAATTAAGAGATAAATTAACTCCGGAAAATAAAGAATATTATGAAAAAATATTATTATATACTCGGTTTAAAGGGCTATTTGGGGATGATGAGGTAATAGAAACCGTTTTATTAAATATCTTATATGATTTACTTGATGCACAAGAATCAGGTGTTTTAGCAGAAGATTATTTTGGCAAAGAACCTAAAGCCTATTTAGATGAGTTGTTCCAAGAGATGCCACAAGTGTCTTTAAGTAAAAAATTATCTATATTTTATATGGTATTTGGAATCAGTTCAGGTTTTTCTTTATTTAGTACACTCACACAAAAAAATCCTTCAATAAATAGTTTGACGATTTTATTAAATGGATTAATTAGTATGTTATTAGTGTTTAGTGTATTTAAATATTTAGAAAAGATGACGTTTAAAGTAAAAAAACAATCAAAAATGATAGAGTATATTGTTGTTTTTATTATGGGATTATTATTAATGGCTAGCTATATTGGTTCAGTCGTAATAGGGAATCATTTCCTGTCTATTCCTATTCCTTTATATTTATCAATCTCTGTTATAGTCATAGCAATGACTGTAGTATCATATCTTATTATTAAAAGAAAAAATAAACCTTATTATAGTTACCTAGTCTTTGGATGGGGCATTACTCTTTTTACTACGATAAATAGATTACCCCAAACACAAAAATGGTTTGAATCAGAACCTATCATTATAGCAAGTATTGTGTTGATTTTACTGGGGAGTTTTTTAGCAGCAAAATTTTCTCAAAAAACTATTTTAAAAGAGGATAAATAAAAAGAAACTCGCATTTTTTTACGAGTTTCTTTTTTGTTCTATTTTAGCCAACTATTTACTTTATCTTGGTTATTATCAACCCAGTCTTTAGCAGCCGCTTCAGGACTTTCTCCTTCATTAATGGCTAGCATAACTGTACCCATATCTTCAGTAGACCAGTTAAAATTATCTAAAATTTTATAAGCGTCTGGCATATCGTCTTTTAGACCAAGGCGAGTAAAGGTTTGAATTGCTTCAGGTTTACCCATGGCTTCTTTTGGATCGTCTAAATATTTTAAATCATATTTAGAAAACATCCAATGTGGTGTCCAACCTGTGATAACGATTGGTTCTTTATTTTTGATTGCTTGATCAAGCGCTACAACCATCGCACCAGAAGAAGATGTTTCAACTTTCCAGTCACTTAAATTAGAATAAGCATTGATGGTATTATTAGCTGCTGTTACAACACCAGCTCCAGGTTCGATACCGGTGATTGTTTTATCAGCTTGATTTGATAAATCTTCAATAGAAGAAACATCCATATAACTAGGAACAACCAAACCAACTTTTGCTCCCTCTAAGTTTGGACCAAGAATATCAATTTTGTCTTTATATTGATCAGCTTGAGCCTTATGTGTACTTGGTAACCAAGCTGATGCACTAGCATCTGCTTTTCCAGATGCGACAGATTCCCACATAATAGCATTATCTAATGGTGTCGTTTCAACATCAAACCCTTGACGCTTTAATACTTCAGCTAAGACGTGAGTAGAGGCCACTTCTGAGTCCCATTCAACATAAGCTAAATTGATTTTTTTATCAGTTGATTTATTTGATGATAAGAACATAGATGAACCAATAGCAGCTACTAGAACGGCAACAGCAGCGATAATGGTGATTTTTTTCTGTTTAGGATTTGTTGCTTTTGTTTTTTTAGCACGTGGTTTGTTAACGTATTGTGTGAAACGATCAATGATAATCGCTAAAATAACTAAAGCTAATCCATTGACGAACCCATTACCAACTTGTGCTCTTTGTAAAGCAGATAAAACGCCACGACCTAGTCCAGGTGCACCAATCATAGAGGCAATAACGACCATTGATAAAGCTAACATGGTTGTTTGATTTATCCCAGCTAGAATGGTACTTTTTGCTAGAGGTAATTCTAGTTTAAATAATTTTTGTTTTCCTGTACTACCAAATGAATCGGCAGCTTCGACTAATTCTTCCGGTACTTGACGAATACCTAAGTTAGTAAAACGAACAGTAGGAGGAAGGGCAAAAATAACGGAAGCAAATACCCCTGGAACCATCCCAATACCAAAGAATGCAACAGCTGGAATCAAGTAAACAAATCCAGGCATTGTTTGCATAAAGTCTAAGATAGGTGTCAAAATGGCCTGTGCTTTATCACTTTTAGCCATTAAAATTCCAAGCGGAACACCAATAATAATAGACAAAATACTTGATATTAAGACAAGAGTCACTGTATTCATTAAATCAGCCCATAGACCTTGATTTAAAATAAATAGTAGACCAAGGAACGTAAAAATAGTTAATCCTTTTTTCTTATCAGAAATATAGAAAGCTAGAGCAGTCATTAAAAGAATAAAAACAATTGGCGGGATAGCAATTAATAAATTTGTCATACCACCCATGATTTGTTTCCCTAGAGTTTCAATTAAAGAAAATAATCCTGAAAAGGTATTTGTAAACCAATCTGTTATATTTTCTACCCAGTCAGCTACTGGTAAAGCATTCATTAATAAACTATTCATTATCCATCACCTCATTTTCATCAGTTGTTTCAGCTAGTGCTTCAATCACGCTACCTCGAATGACAACACCTAACAAGCGATCGTTATCTTCATTGTCAACAACAGCTAGTGGTGTTGGCGAATCATAGATAAGAGGGAAAATATCACTAATTAACATATCTTTTTCTACTGTAATAATATTTTTATCCAATACATCATGTAATGGTTGTTTATTTTTTCTTGCTTCTGCAGCAGCATCTGCTGTAATAGTTCCAAGTAATTCTCGCTTTTTGTTAACAGCAACTAACATACTGACTTCTTCACTTCTCATACGTTGTAAGGCAACGTTTGGTCCATCGATATCAAGATTAGTTGTAATAGCAGGTACCATGATATTTTGTGCTGTTAAGACTTTTGAGCGGTCAACATCTTCAACGAATTCACGGACATAATCGTTGGCTGGATTTGTTAAAATTTCTTCACCAGTTCCAATTTGCATAATTTGCCCATCCTTCATTAAAGCAATTCTGTCACCAATTCTTAATGCTTCATTTAAATCATGAGTGATAAAGATAATGGTTTTTTTCACTTTATCTTGCAACTCTATTAACTCATCTTGCATTTCACGACGAATTAACGGATCAAGTGCTGAAAAGGCTTCGTCCATTAATAAGATTTCTGGATCATTTGCTAAGGCGCGAGCTAATCCAACACGTTGTTGCATCCCACCAGATAATTGGTCAGGATACTGATCTTTAAATGTCAGTAATCCAGAATTTTCTAATGCTTTTTCGGCGCGTTGTTGTCGTTCTTCTTTTTCAACACCACGAATTTCTAAGCCGTATTCCGTATTTTCTAAAATAGTTCGATGAGGGAATAAGCCAAAGTTTTGGAAAACCATACTCATCTTATGACGACGAACTTCCCTTAATTCTTCTTTTTCAAGTTTGGCAATATCTTGTCCATCAATATAAATATCACCAGATGTTGGCTCAATAATTCGATTGATTAAACGAATTAAGGTAGATTTGCCACTACCTGAAAGCCCCATGATAACGAATATTTCGCCTTCTTTGACATCAAAATTAACATCATATACACCAACAGTTGCCCCTGTTTCTTTGACAATATCTGTTTTAGATTTTTTTTCTTTTACCATTTGTAAAGCAACTTGTTGTTGTTGTTTTTTGCCAAATATTTTGGTTAAATTTTCAACTTTTACTTTAGTCATTATAAAACTCCTTTATATAAATTCTCTCTCTAACGAAAGTGACCACATCATGTTATAATAGAATGGTCACTTTGTCAAAGATAAAAAAGCCTTATTATCATATTTTCTGAAAATAAAATGATAATAAGGCTTGATATAACTAGGATTCTGATGGATAAAAAAAATTTGATAAACGTTGCTTTGAAAACTCATCTCCAATAAAGTATAAAATATCCCCAGAAGATATCTTTGCGTATGGTCCAGGTGAGATGAGAAGCTGTTGGTCATGTAATATAGCGACAACTGTTGCGGATGTTTCTTGCCATAGATTTAAGTCTTTGATGGTTTGATCGAGATACTTTGCTTCTTTTGTTAAAAGTAGCTCAGACGGAAGAAGTGGGTTGGCATGATTGATTTTTTTTGTTTGAGAAACAAGTAAATTTGCTAAATCAGTCAATTCATCCAATTCTTTCTTTTGTTGTTGGATATGTGTTAATAAATCCTGTTTAATCTCTTCAATATTTTGGACATCTTTATATTGAGATAAGAAAGAGGTGGCTTTATCTTTTGAGGCAACAATAACACCACTGCCATGTTTGACTTCCATGATTCCCACATCAACTAAAATATTAACAGCTTTTCTTGCTGTTTCAGGAGACACACCAAAAGTATTTGCTAGTGTGGAACGAGCATGCACTTTATCACCGACTTTATAATAATTTGAATCAATTCGTTCGGCAATTTCAATTGCTACTTGTTGGTATTTAGGTAAAATAATTTTTTTATGCTTTGTCATGTACTCCAATCCTTTCTACATTAACTATTATGGCTATCGTACTAAAAATAGAATGAAAATGCAAAAGGAGAAAAGGCTATTTGAAAAATAGAATTAGCATGAATAACGTATAATTCATATAAAATAAAGAGTTAGTTTAGTTGAACCTTACAGTTTTTTATTAAGTAACATTTCTTTATCTTGTTAAACAAAAAAAATGATGATATGGTTAGTCTTTAATAGTGAAGTTCCAGGTGAAAGGGATGAAAGAAATATGTCTGAACAGATGAGACAACAAGAAGAAAACTATTTGAAATTGACCTATCAACAATTATTACATACTCAACAAACATTAAGTCGTTGGTTAGAAGAGACAAAACATTCTGGTCAAAGTATGATGAGCAAAATTACAGAAGATATTAAATTAAATGTTGATGGCATATCAGATAAATTAGATAGTTTTTCTCAAATAGAAATGAAAAATCGTGAAATTGATCAATATAATATAAAAATCCGAAATGGTGAAGTAACTTTAGATAAAGTGGAACGCTTGTTAGAAAAACCTTACTTTGGGAAGATAAAAGTTGATTTTTTAGATGAAGAAGAACCAGAGTCATTTTATATAGGCATGCATGGTTTTTCTGATGAAAATAATGATAATTTGATTTATGATTGGCGTTCTCCTATTGCAGAACTGTTTTATAATAATGAGTTAGGTCCATCATCTTATCAAGTAAGAGGAAATACGATTGAAACATCGATTGAAGAAAGACGTCAGTTTGTGATAGAGAAAGATAAATTATTGACGTACTTTGATACGATGGTTTCTATTCAAGATGATGTATTGCTTGAAGCTTTAGCAAAAGATGACACCAAAAAAATGCGAGATATCACAGCAACCATTCAAAAAGAACAAAATGTGATTATTCGTGACACAAATACACCTTATATGTTAGTAAACGGTGTGGCAGGTAGTGGGAAAACGTCTGCTATTATGCAACGAATTGCTTATTTACTCTATAACTTACAAGATTCCATTACCTCAGATGATGTTCTAATTTTGTCTCCTAATAAAGCGTTTATACAATATGTATCTGACGTTTTGCCATCGCTTGGTGAAAAAAATCCAAGAAACATGACGTTATTACAATTTGCTCAAAGTTATATGGGGCGACAAATTGAATCAGAAGAAACGTATTTTAAACGTATCTCAAAAGAATTGATTTCAAAAGAAACAACCTGTTTAAGAGATGATCAATTTATCCATTATATAAAAGATAATGTGTACCGTGAATTTAAACAAGATCACTTATTTAAAGATATTATGTACCGTGATAAAGCGATTATTTCAAAAGAGCAGATTAGACAATTGTTTGATGAAACGCCACAAAATAGTCCACATGTAGATAGAATACAAGGAGTAAAACAGCGTTTATTGAGTGAGTGGAATCAGCGACTCATTCAACAATCTCGTACTAAAAAAATTCATGATCAAGTCATTTCGTTGACAGAAGATCAACAAGAAAAATATTTTGGTCATCTGATTCAAGATGATTCAGAAAAAAGTTTAACACGTTATGCAGAACAATTGTTACGAAAAAAATATAAAAAAGTGACACAGCAAATCAATCGTTATCGTTGGTTAAACCAAGAGGTCTTATTTAATGAATTGTTTGAAGGATTTTCAGGAAGTGCATATAATCGACAAATGGCGCCAATTACTTTGGATGAAGCGATTGTATTATTAACTATTAAGCATTTTTACGTGGAAAGATTGACCATGCCAAATATGCGTTTTGTGTTGGTAGATGAGGTACAAGATTATACACCAGCACAACTCCAATTTTTGTTATTGCTCTTTCCAAAAAGCGACTTCACCATGGTAGGAGACGAGAACCAAGCTATTTTTAACACCAGTACACCATTTAAACAGATTGAAACACTCTTTTCAGTTGATGATAAAGAGGTAACAACCTATCAATTATTAACGAGTTACCGTTCTACAGGCGCGATTACTAAAGCGTTTAATGAATTGTCATTATCAAAAAATGCGACGATTGTCCCAATTCGTCCACAAGGAGTTGCACCGCAATTAATCAAATATAATCAGTCATCAGAGATTAAAGAAGTAGTGGCTAATGTATTAAGTCAGCTAGATGGTGAAAATTTGACAGTATTAGTGAAAACAGAGCATGAAAAAGAGAGGATAGAAACATTCTTTGATGAAGAAATACAGGTTCATGTCACTAGTATTAATCTAGCGAAGGGACTAGAATTTGATAATGTATTATTATTAAATGCTTCGGCAGATCATTTTACAACTATTCGAGATCAAAAAATATTATATACTGCTTTCTCACGAGCAATGAATCGCTTATTTATCGGGTATGAAAAATCATTAACACCTTTATTGGCTTATTTAGAAAAATAAAGATAGACAGGCTACTTTTTTCCCACTAGACTGGGAAGTAAGTAGTCTTTTTTGAGGAGGAAAAATAAATGGTGGGCTGGATTTATTTTTTTATTATCATCTTTGCCAATAGTATTGGCGCTATATCTGGTATGGGTGGGGGAGTGATTATAAAACCTTTATTTGATACATTAGGATTTCATGACGTTTTAAGTATTTCATTTTACTCAACAGTAGCTGTTTTAAGTATGTCAATTGTGTCAACTTATCGACAAGTACAAAATGGTATTAAGATAGACTGGAAATTTGCATTGTGGTTATCATTTGGATCTGTTTTAGGTGGGATGATTGGAAGTTTAGGATTAGATAAATTAGTCAGTTTCTTGTCATCAGAAAAGATAGTTTCACTGATACAGATTATTCTTATTACGGCAACATTGATATTTTCATATTTATATAGTAAAAATCAGTGGAAAGGACAGCATTTAACAGGAGTATTCCCAATTTTAATATGTGGGTTATTTTTAGGAGCTATTGCTAGTTTTTTGGGAATAGGTGGCGGACCATTAAATGTTGCTATGTTAATGTTGTTATTTGGTATTCCGATAAAAAATGCCACAGTATACTCAATTGTAACTATTTTATTTTCTCAGTTGTCCAAAATCGTAACCATTCAATTTAGTACAGGTTTTTCACACTTTGATTTAAACTTGTTGATTTATATTATCCCAGCTGGAATTATTGGTGGATTTTTAGGTGCTTATTTAAGTAAAAGAGTATCGTCTGATAAAGTTACGATCATTTATCAGTTTGTGATAATCGGTGTCTTACTTGTCAATTGTTATAATGCCTACAAATTGTTTTTATAAGAAATTTAACAAATAGAGTTTTTTTGTGTTTTTGGCGTATTATAAACGAAAAAAAACAATTAAAAAACAGTTGTGAAGAGAGTAGAATTTATATCGTACCAAAAATATAATATGCTCTATGGAGGTAATGATATATGTATACAAGTAATGGAAATTATGAAGCGTTTGCTCGTGCTAAAAAACCAAAAAGAACAGATGACCTATCAGCGGTTTATTTAGTAGGAACAGGGTTAGCTTCTTTATCTGCTGCAGCATTTTTAATAAGAGATGGTCAAGTACCAGGAAATAAAATTACACTATTAGAAGAATTACCTTTACCAGGTGGCTCTCTTGATGGAATTGATAAAAATCATTATGGCTTTGTTATTCGTGGTGGACGTGAAATGGAAAGTCATTTTGAATGTCTTTGGGATTTATATCGTTCAATCCCTTCATTGGAGGTAGAAGATGCGTCAGTATTAGACGAATTCTATTGGTTGAATAAAGAAGATCCAAATTCATCAGAATGTCGTTTGATTAATAATAGAGGAGAACAATCTAAAACAGATGGTCAGTTCCTACTAACTGATAAAGCCTTAAAAGAAATCATTGATTTATGTATGACAAAAGAAGACAATTTACAAGATAAACGAATTGATGAAGTATTTTCTGAAGATTTCTTTGAATCTAATTTCTGGAAATATTGGTGTACCATGTTTGCTTTTGAAAATTGGGCATCAGCGATGGAAATGCGTCGTTATCTAATGCGATTTATTCATCATATTGGCGGATTAGCTGATTTTAGTGCGTTGAAATTTACTAAATATAATCAATATGAATCATTAGTATTACCATTAGTTGATTATTTAACTAAACAAGGAGTAACCATTCAATACAATACAAAAGTTGAAAACATTATTGTTAACTGTAATAACGGACAAAAAGTAGCTGAACGATTAGAATTATTAGTTGATGGAAAAGAGCAAGAAATAGAATTATCAACAAATGATTTAGTTTTTGTTACAAATGGGTCAATTACTGAAAGTTCAACATATGGTAATCAAACAACTCCAGCACCAATTCCATCAAAAGATGATTTAGGTGGTAGTTGGGACTTATGGAGAAAATTGGCAGCCCAAAGTGATGAATTTGGTCATCCAGAAAAATTCTGTGAAAACTTGCCAAGTGAAAGTTGGTTTGTGTCTGCGACTATCACAACTTTAGATGATAAAATTGCTCCTTATATTGAAAAAATAAGCCATAGAGATCCTTATTCAGGTAGAGTGGTGACAGGTGGTATTGTGTATTCTGAAGATTCAAATTGGCGTCAAAGTTACACTTTAAACAGACAACCTCATTTTAAAAAACAACCTAAAGATGAGTTAGTTGTATGGTTTTATGCACTATGCTCAAACAAAGAGGGTAACTTTGTTAAAAAACCAATTGTTGATTGTACAGGAGAAGAGATTGCAAAAGAATGGTTATACCATATTGGAGTACCAATTAATGAAATAGATGATTTGGCAAAAAATTCAGTTAATGTGGTGCCTACTTATATGCCATTTATCACGTCTTATTTTATGCCAAGAGCTAATGGAGATAGACCACTTGTTGTACCAAATGGGTCTAAAAACTTAGCATTCATTGGAAACTTTGCTGAAACACAACGTGATACAGTATTTACAACTGAATATTCTGTTAGAACAGCAATGGAAGCAGTATACACATTACTAGATATTGATAGAGGAGTACCAGAAGTGTTTGCTTCAGCATTCGATATCAGAATGCTATTAAATGCAGTTTATTACTTAACAGATAAGAAAACTTTACCTGAAATTAAAGTACCATGGTTAATGAGACGATTTGAAAAATATGAATTGAAGAAACTAGAAGGAACCTTTGCTGAAGAATTATTAAAAGAAAATCATTTACTATAAAATAAAAATCCCTCCTGTCATACGTATGGCAGGGGGAATTTTTTTAGTTATTTTTTCTTAGGTTAAGTAAAATATCGCTTGCTGTTTTAGTATTCATATGAGGAGCAAGTCGTAGTTTTTCAGTAACTAGTTCAATTTCATCCCCAACAGCCCCAACTTGGATAGCAAGAGAGCTAGCATGTAGTTTCATATGTCCTTTTTGAATACCATCACTAACCAATGCTTTTAGGGCAGCCAAATTCTGTGCTAAACCAACTGATACTATCACTCTAGCCAGTTCTTGTGAATCTGTGATATCTAGCATATCAAGGTTAGCTTTAGCCATAGGAAAGACAGAGATTGCCCCCCCAACAGAACCAATAGACATAGGTAACGTTAATTCACCAATAAGAGAGGTATCGTTTACGTGCCAATCTGTCATACTCTGGTAGCGTCCATTACGACAAGCGTAAGCGTGCGCAGCGGCAGATACAGCTCGTGGGTCATTTCCAGTTGCAATAACAACCGAATCTATTCCATTCATAATCCCTTTGTTATGTGTGACGGCACGATACGTATCAAGATTAGCGTATCTAGTAGCTTGTACAATCCGATGAGCAATTTCTTTTCCACTTGCAGTTTTACTATCCAAGTGATTAAAAGGAATCGAGCATGTTGCAGTGACTAATGATTCAGTATTATAGTTACTCAAGATAGACATCAATGCTTCACCATCAATTAATTCTGAAATAAAAGGTGTGACGCCTTCTAATATAGTGTTGATAATATTCGCTCCCATAGCATTTCCAACATCAATCAGTAGATAAACAGTGAAAAAAGTTTCGTCATTTTCATCTTTAAATACTGAGCATTCAATGTGTTGTAAGCCGCCACCGCGTTTGACGATGGAAGGGTGAGAGAGATTAGCAACTTTTTTAATTTCTTCGAAGTGTGATAGTAGCATTTTTTGAGCAGTTTCAAGATTTTCAACACCGGTGAAAATAATTTGCCCTCGTTTTAAGTAACTTGTGATAGATGTTTTAAAGCCATTAGGACGGGTCATTTTAGCTGCGTAACTACAAGCAGCGATAACAGAAGGCTCTTCAACTACCATGGGGATGGCTTTTTCTTTTCCATCAATGATAAAATTAAGTCCTACTCCTAAAGGTATAGGAAATTGAGTCAACTGATTTTCTATTAGAGAATTAGCAACATCCTCATCTAAGGGCGTATTTTGTTTAAACAAGGAATAATCTTCTTGACTTAAGAGCTGTGCATTTAATAAAGTTGCTAATCGTTCATCTCGTGTTTTTTTATAAAATTTATCAAATGATTTGTCCACTAAAGATTCTCCTTACTCTTTATTTTTCCCATATAAACGCTGATGATTTTCAACACCTTTAAAGAAGAAAACACCATTATCTGTTTTGTCTTGTTTAAATAAATGGTTTCCTTCAGAATCAATGGCTAACTCATCATTAAACATGTCTGTATAGCTATCAATAGATAAAGAAATTCTATCATTTAATAATGTGTCATGTTGTTTGGTTAGCAGAGATTCCTTGAAATTTGGAACAAGTTTACCAGAAAAAATTTCAGCGACAGCACCACTACCATAACTAAAGAAACCAATACGTTGATTTTCTTTAAGAGATGATGTAGTTGATTCTAGTAAAGACATTAGGCTTAAATAAAGAGAGCCAGTATAAATATTTCCAATATCACGAGAGTAGGTAGTACTAAGTTGGTAGTGTTCTAACAGTAAGTCTTTATTACTAGGTGATTCTGCATCAAGCAAGGGCATAAGTGCTTTTTTACCCATTTTTGTATAAGGTAAGTGAAAACAAAACGCAGAAAAATCTTCAAATGACCGAGTTGTACGATTCTTATATTCTTGCCAAAGAGTACTGAAAAAAGAAACATACGCTTCATTTGAAAATTTTCCATCAACAATCGCCGTTTTAGAATAATTTGGTCTCCAAAAGTCAAAGATACTTTTTGTCATAGAAACGGATACTTCTTCAATTTCTAAAATACTAGGTGAAGAGCTGATAATCATTGCAACAGCACCAGCTCCCTGTGTGACTTCGCCAGAGCTATTTAGTCCATATCTTGAAATATCTGATCCAATGACTAAAGCTTTTTTATCTGGATGTAGTTTAACAAAGTCAACAGCCATCATTAATCCAGCTGTCGCCCCATAACAAGCTTGTTTTAAATCAACTGATTTTGCAAAAGGATGAATACCTAATAAGTTATGGATAAATGAAGCGACTGATTTTGACTCATCAACGCCAGTTTCAGTACCAACAACAATTAAATCTATGTTATTTAAATCATTTTTCGTAAGTAGAGGATAGGCAGCATTAGCAGCCATACTGACAGTATCCTGACTAATAGGAGGAACAGACATTTTTGATTGTCCGATGCCTATTGTAAATTTAGCAGGATCTACCCCACGATGTGTTGCTAATTCTTCTAATTCAATATATGTATTTGGAGTGTAAAAATTTATTTTATCTATACCAACCATACAATAAACCTACTTTCTTTTAAAATAAGAGTAATTCATAAGTATTCTATCATAGAAAGAACAAAAGAGTAGGAGTTATTTGGTAATTTTAGTAATCTCTTAAAGTATAAAAAAACTGAACTCTCACAAAAGAGTCCAGTTTATATGATTTATAATTAGTCTTCTTCAGATTTAGCGTTAACTAATTCAGGTTCTGCTGCAACACCATCAGTGTCTTCTTCAACAGCTGCTGACATTTCAGTTACAGCACAAATTTGTTCTTCAGAATCTGTTACAATTGTGAATTCATCGTGTTTAGGAATATCAGAAACGATTAGAGAATCACCGATTTCTAAAGCTTCAATATTTACTTCAACACGCTCAGGTAATTTATCTGGAGTAGCTGATACAACAACACTGTATAAGTTTTGTTCTAATACACCACCAGCTTTAACCCCTTTAGGAGTACCAACAAGTGATAATTCAGCTTCAACTTCAGTTTCTTGAGACATATCTACTGCTAAGAATTCTACGTGAATCCATGATTTAGTAAATGTATCTAATTCGTAAGTGTGTAATAATGTACTAATTTTTTTACCGTCTAACTCTAATACATAAACAGCATTTAATCCATTTTCACGAATATCTTTTTCAAGTTGACGGGCATCAACTGAGATAGATAAGTTTTGAATACCGTTACCATTTACAGCTCCAGGTACACGTCCTTCTGCTCTAAGTTTTCTGCGGATAGATCTTGGTCTAGTTGCTCTTTCTTCTACTTTTAACACTACTGACATAAATAATTTCCTCCTTTAGAATATAACATCTTAATTAGTTCGTTATTTAGTTCATGTAGACGTAATCGTTGTGATGAGCTAATCGATTAATCTAGTGATATTGATAAGAGTGTCAAACTTATCAATAACGAACGATAAGACTATATTATACCTTCTGAGGCAATCTTAATAATTAAATACTAATTATTAAGTTAAATATGGGAACTAAGGACTTAAGCAATCCATATATTGCCTGCTCATCATGGTTATAAACCACACTATAATATAAGCTTATGAACTAACCATACGACGAAAAGAAGAAAAGGTCAAGCGATATCGTTTTATACAAAAAAACAAACTCATTGAGTTTGTTTTTTTATTATGATAAAGAACTAAACAAGTATTCTGTTACCAATTGTTCAGTAGATTCGATGGAATCTTTATGTGTTCTTTCATAAGCATGACTTGATTCGATACCAGCTCCTATCAATCCATGTTTGACATCAGCACCAGCCCTCATAGCAGCTGAAGCGTCACTTCCGTAATAAGGATAGATATCTAATTGATAAGGAATATTTTTTTCTTTACATAGTGAAACAAAATGATTTCGAAGACCTAGATGATACGGCCCACTAGCATCTTTGACACAGATTGATACAGTGTATTCATCTGTTTGTTGATCATCCCCCATAGCACCCATATCAACAGCAACATATTCAACAACTTGAGAATCGATATTTGAGTTTCCACCATAACCAATCTCTTCATTATTTGAAAAGAAGAAACGTGTTGTATAGGGAAGTATTTCATCAGTTTTTTTAAGATTAATTAAGAAGTTAATCAAAATAGCAGCACTGACTTTATCATCTAGATGACGAGATTTTATATATCCTGATGGTGTAATAATCGTTCTCGGGTCAAAACTAATAAAATCTCCTACTTGTATCCCTAATTTTTCAGTGTCTTCTTTTGAAAATACTTTTTCATCAATTCTAACTTCCATATTTTGCTGATCACGTTTGGCTGTACCAGCATCTTTATAGACGTGAACGCTAGTTTTGTGCATTAAAATCGTACCAGTATACTCTTTATTATTCTGAGTGTGAATTGTGCAGTACTCACCTTCAATTGCGTTAAAATTAAACCCTCCAATTAAATCTAGTTTTAATCTACCATCTGGTTTAATGGCACGAACCATAGCGCCTAATGTGTCGATGTGTGCTGTAATAAAACGTTGTTGTGCGTCATTTTTACCTGGTACAGTCACCATTAAACTACCTTTATTATTAAGCGTTGGATTATAATCATGCTTGACTAGTAATTGATTGATAAATTCAATAATGTTTGACGTATCCCCAGTTGGAGAAGGGATATTGGTTAATTCTTTTGTTAGTTCAATTGTTTCTTTATACAAATGACTCATCCTTTCTTTTTAGTTAAGATTAGATGAATCAATCGTAAAAAGCAATGCTTATTTTTTATAAGATAGATGATGATGTTTTTGTTGTGAGCGACGATAGCTTTTTTCATCCCATAACATTAACCACAATAATACAAGTGGAGTCAAAATGATTAATGCAACATCGAGTCCCATGTTACCTAAAATGACACCAATAATTAAAACAATTAAGATTAGCGCATATCTTCTAATAGCAAACATAAAATCACTCCTTGAATTTTTAACGAACGTGCGTTCTTATTTGTAGTTGTATTATACAAACATTTGTTCTCTTTGTAAAGAAAAAAATAAAGCATAACATCATGCTTTATTAAATATGATTTCTATAAAGTCCAACAACTATACCTAAGATAGAAACATTACTTAGTATAATTGGTTCCATTGTATCATTTTCTGGTTGTAATCTGATGTGATTATTTTCTTTAAAAAACCTTTTACAGGTTGCTTCATTGTCATCAGTCATCGCTATAACCACTTCACCATTAATAGCAGAAGATTGTTTTTTTACAATGACATGATCTCCATCAAATATTCCAGCATTTATCATACTGTCACCTCGAATGGTTAACATGAATAAGCTATTTTCTTCATATTTTAAATCAGGAGGCAAAGGGAAAAAATCCGATGCTTCTTCTACAGCTAAGATTGGTTCCCCGGCTGTTACAACACCTAACATTGGTATAAAAGGAGATGTAACGCCTATCATTTTTAACCCCTCACTTGTTAATTCAATTGCTCTAGGTTTGGTTGGATCTCGTGTGATGAGTCCTTTTTTCTCCAAACGTGATAAATGACCATGAACGGTTGAGGTTGATGAAAGGTTGACAGCTGTTCCGATTTCTCTCACAGTTGGAGGATACCCTTTTTTTTCAACTTGTTCATGAATGTATTTTAAAACGTCTAATTGTCTAGAAGAACGTTTAGTTGACATAATGATACCTCATTTCCTTTTTTTTGAGTGTACCATAAATTTTTATTAAAATCAAACGCATGTTCGTACTTTTAGATGATATATAATTGTTTTTTTATCTTTTTTAAGCTACTATTTAGTTAGAACTTTAAGGAGGTTATTACTTATGTTAAGCGAAAAAAAATTAGCAAGAATTAATGAATTAGCAAACAAAGCAAAAACAGAAGAAGGACTAACTGATGTTGAGAAAAAAGAACAACAATTATTAAGAGAAGAATATTTAGATAGTTTTAGAAAAGGCATGAGAAATCATATTGAAGGAATGAAAGTTGTGGATGAAGAAGGCACAGACGTTACTCCTGAAAAATTAAAACAAATTCAAAAAGAAAAAGGATTACATGATAGATAAAATTTCATTTGTTATTTCTATAAAAACGCTTGTAAAAAAATATTATTAGATGTAAAATGTAATAAAGGTAAAAAAAACCTAAATAGGAGGGCGTTATATGTTATTTGATCAAACTGATCAGTTAGGTGTGAATACAATTCGTACACTTAGTTTAGACATGATTCAACAAGCAAATTCAGGACATCCAGGATTACCAATGGGGGCAGCTCCAATGGCGTACACTCTTTGGACAAAATTCTTAAAGGTGAATCCAAAGACGTCAAGACAATGGGCAGACCGTGACCGTTTTGTGTTATCAGCAGGACATGGTTCAGCAATGCTTTATAGTTTGCTACATTTATCTGGATATAACTTACCAATGGAAGAGTTAAAAAATTTCCGTCAATGGGATAGTTTAACACCAGGACACCCAGAAGTTCATCATACAGATGGGGTAGAAGCAACAACTGGTCCACTAGGTCAAGGGATTGCGATGAGTGTTGGATTTGCGATGGCAGAAGCGCACTTAGCTGCAACATATAACAAAGACAAATTTAATATTGTTGATCACTATACTTACTCAATTTGTGGTGATGGTGATTTAATGGAAGGTATTTCACAAGAGGCGATTAGTTTAGCTGGTCATTTAAAACTTGGTAAATTAATTGTTTTATATGATTCAAATGATATTTCTTTAGATGGACCATTAGATAAGTCGTTTACTGAAAATGTAAAAGGTCGTGTTGAATCATCAGGATGGCAACATATTTTAGTAAAAGATGGCAATGATTTAGAAGAAATTGCGAACGCTATCGAAGCAGCACAAAAAGAAACAACAAAACCAACTATGATTGAAGTGAAAACGGTGATTGGTTTTGGTGCTGAAAATGAAGGCACAAATAAAGTTCATGGTGCGCCACTTGGTGCTGAGGGCGTAGCATTTGCTAAAAAATCTTATGGTTGGGATTACCCAGCATTTACTGTACCAGAAGAAGTGGCAACACGCTTCCACGCTGATATGGTAGAAAAAGGTGAAAAAGAAGAAGAAGCATGGCAAAAACTTTTTGCTGACTATAAAGTAGCTTATCCAGAGTTAGCTAAACAATTTGAAGAAGCCTTTAAAGGGGACGTAACGATTGATTTAGAATCAGTATTACCAACTTATGAAGTAGGCGAAAGTTCTGCAAGTCGTGTGACAAGTAAAGAAGCTATTCAAGTATTATCTAAAGAAATCCCATCATTCTGGGGAGGATCTGCCGATTTATCATCATCAAATAATACAATGGTGGCAGCTGAAAAAGATTTTGAACCAGGACAATATGAAGGCCGTAATATTTGGTTTGGTGTTCGTGAATTTGGCATGGCAGCAGCAATGAATGGTATTGCTTTACATGGTGGAACACGTGTTTACGGGGGAACATTCTTTGTATTCGTTGATTACTTACGTCCAGCATTACGTTTATCAGCGATTCAAAAAGCGCCAGTGACATTTGTGTTAACACATGACTCGATTGCGGTTGGTGAAGATGGTCCAACCCATGAACCAATCGAACAATTATCAAGTCTACGTGGTATGCCGAATGTGAACTTAATTCGTCCAGCTGATGGAAATGAAGTATCAGCAGCTTGGAAATTAGCAGCTACTTCAACAGAAACACCAACAGTCTTAGCTTTATCTAGACAAAACTTACCAGTTCTTGAAGGAACAAAAGAAAAAGCATATGATGGTGTAGCACGCGGAGCATATGTTTTATCACCATCAAAACGTGACACACCAGATGGTATCTTAATTGCAACTGGTTCAGAAGTGAAATTAGCGATGGATGCACAAAAAGCCTTGTATGAAAAAGAGGGCGTGGATGTATCAGTTGTTTCAATGCCATCGACTACTTTATTTGACGCTCAAGATGCAGCTTATAAAGAAAGTGTTTTACCATCATCTGTGAGCAAACGTGTGTCAATCGAAATGGGAACAACATTTGGATGGGGCCGTTACGTTGGTTTATCTGGTAAATCAGTTGGTATTGATAAATTTGGCGCGAGTGCACCAGGAAATAAAGTGATTGAAGAATATGGATTTACAGTAGAAAATGTTGTAGAAACATTTAATTCTCTATAATATAAATAAAATCCCAACAATTTTTATGATTGTTGGGGTTTTTTTGTATTAAAATCTGTTTAATAAATGATGGTATTATTAATATCTAATGTTGTATAATTGGTGTATTACAACAAATAAAAAAAGCGCCGAAACAGCGCCACAAAAGTTGATTACGGACTAAGCCTTATTTTAACTCGCTATGTTGTGTTGAATGCTACCAACAAATTTATTATAAGGTGTTTTAAATGGAAAATCAATAGGGGATTGGGAGGAGATTAATTAATGAAGGAGTATTCTATTGGATTAGATATAGGAAGTAACAGTGTAGGGTGGAGTGTTATTGGTAATAATAATGATCTAATAAAAAAGAAAATGCAAATAAAAGGCAATAGTAATAAAAGATATATTAAAAAAAACGTTTGGGGAGTTCGTTTATTTGAAGAAGGACACACCGCTGAGGATACTCGGATAAAAAGAGTTACTCGAAGACGATATATAAGAAGAAACAATAGGTTATCTTATTTAAGAGAGATATTTTTCGATCCTATGTCCCAAGTGGATACTCTCTTTTTTAATCGATTAGGGGAAACTTTTCTAAAAGTGGAAGATAAGACTTATCAACAGTATCCAATTTTTGGATTAGAAGAATTAGATAAAGATTATTATAAAAAGTACCCTACAATTTATCATTTGAGAAAAGCGTTAGCCGATTCAACTGAAAAAGCTGATTTACGTTTAGTTTATTTAGCTTGTGCACATATTATAAAATATAGAGGTCATTTTTTAATTGAAGGTAGTTTTTCGACACAAAATGTTTCAGTAGATGATAGTTTTAGAAAATTTATTGACACTTATAATCAAAGTGAATTTGTTAATGATGACAATAATTTGATGTTGAATAATGAGATTGAAATCAATCAAATCATCAATCAACACGAATCTAGAAGTAAAAAAGCTGAATTACTCTTGAACTGTTATCCAAATGAAAAATCAAACTCTTTATTTGGACAGTTAGTTAAAATGATTGTGGGAAATCAAGGTAATTTTACTAAGATATTTAATCTTGAAGAAGCAATAAAATTGCAATTTTCTAAAGAAGAATACGTTCAAGAATTAGAAACGTTATTGGAACTGGTTGGAGATGATTATGCGGATTTATTTGAGGCGGCACAAAATGTGTATGAGTCAATCGAATTATCAAACATACTCTCTGATACAGATGAAGCGAGTAACGCTAAATTATCAGCTAGTATGATTAATAGATATGAAAATCATAAAAGCGATTTAAAAAAATTGAAACAATATGTGAAACAAACTATACCCAATCAATACAATGAAATATTTAAAGATGAGTCTAAGAATGGTTATGCAGGTTACATTGATAATGGAGTAAGTGAAGAAGACTTCTATAAATATATGAAAAAAATATTAGCTAGTACAGATAATGCTGAAGAATTTTTAAAAGAGATAGAAAATGAGACGTTTTTAAGAAAACAACGTACTTATGATAATGGAGTTATTCCACATCAAATTCATTTGGAAGAATTACACGCTATTTTAAAAAATCAAGGGGAGCATTATCCATTTTTAAAAGAAAATAAAGAAAAAATTGAACAGATTTTAACATTTAGAATTCCTTATTATGTTGGTCCACTTGCTAGTGGAAATAGTCGATTTTCATGGATTGTGAGAAAAGAGGAAGGAAGTATCACACCGTGGAATATGGAAGAAAAAGTTGATTTGCCAAAATCAGCTACTAATTTTATTGAAAAAATGACTAATTATGATATTTATTTACCGAATGAAAAAGTACTACCTAAAAATAGCCTGATTTATCAAAAATATATGGTGTTTAATGAGTTGACAAAAGTAAAATATAAGAATGAACGAAATCAACTAATTAATTTTTCTAGTGAAGAAAAAATAGCTATATTTGAAGATTTATTCAAAGGACAGAGAAAAGTCACTAAGAAAGATATAATTCATTATTTAGAAAATCGATATTTAATTACAACTACAGCAGTTGAAGGGATAGAAGAATCTTTTAATTCAACTCTTAGTACTTATCATGATTTATTAAAGCAAGGGATACCAAAAGAATTTTTAGATGATACGTCGAATGAAGAAATAATTGAAGATATTATTAAAACTCTGACTATTTTTGAAGATAAGGAAATGATTAGAGAACAACTCTTACAATATGAAGATATATTATCTCACAAAACGTTAAAGAATTTAGAAAGACGACACTATACTGGATGGGGAAGATTATCTAAAAAATTATTGGTCGGTATTAAAAGATAAGGAAAGTAAAAAGACAATTCTTGATTTTTTAATTAATGACGATAGCTTTCCACATAATAGTAATCGTAATTTTATGCAGTTGATTA
This sequence comes from Vagococcus bubulae, assembly GCF_003950315.1. Lineage (GTDB taxonomy): Bacteria > Bacillota > Bacilli > Lactobacillales > Vagococcaceae > Vagococcus > Vagococcus bubulae. The sequence goes on from NZ_NGJT01000002.1 coordinate 158,559, forward strand.
ATGATCCATTATTGTCGTTTAAAGATACTATTTCAGAGGAACAACGTGAAATGGAATTTGGTAGTCAAGAAGATTTAGTGAATAGTCTACCTGGAAGTCCAGCGTTAAAAAAAGGAATATTACAAAGTTTAAATATTGTTGATGAATTAGTATCCATTATGGGAACACCACCTAAAAATATAATAGTTGAGATGGCTCGAGAAAATCAGCGAACTAATCGAAGTAGTACAAGATTATCTCAAATTGAAAATAGTTTAAAAGAATTAGATAGTGAGCTATTAAAGAAAGAATTACCATCGAATGAAGCACTAAAAAGTAATCGACTATTATTGTATTATTTACAAAATGGTATTGATTTATATACAGGAAAACCATTAGACATTGAAAAACTATCTTATTATGACATCGATCATATTATTCCTCAGAGTTATATAACGGATAATTCGTTAGATAACTTAGTATTGGTTTCATCAAAAGAAAATCGTGGAAAAAAAGATGATGTACCTAGTGAAGATGTTGTTAAACGAAATAAAGCATATTGGCAAAAATTATTAAAATGTGGCGCTATGTCAAAACGAAAATTTGATAATCTGACTAAAATAGAAAGAGGAGGATTAACTGAAGCTGATAAAGCTGGATTTATTCATCGACAATTAGTTGAGACAAGACAAATTACTAAACATGTTGCTCGATTATTAGATGAGAAATTCAATATAGAAAAAGATGAAAAAGGAAATATTAAACGATCAGTGAATATCTTAACACTAAAATCGTCATTAACGAGTCAGTTTAGAAAGATGTTTAATCTTTATAAATTGCGAGATTTAAATGACTATCATCATGCTCATGATGCGTATTTAAATGCGGTGGTAGGAACAACATTACTAAAGGTTTATCCCAATTTACGTGGAGAATTTGTTTATGGTGAATTTTCAAAGCAAGGATTAAAAAAACGATTGTCTGCAACGGATAAATTAAATATGTATACAAATATCATGAAATTTTTTGAAGCAAAAAAACCAGTAGTTGATGATAATGGTGAGATAGTTTGGTCGAGTAAAGATATTTCAACAGTAAAAAAAGTATTAGAATATAAACAAATGAATATTGTTAAAAAAGTGGAACAACAAAAAGGTCGCTTTTATAAAGAAACGATACATCCGCACAGCAATTCTAACAAATTAATACCAATTAAAAATAATTTAGAGACTAAAAAATATGGTGGCTATAAAGAACCTATGATTTCAATCAGTGTTTTTATTCGTCATAAAAAAGGAAAAAAACAAGTATTGACAAACGAAGTAGTGGGTATACCGTTAATCAAGTTATCAGATTACCAGAAAAACAGAGAAGATTACTTGCTAAAAATGGGATATATTGAGCCTATCATCTTATTAGAACTTTCAAAATATAGTTTGTTTGAAACAAAAACTGGTAAGCGACGTATGCTAGCCAGTGCAACGGAACTACAAAAAGGGAACCAACTAGTTTTACCAAATTATTTAGTAGAACTACTACATCATTCTCAAAAAGCAATAGATGGGAATAAAGAAAGTTTTGAGTATATCATTAAAAACAGGGGAAAATATGATGAATTGATGGACCTGATTAATAGATATTCCGAACTATGTGTGGGAGCAGATTCTAATTTAAATAAAATTAATAAGTTATATGAAGAGAATAAAGAGATGGATATGTTAAAATTAGCATCGTCAACTGTTAATCTATTAAAATTCATTCGATTTGGAGTAGCGATGGATTTTGACTATTTTGGAACAAAGATAGCTAGATATAGATATACGCGAACTTCAGATATCCAAGAATTATTTGAGAGTACACTCATTTACCAATCAATTACAGGTTTATATGAAACACGCATAGACTTGGGGAGTTTATAATGGGCTGGCGAGTTGTAGTTATTAATACACATTCTAAAATCAGTTATAAAAATAATCATTTGATTTATCGTTCTCCAAAACAAAGCGAGATGATTCATCTATCTGAAATAGATATTCTTTTGTTAGAAACAACTGATATCACTTTGACAACTATGTTGCTTAAACGATTGGTGGATGAAAATATTTTGATATTGTTCTGTGATGATCATCGCTTACCAATTGGAAAACTACTTCCTTTTTATGGTAAACATGATAGTAGTTTACAAATATCTAAACAAATTAACTGGATTGAAGAAATAAAAATCGATGTATGGACAAGTATTATTTCACAGAAAATTTTGAATCAGAGTGCTTTTTTGAAGTATCATAGTTATTATGATAAATCTGATTCTATTCTGTATCTACATGATGAGTTACTCCCTCATGATCCATCAAATCGAGAAGGCCATGCTGCAAGAATTTACTTTAATACATTATTTGGTAATGATTTTTCTAGAAATGATGATTCTGATATAAATAGTGGTTTAAATTATGGTTACACTTTGCTTATGAGTATGTTTGCTAGAGAGATTGTAAAAAATGGTTGTATGACACAATTAGGATTGAAACATAGTAATCAGTTTAACAGCTATAATTTAGCTAGTGATATCATGGAACCTTTTCGTTGTCTTATAGATGAGTTAGTCTATGAACATCAAGAAGAGGAATTTATAAGAATTAAGAGACATTTATTTGAATTATTTAGTAATACATATAAATTTAATGGTAAAAACATGTATCTTACTAATATCGTCAGTGATTATACTAAAAAAATAATCAAAAAATTAAATGGAGAAGTGGAAGGTATTCCTAGCTTTAGGATATGAGTTATAGATATATGAGAATGTTAGTAATGTTTGATTTACCAACAGAAACGGCAGACAATCGTAAAGCTTATCGTAAATTTAGAAAGTTCTTGATTAATGAAGGATTCTTAATGCATCAATTTTCTATATACAGTAAAATCTTACTTAATGATACCGCATCAAAAGCAATGATATCAAGATTACAAAAAAATAATCCAGAGAGTGGAATTGTAACAGTGTTGACTATAACGGAAAAACAATTTTCTCGTATGATTTTTTTGTCTGGTGAAAATGACATGAGTGTAAGTAATACAGATAGTCGAGTGGTATTTTTAGGAGAAGACTATGATTAGTATGAATTTGTCTATTTTAGATGCTCCAATAAAGATTAATGGAGTAGTATACTTGGTTATAAAAGACCAAGCATATTATGCAGAAATAGTTAAAGAAATGTATAGGTTTGATTTAGCTACTAAATTAACATTGTTTGATTCTAAGTTTAAAACGTTGAAAGAGAGTGAATTATTGGTTATTACCGATATTTTAGGGTTTGATATCAATTCGTCCTCTATAATAAAATTAATATACTCTGATTTGGAAGCGCAACTTAATATAGATGTTGAAGCTAAGACAAAAGTAGAATATCATATTAATCAAATAACTAATCTTATAAGTCAGGAAGTTTTAGAACATGATCTGAGTCTCACTATGGATGAGATTACTATCCAAGAACTATTTAAATCTTTAGGAATAAAAGTACAAGTAAATCATGAGTCTATATTTTTTAAAATGATGGAGATTATTGAAGTATATAAATATTTAACTAAGAAAAAATGTCTAATATTTGTTAACGTTAGCTCATACTTATCTACTGAAGAACTACTTTCTATAAATGAATATATTCATTTATCTCAAGTTGATGTTTTGTTTTTAGAACGACATGAAATGATAGGAATTACAAATTATATTTTAGATGATGATTTCTATTTTTATAAAGAGAATGTGGTATAATTATACAAAATATAGTTCTTTGAAAAATAAAAAGCATTCAGAGCAGATACTTTGCTATGAGTATGTATAGCGCGATTACGAAATCTTTTGTTACGAGGTTTTAGAGCTATGTTGTTTTGAATGCTTCCAAAACTAAAAGAAAAAACCATCCCATCGCTTACGAGTTTTAGAGCTATGTTGTTTTGAATGCTTCCAAAACAGTAGTAATAACAATGTACCCCTGAACCGTGTTTTAGAGCTATGTTGTTTTGAATGCTTCCAAAACTTAATTTTTTATTTTTCTGTTTATTTTTGAGTTTTAGAGCTATGTTGTTTTGAATGCTTCCAAAACACCTCCATTCGTTTGTAAATCCGTTATTGAGTTTTAGAGCTATGTTGTTTTGAATGCTTCCAAAACTCTATATGAAAGAAGCAGCTTCGAACAATAGTTTTAGAGCTATGTTGTTTTGAATGCTTCCAAAACATTTTTCTGTAACTACTTGCTAGTCCATGAGTTTTAGAGCTATGTTGTTTTGAATGCTTCCAAAACATTATGTTGATAAGAATTATAAAGAACTTAGTTTTAGAGCTATGTTGTTTTGAATGCTTCCAAAACACAACGTAGGTGCTTACGTTATGAAATACAGTTTTAGAGCTATGTTGTTTTGAATGCTTCCAAAACACACGTTTAAAAACAACGCTTGGACTAATAGTTTTAGAGCTATGTTGTTTTGAATGCTTCCAAAACTATTATTTCGGGTGGTAATTGGGTGTTGGAGTTTTAGAGCTATGTTGTTTTGAATGCTTCCAAAACCTAACCATCCATTTATCGCATTCATAGTATGTTTTAGAGCTATGTTGTTTTGAATGCTTCCAAAACTTTGATGATATGAGTTGGGAACAAGTGATTGTTTTAGAGCTATGTTGTTTTGAATGCTTCCAAAACCTCACCGGATTTCATTATTAAAAATCATGAGTTTTAGAGCTATGTTGTTTTGAATGCTTCCAAAACGTTCAGACGCGTTGCATTTTATATTGAGTTGTTTTAGAGCTATGTTGTTTTGAATGCTTCCAAAACAATGAGGTAGGCACGCAAACTGTTCGAAATAGTTTTAGAGCTATGTTGTTTTGAATGAAACTAATAATTATTTATAAAAAACTATGTCAATGTTATTTTATTGACATAGTTTTTTTGTTTTACTTATTCAAAGATTTATTGATTCCCATAAAAATTGCTTGTACTAGTCCCATGATACAAAATAGTGTTGCGACGATAAACGCAATATTGTAACCATGTAAGGTAGCAGATAATACATCTGATTTGTAAGTAATAGGAGAACTTAAAAGAAGTGATTTATGTGGCATATCTTTTAACGTTGCTTGAGATAAGAAACTAATTAAGATGGCTGTCCCAATAGAGCTGAATAGTTGTTTTGCTGTGTTATTTGTAGCAGATCCATGACTAATGAGAGTATCAGGCAATGAATTCATACCAGCAGTTGTGATGGGCATCATGACCATACTGACACCTAGCATTCTGACACCATAAATAATGGTGATGAAATGCATAGGTGTTTTTTCATTTAGTGTACATAAACAGGCTGTTCCAATCGTTAATAAACTCATCCCAATTATTGATAAATATTTTGCTCCATATTTATCAAATAATTTACCAGTAATAGGCATCATAATGCCTAAGATTAGAGCACCTGGAAATAAAACTAATCCAGAATGAAAAGGATTATATCCTCGAACGTTTTGGATATAGAGAGGTAGTACCATTTCAGCACCGACCATTGCCATATTTACAATCCCACTTAAAATGGTTGTATTGATAAATAATTTTGATTTAAATACATCCATTCGTAAAAAGGGATGGTTAATTTTCTTTTGTCGTTTGTAAAAAATAAACACAAGAGTTGAGCCTAAAAGGAGCAATGTCAAAACAAGAGGGTCTGTCCAACCATGGTCTCCAACAAGAGAAAAGCCATACAATAATCCGCCAAACCCAAGTGTAGATAGGATTGGTGAGGGCACATCTATTTTTGAAGGATGTAATGGGAGGACATTTTGCATAAATACAAGAGATAATATAATCACTAAAACCACGATAGGAATGAGTAAACCAAATAAATATCGCCAGTTAAATGTATCAATCACCCAACCAGAAAGAGTTGGGCCGATAGCCGGTGCAAGACCAATAACAATCCCTGCAATACCTAGTGCTTTACCACGCTCATTTTCAGGATAAATACTTAACATGATTGTTTGTAAGAGAGGAAGTGAGATTCCAACTCCCATAGCTTGAATAATTCGACCAAACAATAAGAGGTTAAAAGAATTTGAAAGGAAACAAATAATAGTTCCTAATAAAAATAGGCTAATAGCACCAATGTATAATTTTTTTGTGGGAATATTATTCATAAGATAGGCACTGACTGGAATCATAATGCCATTTACCAATAAAAAGCCAGTAGTTAGCCACTGAATAGTTGAAGTGGAAACAGAAAATTGACGCATTAAATCAGGATATGCTGTTGTGAGTAGCATTTGATTTAAAACCGTACAAAAACTGCCAATGATAATCGTAATAACTAATAGATTACGATGCTTGATAGTAACGATGGGTTGTTCCATAACAAGACCTCCTAAATAGTATGATTTAAAGATTACGCTGTTTTTTTGAAAAACTAATGAAAATGTCTGTGTTTTATTATCATTTTTAATAGAACATCCTTTTTTATTAAATAATCACATGAGACAATGACGAAAAAACTAAGAAGATTTGTAAAAATAACATCTTTTTTTCTTTTATATCAGTCAAACTAATACTATTAATTAGGTGAAAGAAGATGATTATAGTGAATCAAAAAGTATTAGAAGAATTGGTTAAGAAAAACAAACAATATTGTTGCAAGGGGAAAAATGCAGATTATATCCCAGCGTTAGCTAAAATAAATCCTAATCAGTTGGGAATCACGTTATATAATATTAAAACAAATGAAACGTTATCAGTGGGAGATTCCTCAGTTAGGTTTGCCATTGAGAGTATCTCGAAAGTTCCAGCATTGTTGTTAGCGATTGAAGACAATGGATTATCTAACGTATTAAAACATATCAATACGGAAGCAACAGGATTTGCCTTTAATTCGCCTCTTAATATGGAAATAAATCATGCTAAACACCCTTTAAATCCTTTTGTTAATATTGGGGCGATTGAAACAACATCATTAATTAAAGGAAATTCGTCAGATGAATGTTATAGAAGGTTGCTAACATTTATTAAAGAAATTTGTCATGACAACACGATTTCATTAAATGAAGAAATCTATCAGTCAGAATCAAAAACTGGAGATATTAATCGTTCGTTGGCTTATTATTTAAAAGGTAATAATATGTTATCAAAAGATGTTGAGGGAGTATTGGAAGTTTATTTTAAACAGTGTTCCTTGAATGTGACCACTCAAAATATTGCCATGATGGCAAGTGTTTTAGCTAATAAAGGAATGAAACCATGGGATAATAAGCGGCTTATTTCAGAAGAATCTGCGACACTTGTTAAATCTGTGATGACGACTGCTGGGTTATATGATGAGTCAGGTGAATTTTCAGCACATGTTGGGATACCAGGAAAAAGTGGTGTTGGTGGAGGATTAATGGGTGTCGCACCTAATCAATTTGGACTTGGTATTTTTAGTCCACCGTTAGATTCATCAGGAAATAGTTTGGCAGGCATTAAGTTATTAAAAGACGTTGTAGATGAATTGCATTTAAATATATTCGATTAAAAGTCGAATATATTTATTTTGTGTTTAAAATCAAATAATTGAAAAACTGAAAATGCTTTTATAGTATAAATCTATAATTTGTTTAGGTAATCCTATAATTTGTTTCTTAAAAAAATAATTTCTCAGGACTATACTGTGTTTATAAGTTATGAGGGAGGGAAACGAATGGGCAAGAAATTGAAACAAACATGGTCTGACATTGTTCGGTATAAGGCCTTGATCTTAATGGCTTTACCAGGAATGATTTGGTTTATCTTTTTCTTTTATATTCCAGTAATGGCCAATATTGTTGCCTTTAAAGATTTTAGAATATCTCCGGATGGTTTTTTTGCTAGTTTAAAGCAGAGTCCTTGGGTAGGATTTGAAAATTTTAAATTTTTATTTGCCTCAAGTGATGCGTGGTTAATTACTAGAAATACATTGGTTTACAATATTGTATTTTTAGCATTTAATTTGTTTTTTGCTATAGCGTTTGCCATTATCATGAGTGAGTTGAGAAATAAACGAGCAGTAAAGGTCTATCACACGATGTCTTTACTTCCATATTTCTTATCATGGGTAGTTATCTCCTACTTTGTATACGCATTCTTAAGTCCAGATAAAGGCATCATTAATCATTTATTATTATCAAATGGAAAAACACCAATTAATTGGTATGCTGATCCAAAATGGTGGCCGCTGATTTTTGTTATCTTAAATGTGTGGAAGAGTTTAGGATATAACAGCATTATCTACTATGCATCAGTCATGGGAATTGATCCAACATACTATGAAGCTGCGATGGTGGACGGTGCAAGCAAGTGGCAACAGATTAAAAATGTGACCATTCCACAAATCATCCCAATGATGAGTGTGTTATTAATTTTAAACATTGGTGGTATATTTAGAGCAGACTTTGGAATGTTCTACTCTGTTCCAATGAATTCTGGTGCATTGTATCAAGTGACATCTGTGCTAGATACTTATATTTACAATGGTATGACAGCAACAGGGGACATTGGGATGTCAGCTGCAGCAAGTTTATATCAATCTGTTGTAGGAAGTACCTTATTATTAGGGACCAATGCAATTGTTAGAAAACTAGATCCGGATGCAGCATTATTCTAATGGAGGTGAGTAATATTGAGAGAAAAAAAGAAAGTTAAAAAAGTTGAAATACGCGCTTTTAGTCCGAAAGTGGATTTGTTTTTCAGTATTTTAATCGCGTTATTTGCTATTTCTTGTTTAATCCCATTTATTTTTGTCATTATTATTTCACTGACAGGTGAATCGGCATTAACAGCAAATGGTTACAGCTTTTTCCCAAAAGAGTGGTCATTTGAAGCATACAAATATATTTTTTCTGGAAACATGTCAGCTAAAATCGTGCGTTCGTTTGGAGTAACCATCTTTGTCACAGTTGTGGGAACGATTGTAAATGCTACTATAACCAGTTTATATGCTTATGCGATTTCAAGAAGTAATTTTCCATTTAGACGATTTTTTACCCTGTTTGCTTTAATTACGATGTTATTTGTTCCTGGTATGGTTGCAAATTACTTAGTAATGAGTAACTTACTTCAATTAAAAGATACGGTGTGGGCATTGATTTTACCGTTAGCACTTGGTCCATTTAATATTTTGGTTATGCGGACATTCTTTAGAAAAAATGTTCCAGATAGTATTATCGAATCAGCTAGAATTGACGGGGCAAGTGAATTGAAGATTTTTGTTCGTATTGTATTACCACTTGCTGTTCCTGGTATTGCAACGATTAGTTTATTTGCAGCACTTGGGTATTGGAATGACTGGTTTAATGCGTTACTTTATATCCAAAATGATAATTTAATTCCCTTGCAGTATTTATTAATGAAGATTCAAAATAACTTAGACTACTTAGCGCAAAATGCAGGCATGAGTGCTCAAATATCAGGTGGTCTAGCAGCCTTACCAAGCGAGTCAGCTCGTATGGCGATTGTCGTTATTTCAACATTACCTATAGCAATAACCTACCCGTTTTTCCAAAAATATTTTGTTGGCGGATTAACAATCGGTGGAGTAAAAGAATAACTATTTAGGAGGAATTATTAGTGAAACATGTAAAGAAATTTTTATTTGCGTCAACTGCGATTATGGCAACCCTTGCGTTAACAGCTTGTGGTGGAGATAAAAAAGCAGATGATAAAAAAAGTAGTGGAAAAGATGGCGATGTCACCACTTTATTGATGTATCAAATTGGTGATAAACCAGAGAACTATGATGAGTTGATGTCAATTGCTAATAAACAAATTGAAGAAGCCATTAATGTAAAAGTTGATTTACAATATATTGGTTGGGGTGATTGGGACAAGAAAATGAGTACCATCATTGCTTCAGGTGAAAACTATGACATTTCTTTTGCTTCAAATTATGTAGCGAATGCTCAAAAAGGAGCGTATGCTGATTTAACAGAATTAGCGCCTAAATATGCTAAAGATGCTTATGATCAATTAGATGAAGCATATATTAAAGGAAATACAATTGATGGAAAATTATACGCTTTCCCAGTAAATGGTAATGTGTATGGCCAACAAGTATTAACATTTAACAAACAATATTTAGATAAATATAATTTAAATATAGATGATGTTAACTCATATGCAGACGCAGAAAAAGTACTAAAAGAATTCCATGAAAAAGAACCGAATATTGCACCATTTGCTATTGGACAATCATTCCAATTATCAGGAGATTATGATTACCCATTAGGAAAAGAGTACCCATTTGCTGTGAAAAACGATAGTAAAGATGGCATTAAAATCATCAATCAATATGATGATCCAGAATTTGTATCAAACTTAGAGTTAATGCATAAATGGTATGAAGACAAATTAATTCCAACTGATGCTTCAACAAACACAACAGGTTATCCTTTAGAAGGAAATACTTGGTTTATGCGTGAAGAAACACAAGGACCAATGGATTATGGTGATACGATTTTAAGTAATGCTGCTGGTCATCCATTAGTGTCAAAAGCAATTACTAAGCCATTAAAAACAACAGCACAAGCTCAAATGGCAAACTTTGTTGTATCAAATGTTTCTAAAAACAAAGAAAAATCAGTCGAATTTTTAGGATTATTAAATAGTGACCCAACTTTATTAAATGGGTTAGTTTGGGGTGTTGAAGGCGAAGCATGGGAAAAAGTTGGTGACAATCGTATTAAATTATTAGACGGTTATAAACCAAATATGCACATGGCCGCTTGGAATACAGGAAACAACATGATTTTATACACACAAGATACATTACCAGAAGAAAAAATCAAAGAACGTGATGAAAGCATTAAAAACGCAGAAGTTTCTCCAATTTTAGGATTCAACTTTAATACAGCTCCTGTAAAAACTGAAATTACTAATATTGCAAATGTGATGAATCGTTATAAAGCAAGTTTAAATACCGGAACAGTTGATCCAAAAGAAACATTACCAAAATTAAATAAAGATTTGGAAACTGCAGGATGGGATAAAGTACAAAAAGAAATGCAATCTCAATTAGATGACTTTTTAAAAACAAATAAATAACCAATAAAGACTGAAACGAGCAAAAAGAGTTTCAGTCTTTTCACATTATGGTCATTAATCCTATCATAAAAAAATGATATGATAGGTGAGAAAATAGAAGAGGTGAGAAAATGGTTGATAAAGGATTTAAAGGGGCTTGGTTGATTATTAAGTTAAATTTATTATTTGTCCTATTTAGTTTGTGTGGATTAGTTGTGTTTGGTGTAGGACCAGCCCTTCAAATGATGAATGATTTATTTGTTGAGTCTGAATTTGATTACAAAGAAATAACGTTTCATAAAGCGTGGAAATCATTTAAAGATCATTTTATTCGGAGTAACCAATTATTTTGGCTATACAATGGCTGTTTAGCTATTTTATTTTATAATTTATACCTATCTGTCCAGCTTAAGGGATTGTTATGGCTAATTATCGACTTTTTATTACTAACCATGAGTTTACTCATTTTCGTGTCTTATCAATATGTATTAGTGTACGAATCAGAATATGAGTTGCCAATGTTACAGTTAATCAAATTATCGTGTATTAGTGTCTTCTTAAGTTTTTCTTCTTTTTTAAAATTATTAATTGGAATTGCTGTGATTTTAGGGTTTAGTTGGGGGATGAAAGGTCTGTTACTTTTTGCAACATTTGCACTGTGGACAGCATGGAATAATATTGCAACAAAGCATAACCGAGAGTTTGTTGAAAAAAGGTTAGTGGGAAATGAAAGCTAAATTACATCGTTTATTTTCAAAAAATATTTTAATGAATCAATTAATGACGATTTATAGTTTGTTATTAGTGGGGTCAATTGGGATTATTTTAATAGGTTATACGATTCTAACGGTTAACTTTACTAGGGATGATTCCAAAAAAGTATTAGATACAGTTTCTAGAGAATTAACAGCGTCTATTCAAGTGAAAGATGCAACGTTGTCAGGGATTTTATGGGATATTGCGTTAACCCCAAATCAATTTGATAATTTAAATAAATTTATGACGTTACCCATTAGTGAATACGTAGAATATTCATTGGATAACTGGCGTGAAACGAATAATAATGATTTTTTTCCTAATGTGTTAAATAATTTGTTTTATAGTTTTCCATCAATTCAAACAATCGACATTGTGTGGGATGGAAGAGAGGATTATTTACATGCTGATACTAGAAAAACAAATGGTGTGTTTTTACAAGGGAAACCGGTAATATCAAAGGACTTCACTTTATCACGACCAATTCCTATACCAAATACACGTGAGATGGTTGGGCATATTTATGTGACGTTTGATGACATGTTTTTATCAAAAGACTTAGCCAATGATTATGCTATTAAGACATTTGTATTTGATACTGGGCATCAAGTGGTGTATGAACATGGAACGTCACTGAATGATAAAAAAATTAATCAAATAGTGGAAAATTTTCAAAAAACAGGTGACCTAGATAGAACAACATTACAAAAAGAAGCAGTCTTTAATGATGAGGTAGTTAAGGGATTAACTGTGTTAACTATTTTAGATAAATCAAACGTGACAAAAGATATACTACGCTCGCTGGTTCCAGTATGGGGAGTGGGGTTGTTTGTGATTGTCTTTTTATTAGTTAGTTTAAAAAGGGTGTTTAGTAACTACGCTAAAAAAGTAAACAGTATTGTGTCAGTTACTAAAGAAGTCAGTCAAGGAAATTTATCGGCACAAATTGATACAACAGATATGAAAATGGAATTATGTGATCTCTCAGATGCAGTGAATGACATGATTGTCAGTTTAAATCAATATATTCAAGATGTTTATGTGTTGGAAGTTAAACAACGAGATGCTCATTTACGTGCATTGCAGTCACAAATTAATCCGCATTTTATGTATAATACATTAGAATATATTCGCATGTATGCGATTAGCAAAGATCAAATGGAGTTGGCGGATGTTGTTTTTGCTTTTTCATCGTTGTTACGAAACAATATCGATCAAGCTAAAACCATTGACTTAGAATCAGAATTACGTTTTTGTGAAAAATACGTGTACTTGTACCAAATGCGTTTTCCAGACAGTATTGCGTACCATTTTATGATTGATGAATCTCTTGAAAATTTTACGATTCCAAAATTTATGATTCAACCATTGATTGAAAATTATTTTATTCACGGAATGGATCACTCGCGTATTGATAATGCTATTAGTGTAAAAGCAACAACACATGAGTCTTATGTTGAAATTTTAGTAGAAGATAACGGAAAAGGAATAACGCCAGAAAGATTAAAAGAAGTGACTGAAAAACTAGAAGGTAGTGATACATTATTATCTGGCTCAATTGGATTAGAGAATGTGTATCAGCGTATGCAAAATTACTTTTCAAATGGGGTTGAATTAGTGATTGACTCGCAAATTGGTGTGGGGACAAAAATACAAATCATTATTTACCAGTCAAAGGATGTGAGTGTTGATGTATAGCGTTTTGTTAGTGGATGATGAGTACATGATTTTAGAGGGATTAAAAAAAATTATCCCCTGGCATGACTTAGGTTTTGAAGTGGTTTCTACTTGTCGTAGAACAGATGATGCGATTCATTATTTGGATACTCACTCTGTTGACTTAGTTATTACAGATGTTAATATGCCTGAAAAATCAGGGATTGATTTGATTCGTTATATGAAAGAAAAAGAGATGCCCTCAGAAATACTGATTTTATCTGGTTATCAAGAATTTATGTATGTGAAACAGGGACTTGAGTTAGGCATAAAAGGCTATCTTTTAAAACCAGTTGATAGAAATGAATTAACTGAAAAAGTATTAATGATAAAAGAAGAGCTAACTCGTGATAGACAAGAACAAGAGAAAGAACGTTTATATAATGAAATGCTATTGATTAGATGGTTGAATGATGAGTTAAATGAATCTGAATACCATAATTTTATTCAGCATTTCAATGTAGATGAGTCAGATGAATATGCCGTTATTATTTGTGCTAGTAATATTTTTACAGATGCTATCAGACAATATAGTTTATCTATGAAACAAGAATTATGTATCATTCAAGAAAACGAGGACACATTTTATACCATTATTATTTATCATGGTTGTAAAAATAGTTTATCTCATTTTTTACTGGAAATGGATCAAGTAATAGAGGAAGAATATCAATTAAGTGTAGGAGAGCTAGTTCAAGAGTGGGAAAATGTTTATGAAAGTTATGAGCAAGCAGTAGCTATGCTAACGTTTTCTGTGTTTTACGATAATCAGCAAGTCCTTAGTAATCATTCGAAAAATATGTTGAATTTAGTGGATGATGAGGCATTTGAATTTATGTCATTTAATAAAGCGTTAATGGTTGGTGACATGAATGAAACCATTATAAAATTAAAAGAGATATTCTCTCAAATGCGACAACTAGCTTTTCTACCTGATAATGTCCGTCACGTCACGTTTTTATTATTTACGGATATTTATCGTCGTTTCCCTTCACTGAGTGTGGATATCTATAATGAAACCTTAGAAAAAATAAAGCAATCTCATAGTATCAAAGAATTAGAAGAATGGCTTATTCACTTACTTGAATTAACCAAAAACATGGACGGAAAAACACGTCGTTATTCAGAACTAGTACAAAAAAGCATGGATATCATTGATAAAGAATATAAAGAAGATTTAACGTTGAAACGGTTATCTGAAGAACTTCATGTTAATTCAGTTTATCTAGGCCAACTTGTCAAAAAAGAAACCGGACGTAGCTTTGCTCAGGTGTTAAATCAATTGAGAATTGAAAAAGCACAGGATATGTTATTAAATACTAATTTAACGATTAATGAGATATCTTTTGAGATTGGGTATAATAATATGACTTATTTTTTAAAGATGTTTCGTAAGTTAAATGGCATGACGCCAAAAGAATTCAGAGAAAAATATCAAAAATAGCATACAATAATGGTATGATAAAGGAAATAGTATACGAAAAGTGGTGAGCTGATGGAAAAGCAAATGTTTCGATTACTAAATTCGACGAATCAACAATTATTAAGTATTCTTGAATTAATCTCTGAAAACAAACGGTGGTACACTACTAAAGAAATCGGGTTACATATCAATGTGGCAGAAAGAACAGCTCAAAGGTATATCCAACAAATCCGTGATATGGCTGAAATATTTAATACTGCTTCAAAAAAGCCTGTTATGATATATTCTGAAAAATATCGTGGTATCTATCTGGATAGTGAGTCTGGTTACATTGAATTAAAAAATTATATTTTTGAACAGGATGAAACCATTCAACTATTAAAGCATATTATTGTAGAAGATGGCGTGATGATTGAACGCTATGCTAATGAGCATTACCTTAGTCCAAACGCTGTTAAATCATCATTAAAAAAAATTAAAATCCTTTTTGAATTATATGATTTGACACTTTCTAGACAAAATCACACTATCATTGGCAATGAAAAACAAATTCGCTTAATCATTTATATTATGATGTGGACGTTGTACAAAGGAATGACATGGCCTTTTTCTACTATTAATGAAGCGATTATTTATCAAACAGTTGATTTGTTTTCTGAGACTAATCACTTGACGTTTTCTATCATACAACGAAAACAGTTAGCTTATGTTTTATCGACCAATTTGATTCGACTTAGAAAAAAACATTTTGTAGTGATGGAAGAAGAATGGCGAGATTACGTTGACATAGATGCACTGCTTGAAAAATTATCTTTTTTGAAAAGTTTAATGCAAGAATTTAATATATACTCTGAATCTGAAGTCTATTTTTATGCAGTTGTGTCACAAATCAAAACCAAGTTCTATGAATCTAGCGTCTTTAAAGAAGAAATATTAGCTTATCACAAACAAAAAAAATCAGATGTTTATCTAGCAACGCAACAATTTATTCAGTTGTTTCAAGTAACGTTTAGTGAGATTCCAGAGGATTTAAAGGAACGCTTTTTTATTACGAGTTTTTGTGCACATATGTTTTCCCGTTTATTTAAACGAGTACATGTTGACGTGGATGGTTATTATGTCATTAGTGAGATTAACGACCGTTATCCAGTCTTAAAACACAAAATGTTAGCCATGATACAACAGCTATATAAAGAAACAAATAATGAATTATTTTTAATGGAAGATTTTTTATTGCAGAAATATATCTTATTGTTCTCATCTATCCGTCCACTGACGTATTATGAAGCAGAAATTGCCATTTATTTAGATACGGACTTACCTTATTTTATTATAAAAGATATTGAAGAGAGAATTTTGTATCGTTACAAATATGACTATCATATTGTGTTTAAAAGTATTAGTGACACCGAGCCTATTGATATAGTGTTAACAAACATTCCAAATACGCTAGAAGAAAACAATCGGTACTCACCGCATATTCAATTATTTGATTATCCAATTAAAGAGCGAGATTTAATCGATATTGGAAAAAAATTACAACTTTTAGTACAAGAGAAAAGTCAGATGAAAATGAGGCTGACCCAGAAGTCTTAAAATAGAAAAAATCCCGTGAAATCAGTTTATTAAAATATTGATTTCATGGGATTTCTGTTTTATTAGTTTGGTGATTTTTACTTAATAAATTACTTTTGGGTCAGCCTCGTTTTTTTATCGCTTTATTGTTGTATTCTTAATAAAATATTAATAGAATTGTCAGGTTATCTTATTTTAATTTGAAAGTATCTATTATATACTTTAATTTACAGGTGATTTGAAGTATACTTGATAGTTGAAGAATAATGAGTCACTTATGATTAGAAGTTTTATTTATAAAATTGGAGGACGAAAACATGTGTGGATTTGTCGGATATATGAACCAACCAGGTATTGATCCAACAGTCATCAAACAAATGGCGGATCGTATTATACATAGAGGACCAGATGATGAAGGGTTTTACCAAGATGATGTTATCTCAATGGGATTTAGACGTCTGTCAATTATCGATTTGAATCACGGTCAACAACCTATGACTAACCAAACCAATACAAAAGTATTAACGTTTAATGGTGAAATATATAATTATGTTGAATTAAGAGAAGAATTACAAGAATTAGGTTATGAATTTAAAACAGAAGTGGATTCTGAAGTGTTGATTCATGGTTATGATGCTTGGCAAGAAGGGTTATTAGATCGTATTCGTGGGATGTATGCGTTCGTTATTTATGATTCTGAAACAGGCGAAGTATTTGGAGCACGCGATCACTTTGGTATCAAACCTCTTTATTACTTTAAAAATGAAGATACTTTTATGTGGGGATCAGAAATTAAAGCCTTTTTAGACCACCCATCATTTGTTAAAGAATTAAATGAAGAATTATTACCTATTCATTTAAGTTTTGAATACATTCCAAGTGATGAAACACTTTTTAAAAATGTCTTTAAAGTGAACCCAGGACATTATTTTAAATTTAAAGACAATGATTTAGAAGTCAATGAATATTATCACTTTACATTTGAAGAAGAACAAAAAATGACCATGGATGAAGCAAAACGTGACATCATTGATACAGTGGACGAATCTGTGAAAAGACATATGATTGCAGACGTTGAAGTGGGAAGCTTTTTATCAAGTGGGATTGATTCAAGCTACATTTTAAATGAGGCATCACAAGATCGTGACATTCAATCTTTTTCATTAGGATTTGACGATAAAAATATTAGTGAATTAGAATGGGCACAAGAATTTGCAAAAGAAATTGACCAAAAAAATACAGCGATTATGATTAATGATGAAGATTTCTTTGGTATTATTCCTAAAGCGATGTATCATATGGATGAACCATTATCTAATCCATCTGCGATTCAGTTATACTTCTTATCAAAAGAGACTAGTAAACATGTAAAAGTTGCTTTGTCTGGAGAAGGAGCAGATGAATTTTTCGGTGGGTATAATACTTACTTAGAAGCTGGTACTTTTAGAAAATATGAAAAATTTACGACACGTAATATGCGTCAATTGTTTGCTCAAACAGCGAAACGCTTGCCACATTTTCATGGACGTCGTTTCTTAATTCGTGGGGCACAAGATATTAGTGAACGTTACTATCGTGTGAATTATGTGTTTAATGAAGCGGAAAGAAATGACTTACTAAAAGATACACGTTTTAACAAGTCATCATCATTATATGTAAAAGCGTTATTTGATGAAGCAAAAAGTAAAGATGATGTGACTAAAATGCAACACTTTGATATTCATGGTTGGTTAGCCTATGATATTTTACATAAAGCAGACCGTATGAGCATGGCTAACTCACTAGAGGTCAGAACGCCTTTAGTGGATAAAGAAGTGGCTGAAATTGCAAAACGCATGCCAACTGATACGCGTGTTGACATGAAAAATGGTGTGACAAAAATTGCATGGCGTGAGGCTTCTGAAGCTAAATTACCAGATCGTATTGTCAACCGTGAAAAACTAGGATTTCCGTCTCCACTTGCTTCATGGTTAAAAGAAGATAAATACCAAGAGATGCTAAAAGACGCATTTAATTCAGATATTGCAAAAGAATTCTTTAATGTCGATTACTTGAATCGCTTATTAGAAGAACAAAAACAAGGAATAGCAAATATGCAAAAAATATTTACTATTTACACATTTATTGTTTGGTATCGTGTTTATTTTATTGAAAATTAATTAGAAGAAGGGAACCGATTATATTGACTCAAAAACAAGATTTTATCCCAGTGTTGTTAGGGGGAGATTTGAATCTGTATGGGATGGCCCGCTCATTTTATGACATTACAAATAAACCAGTCCGGACAATCGCCAGTGCCTCTATTGCACCAACAAAACATACGAAAATACTAGCTATTGAAGTTGTACCAAATTTTGATACAGATCCAACGTTTATCGAAACTATGAGAGAAGTCGCAAAAGAATATAAAAATTCTGATGTGCCAGTTATTTTGATGGGAATGGGAGATTGGTATACAGAACTGATCTCAAAACATTTAGAAGAATTATCTGAAACATTTGTTTGTCCATACATCAATAAAGAGTTAGAAAAACAATTAGTTAATAAGCAAGATTTTTATGATATTTGCGAAAAGTATGATTTACCTTATCCAAAAACGAAAATTATCACTCGTCGTATGGTAGAAAATTCTGAAGCTACACAACCTTTTGATTTTCCAATCGCTTTAAAACCTGCAAATAGTGTGTCATGGAATGATTTTACTGATCCGATTAAGGAAAAAGTCTATATTATCGATAATATGACAGAGTATAATCGTGTCATTCATGGCATATATGGAGCCGGATATAAAGATAATTTAATCTTGCAAGAATTTGTCGAAGGTAATGAAAGCCCAATGCGTGTGTTAAATTGTTATGTTGACAAAAATCATCAAGTCAAAATGATGTGTCTAGGTCATCCATTACTTGAAGACCCGACGCCACTTGGTATTGGCAATTACTTAGCTATCATGCCTGATTATAATGAAGCGATTTATAAACAAGTAAAAGACTTTTTAGAAGATATTAAATACACAGGTTTTGCAAACTTTGATTTGAAATATGATATAAAAGACAATACGTTTAAGTTTTTTGAAATTAATTTGAGACAAGGAAGAAGTAGTTTCTTTGTAACGCTTAATGGATTAAACTTAGCTGAGTGGGTTGTGAGAGATTATATTTATGATGATTTAAAAGATAGTGATACAGTTTATGCCAACATCCCAGATGATAAGGGGCAACTATGGCTAAATGTACCAATCGATATTTTCGATAAATATGTTCCTGAAACACAATATAAAGATATTGCTAGAGAGATGATAGCCGATAAACGCTATGGTTATACTTTCTATTATGATGGAGATCGTAGTTTAGGTCGTTATTTATTGCTTCAACGTATGTTTAGGTATTATCGAAAAGCGTTTAAAAAATATGGTAAGTAAGGTGGGATGATATGGAAAATTTCTTTACCGTCATTGGAGGTATGGGAACTAAAGCAACAGAATTATACGTCAAAATGGTGAATGATAAAACACCAGCTGAAAAAGACCAAGATTATTTAAATTATGTTTTAGTTAATTATGCCACTATTCCTGATAGAAGTTCTTATATAATGGATAAAGAAAATAATGAAAATCCATTACCATACTTACTTGATGTGATTAAAACACATGACAAGTTATCGCCAGATTTCTTTGTTTTAACCTGTAATACAGCACATTATTTTTTTGATGAGTTAGAAAAAGCAACAGACAAACCACTTCTTCATATGCCAAAATTGGCTATATCAAGAGTCAGTGATGCGTATGAAAAAAATGCACGTGTCGGGATTATTGGGACAGAAGGAACGATAAAAAATAAGATTTATGACCCTTTTATTGAAGAAGCTGGTTTCAACGTCGTTCATCCAACAAAAGATATCCAAGATAAAGTGAGTACGTTAATTTTTGATAAAATTAAACACTTAGATCAATTAGATCATGACTTATATCATGAAATACTTGATGATATGTTCAATGAATTAAACTGTGATGTCATAGTGTTAGGTTGTACAGAATTATCTATGATGGAAGATGCTGAAAATCAGATGAATGAGCATGTCATTGATCCACAAAATGTCTTAGCAGAAGAAACAGTGGCACTAGCTTTACAAAATAGAAAATAATGAAAAGATGACCTTATCTGCGGATGAGGTCATCTTTTTTGTCTAAAACTAGTATATTTTTAATTGTTGATTTACAATGAGACTAACAAAGAAAGGAATGAGTCTATGAAAACAATAACGAAAGAAAGTTTATTTGAACTAACTAGTTTATCCCAACCTATTTCAGTGGGAAACATCATCTTTTTTATGGAGCATTCGATTAATAAAGAGAGTGATCAATATGAATCTCGTATTTATAGTGTAGATAAACAGACAAAAGAGCGTCGATTATGGAGTGGTGAGGAAGTTTCAATTAGCCAGTTGAAAGTATCGCCAAATAAAAAATGGCTAAGCTATGTGAGTAAAGTTGGCAAAAAACTTCATTTAAAGATTCAATCATTAGATGGAGGTAGTGCCTATAGTTTGATGCAAAAAGATTCTTTTTCAGATTATACTTGGAATGAATCAAGTAGTGCGATTTATTTTATCCAAACGAAATCAATTGATGAAAAGAAAGAAGAAAAGACTTTAGAACAACCAAAAAGATGGAATAAATTGATTTATAAACTAGATGGAGCAGGATTATTAGACTTAAACGCGACATATCAATTAAGTAAGATAGTGCTAGCAACGAAAGAAGAAAGCGTCATGTTTGAAACCACTGATGAAATCAATTTAACCTATGTCTCTAAAGATGAAAGTTACGTGTTACTTGGACGAGATAAAGAACCACAAGATGAGTGGGATTATGGTAGTACATTGTATAAATATGATTTAGCAACAAAATCTCTGATGAGTTTAACAGAGTCATTGCCTACAGGAAGTTTTTATTATGGTAAGATGAGTCCTACTGAAGAAGAGTTGTTGTTAGTTGGAAATACCTTTGAATATGGCTTTGTTACCCAAAATAAATTGTATTACTATAATATGAAAAATGGTCGCTTAGTCTGTTTAACTGAAAGCCTAGATGAAGAAGTAGGTGACGCTATTGTTGGAGATTTCCAACAACAAGTAAGAGGAGTCGATATTGACTTTTTAACTCCTGATACTTTTATTTTCCCTGTGACTCATCATGGGAAAATTGTGTTATACAAGGGTGATTTTGATGGTAATTTCAAAAAAATATATGATGAAAAAAATCATCTAACAGATGCGTATTTAACAGGTAATGAACTAATTGTGACGTATTCAACGTTAATAGAGCCATCAGTTTTAGCGACTTTATCTTTAGAAGATGTCACATTAAAAACAGTATACAATCCAAATGAGTTAGTTTTAAAAGATATGACATTATCAACACCACAAGAATTTTGGTACGAATCTGAGGAGGATGTCTCCGTTCAGGGATGGTATGTGCCACCTATATCAAGTGAAAAACAGCATCCAGCCGTTCTATATATTCATGGTGGTCCTCAAGTCTGTTATGGTGAAACGTTTTTCCATGAAATGCAATACCATGCGGCAAATGGTTATGGTGTGGTGATGTTAAATCCTCGTGGAGGACAAGGTTATGGTCAAGAATTTGTAAGTGCCATATTAGGTGATTATGGCAACAAAGACTATCTTGATTTAATGACAGGATTAGATGCTGTGCTAACAGAACATCCTGAAATTGATGAGAAAAAATTAGTGGTTGCTGGTGGAAGTTATGGTGGCTTTATGACAAACTGGATTGTTGGTCATTCTAAACGATTTAAAGCGGCAGTGACACAACGTTCTATTTCTAACTGGATTAGTTTTTATGGGACAAGTGATATTGGGGCATTCTTTGTAAAATATCAATTATTAACTGATTTACCCAATATTTCAGATATGTGGAAGTTATCACCATTAGCTTACGTTGAGCATGCGAAAACACCGTTACTTGTTTTACATGGAGAAGACGATTTACGTTGTCCAAAAGAGCAAGGTGAACAAATGTATACAGCGATGAAACGTTTTAACGTGCCTACTGAAATGGTCGTGTATCCGAAATCGAGTCATGGCTTATCAAGAGGAGGATTACCTCATTTACGTTTAGCCCGTCTGACAGATATTTCATCATGGTTTGATAAGTATTTAAACAATGGAGAGACAATAAAATGAGTGTAAAAGACAAAACATTAGCAATGTTAGAAAATCATCGGGGAGAGTTTTTCTCCGGTGAAAAACTAGCTGAAACATTAGGTGTTTCAAGAAATGCTGTTTGGAAGGCGGTTAAACAACTAGAAACAGAAGGATACCCGATAAAAGCAGTAAAGAGTAAAGGCTATTCATTAGAAGAAACAAGTGATAAGTTATCTCTGCAGGGAATGTTACCTTTTCTTGATGAAACCATTGATTCTAGTTTGATTCAAGTTTATGAGTCGATTGATTCGACAAACAATTTAGCAAAAGAATTAGCTGTGTCAGGAGCAAAAAATGGGACAGTGATTATTGCAAATGAACAAACAAAGGGGCGTGGAAGATACGGGAAAACATTTGAATCGCCAAAAGATTCAGGTATTTATATGAGTATCATACTAAGACCTGAAGAGATGCCGCAAATTGATCCATCTCTTATGACAGCCTATTCAGCAGTTGTTGTCTCAGAGGTATTAGAGCAATTATCTGGTGAAAAAATAGGCATAAAATGGGTTAATGATTTGTTTTTAAACGGAAAAAAAGTATGTGGTATCTTAACAGAGGCTGTTAGTAATTTAGAAACTGGATGTTTAGATTGGATTGTAGTCGGTATTGGTATTAATGTATCAACTAAATCTGAGCTATTTTCAAAAAATGTTCAATCTGTTGCAACAGCACTGTTTAACAATAAAAAAACGATAAGAAATAAAATTGCTGCTAACGTTATCAATCAATTTTTCTTACAAGCTTCTAACATGACGCAAAAAAGTATGATGCAACAGTATCGTGAAAAATCTATCGTAGTTGGTCAACTGGTTTCCATTGTGTCAGGAGCAGATTCTTATGTTGCTCAAGTGGAAGATATTAAAGATAATGGCTCTTTGATGATTAAATTGTCTAATGGGGAAACAAGAGAGTTGAGATTTGGTGAAGTGTCGTTAAAACTAAAATAGTCACCTTTTTATTTTTTTTAGTTGACTAACCTTTTCTTTTTGTTATAATAAAAAAAGAAAAGGGGAGAAATGATGACAAAATTTAAAACATCTGATTTAACAAAAATTGCTTTATTTACTGCTGTGATAGTTGTCTTATCACAAATTAGTATTCCAATGCCGTATGGTGTCCCAATGACGTTACAAACATTTATTATTCCGTTAACAGGCGTATTACTTGGAAAAAAATCAGGCACTATGTCCACAATATTATATGTTTTGTTAGGATTAATTGGTTTGCCTGTTTTTGCAGGATTTTCTGGAGGAGCTGCTATTGTATTTGGTCCAACAGGAGGTTTTATTTTAAGTTTTCCAATTATGGCATATATTGCAGGTTGGTTTGCAGAACGTGAGAATATTGTGTTCCTATATATAGGATTATTTTTAGGAGCTATGATTAATTTCTTAGTAGGCTTTATTGTGTTTCATTTTGTTACGGGAAGTAGCTTATCTGTGGCTTTTACAGCAACAGTGTTACCATTTATTCCAACGACTATTATAAAAGTTGTAGTCATTGGTTTAATATCACAAAAATTGAGACCATTAGTAAAAAATAAAGTATTAGTATAGAAAAAAGCTGATTAAAAAGCCTTAAAATAGAAAAAATCCCATGAAATCCGTTAATTCCAACGTTGATTTCATGGGATTTCTATTTTGTTAGTTGAGTGATTTTTATTTAAAAAATCACTTTTTGGTCAGTCTTTTTTTGTGTTATTGAGCTGATAGTAGGTAGTTTCCAAAGGCTTCTTTGTCATATCCGGGAGAAATTCTAACACGTTTTAAAGCAAATAAGCCATCATTCTTACTAGCATATCCAGGTTCGGTAGTCAGTGCTAATTTATATCCCACATTTTCTGCTTCTTTTTCAACTTGTTCATCATATCGACCAGCTGGATAACACACGACTGATGTATTCTGATTTAAAGTAGTGTCCATCCAAGTTTTAGAATCTGCTAGCTCTGTATGAATTTGTTCATCACTTAATGTGTTTAAATCCAAATGGCTCACAGTATGACTTTCGATTGAAACAAAGCCACTGTCAATCATTTTTTTCATATCGTCTTCATGAAAATAATATTGATTATCTAGTTTTGAGGTGATGTAATTAATAGTCGCATTCATTTTTAAATCTTCTAATATTGGAAATCCTTCAGTAAAATTATTTAAGTAACCATCATCTAAAGTAACCCAAACGATATTTTCTTTTGGCTTTTTATTTTCTGTTAATACAATGTAGGCTTCTTCAGGAGTTAACGTATAATAATCATGTTCTTTCAACCATTCCATATGCTGTTTAAATTCCTCAGGTGGGAGTTTCAAGGTATTACCATCATCACTTTTAGTTAAACTATGATACATTAAAATTGGAAAAGAAATAGCTGTGTCGCTGGTTATCCAATTAGACGTATCAATGTCATTAGAATATTTTTTCTTTTCAGATGTTTGAGTTGTTTCTTGGCTCGCTACATCAACTAAACTAGATGATGCGGTTGTTTTAGTAGTCTTTAGTTGATTATGTGGTTGAAATAATTTTACACCCAAAATAATAAGTTCAACAGATAATAGGATAACTAAAAACCATAGTATTTTTTTCTTCATTTGTTGCCTCCTTGTCTTGTCTATAGTATCAAAGCCCTCTTTAGATTGGCAAGTATTTGTTGAAAGAATTGAGCTATGTTAAACTGTTTAAGATGAGTTAAGCAGAATTAATAGATAAAATAGAATGGAAGTGTTTGGGTGAAACAATCTCAATTTAAATGGGAAGAGCAATCATTATCTGAAGAACAACAACAACTTATTGAAGTGTTTAAAGAAAATAAATTATCTCCAATTATTAGTGAATTATTAGTAAAACGTGGTGTAGCAACTTTAGAAGAAGCACAATCTTTTTTGACCCCTACATTGGCAGCTACGCATGATCCTTTTTTGTTATACGATATGGACAAAGCGGTTAGTCGTATTCAACAAGCTATCGAACAAGGCGAAAAAATCTTAATATATGGTGATTATGATGCAGATGGTATTACCAGTACAACTGTGTTAAAAGAAGCTATTGAATTGATTGGTGGAGAAGTAGAGTATTATTTACCCGATCGATTTGTTGATGGATATGGACCTAATACAGAAGTCTATCAATATTATATTAATCAAGGAATTAATTTAATTGTGACAGTCGATAATGGTGTGAGTGGCCATGAAGCGTTGATGTTTGCAAAAGAGCAAGGAGTAGATGTGATTGTCACAGATCATCATGAGTTGCCAGCTGAATTACCTGAAGCATATGCAATTATTCACCCGAGACATCCGTTGGGAGAGTATCCATTTAAAGATTTAGCAGGAGTTGGTGTAGCATTTAAAGTTGCAACAGCCCTTTTAGGTGAAATCCCTATGGAAAGCTTAGATTTAGTAGCTATTGGAACAGTAGCTGATTTAGTTTCTTTAACTGGAGAAAATAGAATATTAGTTAGTTCAGGATTGAAAATATTAAAACAAACTGAGCGAGTTGGCTTGCATGCTTTAGCAGAAATTGGGAGCTTAGATTTAGCCAATGCAAATGAAGAAACGATTGGATTTGGCATTGCCCCTAGATTAAATGCAATGGGACGATTAAAAAGTGCTATGCCAGCTGTAGAGTTAATGACAACATTTGATGATGAAGAGGCAATGTGTATTGCAACAGATATTCAAGAAACCAATGCTGAACGTCAAGCTTTAGTTAAAACTATTACAAAAGATGCTTTAGAAATGGTTGACGCTATGGGCGAGTTGCCTATCTATGTTTTGTATAAAGAAGAGTGGCATGAAGGGGTATTAGGTATTGTTGCAAGCCATATTGTCAGACAAACACAACGACCAACCATTGTTTTAACGAAAAATGATGATACACAATTATTAAAAGGATCTGGAAGAAGTATTGCTAACATTGATTTATTTCAAGTTTTATCACAAATAAAAGAACAATTTGTGTCTTTTGGTGGGCACCATATGGCAGCAGGGCTATCATTTGAGTCGGATAAATTAGATGAAATTAAGAATGATTTGATTAAGATTGTGTCTCCTTTAATAACGGAAGAAACCAAAGAAACTTTAACCATTGATGCGAGACTTGAACTCTCAGATATTTCAGTTGAACTGATTGAGGAATTAACTAAGTTATCTCCTTTTGGAACAGATAACCCATCACCACATTTTTTATTTGAAAAAAATCAAGTGGATGGAATGAAAAAAATCGGGGCAGATAACAATCATCTAAAGGGACAATTAGTTCAAACTACTAGTCAAATTGATTGTATTGCATTTGGAAAAGGGGATGCAATAGATGAACTAGTGACAGGTGAATCGGTTGATGTAGTAGGAAAGTTATCTATTAATGAGTGGAATGGATTTAGGAAAGCTCAATTAATGATGGAAGATTATCAGGTATCAGGCATCCAAATTTTTGATATGCGTGGTGGAAAAAACAATGATTTTGCTCAGCTATCAATTAATCCTACCTACGTCATTTTTAATGATGAAACATCTGCAGCTAATATACCAACAGAATGTTTGTATCATGTTAAAACTAAAGAAGATATTGAGGCTTTAACACAAATTAAAGAAATGGTGTTTGTTGATTGTCCTTATGATTTAGAAGTAGTTTCATCTTTAGTTTCACTGTGTGACATTCATCGTTTATACTTGTGGATAAATGTCTCGACAGAACATTATTTATCAGGCGTTCCAACACGAGAACAGTTTAGTAAAGTATTTAAATTGGTTCAAACGCAAGGAAGTCTAGATGTGCGTTATAAATTAACAGAGTTATCCAATTATCTACAAATATCTAAAAATCATTTAATTTTTATCATAAAAGTGTTTTTTGATTTAGGATTTGTTACAATAGAAGATGGTTTGATGAGTAAAGTTGCCAATCCTAGTGCTAAAGCTTTAGAAGAAAGTGACGTTTATCAAGCCTACTTACATAAAATTGACATGGAAAAACTATTTTTATATAGTAATGTAGCAGATATTCGTCATTGGATATCGCAACAGGAGGAAGACAGATGAACTTAAAAGATTATATTGCTAGTATCCCTAATTACCCTCAAGAAGGTGTTATCTTTAGAGATATTTCACCGTTAATGGGAGACGGAGCAGCTTATCAAGAAGCCACAAATCAAATTGTAAAATATGCTAAAGAGCGTGGAGCTGAAATGGTTGTTGGACCAGAAGCTCGTGGTTTTATTATTGGTTGCCCAGTTGCTTATGAACTAGGCATAGGGTTTGCACCAGCTCGTAAAAAAGGAAAATTACCTCGTGAAACCATTGAAGTAGACTATGGTTTAGAATATGGTAAAGCAACACTAACACTTCATAAAGATGCGATTAAACCTGGTCAAAAAGTGATTATCTGTGATGATTTATTGGCAACAGGTGGTACGATAGCAGCCACAATTGAATTAGTTGAGCAATTAGGTGGAGAAGTAGTTGGATGTGCTTTCTTAGTAGAATTAAACGAGTTAAATGGTAGAGAAAAAATTGAAGGCTATGATATCTTAGCCTTGATGGATTTTTAAAAACTAGATGATAATAAAAAAAGCGACAAGAAAATTATTTCCTGCCGCTTTTTTTTCTATTGGTTGTTTTAATACTTTTTTTGATTTCTTTATGGATACGTTTTTCATCTTCAGGGGATTCTAAAATGAGTAATTTAGTGTTGTTAGTATATAGAGTTTGCTTGATATCTGGCAATCGTTTTTTAAATCGATGATTCCATTTGTAAAGTTTAAACATTCGTTTGATGATTTTTTTTCGTTGACCAAATGTTTTTTTAGGCTCACAGCATTGTGAAAAGGCGCGTTTTGTGACACGATATTGTGTGAGTGAAACAGGATAATCTAAAATAATAATTAAATCAGCATCTTTTGTCGTTTTCTCAGTCCAGTGACTAACTTGTACTCCTTCAACAATCCAACTAGATAGTTCTGATAAACGATCATTGAGTTGAATATGGCGTTGAGTTTTATCTTTTGTTTTTAAGTAATCATCTAAAGAAATTCCTTGTATATTATATTTTTGCTGGAGTCTTATAGTCAGAGATGTCTTACCGCTTCCAGCATACCCTATAATTCGTATTTTCATCCTATTTTTATTCTCCAGTCAATCATTCTCTACATATCGTACAATAAATAGGAGGCTTTTTCAATAAAATAAAGGAATAAAAAGAAAGAATTAGGAATAAGTTTCATTTAATAATAATTATTTACGTATTGACAATTTTTAGTATCATCGGTATGATATGGAGTGTAATTTAATTGCCGCCTTAGCTCAGCTGGTAGAGCACCACCATGGTAAGGTGGGGGTCGTCGGTTCAAGTCCGACAGGTGGCTTATAAAGAAAAATATCACTAGGATGATTTCCTAGTGATATTTTTTATAGTTTTTTAACAAATTCTGATTTTAATTTCATTGGTCCAAAACCATCTACTTTACAGTCAATATCATGGTCGCCTTCTACTAAACGAATATTTTTCACTTTAGTCCCTTGTTTAATGGGTTGACTAGCACCTTTTACTTTTAAGTCTTTAATGACTGTCACTGAATCACCATCGGCTAATGGGTTACCAAAAGCATCTGTTTTGATTGTTTCTGTTACTTCTTCCGTTTCTTTAGACCATTCATGAGCACACTCTGGACAAATATACATTAATCCATCTTCATAGGTGTAAGATGATTGGCATTCTGGGCAATTTGGCAATGTTTCCACTGTCTTACCCTCCTTTCGACAATTTATTTTATTGTATCTTATTTGTTTTAAAAAAGAAAGACACTTTTAAAAAGTTAAATATTCGTGTTTAAATATAATAAGGTATTTGGATTTTTAACATAATCATGTATAATGGTAGGAGCAAATTTAAATAAAAGGAGGCTCCTTTTTTGACTGATAGAAATGATGACTTTAATCGTGAAGAAGAACATAAAACAGGAAAAGATTTGAAAAACTATGTTCTTGACTCGATGCAGTCTGAGAATACAGAAAAAGAAGAACCAACCAAACATACAAAAAAAGACGCTACGAAAGACACATATAAACGTCACACAGAAAAAAGTATGAGTAGACGACAAGAACAACAGAGTTATAAAGGCCGTAAAAAAGAGAATAATATGGTAAGGAAAATCGTGTTAATCATTGTAGCTGTTCTTATTTTAACCTTATCTATTGCGGGATTTTATGCGTATCAATATTTTACGTCTAGTCTAAAACCATTAGATAGTCATAATCAAAAATTGGTACAAGTTGAGATTCCACAGGGAAGTAGTAGTAAGCAAATTGGGCAGATATTAGAAAAAAATAAAATCATTAAAAGTGGTTTAGTTTTCTCCTACTATGTCAAAATGAATAATAAAGCAAATTTCCAAGCAGGATACTATCAAATGTCACCAAGTATGACACTAGAAGCTATTACAGATAGTTTAGAAGAAGGTGGAACAGATGAACCGGTTTCGCTAGCAGATGCTAAAATTACGATTCCAGAAGGTTATTCTGTGGATCAAATTGCTGAACTATTTAGTAAAGAAACGAAATTACCCAAAGATGATTTCTTAAAGGTCATGAAAGATGAGGATTTCTTTAATGAATTAGCAGAAAAATATCCTGAGTTATTATCCAGTGCAAAAGAAGCCAAAGATGTCAGATATCGTTTAGAAGGCTACTTGTATCCAGCAACATATTATTATTATAAAGATGTACCAATTAAAGATATGGTGACTCAGATGGTGGATAAAACCAATCAAGTCTTAGCACCCTATTATGATCAAATTAAAGAGAAGAAAATGTCCGTGCAAGAAGTTTTAACACTTGCTTCCCTAGTTGAAAAAGAAGGTGTGACACCTGAAGATCGACGTAAAATTGCACAAGTCTTTTTAAATCGATTAGCGATTGATATGCCAATCCAGTCTGATATTTCTATTCTATATGCAATGGATGAACACAAAGTTCACTTATCAGAAAAAGATACACAAATTGATTCTCCGTATAATTTGTATATTAATAAAGGAACAGGACCTGGGCCATTTAATAACCCAAGTCAGCAGGCTATTGAGTCAGTTCTTAATCCAGAAGCAACAGATGCCTTATATTTCTTAGCTGATGTATCAACAGGTAAAGTCTACTACGCTAAAACATATGATGAACATTTAGCGAATAAAAAAGAGTATATTGATGATAAAAATAATTAATTTTTATGATATTAAAAGTTTCATAAAATAAAGAGTTTACATTTTTCAAACAACGTGGTATTGTGTTGTGTATATTAAATAGGGTAAGCTTTTCTGATACAGTATTATCAGGAAAGCTATTCCTTTATTAGAAAATAAACTGATATAAATTAGTTAAGGAGAAGTGAGAGTATTATGGAAAAAGTCTATCCTATGACTTTAGAAGGTAAACTAAAATTAGAAGAAGAATTAGAAATGTTAAAAACAGTCAAACGTAAAGAGATTGTTGAACGCATTAAAATTGCCAGAAGCTTTGGAGATTTATCTGAAAACTCTGAGTATGAATCAGCTAAAGATGAGCAAGCATTTGTAGAAGGACGTATCACAACATTAGAAAATATGATTCGTTTTGCGCAAATTATTGATAATAATAGTGCTGACAAAGATACAGTATCTTTAGGTCGAACAGTTACATTCATTGAATTACCAGATGGTGAAGAAGAAGAATACACAATTGTTGGTAGTGCAGAAGCAGATCCTTTTGAAGGTAAAATTTCAAATGATTCTCCGATTGCTAAAGCGTTATTAGGACATAAATTAAATGAAACAGTAAAAATTGAAACACCAGGCGGAAGCATGGATGTTAAAATACAAAAAATTTCTTAAAAGTTATGCTTTAGCATAACTTTTTCTTTTGAGTCTAGGACTTAAGTCTTAGTAAAGTTTCAATCTTTTGAAGTTGTGTGTCTTATTTAAGAAACGTTATAATAAATGAAAAGAAAAATAAAAGGAGCCGGTTTATTATGCGTAGCTCATGGAGAGTATTTATTGTGATTGAGTCACTACTATTATTGTGGGCTCTTTATCAGATGTTAGGAAACATTCCTGCTATTATTTTTTTAACGTTTGCGTTAATTAATTTATTTTATGCTGTAAAGAAAAAAAGAAAAACGTCTTTTAATCAATTTCAATTAATTGCTTCAGTCATTATGATGATTCTGTGTTTACTGAGTAGTCCAGCGATTTGGTTGGCTTTAGTACTAGCTATTATTTATTTTGGTCTTGTTATGGGAGAAGTATCAGAAGTTAGGTTATTTAATTTTGCTCCTTGGAAGAAAAAACAGATTAAAATGATTCAAACGACGAGTCGTAATGTTCGATCGGGTAAACGATTTAAACGACCTTGGATTGGTAGTCAACGCTTAGGTAGTGATACTTATGAATGGGATGACATTAATTTTTCTGTTGTGATTGGTGATACGATTATTGATTTAGGTAACACGTTACTTCCAAAAGAAGATAATGTCGTGATGATTAGAAAAGGTTTTGGACGAACACGTATTTTAGTTCCAACAGGTATCGGTGTGATGTTAGAGCACTCTAGTATGCGTGGAGCCGTTCATTTTGATCAAGAAGTCTATCATTTAAATAATGAATCCCTTAAGTTATATAGTGAAGATTATGATGAATCTACAAGGCGCTTAAAAGTGATTACGAACACATTATTTGGGGATTTAGAGGTGATTCGTGTATGATGTCTAAAAAGAGTCGCCCTCTTATCTTTTTTTATACGTTTTTATTAACCTTTATTGTGCTAATAGTGACGCTTTACACGTATTTTTATGCGAATAATCAACGTAAATGGATGCTTGAATTAATTACAACGCGTCTATTTAAAGTGCCGATTATTGTTTATATTGTGTTAATAGCAATAGCAGTTAGTGGCATCGTCTTTTCAATTTTGTATTTAGTTAACCGACACACATATGGAAAAATTGAAGAACAATTGCATTTTTTAAGTGTTGGTAACTATGATCATAGTATTTTTTCAAATAAAGAGAAAAAATATCAAGAAGATGGCTTGATTGATGAATTGGAGCAAGATGTTCAAAATGTTCGTTCAAAAATGTTATCCATGTCAAAAGAATTACAAGAGTTGAGTGCCATTCCCAAACAGGTGAATGGTGAGTCGAAAGAGGATATCATTAAGTCAGAACGTCAGCGAATTGCTAGAGAATTACACGATTCTGTGAGTCAGCAGTTATTTGCTGCAACGATGATGTTATCTGCTTTAAATGAAGTGGTGGAAGAGATGGACGTTCCAGATATTATCGAAACTCAACTACAAGTTGTCGCATCGATTATCAATACATCTCAGTCAGAAATGCGTGCGTTATTATTGCATTTAAGACCAATTAATTTAGAAGAGAAAACCTTGCAACAAGGAATCGAAATGTTGTTGAAAGAATTACAAACGAAGATTAATATAGAGTTGAAGTGGCAAATAGAAGATGTGTCACTGCAAAGTTCAATAGAAGATAATTTATTTAGAATTACACAAGAGTTGTTATCTAATACCTTACGTCATGCTAAAGCCAATTTATTAGAAGTCTATTTAAAAAAAATCGATCAAATGGTTTTATTGAGATTGGTAGATGATGGAGTTGGATTTGATGTCAAGGAAGAAAAAGTAGGTAGTTATGGCTTACAAAATATTCGTGAACGTGTTCAAGGTATGGGAGGAACATGTCGCATAGTAAGTTTTAAAGGACAAGGAACCAGTATTGAAATTAAAGTCCCTATTTTAAAGGAGGAACGTGATGATTAGAGTTCTGTTAGTAGATGATCATGAGATGGTTCGTTTAGGCGTATCATCTTATTTATCCATTCAGCCTGATATTGAGGTAGTAGGAGAAGCAGAAAATGGTTTGATTGGTTATGAAAAAGCATTAGAGACAAGACCAGACGTTATTTTAATGGATTTAGTCATGGAAGTAATGGATGGAATTGAAGCAACAAAAAAAATCTTATCAGAGTGGCCTGAAGCAAGAGTTATCATTGTGACGAGCTTTATTGACGATGAAAAAGTTTACCCTGCTATTGAAGCAGGAGCTGCTGGTTATTTATTAAAAACCTCATCAGCTAAAGATATTGCCAATGCTATCAGATCAGCTCATAATGGAGAAAAAGTGCTAGAACCTGAAGTGACAAGCAAAATGATGGAACGATTATCTAAACCAAAAGTACATGTCTTACATGAGGATTTAACTAATCGGGAGAAGGAAATCTTACTATTAATCTCTGAGGGAAAAAGTAACCAAGAAATAGCAGACGAATTATTTATTACATTAAAAACAGTCAAAACACACGTATCAAATATTTTATCAAAATTAGATGTGGACGATAGAACACAGGCAGCCATCTATGCGTTTAAACATGGTATTGTAAAATAACTAAGTCATTAAGGAGACAAAAAACATGAGAAAAACATTTGCAGTTATCGGATTAGGGCGTTTTGGTGGAAGTGTTTGTAAGGAATTAGTGGAATCAAACCAAGAAGTATTAGCAATTGATAATTGCGAAGATCGTGTTAATGAGTACATGAACATTGCGACACACACGGTTTTAGCGAATGCACAAGATGAAGCAACCTTACGTTCGTTAGGATTAAGAAATTTTGATCATGTCATCGTAACGATTGGTGAAGACATTCAGGCAAGTATTTTAGTGACATTGATGGCAAAAGAAATGGGAGTCCCACATATTACAGCTAAAGCCCAAAATGAGTATCATGGACGTGTATTAGAAAAAGTTGGAGCTGATTTAGTGGTCCATCCTGAGCGTGATATGGGATTTCGATTGGGACATAAACTAACTTCTAATAATATGATTGATTTTATTGAACTATCAGATGATTATTCTTTAGCAGAAATTCGTGTTAATTATAAACAATTTTTCAATAAGACCATTCAAGAAATTAATTTTAGAAAACATTACAATGTGACGATTGTGGCTATTCGCCGAGGAAAAAATGATTTGATTGTTTCACCTCCTGCTGAACAGGTAATTTTAGAAGGAGATGTTCTGCTGGTGGTAGGGCATAATGATGATGTGGATTACCTAGATGCTAAAATGAAATAACAAATGAGCATGAAATTAAAAGCTTTTTAATGTTTATGTTACAATAAGTGCGACATCCGAATAGTTGGAGGAAGATAAAATGAAACTTATAGTAACTGATGACGCCCACAAGTGGTTTGTGGAAGAACTTGGACTGAAATCTGGTGATTTTGTCCGTATTTTTGGTAAATACGGTGGCAGTACTAATGTCCATGTAGGTTTTTCAACTGGTATTCAACTAGTTGAGCCAGAAAACCCATTAACAACTACACTGATTGATGGTATCACCTATTTTACAGAACAAGCAGATGATTGGTTTTTCACTGATTATACACTGACTGTGGGTATGGATAATACATTAAATGAGCCTAACTTTACATATGCCTAGATAAAACATTTAGGAACAATATTGTTTTAAAAGAGAGTGGAAGTTTATTTCTCTCTTTTTTATTATTATAGACATAATGTGTTATGTTACTTTGTTAATCAAAAGGAGAGTAAAAGATGTCTGGTTTTTTTATTAACGTATCAAAAGAAGAAGCTCAGCTTATTCGTTCATATTCAATACGTCATGACATTAGTATAGAAGATTTATTTAAAGAATCCGTTTTAGAGAAGATAGAAGATGAATTAGACTTTCAAATGTACAATAAAGCAATGGAAGAATATCGTAACCATTCTGTTAGCTATACATTTGATGAAGTAAAAAAAGAATTAGGTTTTGATTGATAGAACAAAGCGTGTCATCTATTATAAAAATAAACGAAAAAGCCATCAATTTTCTGATGGCTAAATGTCATAAATAGAAAGATTAGACAATCATCTTTCTATTTTTTTATTCGTTTTGGTAAAGCGTTGAAATAGATTAGTAAAGTTAGTGCCACACCAACAGAACCAAAAGAAATCGCCGGCCAAATAAATTGAAGAATGGCTGTTAAAATACTTGGTAAAGTTGCCGCATACACAATAATTTTAAAGACATCTTTGTATCTAAAACCAATTAATCTAAATTTCGTAAATAGATTGGCGAAAAAGGCAAGGATGACAATATCAACAAATAGATTAAAGAAAACCATAAACCATGTCACAAAGAAAATCACACTAAACCACATTGATTGACTACTATTACTAGTTAAAAGTTGTTCTAGTACTTGCTTGTTTAATCCGTTTGCTTGGTACATTGAGTATGGAATGCTAAGGACATTGTTATCCATAATATCTGTTGTTGTTCCAATTCTAGGTAAAATCATGATAATTTCTTTTTTTAATAATCCAACAACTAACACATTACTGGTTGCATCTGATTCGATTTCTTTTTTTGTTCTCTTGTCAGTTGGATCAAAGGTAAAAATAATTGAGTCTGTTTGGTAGATAAAGCCATCTGTTTTTTCTTTTGTTACTAATGTGTTATCTTCAATAGAAAAATCAGGAAGTTTTTGAATGATTTTTTCTCCATCATCTTGTATGGTTCTTGTGATTAAAGTTGCCTGATAAATAACAGGAAGAGAAAGTACAATAGCTAGCAACAATAGATATAAGAAAACATGAAATCCTTTTTTATTTCTACCTTCTAACAACAAAGTAGGTTGCTTAAAACTAGCTTTGATTAAGTCGATTGTTCGCATAATTACTCCTTTACAATATAAATTGAATTACTATTCATTGTAACGCTTTTACTTAATGAATACAAGAAAGCAGAAATTACGAGTTTTCAGTTTTATTTTTTGCTTTTTCTATTGTTTCAATGGTATATTGAGATTGTTCATAATTATCAAAAAATTTAGGGGGCTTTATTATTATGACTTATACTTTACCAGATTTACCATATGCTTATGATGCGTTAGAACCACATATTGATGAATTAACAATGAAACTACATCATGATAAACATCACAACACATATGTAACTAATTTAAATGCGGCAATTGAAAAACATCCAGAATTGGGTGAACAATCAATCGAGGAATTGATTACTAATTTAAACGATGTCCCTGAAGATATCCGTATGGCTGTTAGAAACAATGGTGGTGGACACGCAAACCACGCATTCTTCTGGGAAATTATGGGACCTAATGGTGGTGGAGAACCTACTGGAGCAATCAAAGGTGCCATTGAAAGTGCATTTGGTAGCTATGATAACTTTAAAGATCAATTCTTAGCAGCTGCAACTGGTCGTTTTGGTTCAGGCTGGGCATGGTTAGTTGATAATGACGGAAAATTAGAAATTATGTCAACACCAAATCAAGATTCTCCATTAACTGAAGGAAAGACTCCTTTATTAGGTATAGATGTTTGGGAACATGCTTACTACAAAAAATATAGCAACGTTCGCCCTGACTATGTGAAAGCATTTTTCAATGTGATTAACTGGGATGAAGTAAACAACCGTTATAAAGCAGTTCAAAAATAATTATTTTAAGGAGAGCAAAACGCTTTCCTTTTTTTTTGGTAAAAATTCGAATGTATCCTATAAAAGTTAAACATATGAATGAAAAGAATGTGGTATAATGAACGAAAATAAAAGGGAGGGCAAGTCCGTATGTTAGAACTATCTAAAGAATCGGTATTAAGTGCACTAAAACATGAGGCTGATAAAATCAAACACTTATTAACGAACCAAAGAAATCATCAATGCATTGCCCAATGTAAAGCCTTTGAAGAAGTCGTTGATACACAAATGTTTGGCTTTTCAAAACAAGTAGAATTCGCTCAATCCATTGGTTTAATTGACAGACAAGAAGGGCTTGATATGGTTATCGAATTAGAAAAAGAGTTAAATAGAGTTTATAATACGGTATATCAAGAAGTAAAAGAGTCAGAAAGTTAAGGGATTTGGGGGTTGTTTGATCGGTGCATAAAAAAATAAATAAAAAGGTTTTTCTAGACTATCTCATTTTAGTCCCTTATTTGATATTATCAGTTGTTGGGATATTAATGGTATATAGCGCTAGTTCTGTTAACTCACAAGGTTTACCTTTGGAAGCAATCAAACAAGGTGGATTTTTTATTGTGGGTTTAATTGCTATTTTCTTTATTTATAAAATGAAAACACAAGTGTTTCAGAATAAACAGTTTATAATGACAGCTATTATTACAATCGGTGCTTTGCTTGTATTAACTAAGTTTACCAGTTTAGGGGTTAAAGGTGGTGGAGCTGATGGGTGGTTAAAAATCGGTTCCATTACACTACAACCTGTTGAATTTTTAAAAATTATTATCATTTGGTATTTGGCATATATCTTGTCTAGACGTCAAGACATGATTTTATCTCATTTTAAAGAGGCTATTTTAAAACCAATGATACTAATTGCGTTATTAATCTTTTTGGTCTTAATTCAACCAGATACAGGTGGAGCGGCTATTTTGATTTTAATTACATTAGTTATGACTTTAGCTAGTGGTATTCCTTACTTGTATAGTTTGGTAGCAATTGGCGGAGGCGTGGTTATATCGACACTTTTGATTCAGTTTGTGGCTTTATTTGGTGGGGTGTTATTTCCAAAACGTATGATGTATGTGTACAAACGATTTAAAACTTTTACCAATCCATTTGAGGACCCATTAGGTGACGGTCATCAAATGATTAATTCTTATTTTGCTATGAATAATGGTGGCTGGTTTGGTCTAGGTCTTGGTAAGAGTATTCAAAAAAAGGGCTTTTTAACGAATGCGCAGACAGATTTTATGTTTTCAATTGTCGTTGAAGAACTGGGGTTAATTATTTCATTGATTTTACTGGTGTTATTATTCTTTTTGATTTTAAGAATTTTTGCCATTGGTATTCGCTCAACGGATAGTTTTAATTCGTTGATGTGTATAGGGATTGCAGGAATGATGTTAATCCAAGTATTTGTCAATTTAGGTGGCATTACAGGAATAATTCCATTGACAGGTGTGACGTTTCCTTTCTTGAGTCAAGGGGGATCAAGTCTAGTCACTTTATCAATTGGTGTTGGCTTTGCACTAAATATTAGTGCGGATGAAAAACGTAAAAAATATGAAGGAAATGAGTATGATGATACTCGTTTGCTATTAATGTTAAATGATTAATAAAAAAATGTGGGGGATGTAAATATGAAGAAAGTATTAGTAGCTAACCGCGGGGAAATAGCGATCAGAGTGTTTCGAGCGTGTACGGAGTTAAACTTACAAACAGTAGCAGTATATGCAACAGAGGATGATCGTTCGATTCATCGTTTTAAAGCGGATGAGGCATACTTAGTTGGAAAAGGAAAAAAACCAATTGATGCTTATTTAGATATAGAAGATATCATTCGTATCGCAAAAAAATGTGGAGCAGATGCTATCCATCCGGGATATGGATTTCTATCTGAAAATATTCATTTTGCTAGACGTTGTGAAGAAGAAGGAATCAAATTTATTGGACCAAGTTTACATCACTTAGATATTTTTGGAGATAAAATTAAAGCAAAACTTGCTGCACAAGAAGCAGGCATTTCTTCTATTCCAGGAACAGATGGACCTGTCAGTGGAGTGGATGATGTTGTCGCATTTGGTGAAGAATTTGGTTACCCAATTATGATTAAAGCCGCTTTAGGTGGAGGCGGACGTGGTATGCGTGTGGCTCATAATAACGAAGAAGCACGCGATGGGTATGAACGTGCTAAAAGTGAAGCTAAAGCTGCATTTGGTAGTGATGAAATTTATGTTGAAAAATACATTGTGAATCCAAAACATATTGAAGTACAGATTTTAGGAGATGAACATGGAAATGTTATCCATCTCTTTGAACGTGACTGCTCTGTTCAACGACGTCATCAAAAAGTAGTTGAGGTTGCACCTTGTGTGTCTATGTCGGATGAAAAACGTGAAGAAATTTGTCAAGCAGCAGTAAAATTAATGTCACACGTTGGTTATATTAATGCTGGGACAGTAGAATTTTTAGTTGATAAAGATAGCTTCTATTTTATTGAAGTGAACCCACGTGTCCAAGTAGAACACACTATAACAGAGTTAATTACTGATGTTGATATCGTGACAAGTCAATTACAAATTGCGATGGGAAAAGATTTACATAAAGAAATTGGCTTACCAGAGCAAAAAGATATTCATATTCACGGATATGCAATTCAATGTCGAATTACAACAGAAGACCCATTGAATAACTTTTTACCTGATATTGGTAAAATTGATACATACCGTTCTCCAGGTGGCTATGGTATTCGTCTAGACGTAGGGAATGCTTTTGCAGGTGCAATGGTCACGCCATTTTTTGATTCATTATTAGTGAAAGTTTGTACACATGGTATTACGTTTGAACAAACTGTCCAAAAAATGTTACGTGCCTTAAAAGAATTTAGGATTCGTGGCGTTAAAACCAATATTCCGTTTCTTTATAATGTGCTATCTCATCCAGTGTTTACAAGTGGTGAAGCAACGACAACTTTTATTGATACAACGGATGAATTATTTAATTTCCCTAAACTACGTGACCGTGGAAATAAAACCATGAAATATATTGGAGAAGTGACAGTCAATGGGTTCCCAGGCATTGGGAAACATGAGAAAAAATATCATTCTTCTCCGAGAATTCCTGAAATCATCACAACAGCAGGCAAAAAAATCGAAACACCGAAAATGATTTTAGATGCTAAAGGTCCTGATGCTGTGGTTGATTGGGTGAAAAATCAATCGTCTGTTTTAGTGACGGATACAACCTTTAGAGATGCACATCAAAGTTTACTAGCAACACGTGTTAGAACAAACGATTTAAAACGTATTGCAAAAGAAACAGGTGAACTTGTTCCAGAGCTATTCTCACTTGAGATGTGGGGTGGTGCGACATTTGATGTGGCTTATCGTTTCTTAAATGAAGACCCATGGGTGCGTCTGAAAAAATTACGTAAGTTAATGCCAAATACCTTATTCCAAATGCTATTTAGAGGATCAAATGCTGTTGGGTATCAAAATTATCCAGATAATGTGATTAAAGAATTTATTACGGTTGCAGCTAGAGAAGGCATTGATGTATTCCGTATCTTTGATAGCCTAAACTGGTTACCACAGATGGAAAAAAGCATTCAGTATGTAAGAGATGCTGATAAGATTGCAGAAGCGGCAATTTGTTATACAGGAGATGTATTAGATCCAAGTCGACCAAAATACAACATGGCTTATTACAAACAAATGGCACGTGATTTAGAAAATATGGGTGCTCATATTATTGCCATTAAAGACATGGCGGGGTTATTGCAACCACAAGCGGCGTATCATTTGATTTCTGAATTAAAAGCAACTGTTGATGTTCCAATTCACTTACATACACATGATACAGCAGGTAATGGAATCATCACGTATTCTGCAGCAGCTAAAGCTGGAGTGGATATTGTGGATGTGGCAATGAGTGCAATGAGTGGTTCAACAAGTCAACCAAGCATGAGTAGTTTATACTACGCGTTAGAAAATGGTGATCGCGATTTAGATGTTAACATTGAGTCTGTTCAAAAAATTAATCACTATTGGGAAGATGTACGAGCATTTTATGCGCCATTTGGTAATGGCATTAATGCGCCACAAACAGAAGTCTATCAACATGAAATGCCAGGTGGTCAATACTCTAACTTACAGCAACAAGCTAAAGCAGTTGGACTTGGCGATCGCTGGGAAGAAATCAAGAAAATGTATGAACGCGTTAATTATTTATTTGGAGATATTGTTAAAGTAACCCCATCTTCAAAAGTTGTGGGTGATATGGCACTGTTTATGGTTCAAAATAATTTAGCAGAAGAAGACATAGAAGAAAGAGGAAGTGAGTTAAACTTCCCTGAATCAGTGATTAGTTTCTTCCAAGGCGATTTAGGTCAACCAACTGGTGGTTTCCCTAAAAAATTAAAAGAAACTATTTTAAATGGTCGACCATCAATCGAAGTTCGTCCTGGTAGTTTAGCAGAACCGGTTGATTTTGATAAAGTAAAATCAGAATTAGCAACTAAAATTGACCGTGAGCCAACAGACAAAGAAGTGATTAGTTATATCATGTATCCTCAAGTATTTTTAGATTACATGAAAATGTATAATGCTTATGGAGATATTGAATTACTTGATACGCCAACCTTCTTCCAAGGAATGCGCGTCGGTGAAACGGTTGAAGTTCGTATCGAAAAAGGTAAGACTTTAATCATTACACTAGACGAGATTGGGGAACCAAACCTTGAAGGAAACCGTGTGTTATTCTTTAATTTAAATGGTCAACGTCGTGAGATTGTCATTAAAGATAGTAATATTAAATCAACAGTCATGGTAAAAGAAAAAGCTGAACCAACAAATGATGCGCATGTTGCCGCAACTATGCCAGGTTCTGTCTTAAAAGTGTTAGTGGCACCAGGAGATTCATTGCAAAAAGGAGATCCAATTATGATTACTGAAGCAATGAAAATGGAAACAACCATTTACGCTAAACGTAATGGTATTGTAAAACGTGTGCTTGTATCAGATGAAGAACCAATTCAAGCAGGCGATTTGTTAGTTGAATTAACGATTTAATAATCAAGGTGGGAGAGGTGACAAGATGCGTCGTATAGGAGAATTTCTTTTAGTATTTCTGATTGTTCTGACATTTTTTTATATGAAACCAGTCGTCTTGTCACAAAAATCTCCAAAACCTGTAGATGAATTAGTTGTTAATGAGATAAAACCTCAAACAAAAGCTACACAACAAAATGAATTAAATGCTACAGGTATGTCAACTATGATTGGCTTGTCGGAAACACAATTAAAAGAAAAAATGTCCAATCCAAAAAAAGAATGGGTAGTAGGAGTTAATAGAAAATGGTTGGTTTACGGAGATAATGCTAAAAATTATTATCAAGTGGAATTAACCGATGACAAAGTGTCCAGTATATTTGTCTTAGGGACAGAGGTTGACATTGCTCCTTTTAATGTGGACATGACATTAGGTGATGTATCTGAAATTACAACGATTTATCCAAATTTTGAATTTGATTATCATGATAAAAAATATGAAATAGAACTGACAGAAGATGATATGAATTATCGTCCGCTAGTTTCATTTGACAATGGAACGTTTGCTTTATTACATTTTAATTACGATACCGGAAAATTATTGGGTATTCGTTATGTTGGAAAGAACACGTTGGTCGAGATGATTCCCTATCAATTAAATGAAGAAACACCTGTTAAACCAGTTGAGTTAACAGATGAGCAGTGGAATCAATTTAATCAAGCGAACACAGAGCAACTATTTACCATTTTAAATGTAATGCGTGAAAGAATTAATCGAAAACCTTACAAACTTGATACTGAGTTGACATTGGAAAGTAAAAAAGCGTTAGAAGGATTTAATAAAGAGCCTAAATCAGTCATAAAAAAAGAGGACCGATTAGAACAATGGCAAGAAAAAGTGGATTCAAGTAATCCAAGTGATCGTTTTATTTTAGTTGATGAAGAGATGGAACGTTTGTTAAAATTAGGAAAGCCTATTGATAAAAACACCCATGGTTTATTTGTCCAGAGTATGGGTGATGTGCCATTTATTGTGTCCAATTGGTTTGTTAATCGATTTGATCAACGAGAAATAAAAGATGCAAAAGATGAGTATATAGGAATCGCCTTTAATAAAAATCAAGTATTGGTCTTATTTAATCAAAAGGCAGTAAATACTTCACTAACCACTGAAAGTAGTGATAATAAATGATTTATAATGATGAATTATTTGATTTAGAAGATAAAGTCAGTCAATTAGCAAAAGATGTATTGAATAGTCAAATAGTGACAGATTACATTCAATCCTATCAAACGATTGAAAAAAGTAGCGAGGTATCTGATTTAGTGTCAGATTTTTTAACTAAAAAAGAAGCATTTGAAAAAATAGAACCTTATGGGAAGTATGCCCCTGATTTTAAGGAAACAAGACGTGCTTTGAGAAAAGCAAAACGAGCACTAGATGTAAATGAATTAGTTGCAGCGTTTAAAGTAAATGAAACAACCGTTCAAAATGTGTTAGACTATATTAGTCTAGATATCGCACAAGCAATATCTGACACAATAAAAGTTGATGCAGGAAATCCCTTTTTTGAATTTGCTAAAAAAGGATGTGGAGGGACATGTCATGTTAACAAATGAATTAGAATTAACGCCAAGACGAGGTTTAATCGTTTGGGTCTATAGTTTAAAGCAATTAAGAAATCTAAAGCGATTTGGTTATGTTTATTATGTATCAAAAAAAATGAAATATGTGGTTTTATATGTAGATGAAGAGGTTGTTGAAGAAACAATCGAAAAATTAAACAAGCAATTTTTTGTTAGAAGTGTGGATCAGTCTTTTAGACCAGATATTAACATGAACTTTACTAATAGATTAGGAAATCAAGACTGTCATGATGAACCGTTAGATTTTGAAGAGCAAAAAACAGAAATTCGCTTAGCAGAATTTGATGATTAAAGTATTTGTCTGGCGAAAGACAAATACTTTTTTTATCTAAAGATTTATGGATAGAAAGGAAGAAATAACGAAATGCGAGTCATTGCGGGTGAATTTAAAGGAAGAAAATTACAATCATTAAAAGGGGATAATACTAGACCAACCTCTGATAAAATTAAAGGATCTATTTTTAATATGATTGGCCCATATTTTGATGGTGGTATTTGTTTGGATTTATATAGTGGTAGTGGGAATCTTGCTATTGAGAGTGTCTCAAGAGGGATGGATAAAGCCTATTGTTTTGATGTGTTTTTTCCAGCAGTAAAAGTGATTCAAGAAAACGTCACGATGACTAAAAAGAAAGATGCGTTTGTTGTGAAAAAACTAGATGCAAAAAAAGCACTTGATTTTTTAGCAGGCCAGTCCGTTTTATGTGATTATGTGTTTTTAGACCCACCTTACGCCAAAGAAGAGCTAGAAAAAAATATGTTAGCATTGCAATCATTAAATTTATTAAAAAAACAGGCAAAAATCATTTGCGAGATGGATAAACATGTTATATTACCAGATATAATCGGCCAATTGGTATTGAAAAAAGAACAACAGTATGGTGTGACAAAAGTTAGAATTTATCAATTAGAGGAGAAAAAAGATGACTAAAAAGCGAATTGCTCTTTTTCCGGGAAGTTTTGATCCAGTCAC
This sequence comes from Vagococcus bubulae, assembly GCF_003950315.1. GTDB lineage: Bacteria > Bacillota > Bacilli > Lactobacillales > Vagococcaceae > Vagococcus > Vagococcus bubulae. Next base: position 203,486 of record NZ_NGJT01000002.1, read on the forward strand.
TAAGGGACACTTAAACACGATTCAAAAAGCTAGTAAATTATTTGATGAGCTAGTGGTAGGAGTCTTTACTAATACAACAAAACAAACATTATTTACACCAGCTGAAAGACGAGCGTTTATCGTTGAAGAAGTGAAAGAGTTGGGAAATGTGTCGGTTAGATTATGTGAGAATGACTTAACTATCCGAATTGCGGATGAATTAGGGGCAGATTATTTAGTACGTGGGATTCGAAATCAATTAGATTATGAATATGAAAAAAGTATTGCTGTCTTAAATAAACATCTCTCTTCTCATATTGAAACAATTTTTTTGATTTCTGATGAAGAATATAATCATATTAGTTCTAGTATGGTAAAAGAAATTGCTAAATTTCAGGGAAATATCACTGATTTTGTTCCCCAAAAGGTTAATGAGGCACTTAAACTAAAATATAAATAAAACAAGAAGGTTATAGTCATGAATAAAGAGCTTTTTAAAAAGAAATCATTTTATCTAAAAGTGTTAGGTGTTTTAGTGTGTGTGTTGGTTTTGATTTTTCCATTACCCTATTATATTGAATCACCAGGCAGTGCCGATAAGTTAAATCAAATTATCACTGTAGATGGTAAAAAGGATACACAAGCAGGCTCGTTCATGATGACGACAGTTCAAGTCCAAAAAGCCAATGTTTTGACGGTTTTATTAAGTCAATTTGATCGAAACGCAGAATTAATCCCTAAAAAAGATATATTGGGAAGTTCTGATTCAGCCGAGTATGAGCGGATTCAAGAGTATAATATGGAAGATTCAAAAAATGAAGCCATTCAAATTGCATTAGAATTAGCAGATATTCCTTATAAGAGAGTATATAAGGGGATTTACGTGTTATCTGTTGCAGACTATTCTAGTTTTTATAAAAAACTAGAAGTTGGTGATTTAATTCAAAAACTCAATGGAAAAACTGTCTTACAATCAGATGAATTCATTGAGTCCTTACAAAAAATGCCAATTGATGAACCTCTTTCTATTGGTTATGAGCGAAATGGAAAAGAAGAAGTGGCTGATGGAAAAATTATTAAATTACCAAAATTAAATCGACCAGGTGTTGGTGTCACAGTAGTTGATCAAACAGAAATTGATACCAAAAAAGATATTGAATTTAATACACAAGGTGTAAGTGGTCCCTCAGCTGGCTTGATGTTTAGTTTAGAGCTTTATAGCATGTTAAGCAACAAAGATTTAAAACAGGGACGAAACATTGCAGGAACTGGAACGATTAATGATAAAGGTGAAGTTGGAGACATTGGTGGAATTGAGAAAAAAGTGGTAGCAGCTGAAAAAGCTGGAGCCACAATATTTTTCGCTCCTAATAACGAATCAGAAGGTAAAACCAATTATGAATTAGCGAAGGAATCAGCTAAAAAAAATAACTTAACTTTAAAAATAGTTCCTGTTAAAACAATTCAAGATGCGATAGATTATTTAGAAAAACACACGACTTAGAAATAAGTGGTGTGTTTTTTCGTATGTAATAAATGAAAGGGGAGGTAAGATGAATCGATTTAAAAAAACAGAAGAGAAAAAATGGATTCTAATCGGTATTGCTAGTCTCATCATGGTAATTATTTTTTTAGCAGTAAGGTTGTTTTCTTCAAATAACATGATAGTTGAAGAAACACAAAACATCATGACGAGCAGCACAACATTAGAGAGTACAGAGGTAATTAGTGATCGGACTGATGACATGTTTGTCGATATTAAAGGTGCCGTTAAAAACCCAGGTATTTATCAAGTGACTGGAAACATGAGAGTGTTAAATGTCGTTGAACTAGCAGGTGGATTTTTATCTGAAGCAGATGATAAACAAGTGAATTTGTCTGAACGAGTAGTTGATCAAATGGTTATTTATATCCCTAAAGAGGGTGAAAAGTTAGAAGACTTATCATTGATAAAAGCAAATGAAAAAAGCGAACAAGAATCAAGTAAGTCAGATTTAATTAATCTCAACACAGCAACCATAGATGAGTTAAAAACGTTAAACGGTATCGGTGAGAAAAAAGCGGAAAGCATCATTAGATATCGTGAAGAAAAAGGTTTATTTAAAGCGATTGAGGACTTAAAAAATGTTGATGGCATTGGTGAAAAAACATTTGAAAATTTAAAATCATCACTCACTATTTGATATTTCACTTTACTTTCAGAACGTATGTTCGTATAATTATCTTAAGAAAAGAGAGTGAATAATTAGAAAGAAGAGATGAGTATCATGTCAAATGGCCCAATAGAATTAAATCACTACTATCATGATAGAGGCATAAAAAAATATTTAGGCTTTTATTTATCAGAACATACAAGAGAGCTTCATCAACGTGATAAAGAGCAATCCTTAGTTAATGAAGGAAAAGATATGATGACATTTGATGATATATTTGAAATCATCAATATTGCTGTAATGAAACAAACCCCCGTTGTTATTCAACCTAATGTAGCTAACAGTGATGATGGCGGTTTTTTTGATGAAATAAAAGGAAAAATTAATGGGTTTACAGAAACAACGATTTATATTGATGATTTACCAATAGAGTTATCACTCATTCGTCATATAGAATTAACTTCAGATGCCAAATGGTATCAAGTAGCTGATGTTGATGAGTTATAATCACGCACAATTTTTTGATTATAGTAAAGAAAAGCAAGAAGATATGTTATGTGTCGATATGAAAAGTTTTTATGCGTCGGTTGAATGTGTGGAGAGGGGACTTGATCCCTTGACGACATTGTTAGTTGTGATGAGTGGATCAGACTCACCAGGAGGGTTGGCTTTAGCCACAAGTCCTAGAGCAAAAACAGAATTAGGTATCAGTAATGTATCAAGGCGTTTTGAAATACCAAATCACCCAGAGTTAGTGATTGTTCCTCCTCGAATGAACTTATACATTAAAAAGAATATTCAAATTAATGAATTGTTTAAGCAGTATGTAGCAGATGAAGATATTTTAATCTATTCCATAGATGAGACGTTCATTCGAGTGAGTCAATCTAAAAAGTTATTTCATATGACAGCCTATGATTTTGCACAACAATTTAAACAAGAGATTTACCATGAATTTGGATTACATTGTACAATAGGCATAGGGGATAATATGTTATTAAGTAAATTAGCTTTAGATAATGAAGCTAAAAATAATTCGGATATGATTGCACAATGGCGTTACACAGATGTTCCTAAGACTGTTTGGAATATTCAACAATTAACAGATTTTTGGGGAATTAATCGGGCAATGGAAAAAAGACTTAATGAATTAGGGATTTATACTGTTTATGATTTAGCACATTATGATTTTTTTCATATCAAGCAACCTCTAGGCGTTATGGGACAACAATTAGTGGCTCATGCATGGGGAATTGATCGTTCCGATATGACTAATACCTATCAACCTGTTTCTAAAAGTATAGGAAACAGTCAAATTCTTAAAAAAGATTATACTAAACTTTCTGAAATAAAGATTGTCATTAAAGAAGTAGCTGAACAAGTGGCAACGCGATTACGTGCTAGAAAATATCAAACGGAATGTGTCTCACTATCAATTGGGTATTCGCGATATAGCGAACAAATAGGCTTCTCTAGGCAATTAAAAATAAGTCCCACAGATTCCTCCAAAGAACTAGTTGCCTATTGTCTCCAATTGTTTGATACATATTATACGGGTGAGCCAGTACGAAAATTATCAGTTAATTATTCAAATTTAGTACCAAATCAGGCTGTTCAGTTGAATTTATTTGAAGAACCAGAAACAACGATACAGGACCGATTATTAGATCAGACAATCGATGTGATTCGTAGGGGGTTTGGGTTTGACGCGATTATTCATGCTTCTAGTTTATTAGAAGGTGCTACTGCAATAGAAAGAAGTCACCTAGTAGGAGGACACGCTGGTGGTATGGACGGATTAACATAAAAAAATTGGTTAAATCATTAAAAATCAATTACAATAAACTTAAGTTAAAGAAAAAGAGGTTTAAAGATGAGTAGAGAAAGAATTCCTTGGGATCAATATTTTATGGCTCAAAGCATGTTATTATCTTTACGTAGTACATGTACAAGGTTATCAGTTGGAGCGACAATTGTTCGAGATAGACGGATAATAGCTGGAGGATATAATGGCTCTGTAACAGGAGATGTTCATTGTATTGATGAAGGGTGCTATCTTGTAGATGGGCATTGTGTTAGAACTATCCATGCAGAGATGAATGCTATTTTGCAATGTGCAAAATTTGGTGTGGAAACAGATGGGGCAGAAATTTATGTCACTCATTTTCCATGTCTGCAATGCACCAAAATGATTTTACAAGCAGGAATTAAGACCATTCATTATTTGAAAGATTATCGCAATGATGATTATGCGATTAAATTAATTAAACAAGCGGGCGCAACAATTGATAAAGTCACGTTATCTCAAGAGTATTTTGACACACTTGCTTTTGGTGAAGACAATGATTAAAGAAAATACCTCTATAAAGGGGTATTTTTTTTATCCCATGATAATATTTGTGATGTGGCTATTATGTTTATTAAATCCATCGTGGCTAGGATTTTTTTTAGTGTTATTTTGTATGGTTCATGTGTGGTGCTTAAACAATCATAGGCTATTAATGTTGAGTATTATTTGCTTTATTTTATCAAATGGTTATTTTTTTCTAACAGTCCCTTATAGACAAGATGTATTTATTAATGAAGATAAAGAAACATGGACAGTACTACCTGACACATTACAAGTAGATGGTGATTTTGTTAAAGCTAAAGCGAAGAAGAATCATCGTCGCTATTTTTTACGATATAAACTGACTTCTAAAGAAGAAAAAGAGGCTTTGTTATCAGTTAAGCACCCATTGGTCATAACCAGTAGCCAAGAAAAAGTATCAGCACAATCAAAACGAAATCTAAATGGTTTTGATTATGCTGATTATTTATTTTCTCAACAAGTTGTTGGGATTTACCAGTTAAAAAATATTGTGGAGGTTAAAGAAAAACCGTTATCTATCTTGCATCCAATTGAGTGGATATCAAGTTTTAGAGTGTCAGTCCATCAATCAATGACTCAAACTTTTTTACCGTATACTTCCTTTTATATGACTAGTTTACTATTAGGAATCAATGACGGAGAAAATAGAGAAGTGTGGAATAAATTAAGTTTATCTCACTTGTTTGCTTTGTCTGGTCTACATGTTACTTTTTTAGTGATGATGATACGCTCAGTGTTACTAAGAGTAGGCATCACAAAAGAAGTCACGTCAATCATAGAGTGTTTATTTTTATTGTTATTCATTGGATTCACAGGATACAGTGTCGGAGTGATTCGAGCAAGTTTACAACATATCATAAAAAAGGGCTCGACTCATTATCAGTGGTATTTGAGTTCACTGGATTGTTGGAGTGCGACATTATTTATCCATACGCTTTTATTTCCAACCGTTTTACTGACTATTGGGGGAGTACTTAGCTATTATTTAAGTTTTTTAATTATATTTATTCAACCAATTATATCGACTTATAAAAAATATCAACAGACGATACTTTTTCAATTATTGTTGACATTTTTTTCTCTTCCATTAATTTGCTATTACTTTTTTGAGTTCAATATCTTATCTGGTTTATTTAGTTTATTATTTACACCTATTTTGTTCCAAGTATTATTGCCACTGTTGATTATTAGTTTAATAATGTCAAGATTGTTACCTAACTTCATTGTCGTTGCGATAGAAAGTGTTGTGAGAGCGATCCATCTATTAGCCATATGGTGTCAGAAGTGGACCATGTTTCAAGTCACAACAGGAACATTTTCTAAAGTATTGCTTATTCTTATCATCATGGGCCAATTTGGTTGTTTAATCTATTGGGAGAAAGTAAAGAAGATATCAGTGAAACAGATATCCTTTATTTTGTTGAGTCCAATTCTCATGCTAAGTATTAAATACATTAATCCGTTCGGCATGATTGCATTTGTCGACGTAGGGCAAGGAGATGCGATTTTTATTCAACTTCCATTTCATCAAGGGAATTATTTAATTGATACAGGTGGAAGTTTATCTTTTGAGCAAGAGGCTTGGAAGCAAAAAATAAACAGTAAACGAAATGCTGACTACACTTTACTGCCATTTTTAAAAAGTAAGGGTGTATCAAAACTAGATGCTCTTTTTATTACACATGCTCATGAAGATCATTTTGGTGATATGGACCGATTGAGTGAAGAGGTAACGATTAAACAGATTATTACCACACCAGGGGCATATCAACAAGAGAATTTCCAACGAAAATTAGAGAAAATGAATGTATCATCTGTTCATCAAGTAACTCAGAAAAATCAATTAACGCTATCTAATTTACAACTTGATGTATTATCTCCTTTAGGTGTAGGCGATGGTCAAAATAATGATTCACTTGTATTAAAGGTTACGATTCATCAAAAAGCATTTTTACTAATGGGTGACTTAGAAAAAGAAGGAGAATTACGTTTAATAGATCAATACAAACGAGATGATTTAAATGCTGACTGTATTAAAGTTGGGCATCATGGTAGTAAAACATCTAGTTATAATGACTTTATAGAAAAAGTAAATCCCAACCAAGCTATAATACTTGTCGGGGAAAATAATCGATTTAAACATCCCTCACCAGAAACATTGGATACCCTAACAAATTATGATATTGCTATTTTTAGGACAGATGAAGATGGAATGATTTATCAAAAATGGTTACCTTTTAAAAAAGAGATGTTGAAAATGAAGTCAATAAAATAAAAATCTGTTAGAATAGTGAAGAGAAGACAAGAAGGATGTGTCATAATAAGTGAGTTTTCAAAAAGAAATCGCAAAAATTAAAGAAAAAAAATTTGATTCTGTTTATGTCCTATTGGGAAAAGAGCGGTATCTTACTAATCAATTTAAACAACAATTAATCGCATCTGGCATGGAAGAAGAAGAGCAATCTTTTAACTTGATGACTTTTGATATGAAGCAAGACTTGTTAGATAACGTTATGATAGAAGCGCAAACGATTCCTTTTTTTGGAGAAAGAAAGATTATCTTCATTCAAGAACCATACTTTTTGACAGGTGAAAAGAAAAAGACAGATGTTGAACATAATTTAAATACATTATTAGACTATCTAGATGAGCCTTCCCAATCAACGATATTAGTGTTTTTAGCACCTTATGATAAGTTAGACGAACGTAAGAAAATAGTAAAAAAATTAAAAAAAGAAGCAACACTGATTGATGTTTCGAATATGACGAATCGTTTGGCGCAACAATATGTTTCAGATACGATAAAAAATGAAGGCTACGAGATAAGTAAAGAGGCGTTTGAAGAATTTATTTATTTGACGAATGCTAATCTTAGCCAAATGATGAATGAATTAGATAAATTATTTTTGGTAGCAACTGAATCAAAAAAAATAACCAAAGAGATGGTTAAGCAACTCATCCCAAGGTCACTAGAACATAGTATTTTTGACTTACTGAAGTATATTTTAGCTAATCAAAAAGAGCAATCATTGGCTTTATATAATGAATTATTGTTACAGGGAGAAGATCCTATTAAAATTAATGCTATTTTAATTAGTCAGTTTCGTTTGTTGTTACAAGTGAAAATAATGGCAGAAAGGCATTATCAACAAAGTAATATGATTGATGTGTTGAAAATCCATCCCTATAGAATAAAACTATCACTACAAGAAGCAAAAAAATTTGATTTAAAAACACTAGGTGCTATTTTTGATTATTTGGTCGAAAATGATTATAAGATGAAATCAGGTTATATGGATGCTAATTTGTTGTTTGAACTCTTTTTAATGAAACAATTTAAATAAAAGAAAAAACTTGATGACTAGAAATCAAAAGATTCAGTCAATCAAGTTTTTTTATTTTGCGATTTTTTTAGCTAAACGTGATTTTTCACGGTTTGCTTTGTTTTGATGGATTAATCCTTTTGCACTAACCATATCAATTTCGCGTGTAGCAGCAACTAATAATTCTTGTTGATTATCAGCATTTTCTTCTACAGCTTTTTCAAATTTCTTCATAGCAGTACGCATTTTGCTTAATTTTGCAGAGTTAGACTCGTTTGCAATCTTGCTAGTGCGAGCACGTTTGATAGCAGATTCGATATTTGGCATTTATTTTCACCTCCGACATAGAGTTTACATTGATAAATCATATGTAATCAACATTCTCATTATACAGAAACCATAATCAGTTTGCAATAAATTAATTGCAATGTTTCTTAATTTAAATCTAAAATAGTGACACCAATGACATCTGGACCAGTGTGAACCCCTAATACAGGACTGACGTCATTAAAATAAATAACTGTAGCATGTGGTAATTTTTCCTCAATTGTTTTTTTGACAAGTTCAGCTTCCTCTTGACAGGTTCCATATGCAATGCCTATGCGGTAGTCTGTACTATTTTCACCAAAAGCAACTAATTGGTCAATCATTTTTTGTAAACTTTTTTTTCTACCACGAGCTTTTGTCACCGTATAGTAAATGCCTTCATCATTACATGAAATGACTGGGTTAAGGTTTAAAGCTGTCCCTAAAATAGAAGTAACTAAACCAATTCTTCCACCTTTTTTTAAATATTCAAGAGTCGGAATGCTAAAAAAGATCCGACCTTTTTTAGGTAACAATTCTCCAATTTCAACAAGAGAATCAAATGAATAGTGTTTGTCAATTGATTCTTTTAAGTAAGCAGCTTGTATCCCACCACCAATACCAATACTTTTCGTATCAATAATGTGAGAGGTGATATCTTCATGATCATTTAGTAATAATCTTAATGCATTGTGAGTCCCACTTAAGCCACTAGAAATAGATACAGCCAAGATGTGTGTGTATCCTTCATTTTTTATTTGTTGAATAGTATTTTCAATAATTTCAAGTGAGGGAAGAGACGTTGTGGGGATTTCTTGATCTAATCGGTCATAAATTTCAGTTGCTGTGATATCGATTTTATCTAAGAAGCTCCCATTTGAATAATTAATACTTAAAGGAACAATAAATACACCATCTAGTGCTGCGATTTCTGGTGGTAAGTCCATTCCAGAATCAACAAATAATGCAATTTTTTCAGTCATGTTGTGTTGCCATCTCCTTATTATTTATCGTATTTAGTGTGGTTGTGAGGGCGCATTCTGTAAATAATTTACTCACAATTGTAATACAAGCCCAACGAATAGGGGCAATGTCTGTTTCAGGATTATTAAATATAATGGTTTCGCCTTGTGTTGAAAAAGCATGAAGAGATTCATGAAGGTACTGACAAAATAAATTGTAAGCATCTTTAGAATTCGTATTTTCAGTTTGTAAATCAATGCTTTGTTGAATAGACGGTATATCAAATACTTGTTTTAAAATTGTAATCACAATAATCCTTGCAATGTGTTTTCGACTATACCTTTTTTTTATCGGTTTAGGAATTAGTTTTAGTTTGACATAATTATTTACCATCGAAGGGGTTAATGGCTTAAATGGTATGCCATTTGCTGATAAAGGTTGTAAATATCGCTCAACAATGGTAACTAATTGATCCATATAAACATCAATATCTGGTAATTCGTCCCATAATGGTAGGGAAAAATCGGTTAAATTAATTGTGATAGGTTCACTCAATATTAAAAACTCCTTTATCTAGTTTTTAAAACTATATCATGAAGTTTATAAAATGACAATAAAAAAGTTTGGACAAATTGTCCAAACTTTTAATGAGCAGTATTTGTTTTAGTTTGAGTGTGATAGTGAGTGTTTTTTTCTTTTTTAATTGGTTTTAACATTCTCAATCCATTTAATATCACTAAGATGGTGCTACCTTCATGCCCAATCACACCTAATGGAAGGTTAATGACTTGTAAGAAATTTGAGATAATCAATAAAACAATCACAGAAATAGAAAAGATGATATTTTCAGTCACGATTTTTTTTAGTTTTAGAGACATTTCGTGACTCATTGCCAATTTATTTAAATCATTTTGCATTAATACAATATCAGCAACATCAATAGCAATGTCAGTTCCTTGCCCCATAGCAACACCAATCGTTGCGTTTGCCAATGCTGGAGCATCATTTATTCCATCACCAATCATAGCGTTGGTTCCAACTTTTTCTTTTTGTTCTTTAATAAAAATAGTTTTATCTTCAGGTAAACAATCAGCTACCACATGATCCACGCCCACTATTTCAGCGACTGCATTAGCTGTTTGATGATGATCACCTGTTAACATGGTTGTCGTAATACCAGCCTCTTTAAAGTAACGAACGCAGTCGATTGCTTCAGGTTTTGGGACATCAAGTAAGCCAAAGAACGCGACTATTTGATTGTTTTTAGACAAATAAATAACAGTTTTTCCTTCTTGTTGTAATTGCAATGTTTTTTCCATCGTATTGTCATCAAGACTTCCCTCTGTTACAAAATCACTGTTTCCAACTTTCCATAAAGTATCTTCTTCAGTTGCTTGCATACCTGATCCAGCTATTTCTTCCACTATTAGTGTGTCATTAATTGATATATTTGAATCTTGGTAAAACCTTACAATGGCATTAGCTAAAGGATGAGTAGAATTTTTTTCAATGGTCACTAAAGCAGAAATGGCTTTGTCACATTGAGCTTCAATAAAAATTTCATCTGTTACAACAGGAATCCCTTTTGTAAGAGTTCCAGTTTTATCAAAAGTAATGGCTTTTAAATCAGATAATGATTCTAAAAAGACACCACCTTTAAACAGGACACCATTTTTAGCACCATTTGAAATGGCAGCTAGAGTTGCGGGAGTAGCAGAAGCAACAAGAGCACAAGGAGAGGCGACAACTAATAGAACCATTCCACGATAAAAGCTCTCACTCCAAGTCCAACCTAAAAAGAAATAGGGAAGGAAAATCATTAGTGGGACAATAATCAAAATGGCTTTAACGTAGACATTTTCAAATCGATCTAAGAAACTAGCTGTTTTTGAAGGTGTATTTTGTGCTTCATCAACTAATTGAATGATTTTACTAAACAATGTATCTTTAGCTTCTTTAGTCACCACCATTGAGATAGCATTTCCTACATTAATTGTTCCAGCAAATAATGCATCATGATGTAATTTTTCAACTGGAATAGATTCACCTGTAATGGCGGCTTCGTCAATAGAAGAGTGAGTACTTAATAATTCTCCATCAATTGGGACACTCGCTCCTTTAGGAACAAGTAATGTATCACCAATCTTTAGCTCTGCAACCGGAACTTCTTTTGTTGTGTTATCAGCTAATAGTAAAAACGCATTTTCTGGCTGGATAGCCATTAAGTTTTCAATTTCTTTTTTACTTTTACTCGTTGTGTATTCTTCTAAAGAACCACTTAATGAAAAAATAAATGTTAACATAATTCCTTCAAAATAAAATTGGATTGTACAGGCACCAATCGCAGCTAGAGCCATTAATAAATCGACACTTAAATGTTTATTCTCAATTGTGTCTTCAATTCCTTCTTTTGTCTGTGAGAACCCTCCGATAATCATTCCAAAAATATAAATAATTGGAGCAAATCTCATGTTATTTTTATCTACAATAAAACCTAGTAACATAAGGACACCACAGATGATTGTAGCAAGCATTTGTTTGTTTTCTTTAATATAAGTCATTTGTATTACCTCCTTATAAAGCAAGTGTAACATAAAAAAACTTAGATTAGAATAGTTATAATCTAGATGGGATTGATAGTCGTTATCAATGAGAATGATTATAAAAAAAGAAGCGATAAATCGCTTCTTTAATGGTTTTATTTATTATAATGTTGTTAACCAGTAAATGAGAATGATCGTTCCCAAAATAATTCGATACCAACCAAATACTTTGAAATCATGTTTTTTGATGTAACCCATCAGGAATTTAATAGCTAAGATTGAAACAACAAAAGAAACAATGGTTCCAATTGATAATAAAATGATTTCAGGAGAACCGAATGAATTACCTTTTAATAGGAATTTTAAGATTTTAACCCCACTTGCACCAAACATAACAGGAATACCTAAAAAGAAAGTAAATTCAGCCGCAACATAACGAGAACAGCCAATAATCATTGCACCGATAATTGTCGCACCAGAGCGAGATGTTCCTGGTATTAATGAAAGAACTTGGAATAACCCGATGATGAATGCTGTTTTATAAGTTAACTGATTAAGTGTTGTCGTAGTAGGTTTGATTGTTTTGTTTCTATTTTCAACGATAATAAACAAAATACCATATAATATCAACATCATCGCAACAGGAACGAATTTATGGAAATGTTCTTCTAGAAAATCATCAAATAAAATACCCAAAACACCTGCTGGAATACAAGCAACCACAACTTTAAACCATAAAGACCAAGTGTCCTTTTTTTCTATATCTGATTTATTTCTAGCAAATGGGTTTAATTTGTTGAAATAAAGAACCACTACGGCAAGAATTGCCCCTAATTGGATGACGACATTAAACATTTCTTTAAAGTCGTTTGAAGCATCAAGTTTTAAAAATTGGTCTACTAAAATTAAGTGACCAGTACTACTGATTGGTAGCCACTCTGTAATCCCTTCAACAATCCCTAAAAAGATTACTTTTAATATATTATAAAAATCCATTCTTAATATTCCCCTTTTTCCTTTTTATCACAATTAAGTATACATTATCTTTTTTTAAAACCAAATCTTTTTTTGAGAATAAAAAAACCCTTAGAAAAATTTAAATATCTAAGGGGATAAAGGCTATTTAATTAAAAAATGGGTTTTCTCGTTTTTCACGACCGATACTTGTTACAGGTCCATGCCCTGAGTAAGCTTTAAAATCATCTGGTAGAGTAAATAATTCAGCTTTTATACCAGACAGAAGAGTTTGTGCGTCGCCAAAAGGTAAGTCCGTCCGTCCAACACTACCTCTAAATAGTGCATCACCACAAACAACAAAATCATCAAAGATAAAGCTAACACTACCTGGTGAGTGTCCAGGTGTTGGAACGACTTTAAATGTCATATCACCAATAGTGTATGTATCATAGTTTTTAAATTCAAATTCAGCTTCTCTTGCTGTAACGTTAGCCATGTCATCATGACGAGATAGACCTGATAAGTTTAATTGTGGATCAGTCAGCCATGACTGTTCAATTGGACTAATGTATACAGGAATATTGTATCTATCTCTGATTTCATCTACGGCACCAATATGGTCATAGTGGGCATGCGTGATTAAAATAGCTTCCGGTTTTACATTCAGTTCATCTATGATGGATTCAATTTTTTTAGCTTCGTCACCTGGGTCAACGATTAATAGAGAATGATCATTATAAATTAAGTAGCAATTTTCTTGAATTGCTCCTGTTGGAATTTGTTTAATTGTTAGCACATGAATTCCTCCTTTGAGTATAAATGTATTATAACGAAAAAAAGGATATTTCTAAAGTATAAAGAATTTTGTTAAGAAGGAAAAAATATTGTAAACTAGGTAAGGAAAGAGAGGTGCTATGATGGAAGATTTAAAAAAGAAATTTGAGTCATTGCAATTTATACCTTTTATATTAGTCAATGGAATGAACTTGTTCCCAATATTTATTTTAGTACATATTTTTTTACAAAATAATCGTGAGTTTCGCTACTTGTTGCCATTGCTATTTTTTTATTGTTTTAAATCAACCATATTATTTTTAATACGGTTAAAGACATTGCCTATGCAACGCTTATTATTTGTAGCTGTTGGACTAGGTATTTTAGGTTGTGGGTTTGGCTTATTGCTTAATCAATCGATTGTGTTTGGTTGGATTGCTGGAAGTTTGTTGGGCATGTGTTCAGGTTTAATGTTCCCAAGCTATATGACAGTCATGTTTCATGAGAGAACACTGAATGATTTTAATAATAAAGGGAGTAGTCAATTATATTCCTTAGGTTTTGCCATTGTTTTTTCAGCTATATTATTTAAGTTGATTGATGTATCAATAGTAGGAACCTTTTTGTTTTTAGGATTAAATTTACTGTTGTTAGTTGGCATTTTTTCAACTTATCCAACCTATATAATAGATGAAACTATTCCTTATCCAAATTATTCAACCATTGAAACATTTGTTTTATTTTTTGTTGGATTTTTTAGTGTATTTATCATAAAAGGTGATAAAAAGCTAGGAGTAAGTCATTTTTTATTGGCGTTAATGATTGTGATGGTAGTGCTTTTAGTTATCTATTTCATTTACTATAAAAAAATTACTCGTCAACGTCAATTTAAGCCTTTGGAAAGTGCAATGATGATATATAAAGGAATGTTGACTAATTTTATTTTAGTTTTTTGTACGCTATATCAAATGATTAATCATGGAAAGTCATCATTGATGATTATATATAGTTTATATTTGACCTCCATTATTATTTCTCCGATGATTGGTAAAAAAATCAAGAATAAAGAAAAAGCTATTTTTTATGGTTTAATAGTTAGTTTTTTATTATTGATGACACATGGGGTATTTTATGTGGGAGTGTTTACTTTAAGTATTATGACGTCTATTTATAATCAACAACTCAATCAAGCTGTTTATCATTATCCAGTTTTACCTCGCGATTTTCGGTTGATTGCCAAATATCGTTTAGGAAATATTGGAAGTATTTTACATCAGTTGATTATGATGGGAGTTCTTTTTATCGTAACAAATTGTTCACATAAAGTGTCTTTGGATAATATATTACACAGTTACACATTTAAAAAAATAGATGTACAGGCTATATCAGTATTAGATACGAGCAAATATGTCTTATTAGGCTTATTTTTACTAGCTCTTATATTGTTAAAACAAGGAAAGAAAAAAGAAGCTGTCTTTTTGAAATAAAAGATTAGCTTCTTTTTTTGATAATTTGATAATTTTCCCATAAAAGAACACTTCCAGAGAGAAAATAATAAACAATGGCAAACATCAAAGGGTTAATAAATGGAATAAAAGATTGAAATATCAACACTAGCCCACATAGGATAGAAATACCTTGGATGATTCTAAACGTAATGAGGACTTTTGGTCTATTGATAAATTCTAATTCACTCAGAATAAATTGTGGAATATAGTCCCAAATAAACCAAAAACCACAGATAATACAAAGGGTATTATTTGTTGCAGAAAAATTAAAGATAATAGAAAGACCAATGATGACACTCACAATTCCAGAGATTAGATAGATAATATGCCAAGATTCTTTTGGTTCTAATCGAATGTTTGTCGAATAGTAGTTAAAATTTAAAAATCCTTTTAAAATGGCGATAAGTCCAATAATGATACTAAATTGTTTGATTTGTGAATCAAGATGGAATACCATAATGAATCCAAAAATCATCATCAAACCACCCATTAAAAATGAATGCCATTCTATTTTTTTTGCATATTGTAAAAGTGTGTTATTAAATCGACTCATTTTGTTGTGACACTCCTTTAATCTAATCGAACTTTTCCATTCTACCATGAAATAAAGTAGCTGAGTAGATTAAATTACAGAGTGTGTGCTAAGTCGTTATAACGTGTGACAGAAAAATCCTCGCCATTTTCTGTTTCGACAATAGAGATGCTGGTATTACCTAAGAGTTCGCCTTTTCTAATGTCACTAATAGGGATTCCTTGAAAATGTTTTAGTAGTGTTTGTAGAGTTAAGCCGTGAGAAACAACTAAAATAGTTTCATCGGGATAGTTTGTGGCATATTCTGTGAAGACTGATTTTGCTCTATTTAATAGAGTGTCAAAGTCTTCTCCGCCAAATTCACTTGGATCATAAAGATGAGGGCGATGTTTTAAGTGTTCAAATTGGGTCTGTCCTTCATAGTTGCTTTCAACTGTTCCATCCCATGAACCAAACTCCATTTCACGAATATCTTGAATGGTTTCTTTAATTGGTGTAGAAGGATGACTAGATAAAAAAGCTTTAGCGGTATCTTGTGCGCGTTTTTGTGGCGAGATAATCACTCGGTCAAAAGACACATCTTGCAAATAGTTCCCTGCTTTTTTTGCTGTTTCAATCCCTTCATCAAGTAATGGCGAATCAACCAGTCCCCCTTGAAAAATACCAGCTTGATTAAATTCAGTTTTCCCATGTCTCATGCAGTAAAAAATTGTCATGTAGTAAATTTCCTCCCTTATAATAGTAATTTAAGTATACAAGAAAAGTAGGGTATAGTAAAAAAGAAAAATAAAAAGGCTCTGATACAAAAAATTAGTGAAAAATGTTTGATTTTCTTATATGGCTGTTATATACTAACAAAGGTGCTACTGTAAGGTAGTATCAAATCCACATTTTCAGCTGATTTTTTGTGAGGTGCTTAATTATTTTAAGTCCACAAGAAAAGTGAGGCTGTTAAGAGGGAAAATAAAAACCACATTGGAGGAAACACAAATGGCAGTAATATCAATGAAGCAGTTATTAGAGGCTGGTGTACATTTTGGTCACCAAACTCGTCGCTGGAACCCAAAAATGAAGAAATATATCTTCACAGAAAGAAATGGTATTTATATCATTGACTTACAAAAAACAGTTCGCTTAGTAGATGATGCTTATAACTATATGAGAAACATCGCTGAAGAAGGCGGAATTGCTTTATTTGTAGGAACTAAAAAACAAGCTCAAGAAGCGATTAAAGACGAAGCAATTCGTTCAGGTCAATTCTACGTTAACCATCGTTGGTTAGGTGGAACATTGACTAACTGGGATACAATCCAAAAACGTATCGCACGTTTGAAACAAATCACAGCTATGGAAGAAGATGGAATTTTCGAAGTTCTACCTAAAAAAGAAGTTGCTGGTTTAATGAAAGAACGTGAAAGATTAGAAAAATTCTTAGGTGGTATCGCTGATATGCCAAGAATTCCTGATGTTATGTTTATCGTTGACCCACGTAAAGAACGTATTGCAGTTCAAGAAGCTCATAAATTAAATATTCCAATCGTTGCTATGGTTGATACTAACTGTGATCCAGATGAGATTGATGTTGTTATCCCATCAAACGATGACGCAATTCGCGCGGTTAAATTAATTTCTGGAAAAATGGCTGATGCATTCATCGAAGGTCGTCAAGGCGAAGATGAAATCGTAGAAGAAGTCTTTACAGAAGAAGTTGTTTCTGAAGAAGCTCCATCAATCGAAGAAATTGTTGAAGTTGTTGAAGGAAGTAACGCTGAATAATAAATAAATTGAAGCTGTCTAGGGCTGCTGGCAAAGGTGAACGAAGTAGCCAATGGTTTTGTCAATTGTCTTAGATGGCTTTTTCATTAAAAACAAACACTTGGGAGGAAACAATAAATGAGTAAAATTAGTGCTTCTATGGTAAAAGAATTACGCGAACGTACAGGTGTCGGCATGATGGATGCTAAACGTGCGTTAGTGGAAGTTGAAGGAAAAATGGAAGAAGCTATCGACTTATTAAGAGAAAAAGGAATGGCTAAAGCTGGTAAGAAAAATGACCGTATCGCTGCTGAAGGTTTAGCAAATGTATACATTAATGGAAACACAGCTGCTATTGTTGAAGTTAACTCTGAAACAGATTTCGTTGCTAAAAACGAAAAATTCCAAGATTTAGTTAAAAACATTGCAAAATTAGTTGCTGAAAATAAACCAGCTACTATGGAAGAAGCTTTACAAATTAAAACTGAAACAGGAACAATTGATTCTGATGTAATTGAAGCAACTCAAGTTATTGGAGAAAAAATTAGTTTCCGTCGTTTTGAAATTTTAGAAAAAGACGATAACGCTGCATTTGGTGGATACTTACACATGGGTGGACGTATTGCTGTCTTAACAGTTATTGAAGGAACAACTGATGATGTTGTCGCTAAAGATGTTGCGATGCACGTTGCAGCTATTAATCCTCGTTATGTTTCTAAAGACCAAGTATCTCAAGATGAATTAGATCATGAGAAAAAGGTATTAACAGAACAAGCTTTAAACGAAGGTAAACCAGAAAATATCGTTGAAAAAATGGTTATTGGCCGTATGAACAAATTCTTAGCTGAAATTTGTTTAGTAGACCAACCATTTGTTAAAGATCCAGATATGACTGTTGAAAAATTTGTTGCATCTAAAGGTGGAACAGTGAAAGAATTCGTACGTTTTGAAGTTGGAGAAGGTATGGAAAAACGTGAAGAAAACTTTGCTGACGAAGTTGCAAGTCAAATGGGTAAATAGTTAATCATCGGGAACGCATTTATTGTTGTTATGATATATGCGCTCCTTTTTTTTGAAAAAATTACTGTATGAATTCTTTGTATAGTAAGACTAAAGGATAAAAGCGGAGGCATAAAAATGGTAGAACCTAAATATCGCAGAGTGTTATTAAAAGTCAGTGGCGAGGCATTGGCCGGAGAAAAAGGATTTGGTATTAATCCAACTGTTGTAAATGGTTTGGTTAAAGAAATCAAAGAAATTCATGCTCTTGGAGTAGAAGTGGCTATAGTTGTTGGTGGCGGGAATATCTGGCGTGGAAATATTGGTGCTGAGATGGGAATGGAACGTTCTCAAGCAGATTATATGGGAATGCTTGCAACTGTGATGAATGGTTTAGCACTGCAAGATACGCTTGAAAATTTAGGTGTCCCAACTCGTGTCCAAACATCGATTGAAATGAGACAAATTGCTGAACCATATATTAGACGTCGTGCTATTCGTCATTTAGAAAAACGTCGTGTTGTTATTTTTGCTGGTGGAACAGGTAACCCATATTTCACAACAGATACAACAGCAGCCCTTAGAGCAGTTGAAATTGGGGCAGATGTTATTTTAATGGCTAAAAATAACGTGGATGGCGTATACTCTGCAGATCCTAAGTTAGACATGAATGCCACAAAATTTGAAGAATTAACTCATATGGAAGTTATTTCAAAAGGCTTATCAGTAATGGATTCAACAGCAAGTAGCTTGAGTATGGACAATGACATACCTTTAGTGGTTTTCAATATGAATGAACCAGGAAATATTAAACGAGTTTGTTTAGGTGAACAAATCGGAACAACAGTAAGGGGGAAATAAATTATGAGTCAAACAATTTTAAATGATGCAAAAGAAAAAATGAAAAAATCTGAAGAGAGCTTACAACGTGAATTAGGTCAAATCAGAGCTGGTCGTGCGAATGCTAGTTTGTTAGACCGTATTACAGTAGATTACTACGGTGCACCAACACCGTTAAATCAATTGTCTTCAATTACTATTCCAGAAGCGCGAGTGTTAATGATTACACCATTTGATAAATCAGCTATGGAAAATATCGAAAAAGCTCTTTTAGCAAGCGATATTGGTATTTCTCCAACAAATGATGGAACAGTGATTCGACTAGTAATTCCTCAATTAACAGAGGAACGACGTAAAGAAATTGCTAAAGAAGTAAATAAACAAGGCGAAAATGCAAAAATTGCTATTCGTAATATTCGTCGTGATGCGATTGACGAATTGAAAAAATTAGAAAAAAATAAAGAAATTTCTGAAGATGAATTACGTGGATTTGAAAAAGATGTACAAGCCTTAACAGATGCTAGTGCAAAAAATATTGAAGCCATTGTAAGCGAAAAAGAAAAAGAAATTTTAGATGTTTAATCAGTAAAATAAAGCCACGAAGAGATTCGTGGTTTGTTTTTTTATAATTTCTTTTAAAAAAAGGAGGATTATCCTTTTTTTTATAGGTTTTTCTAGTCCCATTTGCTACAATAAGATGAGTGCATGTTTATGCTCAAGTCTTTTGAGGGGGCTTTTTTATGTTTAATTTATTTACAAAACAAACAAAGGAAAAATTAGGAGAAGAAAAAACAATAAACTTTTCCAAAGATGGGGAGATTCCCAAGCATATAGCGATTATTATGGATGGTAATGGACGATGGGCGCAAAAAAGGCGATTACCACGTATTGCTGGTCACAAAGAAGGCATGAATAATGTTAAAAAAATAACAACTCATGCCAGTAAGCTAGGTGTTAAAGTATTAACCTTATATGCTTTTTCAACAGAAAATTGGAAACGTCCGTCAAGCGAAGTTGATTTTTTGATGAAATTACCAGTCGACTTCTTTGATGTCTTTGTACCAGAATTGGTCAAAGAAAATGTGAAGGTAAATGTGATGGGATACAAAGACTATTTACCAAAGCATACACAAAAAGCTGTGGAAAATGCCATGGAGGAAACCAAGGATAATACGGGAATGATACTGAATTTTGCGTTAAATTACGGTAGTCGGGCAGAAATTTTAACAGCAGTGAATGAGTTGTTAAATGAAGCTAAGCAAGGAAACATCACAGAAGAAGTTGATGAAGACATGTTCTCTGATTATTTAATGACAGCCAGTTTAGGAAAAGAGTTACGAGACCCAGACTTATTGATTCGTACGAGTGGGGAAGAAAGAATTAGTAATTTCTTGTTATGGCAAATTGCTTATAGTGAACTATATTTTACTGATAGCTATTGGCCAGATTTTAGTTTAGAAAATTTAGAAGAAGCAATTGGTTCATACCAAAAGCGTCAACGTCGTTTTGGGGGATTGAACACAGAAGGAGAGGCAAATAAATGAGACAAAGAGTGATTACAGCAGTCGTTGCATTAATTTTATTTATTCCATTAATAGTCATTGGACAAATGCCATTACAAGTTGTTATGGCCATGTTAGGTGGGATTGCTGTTTACGAGTTATTTAGAATGAAAGGCTTGGAAATCAAATCAACAGAAGGGATCCTTGCTATAATTGGGGCAGTTGTATTAATTTTACCACGCTCAACTTGGTATGATTTCTTACCCAAGTCGGTGAATGGCAATACGCTATTTTATTTAATTGTTATGGCATTATTGGTTTTACCTGTTTTTCTTAAAAATGCATTAACGTTTGATAATATAGGGTTTCCAGTATTAGTAAGTTTATATGTGGGAACAGGTTTTCAAAATTTTATTTCTGCTAGAGAAACAGGCTTACACGTATTGATGTATGCCTTACTCATCGTTTGGTCAACAGATATTGGAGCCTACATGATTGGTAGAAAATATGGTAAAAGAAAGTTAGCACCAGATATTTCACCCAATAAAACGATTGAAGGCTCTCTTGGTGGTATTGCATGTGCGATGGTCATCTCACTTGTTTACACGTTAATTTGGCCACTGACGTATAATGTTGTTGCCATGTTATTGTTAGCTATTGTCTTCTCTATTGTAGGACAATTAGGTGATTTAGTTGAATCTTCATATAAACGTTATTACGGTGTAAAAGATTCAGGAAATATTTTACCAGGTCATGGTGGAATATTAGACCGATTTGACAGTTTATTATTTGTTTTTCCATTGATGCATTTAGTAGGATTATTTTAAATAAATTAATACGATAAGTAGGAAGGATGTTCTGATGAAAACATTTTTAACATTTATTTTTGTGTTTGGTTTAATTGTTCTCGTTCATGAGTTTGGTCATTTTATTTTTGCCAAACGTGGTGGGATTTTAGTTCGTGAGTTTTCAATTGGTATGGGACCAAAATTGTTTTATCATCGTCACAATGGCACAACGTATACTATTCGGTTGTTACCAATTGGTGGCTATGTTCGTATGGCAGGAGAAGGTGAAGATGAGGGCGAGTTATCTCCAGGGATGCACTTATCACTTGTTGTCGATGAAACAGGTGTCGTGACGAAAATCAACCCAACGAAAAAAATTCAACTCCCTAATAGTATTCCAGTTGAATTGATTGCCTATGACTTAGAAGATGAGCTATTTATCAAAGGCTATGAAAATGGTGACGAGTCAGAGGAAAAAGTTTTTCCTGTGTCACATGATGCAACCATTATTGAAGAAGATGGAATTGAAACCCAAATCGCACCACGAGATGTTCAATTCCAATCAGCATCGTTAGGCCGTCGAATGATGACTAATTTCGCTGGACCATTGAATAATTTCATTTTAGCTGCAGTACTATTTATTCTTGTTGCTTTTATGCAAGGTGGAAAATATGTTGAGGATCCATCAAATGCGATTGGTGGTATTATCCAAAACAGTGTCGCTGATAAAGCAGGGATTAAGCCAGGTGATAAAATTGTTCAAGTGAATAGTAATGAAACACCAAAATTTTCAGATATTTCAGCAGAGATTTCTTCTAATGCTGGAAAAAAAGTGTCATTAGTTTTAGAAAATGATAAAGGTGAAAAAAGAACAGTAGAAGTAGTACCGGAGAAAAGCGAACAAAATCCTAATGTTGGAATGATTGGGATTCAGATGAGTAGTAAATTTACGCCGTTATCGTTTTTTGGTAAGATAAAATATGGCATTATACAAATGGCAGCTAACTCATTAACTATCTTTAAAGCATTAGGGGATTTGATTACAGGATTTAGCATCAATAAATTAGGTGGACCAGTGATGATTTTTAAACTATCTGAGTCGGTATCAAAAAGTGGTATCATTGCTATTTTATCATTTACAGCGATGTTATCAGTCAACTTGGGAATTATGAATTTAATTCCATTACCAGGTCTTGATGGTGGAAAATTAGTGTTGAATTTATTTGAAGGTGTACGTGGTAAACCATTAAGTCAAGAAAAAGAAGTCATGATTACTATGGCTGGAGTGGTTATTCTAGTTGTATTAATGGTGGCAGTAACATGGAACGATATTCAACGATTTTTTATTCAATAATATAATTAGGGGAGTTTATAATTATGAAACAATCAAAATTTTTTATGCCAACTTTACGTGAAGTACCAAGTGAAGCAGAAGCAATGAGTCATCAAGTGCTACTTCGTGGGGGATATATTAGACAAGTATCAAGTGGGTATTACATCTATTTACCACTTGCTCATAAAGTCATTCAAAAAATTGAAAAAATCATGCGTGAAGAATTTGCTAAGATTAACGCAAATGAGATGCTTTTACCAGCTGTTATTCCAGCTGATTTATGGCGTGAAAGTGGTCGTTATGAAACATATGGTGATGCATTAGTAACATTTACAGCAGATGGTGACAAAGAATATCTTTTAGGGCCAACACATGAAGAAACCTTTACTGATTTAATTCGTAAAGATGTGAATTCTTATAAAAAATTACCACTTTATTTATACCAAATTCAATCAAAATATCGTGGAGAAAAACGTCCACGCTTTGGATTATTACGTGGACGCGAGTTTATCATGAAGGATGCGTATTCTTTCCATGCCTCAACAGAGAGTCTAGATGAAGGATTTAATGATTTTGAAGAAGCCTATAAAAAAATATTTGACCGTTGTGGCTTAAACTACCGTATTATCATTGGTGATGGTGGTGCAATGGGAAGTAATGACTCAAAAGAGTTTATGGCTATTGCTGAGATTGGTGAAGATACCATCGTGTACTCAAATGAAAGTGACTATGCTGCTAACTTAGAAATGGCAACGAGCTACTATGCCTCTAAAAAATCTCATGAAACACCACTTGAAATGGAGAAAATCGAAACACCAGGTGTTGGAACAATTGCAGAATTATCTGATTTTCTATCTATTTCAGAAGATAAAACAGTGAAATCTCTGCTTTATATGGCTGATGGAAAACCTGTGATGATTTTACTTCGTGGAGACCATGAATTAAATGACGTAAAATTAAAAAATTATTTAAATGCGATTAATTTAGAACCAGCAACAGATGATGATGTAAAAGAAGTTTTAGGAGCAGAATTTGGTTCTTTAGGGCCTATTAATTTACCTGATACGGTTGAATTATTAGCTGATTTGTATGTACAAGATTTATCTAATACTGCCGTTGGAGCAAACGAAACAGGCTATCATATCATTAATGTCAATCCAGGCCGTGACTTTGAACCGAAAGAATACTTAGATTTACGATTAGTCAAAGAAGGCGAAATTTCTCCTGATGGTCGTGGAAAATTACAATTTACACGAGGGATTGAATTAGGACATATCTTTAAACTTGGTACATTCTATTCGGAAAAAATGAAAGCAGAAGTGTTAGATGAAAATGGAAAAGCTATTCCAGTTCAAATGGGTTGTTATGGTATTGGTGTGAGTCGTTTACTTTCTGCTATTACCGAGCAAATGTCAGATGGTGAAGGCATTAATTGGCCAGCTGAAATTGCGCCATTTGATGTACATATCATTCCAATTAATCCAAAAGATGAACACCAATGGAACTTGGCTTTAGATATTGAAAAAGAATTAGAAAGCTATGGTTTAGATGTGTTACTAGATGATAGAAAAGAACGTCCAGGAGTGAAATTTAAAGATGCTGACTTAGTTGGTGCTCCATTTAGAATCACTGTTGGTAAAAAAGCAGAAGAAGAAATCATTGAAGTGAAAATCAAGAAAACACAAGATGAGTTAGAAATTCGTCGTGACGAGTTGTATGCAACGTTAAATATCTTGAATAAGTAACAATACCTTTAAGGTTCTTAGTCTTTATTTACTAAGAACCTTTTTCATGTATAATGTAAAAAGGAAAGTAGGGATGAACATGAGCTTATCACCAGTAGAATTATATGCTCAATTAGTAAAACAAATTGCTTTAGATGACCAATTATCCAACTATCCTCTTTTAGAAACAGGTGAAGTGAAAAAAGTCACTGTACATAAAAAAAGTCGACTATGGGAGTTTAATTTAGGGTTTCATCATATTTTACCAATGTCACATTATCAGTTATTGTCCACTCATTTAGAGACAGCTTTTAATGATATTGCTAGCACTTCTTTAGTTGTAACGAGCCAAAATAAAGAGATAAATGATGATTTGTTGGCAGATTATTGGTATCAAGTATTAAAAGAGAATGAAGAGATGACAAATGTTGTCAAAAATTCATTGCTTCAGACACCACCATTTGTTGATGACCAACAGATTATTTTATTAGTTGAAAATGAAGGTGTCGAAAAATATTTAAGTCAAAAACATTTAGGACACCTTAGTGAATTATACAAACGCTACGGATTTCCTGAGTTTAAATTTGTTGTTCGAATTGATGATACAAAAGAGTCAGATATTCAGAAAGCCTTTGAACAACGTCAACAAGAACAAGCTGAAGAGTTAATGAAACAGACTGCAGCAGCCATTGAAAAAAATCAACAACAAAAGAAAAAACAAGAAACGCTTGAACATGAGGGACCAATTCAACTTGGAAGAACCATTCCAAGTGATGAGATGATCACACGTATGGAAGATATCATTGAAGAAGAACGTCGTGTGACTATCGAAGGGTTTGTGTTTGATAAAGAAATTAGAGAGTTGCGTTCAGGCAGAAAGTTATTAATTGTCAAAATCACAGATTATTCATCGTCATTTGCTGTGAAGAAATTTTCTAATAATGAAAAAGACGTCGCTATATTTGAAGCAATTAAAACCGGAAGTTGGTTAAGAGCGCGAGGTAGTATCCAGGAAGACACGTTTATGCGTGATTTAGTGATGAATTGTCAAGACTTAGTTGAGGTAAAAAAAGAATTAAGAAAAGATACAGCTCCTGAAGATGAAAAACGTGTTGAGCTTCACGTTCATACAAATATGAGTACCATGGATGCAACGAATAGTGCCACAGATTTAGTGGCTCAAGCAGGAAAATGGGGCATGCCAGGAATCGCCATTACGGATCATAGTGGTGCGCAGGCTTATCCCGATGCTTATTTTGCCGGACAAAAACATGGTGTGAAAGTGTTATTTGGTGTGGAAGCAAACATTGTTGATGATGGTGTACCGATTGCGTACAATCCAGAACATATTAGTTTAACAGACGCCACCTATGTTGTATTTGACGTGGAAACAACGGGGCTTTCAGCGGTTTATGACACGATTATCGAGTTAGCGGCAGTTAAAATGCATAAGGGAAATATTATTGATACCTTTGAACAGTTTATCGACCCAGGACATCCATTATCTCAAACAACAATTCACTTAACAGGGATTACAGATGATATGGTGAAGGGATCAAAATCAGAAAAAGAAGTCCTAACTCTTTTTGAAGAATTTTGCCGAGATAGCATTCTTGTCGCCCATAATGCCAGTTTTGATATGGGATTTTTGAATACTAGTTATGAAAAATATGATATGCCAGAAGCACCAAATCCTGTCATTGATACTCTGGAACTATCACGACTACTTCATCCAGAATTGAAATCACATCGTTTAAACCGTTTGTCCAAAAAATATAACATCAATTTGGAACAACATCACCGTGCGATTTATGATTCGGAAGCAACAGGTCACTTGTGTTGGATATTTGTCAAAAAAGCACAAGAAGAATTTGGTGTGCATTTCCATGATGAATTTAATCAACACATTGGTGAGGGAGACGCGTACAAACGAGCACGACCATTTCATGCGACGATTTTAGCACAAACACAAGTAGGATTAAAAAACTTATTTAAGTTAATCTCGATGTCAAATGTGAATTATTTTTACCGTGTACCACGTATTCCACGCTCTAAATTATCTGAATTACGTGAAGGTCTACTAGTTGGATCAGCATGTAGTAATGGTGAAATTTTTGAAGCGATGATGCAAAAGGGTGTTGAGGAAGCGAAAAAGCGTGCGAAATTTTATGACTACATTGAAGTCATGCCAAAACATGTTTATGCTCCATTGATTGAAGCAGAACTTGTTAAAAATGACGAGGATTTAGAAGATATCATGACCAATCTTGTGTCGATTGGAGATGATTTAGGTAAGATAGTTGTGGCAACAGGAAATGTTCACTATTTAAATAAAGAAGATGCAATTTATCGTAAAATTTTAATTAATTCGATGGGTGGAGCTAATCCTCTAAATCGTTATGAGTTACCAGACGTTCACTTTTTAACAACCAATGAAATGTTGGATGCGTTTAGTTTTCTAGGTGAAGAAAAAGCCAAAGAAATCGTGGTAGACAACACACGTAAAATTATGGATATGTGTGAAGATGTTGTGCCTGTCAAACAAGATTTATATACCCCAAAAATCGAAGGATCAGAAGATGAAATTACCAAATTAAGTTACGATGAAGCTCATCGACTTTACGGTGAAGAGTTGCCTGAGATTGTTGAGAAACGTATTGAGAAAGAGTTAAAAAGTATTAACGGCAATGGGTTCTCCGTTATTTACTTAATCTCGCAAAAGCTGGTTCATAAGAGTTTAGAAGATGGTTACTTAGTTGGATCTCGTGGGTCAGTTGGGTCAAGTTTTGTCGCAACCATGACAGGTATTACAGAGGTCAACCCACTTCCACCACACTATTTGTGTCCTGAATGTCAGTATTCTGAGTTCTTTGAAGATGGTAGTTATGGGTCAGGGTTCGACTTACCTGAAAAAGATTGTCCTAAATGTGGGGCGAGATTATCAAAAGATGGTCACGATATTCCGTTTGAGACATTCTTAGGGTTCCACGGGGATAAAGTACCCGATATTGATTTGAACTTCTCAGGGACTTACCAACCAGAAGCACATAATTATACGAAAGTGTTGTTTGGGGAAGATTACGTTTTCCGTGCTGGGACAATTGGTACAGTAGCCGATAAAACGGCATATGGGTTTGTAAAAGGCTATGAGCGAGATAATGATTTGAGTTTTCGTGGAGCAGAGATTGACCGTCTAGCAAAAGGCTCAACAGGTGTGAAACGGACCACTGGACAGCATCCTGGGGGGATTATTGTTATTCCGGATTATATGGATGTGTATGACTTTACTCCAATCCAATACCCAGCGGATGACCAAGATTCTGAATGGCGTACGACTCACTTTGATTTCCATTCGATTCATGATAATGTCTTAAAACTTGATATACTGGGACACGATGATCCGACTGTGATTCGTATGTTACAGGATTTATCAGGCATTGATCCAAAAACCATCCCAGCTGATGATCCAGAAGTCATGAAGATTTTTTCTGGACCACAAGTTTTAGGTGTAGAGCCTGATCAAATTTATTCTAAAACGGGTACACTTGGTATACCAGAGTTTGGGACAAAATTTGTTCGTGGCATGTTAGAACAAACAAAACCAACCACCTTTGCTGAGTTGCTACAAATATCTGGATTGTCACATGGTACGGACGTTTGGTTAGGTAATGCGGAAGAATTAATTCGTCAAGGGACAACCACACTGGCTGATGTAATTGGGTGTCGTGATGACATCATGGTGTATTTAATGCATGCTGGTTTAGAAGACGGCTTAGCATTTAAAATCATGGAAAGCGTGCGTAAAGGTAAAGGGATACCAGATGAGTGGCAAGCAGAGATGCGAGCAAATAATGTGCCTGAGTGGTACATTGAATCGTGTTTGAAAATCAAATACATGTTCCCTAAAGCCCATGCTGCAGCCTACGTTTTAATGGCATTACGTGTGGCATATTTTAAAGTACATCACCCAATCTTGTATTATGCAGCATACTTTTCAGTTCGTGCCAATGATTTTGATATTGTGGCAATGTCACAAGGCAAAGAAGCCGTGAAAGCACGTATGAAAGAAATCACTGATAAGGGAATGGACGCCTCAACAAAAGAGAAAAACTTATTAACTGTTTTGGAAATAGCTAATGAAATGTTAGAACGTGGCTTTAAATTTCAAATGATTGATTTGTATAAATCAGATGCAGAAGACTTTGTGATAGAGGGAGATACGTTAATTGCACCGTTTCGTTCTGTTCCAAGTTTGGGGTTAAACGTAGCAAAACAAATTGTAGCAGCGCGTGAGGAACAAGAATTTTTATCAAAAGAAGACTTGTCTAATCGAGGAAAAGTATCTAAAACATTGATTGAATATATGACAGACAATGGTGTGTTGAAAGATTTACCTGATGAAAATCAGTTATCCTTATTTGATATGTTATAAAAACATTAGGAGGAAGACAAATGGCAAAAGTGTTAGTACTAGGAGGAGCAGGATATATTGGCTCTCATGCAGTGAAGCGTTTATTAGATAGTGACAGAGAAGTGGTAGTTGTTGATAATTTATTAACTGGCCATAAAGAAGCAGTAGACGAAGGTGCGACATTTTATGAAGGAGATATTCGTAATAAAGACTTTTTAACAGAAGTTTTTAAGAAAGAAGATATTTCTCAGGTGGTCCATTTTGCTGCCAGTTCACTAGTCGGTGAATCAGTTGAAAACCCACTAAAATATTTTAATAATAATGTATATGGTATGCAAACGTTACTTGAAGTGATGAATGAATTTGACGTGAAAGAAATTGTCTTTTCTTCAACAGCAGCAACATACGGTGAACCTGATGTAACGCCTATTACGGAAGACACGCCAACGAATCCAACGAATCCTTATGGTGAAAGTAAATTGATGATGGAGAAAATGATGAAATGGTGTGATAACGCATATGGTATTAAGTATGTGTCATTACGTTATTTCAATGTGGCAGGTGCGATGCTTGATGCATCAATCGGTGAAGACCACACACCTGAAACCCATTTGTTACCAATCATTTTACAAGTCGCACTAAATCAACGGGAAAAATTAATGATTTTTGGTGATGATTATCCAACGCCAGATGGCACATGCATTCGTGATTATGTACATGTTGTCGATTTAGTTGACGCTCATATCTTAGCATTGAATTATTTAACGAAACATGATGAGAGCCAAATTATTAATCTTGGTAGTAGTAATGGCTTCTCAGTAAAAGAATTGTTGAATGAAGCCATTAACGTGACTGGAAAAGCTATTCCTTCTGAGATTGCACCAAGACGTGCAGGTGATCCATCAATGTTGGTTGCTTCAAACGAAAAAGCGAAAACTATTTTAGGGTGGAATCCTCAATACACTGATGTAGAAACTATCATATCTAGTGCATGGCAATGGCATCAAAGTCACCCACATGGATACGAAAAATAAATGATAAAAAAAAGATATTAAGGCTCTTTGTCAAATAGGACTGATGAGTTAAATCTATAAGATGATGAATTTGAGAGTAATCTCAGATTTATCATCTTTTTTAGTTATTTAATTTTTATAAGACCGTTTATCAAGAAAATTCTTATTCTCATGTTGCTGAATGATTTGAATCCGTATGATACTCTTTTAAGGGTTTTTATATGAGTATTCTTAGCTTCAATTTTTCCATTGGAAAAATCATAAAGAAGGGCATTGCGAATACCAGTTTCATATACAAGTAAGTTTTCTAATTTATCTTTAAATAGCCTATCTAAGCTATTAGGTAAGTTTTTCAACAGTTCAAAAAATGAATCAGCATCTTTATTTCTAAAATGATACGTTAGTAATTGGAAGCTATCGTAGGCTTCTTTTAGA
>NZ_NGJT01000020.1 GCF_003950315.1 Vagococcus bubulae
GTAGATAGGCTAGGAGTGGAAGTACAGTGATGTATGGAGCGGACTAGTACTAATCGGTCGAGGACTTAACCAAGATAGCGGTGGACAATTATATTGATACTAACTTAACATCCAGTTTTGAGTGAATAATCACTCAATAAAAAAGCATATAAGTGCGGTGACGATGGCAAGAAGGATACACCTGTAACCATGCCGAACACAGAAGTTAAGCTTCTTAGCGCCGAGGGTAGTGAAGGGTTTCCCTTTGTGAGAGTAGGACGTTGCCGTGCTTATATCATTATCCGGCATAGCTCAGTTGGTAGTAGCGCATGACTGTTAATCATGATGTCGTAGGTTCGAGTCCTACTGCCGGAGTTCTTTTAATTTAGGTAAAACTCAGGAGAGTTGTCCGAGTTGGCCGAAGGAGCATGATTGGAAATCATGTAGACGGTATTAACTGTCTCAAGGGTTCGAATCCCTTACTCTCCGTATTTTAAAAGACAATTATTAGATTGGCCCGTTGGTCAAGCGGTTAAGACACCGCCCTTTCACGGCGGTAACACGGGTTCGATTCCCGTACGGGTCATAAAATTATTAATACAAACCATAACTAGGTTCCGTGGTGTAGGGGTTAACATGCCTGCCTGTCACGCAGGAGATCGCGGGTTCGATTCCCGTCGGGACCGTTATTGGCGCAGTAGCTCAGTTGGTAGAGCAACGGATTGAAGCTCCGTGTGTCGGCAGTTCGATTCTGTCTTGCGCCATTTGGAGGGGTAGCGAAGTGGCTAAACGCGGCGGACTGTAAATCCGCTCCTTCGGGTTCGGCAGTTCGAATCTGCCCCCCTCCATATTTAAAGGGGTATAGTTTAGCGGTAGAACTACGGTCTCCAAAACCGTCAGCGTGGGTTCGATTCCTACTACCCCTGTTAGTAATATGGCGACTGTGGCGAAGTGGTTAACGCACCGGATTGTGGCTCCGGCATTCGTGGGTTCGATTCCCATCAGTCGCCTTTTTATTATTGGGCTATAGCCAAGCGGTAAGGCAACGGACTTTGACTCCGTCACTCGTTGGTTCGAATCCAGCTAGCCCAGTTTATTAAAGGCGGTATAGCCAAGTGGTAAGGCAGAGGTCTGCAAAACCTTTATCATCGGTTCAAATCCGGTTACCGCCTCTTGTTTTGCCGGCGTGGCGGAATTGGCAGACGCGCTGGACTCAAAATCCAGTGCCCATTGAGGGCGTGCCGGTTCGACCCCGGCCGCCGGTATAATCTAGTAAAAAGAGCTTTGAATGATTTCATTCAAAGCTCTTTTGGCATATACAAAGCGAATTAGTATAAATATCTAGATATATTATGTATAATAAAGGTCAATATAAGTCAATTGTTTTATGTTACTTTTGAAGGGTGAGATTTTTATGGAAAATAAAAATATGTCTGATATTATAGAGGATTACTTAAAAGAACTATTGAAGAATGAAGATATTATTGAAATAAAACGAGCAGAAATTGCGAATCAATTTAATTGTGTTCCATCACAAATTAACTATGTTATTAATACAAGATTCACTATTCCAAAAGGGTATCGGGTAGAGAGTAAACGTGGTGGTGGTGGCTATATTCGTATTGTAAAAGTTAAGCTAATACAATATAAGACAAGAATATGCGAAGAAATTCCAGATATGATAAGCAAGGGTTTAACAGAGAGTGAAGCATTTGCTATTTTAAATGAACTACAGGATAATGATATAATAACTATACGTGAAAAGCATTTGCTTAATACTGCGTTTAAACTAACAGGCATTAGTCGTTCAGAAGAAGAAAAATTATTGAGAGCGAATATGATGATTGACGTATTAGAACGTTTAACCTATGAAGAACAGGAGTGACATATATGAGTGAATTATTTACTAAGCGAGCTAACGAAGTTCTTAATCTAGCACAAGAGAGTGCAAAATATTTTAGACATGATGTAGTTGGGACAGAAGATTTATTGATTGCTTTAGTTAAAGAACCAAGAGGAATTGGTGGTAAAGCAATGAGATATTTTGATGTTGATGATACTTATCTATTTGAAGAGGTTGAACAGATTGTTCAATATGGTCGTTACAAATCAAAGGAAAATGAATTACTTCCGTATTCTCCGCGTGCTAAGGATGTATTAGCTTTCGCAGGTGAAGAGGCTAAACGGCTTGGAGCACCAAGTATTGGAACGGAACATATCTTACTTGCTTTGGTCAGAGAAGATACGTTATTATCTGCTAGAATTTTAAAGAATTTAGGAGTAG
This sequence comes from Vagococcus bubulae, assembly GCF_003950315.1. Taxonomy (GTDB): domain Bacteria; phylum Bacillota; class Bacilli; order Lactobacillales; family Vagococcaceae; genus Vagococcus; species Vagococcus bubulae. The sequence goes on from NZ_NGJT01000020.1 coordinate 2,264, forward strand.
AACTTCCTAAATTACGCAAAGATATATTGAGAAGAATCGGTATTACAGAAAATAATAAAAATGGTAAAAATCGAAAAATGGGTAAAAATTCAGGAAGTGAAGGGACCCCAACATTAGATTCTTTAGCACGAGATTTAACCCAAAGTGCTCGAGAAAAACGGTTAGATCCATTAGTTGGTCGTGAAACAGAAGTGGAACGATTGATTCAAATTTTGAGTCGTCGAACGAAAAATAATCCGGTGCTGGTTGGAGAACCAGGTGTTGGAAAGACTGCTATTGCTGAAGGGTTAGCACAACGAATCATTGAAGCCAATGTACCAAAAGATATGCGAAACAAACGTGTGATGATGCTTGATATGGGAGCAGTAGTTGCTGGAACTAAATATCGTGGTGAATTTGAAGATCGCATGAAAAAATTGGTGGATGAAATTTATCATGATGGAGAGGTTATATTATTTATTGATGAGTTGCATACACTGATTGGAGCTGGTGGAGCTGAAGGTGCGATTGATGCATCTAATATTTTGAAACCTGCCTTAGCTCGTGGAGAATTGCAAACAATAGGGGCGACTACGTTAGATGAATATCAAAAATATATTGAAAAAGATTCAGCGTTAGAGCGTCGATTTGCTAAAATTATGGTTGATGAACCCACTGAAGAAGAAACAATTGATATTTTGACAGGATTAAAATCTCAGTATGAAGAACATCATCAAGTAGCCATTACCCAAGAGGCTGTTGAGGCAGCAGTGAAATTATCTATTCGCTATATTAATGATAGACAATTGCCAGATAAAGCCATTGATTTGATTGACGAAGCATCTGCCAAAGTACGGCTAAACCAAGCAGAAAAGCCATCACCTATTGTGAAGCAACAAAAGGTATTAGCTAATATTTACCAAGAAAAAGAAGAAGCGATTATCAAGCAAAATTTTTCTGAGGTAGTAGACATTAGAGAAAAAGAAAAGAAAGCTTTGAAAAAATTAGCTAAACTTGTTGAGCAACAAGAAAAAGAAGAAAATGGCTATATGCAAAAAGTGACGGAACATAATATTGAATCAGTTATCTCTCAATGGACAGGGATTCCGTTGACTCAGCTTGAGAAAAAAGAAAGTGAACGTCTGCTTGATTTAGAGAAAGTGATGCATGAACGTGTTGTTGGCCAAGAAGAAGCAGTTGATTCTGTTTCTCGTGCGATTAGACGCGCTAGAAGTGGATTAAAGAGTCCTAATCGTCCAATAGGGTCATTTATGTTTTTAGGTCCAACAGGTGTTGGTAAAACAGAGCTAGCTAAAACTATTGCAGAAGTGATGTTTGGTTCAGAAGAAGCCTTGATTCGAGTTGATATGTCTGAGTTTATGGAGAAACATAGCACTAGCCGTTTAGTTGGTTCTCCTCCTGGATATGTTGGATATGATGAGGGTGGACAATTGACTGAACGGATTCGTCAAAAACCTTATTCTGTTGTGTTACTTGACGAAGTAGAAAAAGCTCATCCAGATGTATTTAACGTTTTATTACAAGTATTAGATGATGGCCATTTAACAGATGCTAAGGGCCGTAAAGTTGATTTCAAAAATACGATTATTATTATGACCTCTAATATCGGGGCAACTGCTTTACGAGATGAAAAAACGGTTGGATTTGGTGTGGCAGATGAATCAAAAGATTATAAAGCCATGAAATCTCGTATCTTAGAAGAATTGAAAAAATCATTTAGACCTGAATTTTTAAATCGTGTGGATGAAGTCGTGGTGTTCCATTCACTAAATAAAGAGCAATTGCATGATATTGTTAAGATTATGTCTAAAGACATTGTTGCGCGATTAAAAGAACAAGAGATTACATTGAAATTTACTCCTGCTGCGATTGATGTGATTAGCAGTGAAGGGTTTGATCCAGAATATGGTGCTCGTCCAATTCGTCGTGCTTTGCAAAAAGAAGTCGAAGATAAATTAAGTGAGTTACTTTTATCTGGTGAACTTCAAACGGGTGATACGATTACTTTAGGAGCTTCTAAAGGTAAAATTAATACACGCATTAAACAAGTACAAAAAGTGTAGCAAAAAAGCGTTAGTTATTCGCATAACTAGCGCTTTTATCTTGTGAGAGAATTGCGATAGGTTTAGTCTATATGGTAGGATAAGAGTGTTTATAATGGATAGGAGTGTCTTGTATGATAGAAATAAGTACAACAGTTGACTCACTTGAACAAGCACGTCAATTAGTTGAATTAGATATCGACGTTTTGTGTTTTGGAGAAGAAGAATTTGGCTTAAGATTACCACATTATTTCACAAGAAAAGAAATGTCTGAGTTGGTTGAATTGGCTCATAAGCATGGGAAAAAAGCGCGTGTTGCGGTGAGTGCGATTATGCATCCAGACAAAATGGAAAAAATACCAGAATACTTGCAGTTTTTAGAATCAATTAGTATAGATGATATTATTGTAGGCGATCCTGGTGTGATTTATGTATTACAACGTGACGGGTATCAGTTGCCATATGTTTATAATGCGGAAACTATGGTTACAAGCTCGAGACAAGTTAACTTTTGGGCGAAACGTGGAGCAATAGGTGCTATACTGGCACGGGAAATTCCATTTGAAGAATTGCAACATATTGGGAAAGAAGCGGATGTGTTTACGGAAGTACTTGTGTACGGAGCAACCTGTATCCACCATTCAAAACGTCCATTGATTACAAATTATTTTAACTTTACCAAGCAACAGGATAAAGTTGCGAAAGAAGATGGCTTATTTATCTCAGAGCCAAAAGATGAAGAAACGCATTATTCTATTTTTGAAGACAAGCATGGGACACACATTTATGCAACGAATGATGTAGACTTAATGTTTGAATTAAACGAATTATATGAAGCAGGTTTAAACCATTGGAAATTAGATGGGATGTATACCCCTGGAGAAGCATTTGTGACGATTGTATCGTGCTTTATTGAAGCTAAAAAAGCGTTGATTGCTGGAACTTGGACAGAGCAATTGGCAAAAAAATTACAAACCATTGTGATGGAAAATCACCCAATTGGGCGAAGTTTAGATACTGGTTTTTATTATTTAGATCCTGAAGAAATAAAATAGGAGAGAGTGAAGATGACAAATACATTGAAACGACCAGAAGTATTAGCACCAGCTGGAACCCTTGAAAAATTAAAAGTCGCCATTCATTATGGGGCAGATGCGGTCTATATTGGTGGAAATGCTTATGGATTAAGAAGCCGTGCGGGTAACTTCTCATACGAAGAGATGGAAGAAGGCGTTGCGTTTGCTAAAGAACGTGGTGCGAAAGTCTATGTTGCAGCTAATATGGTAACTCATGAGGGAGACGCAAAAGGTTCTGGTGAGTTTTTTAGAACGTTACGTGATATTGGAATCAGTGCGGTTATAGTGTCTGATCCTGCTTTAATTGAAGTATGTATTACAGAAGCGCCAGGATTACCTGTACATCTATCAACACAATCTTCAGCAACGAATTTTGAAACCCTTGAATTTTGGAAAAATGAAGGATTAGAACGTGTGGTTCTAGGACGAGAAGTATCAATGGAAGAAGTGGCAAAGATTCGTCAAAACACAGATATTGAAATAGAAGCATTTATCCATGGCGCGATGTGTATTTCTTATTCTGGTCGTTGCACGTTATCAAATCATATGAGCCACAGAGACGCTAATCGTGGTGGGTGTTCTCAATCTTGTCGCTGGAAATATGATTTATTCGATATGCCTTTTGGTGAGGAGAGACGTTCACTAACAGATACTGGAGAAGTGAGTGAGCCATTTTCTATGAGTGCGGTTGATATGTCAATGATTGAACACATTCCTGATTTGGTAAAAAATGGTGTGGATAGTTTAAAAATTGAAGGACGGATGAAATCGATTCACTATGTGTCAACAGTATCCAATGTTTATAAAAAGGCTGTTGATAGCTATATGGCAGACCCAGAAAATTATGAATGCAAGCAAGAGTGGATTGATGAATTATGGAAAGTAGCACAACGAGAATTAGCAACCGGTTTTTATTATCATACTCCAACTGATGACGAGCAATTATTTGGAAAACGTCGTAAAATACCAGTGTATAAGTTCATTGGTGAGGTGTTAGACTATGATAACGAAACGAAAATTGCCACAATCCGACAACGTAATCATTTTAGATTAGATGACCACATTGAATTTTATGGTCCAGGGTTTACTCATTTTGAACAAGATATCAAAGAAATGTGGAATGAAGATGGTGAGTTAATCGAAAAAGCACCGAATGCTATGATGATTGTAAAAATGCCTGTTGAACAACCAGTTAAACCTGGTGATATGATTCGCAAACAAAAATAAGGAGGGAGAAAAAGGATGAAAACATTTGATTATATTGTCATTGGTGGTGGAAGTGGGGGGATTGCTTCTGCTAATCGTGCGGGAATGCACGGCGCGAAAGTACTACTAATAGAAGGAAATGAACTAGGAGGAACCTGTGTTAATGTTGGGTGTGTTCCTAAAAAAGTCATGTGGTCAGCTTCTCAAATGAACGACATGCTGCATCACCAAGCCTATGAGTATGGATTTGATGTGACAGTGGATGGCTTTGATATGGCTCGTTTAGTAAAAAATCGCCAAACGTACATCAAACGTTTAAATGGTTTGTATCTAAAGGGATTAGAAAGCAACGGAGTCACTCATATTAAAGGGTATGCAAAATTTAAAGAGAAAAATGTCGTGGAAGTGAATGGCGAAACATTTACGGCACCTCATATTTTAATTGCGACAGGTGGAAAAATTATTCGACCAGCTATTCCAGGAGCAGAGTATGGAATTGATTCAAATGGTTTCTTTGAATTAACAAAATTACTAAAACGTGTGGCAGTAGTTGGAGCGGGATATATTGCCGTTGAAATTGCTGGGGTATTAAATGGTTTAGGAGCTGAAACGCACTTAGCATTTAGACGCGATACTTTTTTACGTGATTTTGATGATTTATTAATTAATGGTTTGACAGAAAGCTATGAAAAAAGTGGTGTCCATTTACACGCCAACAGTGTACCAAAGCGTGTTGAAAAAACATCTGAAGGATATGTGTTACACTTTGAAAATGGAAAATCGTTAGCAGTTGATGAAATCGTATGGGCAATTGGTCGTGTACCGAATATGGATGGATTAAATCTTGATATGACAGACGTTGAATTAACAGATAAAGGGGCAATTAAAGTAGACAAATATCAAAATACCACACAAGAAGGTATTTACGCGGTAGGAGATGTGATTGATAAAATCAATTTAACACCTGTGGCAATTGCAGCAGGACGTCGTTTATCTGAAAGATTATTTAACAATCAAGAAAATATGTTCCTTGAATACCACACTGTTCCAACAGTTGTATTTTCTCATCCAGCGATTGGAACAGTTGGATTAACTGAGAAACAAGCCAGAGAACAATACGGTGATGATGTCAAAATTTATACCTCTCGTTTTACCCCAATGCAGTTTGCGATTACTGAAGTACGTGAAAAGTGTTGGATGAAATTAGTGTGTGTTGGAAAAGAAGAAAAAATAGTAGGGTTACATGGTATCGGACTAGGTGTTGATGAGATGTTACAAGGATTTGCTGTAGCAGTTAAAATGGGGGCTACAAAAGCTGACTTTGACCAAACTGTTGCCATCCATCCGACCGGTGCAGAAGAATTTGTGACAATGAGATAGGTAGGATAAATTAAATTAATTATTATATGAGAACGAGTTGAAAAAATTTTGAAACTACCTAGTCTATCGGGTATAATAAGTTTGTTAAATAGACGTATATAAGGAGGATTATTCATGGATATCGAATTTTTAGCACGATTCCAGTTTGGTATGACAACTGTCTTCCATTTCTTTTTCGTGCCGATGTCTATCGGAATGGCTTTTGCTGTTGCGGTAATGGAGACAATGTATGTTGTCAAAAAAGATAAGATCTATAAAGATATGGCAAAATTCTGGGGAAATATTTTCTTAATTGGTTTTGCTGTAGGGGTTGTAACAGGAATTATTCAAGAGTTTCAATTTGGGATGAACTGGTCTGAGTACTCTCGTTTTATGGGGGATATTTTTGGGGCACCTCTAGCAGTTGAAGCCTTACTTGCTTTCTTTATGGAATCAACATTTATTGGACTATGGATGTTTGGTTGGGACAAATTCAATGAAAAACTGCATTTATTATTTATTTGGTTAGTGTCAATCGGAACAGCTTTATCAGCGTTGTGGATTCTTGCAGCAAACTCTTTCATGCAAAATCCAGTAGCGTATTCAATTAATGAAGCAACAAATCGTGCAGAGTTAACAAGTTTTGTTGGTTTACTAAAAAATCATCAATTATGGGTAGAATACCCTCACGTCTTGTTTGGAGCGATTGTGACAGGTGGTTTTGTTATTGCTGGATCATCTGCATGGAAAATGCTTAAAAATAAAGACATGGAATTCTTTAAAAAATCAATGAACATTGGGTTAATCATTGGCTTAGTTGGGTCAATTTTAACTATTGGTGCGGGACATCAACAAATGATTGCTGTCGCAAACGATCAACCAATGAAATTTGCTGCAATGGAAGGGATTTATGAAGATACCTCTTCACCAGCTCCTTGGAATATTATTGCATCAATCGACACCAAAGATAAAGAAACAAAATGGGAAATATCAGTTCCTTATTTATTAACTATTTTAGGTGGGGAAGATAAATATATTGGGATGGATCAAGCCAATAAAGAATTGCATGATGAATATGATGCAAAATTTGGTTCAGAGATGGATTACTATTTACCAGTCAAAACATTATTCTGGGGATTCAGATTTATGGCTGGCTTTGGTTCATTGATGGCATTAATGGCAATCGTTGGATTGTATCTCCTTCATAAAAATAAAATCCAAAGTATGAAATGGATGCTATGGCTATTTGTAGCAGGTATCAGTTTCCCATTCATTTCTAATACATTTGGTTGGTTAGTAACAGAATTGGGACGTTCACCATGGACTGTTTATGGCTTGTTCACTATTGCAGATAGTGTATCTCCAAGTGTGACAGCAACATCATTATTAATTAGTAACATTGTTTACTTCTTATTGTTTAGTGTTTTAGGTTATGTGATGTTTGTCTTCTGTAAACGTGCAGTGAAAAAAGGACCTTATTATGTTGATCCATCTGAAGCGAAAAAAGATGGTATTGACCCATTTGCAAAGGGGGTTCTATAAAATGAGTGGTTTACAATTTTTATGGTTTATTTTAATCGGTGTACTCTTTTCAGGTTTCTTCTTCTTAGAAGGATTTGATTTTGGGGTTGGAATGGCAGTTAAATTAGTTGCTCGTAACAAGCGTGAGCGTGATCAAGTCATTGAAACAATCGGGCCTATCTGGGAAAGTAACCTAGTATGGTTAATTACAGCAGGTGGTGCGATGTTTGCTTCATTTCCAGAATGGTATGCGTCATTATTTAGTGGCTTCTATTTAATCTTACTATTTATATTAGTTGGGTTAATTATCCGCGGAGTCTCATTTAAATTTAGAAGTAGTTCTGAAAATGCGAAAGAACGTAATACGTGGGAATGGACGTTGTTTATCGGTAGTGTGATTGTTCCTTTCTTATTTGGTATGATGTTTGTTGATTTAGTTATGGGACTTCCACTAGATGCTACTAAAAACGTGATGAACGCGACCTTCACTGATTATGTTAATCTATTTTCTATCGTAGGTGGTGTGGCTGTGACATTAGTGAGTTTCTTACATGGCTTAAACTATTTACGTCTTAAAACAGAAGGAAACGTCCGTGAACGTTCATTGGCTATTGCGAAAAAATTATACCCAGTATTATTTGTAGGTTTAGTTGTTTTTGCTATTTTGGCTTATTTAAAAACAGATTTCTTTACTGAACGTTTTACTTCATCATTAATTCTGTTAGTTTTAATCGTTGTCTTTGCAGCACTTGCTGCTTATGGTACTTATAAAGACAAAGAAGGATTATCATTTATTTCAACTGGTTTAGTGTTTATTGGCATTGTGGCTTTCCTATTTAATGGATTATTCCCACGTGTCATGATTGGACAAGACTCACAATATAGTTTGTTAATTGAAAATGCTTCAAGTACACCTTATACATTAAAAGTTATGACGATTGTAACAGCTATCTTGTTACCAGTAGTGTTAATTTATGTGGCTTGGACATACAAACAATTTGCAAAACGTGTCAAGATTGATAGATAAAAGGAGTTGTACCTAATTGATTGATAAGAATTTATTTCGTATTGATAAGATTAGGTCGGTCTTAATTGGGCTTGTAGGATTAGGAATCCTACAAGCCTTATTAATTATCGGACAGGCTTATTTTTTATCAAAAGGAATTAGCGCGTTGTGGAATGGAGAAACTGTTGCTTCTCAAACTATGTCACTTATTTGGTTTTTTGCGTGTTTTGTTGGTAGACAGTTAGTATTGTATGTAAGAGATAAGTCACTTGATAAGTACGCATATCAAGAAGCTAGAAAAGTTCGCCAACAGTTGTTACAAAAGATTTTTAGACTAGGACCTAATTTTGTTCAAAAAGAAGGTACTGGAAATATGGTCACGATGACGATTGAAGGCATTGACCAGGTGGAGAATTATATGACGTTAATTTTACCGAAGTTAACAAATATGATGGTGATTCCTTGGATTATTTTATTATTTGTTTTCACTCAAGATATCCGCTCAGGTGTGATTTTGTTATTAGTATTTCCAATTATTATTTTGTTTATGATTATTTTAGGATATGCCGCACGAGCAAAAGCAGATAGACAATATGAGGGATTTCAATTATTAAGCAATCATTTTTTGGATTCATTACGAGGAATTGAAACACTTTATTTTTTAGGTTTAAGCAAAAAATATGAGAAAAATGTTTATGAAATGAGTGAAGATTACCGAAAAGCAACAATGAGTACGTTAAAAATTGCCATTTTATCTACCTTTGCATTGGATTTCTTTACTACTTTATCTGTTGCTATTGTCGCGGTATTTTTAGGATTTAAGTTAATGAATGGCCAAATTGAGTTGTGGCCTGCTTTGACAACATTAGTGTTAGCGCCAGATTTCTTTTTACCATTGCGAGATTTTTCAAATGATTATCATGCGACACTTGATGGTGGAAATACATTGAAATCAATTTTCTCTATTTTGGACCAAAAAGAATTAACGAATGATGAAACAATAGATTTAACAGGTGGATGGAATGAATCAGATACATTATCACTTAAAAATTTATCGTTAAAATATAACGATAAACAAGAGCAAACGACCTTAACTGATTTATCATTTGATTGGCAAGGGAGTGGGAAAATTGGGGTAGTTGGTTTATCCGGTTCTGGGAAATCGACTTTGATTAAACTTTTAGGTGGATTTTTAGAAGCGACAGAGCCAAGTATTCATGTTAATAAGTCATCTATGGCGAATCTACACAAAAAAGCATGGCAAGATCAATTATTTTATATTCCACAAGATCCTTATATATTTCATGGTTCATTAAAAGAAAACATTACATTTTATCGCCCAGATGCAAGTTTTGAAGAATGCGCTGAAGCCATTAAGCAAGCGGGGTTGATTGATGTCATAGAAGAGTTGCCAGATGGATGGGATACGGTGATTGGTGAAGGCGGTCATCTATTAAGTGGTGGTCAATATCAACGTATAGCAGTGGCTAGAGCGTTACTAGATAAAGAACGAAATATTTTATTATTTGACGAGCCTACTGCCCATTTAGATGTGGAAACAGAGTATGAATTAAAAGAAACGATGTTACTATTATTTGAAAATAAATTAGTATTTTTTGCGACACATCGTCTACATTGGATGAGAGAGATGGATTATATCTTAGTGATGGAAGATGGAAAAATTGTTGAACAAGGAACATATGATGAATTGCGTGCTAAGAATGGTGCCTATCAACATTTTGTGAATCAATTGAAAGGAGGGTTATAGAAATGAAACAGGATTATCTATTGTTAACTAAAAAAGATCAATGGGTTAGACCGTTTTTTAAAAAATATAAAAAATTGTTAGCTTTGGTTTTATTTCTTGGTTTTCTAACCTTTTTTTCAGCCGCAGCGTTAATGTTTACTTCAGGCTATTTAATCAGTAAGTCTGCTGCAAAACCTGAAAATATTTTGTTAGTTTATGTTCCGATTGTTTTAACACGTGCATTTGGTATAGCAAGACCAACATTTCGATATATTGAGCGTTTAGGAAGTCATAATTGGGTGTTAAAGATGACATCTGATATACGTGTTCGTTTGTATCGCTCACTTGAAACGGAAGCGGCAAGTACGAAAGAAAATTATCAGTCAGGAAGTTTATTGGGTATATTATCAGAGGATATTAATCATATTCAAAACCTTTATTTGAGAACTATTTTTCCCATTTGTACGTCGTATATTTTGTATCTTTTTATTATTATTGGACTGGGTTATTTCTCACTCCCATTTGCTGGATTAATGTTGCTATTATTTGCGTTGATTTTAGTGGTGTTACCACTAGCAGCAGTATTGGTTAATAATGCAAGGGTATACCGTAAAAAAGCGAAAAAGCATGAACTCTATAATGATTTAACTGATGCAGTATTAGGTGTTGCTGATTGGCAATATAGTGGACGGTATGAAGAGTTTCTAACACGATATAATGAAGCAGAAGCTAATGTTAGAAAAGAGGATTATCAGTTAAATCGTTATTCTCGTTTAGAGGGTATCGTGAAACAATTGATTTTTGGTGTGATAGCTGCTTGTTTATTTATATGGGCTGGTAATTATTTTATTAGTCAAGGAAATCAAGCTGCATTAAATTGGATAGCTGCGTTTGTCTTATCCTTTTTCCCATTGTTAGATGCTTTTGGGCCAGTAAGCGATTCGGTAAAAGAGTTACCAATTTATGAAGACACAGTTCAACGATTATCTAAATTACCCAATCCAGAAAAGAAAGAAATACATGACGTAAAAGAAGAGATAACATTAACTAATACAACAATTAATTTAGAAGATGTTAGCTTTAAATATCCTCAAGGGAAAAGAGCGTTATTATCGCATTTTAATTTGACTATACCAGAAGGACAAGTCATGGCGTTACTTGGAAAAAGTGGAACAGGGAAGACAACATTAACTCAGATTATTCGGGGTGATTTAGTCCCAACTACTGGGAAAATTTTAGTAGGTGGCACAGATATAAAAGAATTAGTAGGGCAACAAGCAAACTATTTTGGTGTATTAAATCAACATCCTTACTTGTTTAACACTAGTTTGAAAAATAACGTGCGTCTTGGTAATTTAGATGCGACAGATGAGGAAGTATTAGCAGCAATTGAAGCAGCAGGGTTAAAACGCGTGGTTGAACGCCTTCCAAAAGGGATGGAAACGTTAGTCGAAGAAGGTGGCAAACGATTCTCAGGTGGAGAGCAACAGCGTATTGCGTTAGCTAGAATTTTGCTACAAGATGTCCCGATTGTTATTATTGACGAACCAACTATTGGTCTTGATCCTCTAACAGAAAAACAATTATTAGAAACAGTATTTGAGGTATTAAGAGATAAAACAGTCATTTGGATTACCCATCATTTAGTGGGTATTCACCATGCTGACGAGGTAATATTTATTGAAGATGGTAGGATTGATATGTCAGGATCACCAAGAGAACTATTAGCAGAAAATCAACATTTTAAAAAATTATATGAAATGGACGTTTACGAGTAAAAGTAGCTCTCCTGATTATTAGGAGAGCTATTTATATAAAAAAGTAAACAAAAAAATTTATTTTATTTGGTCAATGTGCTAAAACAACTTTACAATTCACATCAGAAAAGGTACTATTAATATGAGTATCTAATCAATACTAAAGAGGGTACATTCTAATGAAGAAGATGAGACGAATAGTGGAAGGAGTTTAGGTTATATGTCTTTAGAGGACTTGGTCATAGATGTTCAATTGTATCAAGAAGAAACGAAGCAACCCAACAGCAATAGTGTTATTTTATTAACAAATCAAAACATTGCAATGAAAAAAAACCAGTTATTACTAAAATGGTCTAATAGACGCGCTAGAATATCTGAGCAAACTATTAAACAGGCAGTTGGCATTTTTTTGTCAAAATGGAAACAAAATTTTTATTTATATCCAGTTGAGAGAGTATTTTTAGATTACTCTGCTCATGAAAGAATCGAATTATTGATAACTTTTGAGGCGAGCCGTTTATACTCAAATACTCAAATTCGAAACATTAAAACAACCGCACCGAATTTATTTAAATTAGCCATTACTGAAGCACAAGAGCAATTTGGAGATGCTACGAGAGCTCAGTATAATCAATCAATGCAACCAGGATTAATGGGGTATGATGACAATAAGTTCTCTATGGGGACGCATGCTCAAAAACCTATGTCTAGCTCTCAGGTATCTAGTCGATTTGACGATGATTTATTTGGTAAGGATCAAAAAATTTATAGTCTAGAACAACAATTAAATGAAAATTCTAGAGTGATTAAATCATTTGAACAAGAAATTAAATCAGTTAGACAAGAGTATGAGCAAAAAATAGAACAAGTTGTGATAGAAAATGACGATTTAAAACAACGTATTATTTCTTATCAGGATAATGAAATCGACTATAGACAGCAACTTCAATTAAATCAATCAGAAATTCTAAGTTTGAAAAACAATGTAACTGAATTAAACTTTGAGTTAGAAAATGAAGCCAATAATTGGCAAGAAAAACTAAAAGCCATTCAAACAGAAAATGAAGAACTTAGACTTGTTATTAATGAAAACCAACAATTTGAAGAGCAAGTTCAACGTTCTCTTGATGAGTCAAATCAAAAATTGAAAGAAAAAGAAAATCAGCTTATTCGTTTAGAGCAAGAAAGCAACATGCTTACTAAAGAATGGCAAATGAAATATCAACAAATTTCAATTGAAAATGAACGACTTAAAGAGCAACAATTAAGACTAGAAGATTTATTGTCTGAACGACAAGATATGATTCAAGTCTTAAATGATGAGTTAACTCAAAAAGAATTAGCTATTCAAGAGATTGCACAAGAAAATCAACGAATTGCTCAAAGAATGCAAGAAGAATTAACTCGTAGAGAAATGGACTTCAACAATTTAAATCGCACCAAAAATGAAGAAATCCAAAAATTGTCTACTCGTTTGGAAAAACAACAAGATTTGGTTAATCAATTAATGGATTCTCAAGAAACATCTCAAGTGAAATGGCAAGATAACTATAATCGTTTAGAAAAAAATTATAGAATGGCCGCAGATCGAGTATTTGACTTAGAAAAAGAATTAAAAGAATTACAAAATAATAGTTATGCTGGACATTCTTTGGATCCACGTTCACGAATGAACGATTTTTCTTATCCATCAAGTCAACAAAATAGTTTTAATAACACAAATGATAACTTTGGTCGTTATTCAGATGATGCGATGTTTAAAGATGATAATAGTCAATTATTCGCTAATAATGATATTCCTGTTAACAATACGGTCCTACCTACATCAGATGAATTAATGGCAAATGAATTTGATAAACCATCTCAAGAAGACATACATAATGATGTAGAAGACTTTAAAAAAGAAGATTATCCAGCAGATGACTATGAATCAGATGATTATGAATATTATGAAGATGATTTGTCAGATGACTACGAATATTATGAAGACTACGAAGATGACGAGTCAGATGATTATGAATATTATGAAGACTATGAAGATTACACAGATGAGGATAATGACTTATCAGATGATTATGAAGAATATGATTACGAAGAGTATCGTTACTACAACGAAAAAGATGATACGTTAGGTTATGATTCTGTCACAATTATGAATGATGTTGATAGCATCTTGTATGAAACACAATATGAAGAAGGCAAAGAAAAAATACGCAAAAAAGAATATGAAGTGTTCGAAGAACAATTAGATTTATTACCAGACAGATGGAAAGCTCTTAAATCTCAAGATATGAAATTTAAAAAATGGGCAAAACCAAAAATGAAAAAATTTGATCGTTTCTATCGTAACTTAGAAGAGGATATCAGACCGCCAAAATTCTTATCAAGAAAATATGTTATGACTGAAGAAGTTTGGGGAGAAGTCCAAGCGTATGCATTAATTAGCCGTCATTTACAAACAATTTTAGATTATGAAGAATAAACGACGAACCCCTTTTTAAAAGGGGTTTTTTTATAATATCGGGATTAAAAAATACGATAAATCTTTACAAGAGATGAATGGGTTTGATAGATTTATTAGTGTAGGTATAAAAAAAGAGTAGGGGATGACGTATGGAATTATTGTTTACTATTGTTTTAATATTATTTTCAACTAAAGTTGCTGGGCACTTATCTGTGAAGCTTGGTCAACCAGCTGTTTTGGGGAAGCTGTTGATTGGAATTTTGATTGGACCAGCAGTTTTAGGTTGGGTGCAAGACTCAGCTATTTTTCAAGAATTTTCAGAAATAGGTGTTTTGTTGTTGATGTTTTTAGCAGGTCTTGAAACGGATGCAGAACAATTAAAAGAAAACTGGAAACCATCAGTTGCTGTGGCAGTATTAGGTATTATAGTACCATTTGCTAGTGCCTTTGCTATGGGGGAATTATTTGGTTTTTCCTTCAACGAAGGAATCTTTTTAGGTGTTCTTTTCTCTGCTACTAGTGTGAGTATTACCGTTCAAGTGTTAAAAGAAATGGGCATGATGCAAACAAGGGAAGCCACAACAATATTAGGTGCAGCTGTTGTGGATGATATTTTAGTTGTGACGTTGTTAGCGTTTGTGATGTCCTTTATGGGAGAAGATACATCTAGTTCTTCTGTTCCATTGTTACTATTAAAAAAAGTGTTATTCTTTGTTGTAGCATTTGTTGTGGGTGTTTATATTGTTCCTAAATTCCTAACATTATTCTCAAAATTTAAAGTCACTGCTCCTGTAACAGCAGGTGCGCTGATTGTAGCATTTGGCTTTGCTTATTTTGGTGAAATGCTAGGTATGGCTGGGATTATTGGAACCTTTTTAGCAGGATTATTTATTTCTCAGACGTCTTTCCAACATGAAGTGGAAAAAACAGTTGATCCAATTGCTAATGCATTATTTGTCCCATTCTTTTATGTTAGTGTAGGAATTAGTATTTCCTTTGCTGGTGTATTTAGTCAAATTGGTTTCCTTGTTGCCTGTACAATCATTGCTATTTTATCTAAACTCTTTGGCGGATTCCTTGGAGCTAAAGTAACAGGTTTTGATAATCACTCATCTTTAGCAGTTGGTTCAGGTATGGTTTCAAGAGGGGAAGTTGCTTTAATTATTGGAACAACAGGATTAGCAACAGGATTATTATCTCAAGAATATTATACGACAGTGATTATTTCAGTGATATTAACCACTTTAATCGCACCACCAATGTTGAAACATTATTTTATGAAAATTTATCCTAAAAAATAACAAATATTAGAGCAGTTGGCTAAAAGGTCAACTGCTTTTTCTTATATAAAGTAAGCAAAATATTTTACTTACTTTATATAAGTTGTTATAGTAAAACCATCAAATAAATAAAAAAAGGAATGGTTTAACTTATGTCAAATTTTGTAGAATTATTAAAAAAACGTCGTTCAATATATAATCTTGGAAAAAATACTTCTCTATCTAATGATGAAATTGTAGAGTTAGTAACAGATGTTGTCAGAGAATCTCCTACCGCTTTTAACTCTCAAAGTCAACGTGTGGTATTTTTATTCGATGATGCACATGAAAAATTATGGAGTATGACGGAAGAGTTATTAAAACCTTTAACGCCACCAGAGGCATTTGAAAATACAAAAGAAAAATTAAAAGGATTTGCTAATGGAAAAGCCACCATTTTATTTTTTGAAGACACAGATATCGTGAAAAGATTACAAGAACAATTTGCTTTATATGCTGAAAACTTTCCTATTTGGTCAGAACAGGCAAGTGGTCTAACTCAAGCAAATGTTTGGACAGCTCTTGCAGAAAAAAATATTGGTGCTAATTTACAACATTACAATCCAATTATTGATGAATCAGTATCAAGTGAATGGGGTATTCCGCAGAATTGGAAATTACGAGGCCAATTAGTGATTGGATCCATTGAGTCTCCTGCTTTAGAAAAAGAATATATGGAAAATGCCGATCGTTTTAAACGTTTTAATTAATACTTGATAAATTCATAAAAAGTTCTTATTTGAACAGAAGAAATATCATATTTATTGTCTATTATATAAGCATACCAACAAAACAACCCTAACAAACTTTTTCATTTTATTTACTCCTCCAAAGTAAATAAACAACTCCTTTAGTCACTAGTGAAAGCTAGTGGCTTTTTTTATAAAAGCGTGGATAGTCTATTTATAAACATATTTTCAGTTATTGGTTAATAAAGCGTGATAAATAATCTAAAAATAATTAAAAATATGATAGCGAGAGTTGAATGAAATGTTTTTGTAACATTTCCTTTATCTATCTGACATATCGCTATGTTAGAATGAGTGAGTCGTTAAGTAAAAGGGAAATTAATAATAAATACACTTTATATAAATTAAGATAAGTTATTCGGAGGAAGACAAATTGAAGAAGAATATTTTAGCAACGATTATGGTATGTTCTATTGCATTAACAGCGGTAGCTAGTCCAAGTGTGGCATTGGCAGATTCTGTGGATGTTCAAATTAAACAACAAGATGAAAAAATTAATGCCTTAAAAGGGCAACAAGATAAAGCTCAAGCAGAGATTAATGCGTTAGAATCAAAAGTGGCTTCAGTTAACGAGAAAGTATCATCTTTAGAAGCTAAGCAAGTTGAATTAAGTCAAGATACTGAAAAATTACAAAGTGAAATTGCTACATTAAAAATTAGAATTGCAAAACGTGAAAAATCAATTCAAAAACAAGCTCGTGATGCACAAACAAATGGACAAAGCACAAACTATGTGAATGCTGTTTTAGAAGCTGACTCATTATCAGATGCTATCAGTCGTGTTCATGCAATGAGTACAATTGTCAATGCAAACAATGACTTAGTAAAACAACAAAAAAGAGATCAACAATCAGTTGAACAAAATATTCAAGAAAATGAAGCAAAAATCAGTGAAATGGCTTCAACACAACAAGAATTACAAAGTCAAAAAGATTCATTAGCTGCACAACAAGCAGAATTAAATGTATTAAAAACAACTTTAGCTGCTGAACAAGCAACAGCTGAAGGAGATAAAGCTAAATTAAATAAACAAAAAGAAGAAGCAAAAGCTGCTCAAATTAAAGTGTTAAAAGCACAACAGTCAGCTTCTGAAAAAGCAACAGCTCCTACAGCAGTTAAAGCGGATAACGCTTCAGATGAAAAGAAAACTGATGCAATAAAAGATAGCAGTACATCTACAAGTGAAAAACCAAATTCACCAGTACAAGAAACTAAACCAGTAGAAAAACCAACTGCTGATACATCAACACCTTCATCAGATAGTTCAACATCTCCAGGAAGTACGTCATCAAATGGTGGTGGCATAGATCATTCTGGATCAGGAAATATGTATGCAGTCGGTCAATGTACTTGGTATGTGAAAAGCGTAGCGCCTTGGGTAGGAACTTATTGGGGTAATGGATGCCAATGGGGTGCTTCAGCAGCAGCAGATGGCTACACAGTTAACTCAACTCCAGCAACAGGTGCAGTTGTAGTGTTTGCAGCAGGTCAATCTGTTGGTGGACAATGGACAGCAGACGGAACTTATGGTCACGTTGCTTATGTTGATTCTTACAATGCAGCCAATAATACTATCACAATTTCACAAGGTGGAACAGGTTTCTCTTCACCTACAGGACCAAATACTCAAACAATTAGCGCATCAGGATATACATATATCCATCGCTAAAAATAAGATAAATCAAGACACATAACATCATGAATGTTGTGTGTTTTTTTTTGTAAAAATAATTCTCCGAAAAATCGACTTTTTGTCATTATTTAGTAGTATAGTAACTATATAAAGGTATATATAAGGAGGAAGTATAATGGTAAATGGGTTAGAACAATTATTTATTTCAAATGAAAATTATGATTTGTTTTTAAAGGCAGTGGAAGAAAAATTGAGTGACGAAAGTAAGTTACCCATTGTCTTAGAAGAACTAAAAGAAAAAATAGAAGAGGGTATTAAAGATCTAGACATTCAAGAAAATGACAAATGGAATATATTAACGGTTGTGTTACCTAGTCAATATTTTTCTCCACAAGATGTCTTTATTTGTGATGTTCATTTAATTAAAGAACCAAATGGCAATGTGATGGTGAAATATTAAAAAGGTTAGTCAATTATTGGCTAACCTTTTTTGCTATACTATATATAGAAATAAATAATCGAGAAAGGGTGGTAATTAATGACATCAATGGAGGAAATAAACGAATTTAGAAAACAACGTGGATGGCATCATGAAAGCAAAGAAAAAGATTTGGCCATTTCTATTTCCTTAGAGGCGAATGAACTATTAGAATTATTTCAGTGGAAAGATAATTCAGAGGCGATTAAACAAACTGAACGTCTTGAAGAAGAATTAGCAGATGTCTTAATCTATTCATATACTTTAGCAGATAAACTAGGATTTGATATAGATGAGATTATTGCAAAAAAACTAGTGAAAAATGCTCAAAAATATCCAGTGAAGTAATTGTTTAAAAGTATGTCTTTTTAATCGTTTGCGTTATAATAAAAGAGTAAAATAAAGGTATTGGAGGAGAAGTAGATGTTTGAACAAAAGAAAGTGTATAAAAGTTTAGAAAATAGACAGTTTACTCCACAAAGCTTGCTACAAGAGTTGTCCGATTTAAAACAGTTTGAGTTTGATAACGTTTCTTATACAGGGATTAGTTTAAATATTGAAATGTTAATTACACAGTACTTACGTGATGATAAATTTCGATTGATTGAGGCAAAAGGTGGTTTGGCTAAAAAAAGTTATGATATGTGGTATCATGATTTATCATTGGCTATTGAGATTTTTAATCATTTTGCCAAGTACACAAAAGAAAATTTTGAAGTCTACTTGAAAGAATCTCATAAATTTGAAGAAGAAACGGGTTTTTCAAACACTTCTAAAGAATACAAAGATTATTTTGAACAGGGGAATTCAATGTATTTTCATGACATGTTACATATTGTGTTTGATTTATCTAGAAAAATTGATTTAAGTATAGCTGATTTTGAAGAAGCGCTAGTAGCAGACGGTGAAGATGTGAATCAATATAAATTACCAGAAAAAGTTGTTTTTGAAGGAAAAGAAATAAATTAGAAAAATAAAATAAGAGAAAATAGATTATTGACAGAAATTATTACTTATTATATAGGTAGTAATTGCTTCGATAGTCTATTTTTTTAGAAAATGTGAAAAAAATATGAAGTTATTTATTGTTTCATATGATGCGAAAAAGGACTATTAAGACTAATTGTAATGAAATAAAGAAAAAAATGTGCGTTATTTATGAAAAAAACCCCTATTATTTATTGACTACCTTTTTTGAAGATGCTAAACTATCTGTTGTAACCAATAATTATAAAAAAGGGGAGTTAATTTCAATATGAAAAAGAAAACTATCGCAACATCATTACTTGCTATTTTAGTAAGTACATATGCTACTCCATTTGTTTCTAACGCAGAAACAATTTCTGGAGCTACAAAAGACACAACAGAACAGGTGGCACCAACAGCTGAATCAGAAGCACCAACAACTGAATCAGAAGCAGCACCAACAGCTGAATCAGAAGCACCAACAACTGAATCAGAAGCACCAACAACTGAATCAGAAGCACCAGCAACAAAAGATGAAGTAAAAGCACCAACAACAAAAGAAGCACCAGCAGCAAAAACTGGAGCTCAAACACGTGATTTATCAACACATATTGAAAATTATAGAGCTGAAGTAAGAGCTAATATAGAGTCAGCATTTAAAAATAAAGAAATCACAGAACCTCAATATTTAGCTTTATTATCAGATTTAATATCAGCAGCAGACGGTGATGCTATTGAAGCAGTTGCTGATCAACTTGAAGCAGATAAAGCTACAACTTTGACTGCTAATAATCAAGCAGCAGTGGATGAAGCGAAACTTGATGCGGATAATAAAATTCAAGAATTAATTGCTACAGGTGATGTGGGTAATTTAACATCAGGACCAGCTAAGACAGCTCAAAATGCTGTTAATACTGCATACGGATTATATGATGGAACTAACAAAGATAAAGTTATTTCAGATATTGAAGCTGCTGTTGCTAAACTTCAAGCGCAAGCAGATGCTAAAGCATTGAAAAGAGCTCAAACTGCAGCAAAAAATGAATTACCAGGTTTGGTAGCAGATGGTAAATTACCTTCAGCGGATTACTATGATACGTTACAAAAAATTGAAGCTGCAACAACAGTAGCAGAAGTTGAAGCTATCATGGAAGCTATTAAGAATCCAACTAATGGTGGTGGAACAGAAAACCCTGGTGGTGGAACAGAAAACCCTGGTGGTGGAACAGAAAACCCTGGTGGTGGAACAGAAAACCCTGGTGGTGGAACAGAAAACCCTGGTGGTGGAACAGAAAACCCTGGTGGTGGAACAACTACTACTTTAGATCAAGCTAAACAAAGTGCCAAAGACGTACTATTTACTTGGTTATCTTATGGACAAATTAATGACAGCCAATATGTAAATGGAATTAACGCTATCAATGCTGCAACAACTCCTGAAGAAGTTCAAGCTGTTATCGAGGATATTAAAAACCAAATCGTTGAAGAAGTTCAAAATACATTAGCTCAAATCAAACAAGATGCAAAAGATCAATTATTTGCATGGTTTACTGATGGATCATTAACTGCTCAAGACTATGCTTTCTACTTAAGCCAAGTTATTGCAGCACAAGATGCTGAAGAAGTAGCAGCAATTATCGCAAATGCTGATCAACAAATCAATGAAAATGGAATGCATTTTGACTTAGAAGCTTACAAAGAAGAAGCTCGTAACCAATTAGCTACATGGTTAGCTGGTGGATGGATTACTGAAGATCAATATTGGGCATACTTATCATTAGTTGATGTAGCGCAAGATGCTGATGCAGTAGATGCAGCTATCAACCAATTAATGGATGAAATCCACAATGCTGATACGTTAGAAAACGCACAAAACAATGCGACAAACCAATTAATTTCTTGGTTAGCTGATGGCGTTATTTCTGAAACACAATACTATACTTACTTACAACACATTGCAGATGCAACTAGTGTAGAAGAAGTTAATAACATTATGCAAAATCTTTTAAATGAACTTGGCTATGGAGCTGATTCATTAGAATTTGTACAAAATCAAGCAACAAATCAATTAGTTGCATGGTTAGCTGAAGGTTCAATCACAGAAGCACAATACTATACTTACTTACAACGTGTTGCTGATGCAACAACAGTAGCAGAAGTAAATGCTATCTTAGATGAATTAAAAGCGATTATTGAAGGAGATGTAGAAGACGTAACTAACAAACCAGTTGGTACACCTTCTAACACAAACACTAACAATAATACAAACAACGTTTTAGTATCAGTAACAACTACTGAAAATGGTGGTAAAAAAGCAACAGTTACTACTAAAGAAGTTGTAAAAACTACAAACGCTAAAAAAGCTGAATTACCAAAAACTGGTGAAACAAACCAAAACTTAACAGCATTAGGATTAATGTCAGTGGCATTAGGTTCATTAGTTGCTGTACTTAAAAGAAAAAGAAGCTAAGGATGAATTAACGTGAACGATCAAAATGAGTTAGATAATGTTACATCAACAGAAAATACGACGTTTGATAATAATGTCAATAATGTGGGAGATAATAGAGCAAATGGCTCTAAACCACCTAAAAAATCAAAAAAAGGTTTTTGGATAATTTTGATAATTCTTATCATAATCGGTGGAGGAGTATTTTACTATATGAAAGATTCTTCATCTAGTAAAAAGGATGAAAAAGCAACAGTGGTGTCTACAACGTATTCATTGAGTAAAGAAGACGAAGACAAGATATCTGAAGTTGTAACCGAGATTACTAGTTTTTATGAAGATAGTAAACGAACTAAATTGAAACAAGATATTGATACTTCAAAATTAAAACCTTTGAAGAAAAATATCGACTCTGTTTCAGATGAAACTTTAAGAAAAGAATTTTTAAGGTTATATAATCAATTAGAAACAGATATCAAGAAAGGTTCAACAACTGATACTAGCTCATTGGAAAGTTCTTCAAGTTCCTTATATTAAAATTTTAGACTCAGAAATTTCGATTTCTGAGTCTTTTTTTGTGTTATTGACAAATATTCTTGTGGATGCTAGATTTACATTATATGAATAATCATTGGAATAGTAGAGGATCGTTTTAATTTCAGAGAGGAATCAGTGTATTTGGTGTGAGATTCTATTAAAATCCCTTGAACCTACCGTTATACATCGTTTAGTTAACGTTATCAACTGATTAAGTTGTAAAGTATGATTCTACTTTAAAGCAAGGTGGTACCGCCTAATTTGGTCCTTGCAAAGTAGAGTCTTTTTTTTTGTATAAAAATAGATGGGGGAAGAAATAAAATGGTAAAAAAACAAGGTTTTGTCAAACAAATTACAAGTAGAGATGATGATTTTGCAAAGTGGTATACAGATGTCTGTCTTAAATCGGAATTATGTGATTATTCTAGCGTGAAAGGGTCAATGGTTATCCGACCAACAGGAACGGCCATTTGGGAAAAAATCCGTGCTGTAGTGGATGCCAGGTTAAAGGAAACAGGGCATCAAAATGTGATGATGCCACTACTTGTTCCAGAACATTTATTATTAAAAGAAGCAGAGCATGTTGAGGGATTTGCTCCAGAAGTTGCTTGGGTAACAATGGGTGGTGAAACAGAATTAAGCGAACGCTTAGCGATTCGTCCAACATCAGAAGTGTTGTTTTGTGAGCATTTTAAAACAGTGATTCATTCTCATCGTGATTTACCAGTATTGTATAATCAATGGGCGAATGTTATGCGTTGGGAAAAAAATACTCGCCCATTTCTACGCACAACAGAATTTTTTTGGCAAGAAGGTCATACCTGTCATGTGAGTCATGAAGAAGCAGAAAAAGAAGCGTTAATGATTCTTGATATGTATGTAGATGTTTGCGAAAATATTTTAGCTATCCCCGTAGTAACAGGTGTTAAATCAGAAAGTGAAAAATTTGCTGGAGCAGAAAAAACTTATACAAATGAAACCTTGATGTATGATGGAAAAGCCTTGCAAATCAATACCTCTCATCATTTAGGAGATCACTTTGGTAAAGCGTTTGACATCACTTACACAGATAAGGAAGGAAAAGAGCAATTTGTTTATACAACATCATGGGGACTAACAACACGTACCATTGGTGGAATGATTATGGTTCATAGTGACGATCGTGGGTTAGTATTACCTCCACGAATCGCTCCAACACAAGTTGTCATCATTCCTATCGCTCAACACAAAGAAGGTGTCCTAGATAAAGCAGACGAATTAAAAGGTATACTATCAGATGTGGCAACGATTAAAGTAGATGATAGTGATAAACAACCTGGCTGGAAGTTTAGTGAAGCAGAAATGAAAGGTTATCCTATTCGTATTGAAATGGGACCTAAAGATATTGAAAATAATCAAGTTATTGTTGTACGACGAGATACCTTAGAAAAAATGACGGTGCCTTTTGATGACACATTGCCAACAGTTATCTCTGAATTATTAGAAATCATTCATCATGACATGTTAGCTAAAGCACGAAAACGTCAAGAAGAAAAAACACGTGTTGCCACAACAAAAGACGAGTTTAATCGATTAATTGAAGAAGGTGGATTTGTATTAGCACCATGGTCAGGTGATGAAGCCGTAGAAGAGTTAATCAAAGAACAAACAGGCGCTACGTCTCGTTGTTGGAGTTTTGACCATCAACAAGATGATTTAACAGGGTTGAAAGATTTATGGAATGGAGAGCCTGCTAAGTACATGATGCACTGGGCAAAAGCTTATTAATAATAACAAAAAGACAGTCACCTAAACAGGTGCTGTCTTTTTAAAATGTGTGGTTAATCGCTTCTATAAATTCAAATGTTCCGTTATCAAAAGCAAATTTTAAAATACAACAATTTGAAAACGAGATGGATGCTACTTTTTCGTACTCTAACCATGCTTGAATAAACAAATACATCGCACCACCATGGCTAACAGCCAACACAGTATCTTGTGGATCATTTGTCATAACATCTGTTAGAGTGTCTACCATTCGTTGTTGGACATCTTTAGACGACTCTCCACCATATAGCACAAAAGAGTCTCCAAAAGAAGTTTCCCCTTCTTTTCGTTTAGGGTTGAGCCGTTCACTTTCGCCTTCAAATAAACCAAAATTCCATTCTTTTATTCCTTTTAATCGTGTATATTCAGTATGTCCGGCGATGATTTCTAGCGTGTCGCATGCTCGTTCTTGAGTAGAAGAATAAAATGAATCGATGTTGATATTGTTGTCATCAAAATATTTTTTAGCGATAGTTGCCTGTCTAATCCCTTCATCTGTTAATGGAGAATCACAAGCTCCTTGCACCTTGCCAAGTTGGTTAAACAGTGTTTGACCGTGCCTCATTAAATAAAGTGTCTTTGCCAATTAACATCAGTCCTTTCTTTAATAGGTAATTAGTCAAATAAAAAAGGTGTCGCTTGTACGTTTATTTCTTCCTTAGTAAAAGGATGAATGAGATGGAGAGATTTAGCATGTAATTGAAGTCTTTTTGCATGCGAAGTTGGATTGTATAGTGGGTCACCGATAATTGGATGATGAATACTTTCCAAGTGAACACGTATTTGATGTGTGCGACCAGTATCTAATTGGCATTCTATTCGCGTTGTGTTATTTAATCGCTCCATGACTGTTACATGTGTAATGGCTTTATCTCCTTTTTTGGAATCAATGACTCGTTTCCTACGATCGTGGCGATGACGTCCGATAGGTTGATTGATTGTAAAGTGTGTCTTTTTTATTAAACCGCTTACCTCTGCTTCATAATATCTGTTTATCTCTTTTTGTTCAAGTAATCTACCTAAAACTGGTAATATGACAGGATTCTTTGCAAATACAATCGCCCCACTGGTTTCCTTATCTAATCGATGGACAACATATGGGAGTTGATTTTTAGGCTTTAAGTAAGCAGCAAGGTCATTTAATAATGTATCGGTTTCTTGTGGTTGGTTTGGATGTGTTTTTTGTCCGTAAGGTTTATTCACAATGATTAGATGGTCATCTTCCCATAACACATTAATAGCCTTGGCATTTCCAGGAATAATATGAGGAATTGTGTAATCATCTTCTTCAAAGATTAACGTAATCTTATCTCCAGACTCGACAGTTTCGTGAAACATGACGGGAGAATTATTTTTTAACACATTTTTTCGTGTTCTAAGAAAATGTCTTACTTTTCTAGGGATAAGCCACTCTGTTTCTAATAATTCTCGAACAGTTGTTTGAGTTGTTGTTGAAGGTAGAATAATAGACAGCTGCATATAGAGACTCCTTTTTCTAATTTAAACGTTTTTTAAAAATTATCATGTAGTAATTTAATCTTTTAATGGTATATTAAAGTGACTTATGAAGATAAGTCTTTAGACGTATCAGTTATTTCTGATAATATGATACACTAAATTTATAAAATTTAATAGAAAGGACATTATCATGGAACAAATTAAGAAGTATTTTGAAGTGATAAAATCCTGGTTGATACGGTTTGGTACATGGTTGAAACCTTACTGGCAAACATTTCGCGTACATCAAAAAAGAATATGGAAAAAATATCATATTAATAAAATCATTTTGTTAGTGACGTTAACCTTTATTTTAGTCACTAGTATTTATTTATTCTATTTAGCTAAAAGTATGAATGTATCAGGATTAAAAGCTGGACTGGAACAATCAACAACGATTTATGATAAAGACGGAGACGAGGCGGGTAAACTCCGAAAAAATGGTGGGACGTTTGTAACGTTAGAAAATATTTCACCATATGCAGTGGATGCCTTGATTTCAACAGAAGATAGGCGTTTTTATAAACATAAAGGCTATGATGTAAAAGGGATTATGAGAGCAGCTGTTCGAAAAGTAATTCGACGAAACAACAGTGGTGGGGGAGGAAGTACCATCACGCAACAGCTAGCTAAAAATGCTTTTCTAGATCAACAACAGACATTTACTCGTAAAGCAAAAGAGCTTTTTCTGGCAATAGAGCTTGAAAAAGAATACTCAAAAGATGAAATATTGGAAATGTATTTAAATAAATCTTACTTTGGTAGTGGGGTTTGGGGAATTCAAGATGCGTCAAAAAAATATTTTGGTAAAGACGCTAAGGACTTAACGATTGATGAAGCTGCGGTATTAATTGGTGTGCTGAAAGGCCCTAGTTTGTACAATCCGATAGATCATATGGATTATGCAGTAAATCGTCGTAACACGGTGTTATCAGTGATGGTAGATAATGGGAAGTTAGATAAAGCAACGGCAGATGGGTTGATGAAAGAACCAATTTATTTAACGGACACATATGTTCCTGACAAAGATACCTATAAATATCCTTATTATTTTGATGCGGTTATTTCTGAAGCGACAGATAAAACTGGCCTAACAGATGCTGAAATTTCAAATGGTGGCTACAAAATATATACTGCGTTAGATCAAGTGTATCAACAAGGTATGGACCAAACGTTTGCAGATGACAGCTTATTTCCCCCAACAGCATCAGATGGTGAAATTGTAGAAGGAACATCAGTTGCAATTAATCCTAGTTCTGGTGGTGTGATGGGGATTGTTGGTGGACGTGGTGAGTACACGTATCGTGGTTGGAATCGTGCGACTGACTCTTATTTATCACCAGGATCAACAATGAAACCTTTATCTGTTTATACACCGGCATTAGAAGCAGGATATAAACCAGACGACATGTTAAAAGATGAAGAATTACCTTATTATGATGTGCATAATTTTTCACGTACGTATAGTGGTGAAACATCTATGACGAATGCCTTGATTCATAGTTTAAATGCGCCGGCTGTTTGGTTAATGCATGAAATTGGCATTGATAGAGGGTATAAAAAAGTGGAACAATTTGGTGTTAAACTAGATGAAAAAGATAAATACTACGGTTTAGCGTTAGGTGGGCTAACCAAAGGAGCTAGACCGATTGATATGGCAAGTGCATACACCGTATTTGCTAATGAGGGAGTTAGAAACGAAACACATTTTATTACCAAGATTGAAGACTCACATGGTGTGATTATTTATGAAAATCAAAAGCCAAAATCAACACGAGTGACAACACCTGAAGTAGCAGAAGAGATGACGAGCATGCTTCAAGGGGTTTACAGCACAGGAACAGGGGCTGCGGCTCAGCCATATGGTTATCAAATAGCTGGAAAAACGGGAACGACTGAAAATATCAACGCGGATGGCATGTCGAAAGACCAATGGATGATTGGTTACACCCCAGACGTGGTAGTGGCAACATGGATTGGTTTTGACAAGAGTGGACCAGATCATTACTTACCAGGTAATGACAGCAGTTATATCTCTAATGTTTTTAGAACCGAAATGCAAAGCATATTAGGAGCATCACCTAATACCCCATTCCCAGTGCAAGATGCAACACAATCAACCGATTATATCGATAATCAAGAAAGCGATACAACCACTAATGGAAAATTAGATGGAATAGGTGACACGCTAAATGATGTTGGTGGAAAAATTAAACAAGGTGCAGACACTGTAGGGGATGGCATTAAAAAAGGATTAGATAAAGTAGGAGAAGCTTGGCAAGGGATTTGGGGCAAGGTAACTCAATAAGAGTAGGCTTTTTCATTGAAACATGTTACAATATTAAGAGAATAAATTTCTATTTAAAGGAGCATATATATGTCAAATAATATTTATGATAGTGCCAACCAAATTGAACGTGAAATTCGCCAAATGGATGAATTTTTAGCATTAAGTGAAGCGTTTGATGCAGTGAAAGCAAACGAAGAAGCGTTTGAATTATTCAAAGCGTTTCAAGAATTACAAATGACATTGCAACAAAAACAAATGCAAGGTGAAGAATTTTCTGACGAAGATGCTCAAAAAGCACAAGAAATGGCAGAAAAAGTTCAAGAAGAAGCATTGATTCAAGATTTAATGCAAAAAGAACAAGCATTTAGCATGATTGTTAATGACTTAAACCGCATCATTATGCAACCAGTTCAAGATTTATATACGTTAGACTAATCGACACAATAATGGGTGGTTAAGCAAGGAGCTTAACCACCTATATTTTTTATAGAACTTATTCTTATTAATCATTATGAATAGTTAAAAGGAGTGTGGCACATGAAATTTATTCATATGGCAGATTTACATATCGATCAACCTTTTTCTGGTATTACAACAGAAGATGTAACCTTTCAAAAAGAGATACAGAAAATAAATTATAAAGTATTTGAAACAATTGTCGATGATTGTATTAAGGAATCAGTTGACTTCTTATTAATCGTTGGCGATACGTTTCATCAAGCAACGTCATCTATCTACACACAAAAATTCTTGATGGATCAGTTTAAACGTCTAGAGAAACAACATATTAAAGTCATCATGTCTTTTGGAAATCATGATTATTATACAAAAAATCGTTATTGGTTTGAATGGCCCGAAAACGTGGTATTGTTTGACAAAGAAGAGGTAACAACTCATGTTTTACAACTGAAAAATGGGCAAAGTGTCTCCATTAGTGGTTTTTCATATGAACACCAATGGATTACAGCCAATAAAGCATTAGAGTACCCAAATAGAAGTAATGAAACAGATTATCACATCGGTTTTTATCACGGTGAGGTAGCTCAAGAAGGAAAATATGCCCCATTTCGTTTATCTGATTTAAAATCAACGTATGATTATTGGGCATTAGGACATATTCATAAGACAGAAGAGTTAATGGATAAGCCGTTAACTATTTACCCAGGAACTCCCCAAGGACATACGAGAAAAGAACGACAAACGAAAGGTGTCAGCTTGGTGGAAGTAAATGGCTCTAGCGTGTCTCAAAGATTTATCGAGGTAAGCAAAGCAACATGGGTGCAACAAGACATTTCATTGAAAGAAACAACGCGAGCAGACCAATTAACAAAAATTGAAAAAGAAATCATGGCAGCAAAATACATGAAAGAAGTAACTTTATTAGTCGTGAAATTAAGCCCATCTTCTGAAGAGGGGTTAAGCGAGTTGCTTCTAAATAAAGAAGAGATGCTAGGATACCTTCAACGCCAATTGTTGAGAAAAACATCCTATTATATTTGGTTAGTGGATATTGTCATTGAACCAATTGAGATGGATCAACTTATTATGGGATTTGATTCAAGTTTAGTCGATGATTTAGCACAACACTTTTTAAATCGTAATGAATTTTATGATGTGGCAAAAGATATTGTGCAACAGCCAGTCATTGGGGCAAATATTGCATTTGATGAAGAAGACATCACACGTATTGTTGAAGAAAGTAGCCAGTTGGTGAAAGACAAAATGATTTTTAAAAATGGAGTAGGCCAATGAAAATAAGACGATTATATATTAATGGATTTGGAAAATTTAATAATCAAGTATTTAATTTAAAAGAAGATAATCAGCTCATTTTTGGTGATAATGAATCAGGAAAATCAACGCTGTATCATTTTATACGCACCATTTTATTTGGATTTCCTAAAAAACGTGAAATGACACGTGATTTTGCACCAGTAGAAGGCGCAACATATGGTGGTCATTTAATTATTGATCATCCAGTTCATGGGGAAGTTTATGTTGAGCGATTTAAAGAAAAAAATAAAGGACAAGCGTATGTGCGCCTTGAAGATGGCCAAGTAGGAGATGAACGACTCTTAACAACTATTTTATCGCCCTTAACACGAGAAGTATTTGATGAAGTGTTTAGCTTCCAACAAGAACAATTAGTTGAACTAAATGAGTTAAATGAAGTGAGATTACAACGCTTATTATTAACAGTTGGATTAACTGGTAGTGAACGATTAACGGCCATATCAAATGACTTTTTAAAAGATCGACAACAACTATACAAACCTTCTGGACGAATTCCGTTATTAAACCAGCAATTAAAAGAATTTAATCGTCTAGAGCAAAGCATTCGTTTGGTAGAGGAGCAAGAACAAACTTACCGAAATAAATGGAATCGACGAATAGAGTTAGAAGAATTACTGGAAAAAGACCGTAAAGAATTGGAAGATAGTCATTCTTTAGAAAAAACATTGTTAGAACAACAAAAATATTTTCCATTATACACTGAATGGCAAACGTTAAATAGTGAAACTGGTGGCAAAAAAGAAAAAGATGCGGCGGCAACTACAACCGTTAAAAGTGTATCAGATGCCTTGCAGGAATATCGTTTCTTAACGAAAAAAGAAACAGAACTATTAGAAAATCAAAGTGAAATTATTCAAGATATCACCCCAGCTGTTCAGTTTTACCTTGAAAATCAAGAGTTGTTTGAACAATTATTAGACGATCAATTAAGTGTTCAATCGATTAGTGAGCGTCAAGACGTGATGCAACAGCAACTAGAAGCTTATACATCAAATAAAAAAGAATTATATGAGAAATATCGATTGTCAGATGCATTACTTGATGTGGTGATTGAAGAAAAAGAAGAAACCTCTCTAAAAGAATTAGCAGAAGTTGAAGAAGAATTACTTCGTAAACAAGTCATATTATCAAACGAACAAAGTCGATTATCGATTCGTCAACGTAACTTGGATAAAGAATTATCTAAATCAGAAAATCAGTTGGCTATTCCTTCTGCATCAGTTGATGAGGAACCGTTAGAAGACAGTCCATTTTTTGACTCATTCACGATAAAAATGTTCTCAGGTCTTTCGATTGCGATTGCTATCATGATGCTACTGCTAGCCATTGTATTAGGTGTATCATGGTTGTATGTGGTTGTCGTGGTTTTTACAGGGTTAGGCGTTTACGGTTTGATGAACGCTTCTAAAGCACCAAAACCTTTATCGGTGACACCGGAAGAGGCTAAATCATTGTATAAACAACAATTAGGTGAAGCCGATCAATTAGCCAGTGAGTTACATGAATTAGAAAAAGAACTGGCAAGTTTTGAAGAGCAAGAAGCATTAGTGAAAAAACAAAAAGAACAATGGGCAACAGCATATGGTTTTCCGATTAATGAAACAGTTTCGATGTGGTTAACCACACTACCTGTTTTCAGTCAGCTACGCGACATTCAAAAAAATGAACAAGAGATGCAACAACAACTTGAAACCATTGATAAAGCGATTAGTTCTTATAAAAAGTCTCTTTCTTTTGCTAAAGAATGGATTCCTTTAGAAGGGAAAAGTATTCGTGATAGTTTCAAAGAAGTTAAACAGTTTGTTGAAACACAAAAAGAAGCGATTAATCGTTTAGAAGGTAGCGAAACAAGCAATATTCAAAGTGAGCTATCCTCTATTCGACATCAAAAAACATCTTGCCAACAGTTGATTAATCAATTAATTAATCAACATGAGTCGACACCAATTGATGTCGCAAAAGAATGGTTGAATCATCAAGAACAGCTAAATCAAAATGCTAAACGATTAGGTGAGTTAGAGAACCAGTTAGATCATGTCTTTGATTTAACAAAAGAGTACAAATTACTTTCAATTAATCGTGAAGTGATGAAAATAAAAGAACTCCAAGATAATCTTAAAGATAAACAACGAGACTATCAAACAGAGTGGCAACAAATTGATTATGATATGAAGCAAATGGAAAAAAATGGGTCACTAGATGATTTGAGGCAAGAAAGAGCCACTCAATTAGCAAGAATTGAGGAAATGACAGAACAGTGGCTAACGTTGCGTTTTTCTGAAGAACTGGTTCAACGATTGTTCCAATATTTATCAGACCAACAATTACCAACATTGTTGGGGACTGTAACAGGGTATTTCAATTTATTGACGAATAAGAAATATCATAAGGTGTTGGTAAAAGAAGGCCAATTGCTAGTAGTAGATACAACCCAACATTCCTGGACAATTGATCAATTGTCTACTGGGACAAAAGATCAGTTATATATGGCATTTCGTTTAGCCTTTATTCATTTACACAGTGAAGATTATGGCTCACCAATTATTATAGATGATGGTTGGTTGCATTTTGACGATTCTCGTAAAGCAACATTGTTTAAATTGTTGGATATGTTAGGTAAAGATAATCAAGTTATTTGTTTAACGTCGGATAAGACTATGAGAGAGTATTTTAAAACAAAAGATCAATCTGTTTTGGTTATTGGAGAGGAAGAAACAGCATGAAAAAATTAAGAGAGCTTTCTGTAGATGAAACATTCGAAGCATTTGTCTTATTAAAAACAGCAGACGTTCGAGTGGCAAGAAATGGGAAAAAATTCATCGCGTTTACATTCCAAGACAATTCCGGCACGATAGATGGTAAGTATTGGGGAGCATCAGAAGAAGACATTGAGCAATTTACGACGGGTAAAGTGGTATTTTTAAATGGTAAACGTGAGTTGTATCAAAATATGCCGCAAGTCAAAATTCTTCATATGCGCCTAGCTAAAAATGATGAACCCATTGATCCATCATTATATATGGAAAAAGCACCGATTGATATTGATGAAATGAAGCAGGAATTTAATGATTACTTATTAGATATTACTCAAGCCAAATGGCATCGTATTGTGCGTCATATTTTTAGTAAGTATCAAAAAGAATTTTTTGAATTTCCAGCAGCAAAACGAAATCATCATGCGTTTGCAGGAGGATTAGCATTTCATACGTTAACCATGTTACGCTTAGCAAAAGCTGTATCGCAAGAATACACAGAACTAAATCCGTCTTTGTTATATGCGGGTGTTATGTTGCATGACTTGGGGAAAGTACATGAACTTTCAGGCCCTGTTGCAACAGAATACACACTAGCGGGAAATTTATTGGGACATATTGTGATGATTGATGAAGAGATAACAAAAGCTTGTTTAGAACTAAACATTTCTGAACTGGATGAAGAGGTACTCGTTCTTAAGCATGTTGTATTAGCACATCATGGATTACTGGAGTATGGTTCACCTGTTAGACCTAAAGTTATGGAAGCAGAAGTATTGCATCATTTAGATAATTTAGATGCGTCAATGCAGATGATGTTAGGGTCGTTAAAACAAGTAAATCCTGGAGAGTACACTGAACGTATTTTTGGATTAGACAATCGTAATTTTTATTTACCAAATATTTAAAAAAAGAGGCTGACCCAAAAGTCTACCAAAAAAGAGTAAAAGGAACAAAATTATTTTTGATTTTGTTCCTTTTTTTGACGAAAAAAATAGCACTTTCCTTTATAATTAAGGTGTCTAACCAAATAAAAAGGA
>NZ_NGJT01000021.1 GCF_003950315.1 Vagococcus bubulae
ACCATAGAAAGGGGTTCTTTCAATGATTACATTACAGGAAAAAAAGATGCAATTCAACTCTAAATTGACAATTTCAAATACTGGTGGAAATTTATCCACTGACTCTGGATTAATTCTTGTCAAAGAATTTATGGAGTCCCTTAATTTCTCTGAACTTTCTAGACGGTTCTTAAAGATTGAAGATGACCGACTCTATCATATTCATAATAATTTATCTTTGATGAAGCAATTGATTTATCAAAATATTGCGGGCTATTCAACCGATTCCTCTGCGAATCTACTGCAACAAGATCCTATTTTTAAGGAGATTTTGGATAAGTCTAGGCTTGCTTCACAATCTTCACTTTCCCGATTTTGGGATCGCATCAGTGAAGAAAATATTTCTCAGTTACAAGACCTTAACCAGGCCATGATTGACAAAGTACGATTGGCGAGAAATGTAACAGAAATGATTTTTGACTTAGATTCAACCCATTCAGACACATACGGGAAACAAGAAAGAACGGATTATAATGCTCATTATCAAACCAATGGATACCACCCATTGGTCGCATTTGATGGTTTGACTGGAGATTTCTTAAAAGCAGAACTTCGTTCCGGCAGTGTTTACACTTCTACCGGTGTTGGGGCTTTTATGAAGCCTCTTTTTGAGCATTACAATCAAGTAGTTCCTGTTAGTAATATTCTTGTGCGCGGTGATAGCGGATTCGCTACACCGGAAGTCTACGATCTCTGTGAAGCCTACGACAGTTTCTTTGTGATTCTATTAAAAGCGAACCGTAATCTCTCAAAACTTGCGGAAAGTTTTATTCAGATTGATGATAACTACCCTTGGCATAAGAAAGAAATTATTTATTCTTCAACGTTTTATCAAGCAAAAAGCTGGTCTCAAAAGCGACGTGTCTGCATTAAATCAACACGAGAAGCGGATGAACTCTTATTTAGACACGAGTACATCATCACTAACTATTCAGAGAATACCTCTGCGGAAACCGTCTTTCAGATTTACTGCAAACGTGGAACTATGGAAAACTTCATTAAAGAAGCAAAGAATGGCTTTTATTTTGATAAAACTGATAGTCCTTTATTTTTAGAAAATCATGCTCGTATGATGATAAGCCTTTTGGCTTACAACATCGTTAACTTTATGCGTACACTCTGCTTCACACCTGGAACTACCCATATGCAGGTAAGTACTATTCGATTAAAGCTGTTCAAGGTCGCAGGTAAACTTGTTCGAACAGGACGTCGACTGTTACTAAAATTTAGTTCGCATCATGTGCATCAAGATTTATTCTATCAAGTCCTAGGAAGGATACAGCAACTCTCTTGGTAAATACATTTTAATTTTTAAAATTATGTTTTCTTCCAAGGGATGAGTCTGTTTAAATTATGCTAAAATGCGGTTGTTTATCAAACAGTTCGAAAATTTGATTCTCTTAGATTCTAAATTATCACCAAAAATACAAAATTTTCTAGAAATTTAAAGTCATGAATTATTTTTCCACAAGTATGAATCATTCAGGTAACTCATTGTTTTTTAAAAGTTGCCGAATGATAAGAAATATTGCAGCGACGAGGATTGTGCCTAAAATTGCTAGCAAACTATTTATATATATAGAAAACCACTCCTTCTGTATACTTGAGGAAGTTTTCTTTTTTATTTACATTTGGCTAAGCATAGTGGTATGTATGGTTAGTTTTATACTGTTTATTATTTTAGTAATTTTCTTATTTTTATTATGGAAGATTTTGAATAGAAGAATGCAGTGGTTAAAATTATATTTGCAGTATCTATCCTTATTGGTGTTAGAATTTTTATGATGTATAGAAACACTCACCCTCCTACAGACTTAAGTAATGAAAGTTTGGGTGGTATAAAAATTGATGGCAAAATTACAAACAATCAAATTGAAACTCTTGAAAGTAATGTCCTTTATGTAACATTAAAAGATCAGAAAGACTTACGGTTAGTAGTGGAAGATGATAAGGTGAAAGAAGTAGCTACTTAATTTTTTCTAAATTCTCTGTAATCGTTTTAGTTGTAATACAATATACTCTTTGTTACCATTTTCATATAGGATAGTTTCGAAAATTTTTTGTTTAAATGTGGAGCAGTGTTATTTATTTTTATTTCGATGCCTAAATTTTTTGACGGATTTTTGTGATATTTTTATATAAAGGATGTGGAGTTTATGACAAAATTTATAATGGTAATTTTTAGTCTTGTTGTATTAACAGCTTGTTCACAGGGGAAAGATTCAACTGGAGTGGAATCAACTTCAATAGATTCCACTATAGTTGAAACATCGATTACCGCTACAAAATCAAGCACTGAAGAGGTTAGCTCTAGTAGTACAGAAACAGCACAGAATTTTCTCTATGCCGTTAATTTGAATGATTTTGTTCAAGAAGTGAAACCAAATGGGAATGAAGCAAATCAAAAAACTATTTACCACCTTACTTTTAGTACGAATAAAAAAAATGTTCCTACAACGATTACTTTAAATACAAAGGATTTAAATGATTTTGGAAATGGGATCTATATTTCTTCTGATACAGAGGAGGTATTTTACCCGGTCTCAATTAATGAAATACCTACTAAAACTATTATCCTTGTCGGAGATAATGGGAAAGAACGAAAGGTAAAAGTTAACACTGAAGTAAAAATCGAAATGCCAGATAATCAGTCGGACTCGTTACAAATAGTAGGAGATAGTTACTACCTCTTTTATAATCAACAAGAAACTATTTCTTTAGCAACCCGAAATCTTGATGAAAATCCAGGCTCAAAAGATTTAGATAACAGCAATATGATAGAGTATGTTCAACAAGTGTATTCGCAAGACATAGAGGACTCTGAACCAGCAGAGAACACGAAAAGTGATGAATACTATCATGCTATTAAAGAGGCATGGAACAAACAAAAAGATTATGTAGATGCAATTGAAGATCCTAAAATAAAACAAGCAACACAGACGCCTTCTTCTGCAGCAAATGCTGAGGCAATTAGATTAGAACAAGAGAATCCAGAGGATGCTGAAGTAATAAAAGCAAGTCTGAAAAGGGTTCTTGATGGGGAATAATTTAGGGGGAATTTTCTTTAGAATAACAGTAAAAAATACGGTGATAGCTTTATGTCTACCACCGTATTTTTACTTATCCCTGAATAATTCATATAGTTCCAATAAATTCCAAGTAGCCTTGTTACAATAGCGTTGTGGGCTTGTTCGATAATCACCCTTTGGGTGTACAAAAAGAGCCCCTATCTGATATGGTTAAGTTACGACAAAAATACCATAGAAAGGGGTTCTTTCAATGATTACATTACAGGAAAAAAAGATGCAATTCAACTCTAAATTGACAATTTCAAATACTGGTGGAAATTTATCCACTGACTCTGGATTAATTCTTGTCAAAGAATTTATGGAGTCCCTTAATTTCTCTGAACTTTCTAGACGGTTCTTAAAGATTGAAGATGACCGACTCTATCATATTCATAATAATTTATCTTTGATGAAGCAATTGATTTATCAAAATATTGCGGGCTATTCAACCGATTCCTCTGCGAATCTACTGCAACAAGATCCTATTTTTAAGGAGATTTTGGATAAGTCTAGGCTTGCTTCACAATCTTCACTTTCCCGATTTTGGGATCGCATCAGTGAAGAAAATATTTCTCAGTTACAAGACCTTAACCAGGCCATGATTGACAAAGTACGATTGGCGAGAAATGTAACAGAAATGATTTTCGATTTGGATTCAACTCATTCAGACACTTATGGAAAACAAGAAAGAACAGATTACAATGCTCATTATCAAACCAATGGATACCACCCATTGGTCGCATTTGATGGCTTGACTGGAGATTTCTTAAAAGCAGAACTTCGTTCGGGCAGTGTTTACACTTCTACTGGTGTTGGGGCTTTTATGGAGCCTCTTTTTGAGCATTATAATCAAGTAGTTCCCGTTAGCAACATTCTTGTACGTGGCGATAGCGGATTCGCCACACCGGAAGTCTACGATCTCTGTGAAACCTATGATAGTTTCTTTGTGATTCGATTAAAAGCAAACCGCAATCTCTCAAAACTTGCGGAAAGTTTTATTCAAATCGATGATAACTATCCTTGGCATAAGAAAGAAATTATTTATTCTTCAACATTTTATCAAGCAAAAAGTTGGTCGAAAAAACGCCGTGTCTGTATTAAATCAACACGAGAAGCCGATGAACTTTTATTTAGACACGAGTATATTATCACTAACTATTCAGAGAATACCTCTGCGGAAACCGTCTTTCAGATTTACTGCAAACGTGGAACAATGGAAAACTTTATTAAAGAAGCAAAAAATGGCTTTTATTTTGATAAGACTGATAGCCCTTCCTTTTTAGAAAATCACGCTCGTATGATGATAAGCCTTCTGGCTTATAACATCGTTAATTTTATGCGTACACTCTGCTTCACACATGAAACTACCAGTATGCAGATAAATACTATTCGATTAAAGCTCTTCAAGGTCGCAGGTAAACTTGTTCGAACAGGACGTCGGCTGTTACTGAAGCTCAGTTCGCATCATGTACATCAAGATTTATTCTACCAAGTCCTAGGAAGGATACAGCAGCTTGCTTGGTGAACACATTTTAATTTTAAAAATTGTGGTTTTCTTCCAAGGGATGAGTGTATCTAAATTGCGCTGAAGCGCGGTAATTTATCGAACATTTAGAAATTTTAACTCTCGTAGTTTCTAAATTATCACGAAAAATACAAAATTTCTTAGAAATTTAGAGTTACGGGTTATTTTTGCATAAGTATGAATTATTCAGGATTATTTATATCATTTAAACTTAATCTTTGTTGCTGATCTAATAATGTTTGATTTTTATCTAACTGAATCAATAAGTTTTCATTCAGTTTTGATAGTTTTTTATGGTTCTGTTGGCTCATTTGGGATTAAATCCACTACTAGCGTTGAGTTAGTTAACTTTGCAATTTGTTCTAGTGTTTTTATGGTTGGATCTGATTTTCCTGATTCTATTCGTGAATAATTTGATCTACTCATTTCTAATTCTTGGGAGAATTTTTCTTTTGATTTGGTACCTCTCATCTTTTTTAAGCTTTCTCTAAATGCTAGTTCCAAGTTTCTCCCCCCTCTTTTTGTGTAATAAAATTCACGCTTTATTTAAATTATAGCTTTTAATATCTTAATAAACAAGTGATTAATCACTTGTGATTTGTGATAGGTGATTTGTGATAAGTGATTTTATCTTAATTTATCAACTGTTTAGAATATTAAGTATGCTATACTAATTAACGGCAACTTGCCCCGTAAGGGGGTGTTGTTGTGTTTTACCAAATCTTATCGTTAATCGTTGCGCCAGTACTTGTTGGCATAGTCACTGAACTATTTTCTCATTGGTTAGAAGAGAAGGACAAAGACAACGATTGAAAGCAAGTTGCTACCTAACCCACAACGCTAGCCATCGCAACTAGTGCAAAAAAAGCCCAACCTACTCGACATAGGTTGGGCTTTTGTGTTGTTGTGCAACAACAAATCTTATCGTTTCGCACATTTATTATAGCATGATTTCAAAATGAAGCCAAGTTACGGTTTCAAACGAAATTTTTTTCATTATTTATCCTTTCTGCTTACAAATCTATTAAAGCAATACCAATTGAACAACAAACCTAGTATCAGAAGAATACCACCAATAATATATAGACTATAGTTTCCATTCTTATTAAATCCCAAAAATACTATACAAATCGAAAATAGCAACATAACGCAAAATGCAACATTAATTATTATTGAAAATTTTTTCAAATTCGTTAACCTCCTTCCATTCGAGCTTCTTCATATGCTTTACAATTTGTACAGTAAAAATGATAAATCTCATTATTATTTTACATAGAAACCGCTTTCAACGCAATTATTAACTGTTTTATTATAGCCTGGTTTTGAAATGATTCCAAATTGCTTATTCTACGGTTGTTACTGGTGTTGCCTAGAACGATTCTAAGCGCTTGTTTAATTTTAAAGTATAGATTCCCCTTCAAAACGCCCTACAATGATCCAATAAAAGCGTGGCTGCTAGTGAAACTTGCGACCATGCTTTTATAAATACTTAATTAGATTCTCTTTTTAAAAATGAATGCTGATCCTAATACCATTAATGAACCTAGGACAGACAATGCAATATTTTCTGTTTCTCCTGTTTTTGGTAAAACTTTCATTTTTCCGTCTGAACCTTTAACCGTTACTGTTCCGTCTTTCTGAACGTTTGCGCCAATTTCTTTAGCTTCAACTTTCTTTGTTGTTCCGTCTGCTAATTGAATGATTGGTTTACTATCTTCAACTGCAACAATCACAACGCCTGTATCTGTATTAACTGGGTTTTCAATTGGGTTTGTGTCTACTGGTTTGTTTGGTACTGTTGGTTTACTTGGTTCTGTCGGCTTGTTTGGCTCTGTTGGTTTACTTGGTTCTGTCGGCTTGCTTGGTTCCGTTGGTTCCGTTGGCTCCGTTGGTTCCGTTGGCTCTGTTGGTTCCGTTGGCTCTGTTGGTTCCGTTGGCTCTGTTGGATCGACTGGATCAACCGGATCGACTGGATCGACTGGATCGACTGGATCGACTGGATCGACTGGATCGACTGGATCGACTGGATCATCAGTAAGAACATTGACACTTGAGTTACCTGTTGCTTCGTCCGCAAAACTAACAAGTGGGGCTGATACCAATAGCGCTGTACTAAAAAGTGTTAAAAGGGCAATTTTTTTCATTTTCTTCTCTCCTTAAAAATTAATATTTGTGTACATAAATAGTATATCATAAATATGCTTTATCTGACATTGTTTGGTTCTATACTTTCTAGTGTTGATAGAAATTTACCAGCACTATTTTTGTGTATTTAAAAAACATCTTGAATCCCCTAGAACTAAGTCGTCGAAAACAAATACAAGGGGGAAGTCAAGATGCTCGAACTTCATTTTATCAGCACCAGGCTAGATATATCTTCAGTTTCTTAATTTGATAAACTATCCATTAAATAAAATTAATGTAACTGACTTAATGTTTTTTAATTTCAGTAAAATCTTTATTAAAATTTTCCTCCTATGCCTTTAAACTTCTCTACAAAGGTCGCAATCTTCTGAAAGACAGTTTGTTTTTTCGTTAAGTATTTAGGATTCAGAGGGCTCATCTTAGGCAGAATTTCATTCAGTTCGGTTCCATTCTCGCTAGCATATTCTCTTTTTAATGAGGCAAGTATGTATCTCTTTGCAGCCTCTTCATTAAGTTCTTCGGTATTAATCAGTTCCTCTGCTTCACGTTTTTGTTCTGCTTGCGCAAATGAGAAGAACGCATCAATAATGCTCGCTTTATCATGAATCTCATCTAAATTTGTTTGATTGATAAAATCAACTACTAAGCTTTCTTTTGCGCGGTTTCCCACACTGGATCTAATTAATCGACGTACCTCTTCAACTAATGATGCTTTGTCTTTTGACTTCTTGTTTTTCTCAAAAATCAATTCGAGGATATAATCTAGGTTGATTTCTTGTGACTTTAATAAATCTACCTCAAAGACAACATCATCCCAATCAATCGTGGAATCTGCTTTTTCTTTACCTGCTTTTTCACGTCGAAGCCAATCACGAATATCGTTATAAGTAGACCGATAGTCTTGAATAACTCTTTCTTCAGGCATCTTAATCTCCCTCATAACACTGATATCTTCATCACTTAGATAATGAGCAGATTTAAATTCCTCCACGGCCTCAGGATCATTTATATCTACCAATTGCAAAGCTTTTAGACTAGAAAACTCATCATAGTTTTGTAAGATGTTGTCAACCCGTAGATATTCACCAAAGAGCCTAGCAAAATCTTTTTTATCTTTTTCAGTGACAATCTCATCAATGTTAGAGAAACGAGATTCTAACTCTTTCACTACATCTACATATCCACGACGGGCTTCTCCTGTGGCGAGATCAGTGAAACCTTCCATGTATTCTTTGTAGCTTTTTTCAAGTACCACATTCTTCGTATTCTTGTCTCCAAAAAGAGTAATTGCATCAATCGTTGATTGTTCTAGATCTCTGAAAGTAACAATATTTCCAAATGTTTTAGTCGCATCATAAATACGATTGGTTCTTGAAAAAGCTTGCATTAAGCCGTGAAAACGCAGATTCTTATCGACAAACAAAGTATTCAGTGTTGGTGCATCAAACCCAGTTAAAAACATCCCAACCACAATTAGAAGATCAATCTCTTGCTTTCTTACTCGACTAGCAAGATCACGATAATAATTCTGAAAACCATTACTATCTACCCCAAAGTTGGTTTTAAATAAATCGTTGTAATCCTTTATTGCGTGAGATAGAAATTCTTTTGCACTACTATCCATAGCAGACGGTTCAAATGTCTCATCAAGGATTTCTCCTATCGCACTTTGTTCTTCGTTAGCCGCAAAAGAAAATATTGTCGCAATTTTTAAGGATCTTTCACTATCTTTT
The DNA here is from genome assembly GCF_003950315.1 of Vagococcus bubulae. GTDB lineage: Bacteria > Bacillota > Bacilli > Lactobacillales > Vagococcaceae > Vagococcus > Vagococcus bubulae. The sequence continues at coordinate 8,511 of NZ_NGJT01000021.1, forward strand.
TGTAACGTAGTCAAAGATTCATAGTAAAGCTTAGCTGCATCAACACTACTTACAGCAAACATTGCATTAAATCCTTTTCTATTAGCGTGAGACCGATGCGTTTTAAGTCTAAAATTATTTAAGATGTATTGTGATATCTCTTTGATTCTTTCAGGATGTAATAATGCTTCCTTAGTCTCGGCTGCCGATAGTTTTTTCTCATCTTGTTCCATTTCAATAGATTTAAATTTAGGACGCACATCATTATAATCTACTTTAAATTTTAAGACTTTTTCGTCTCTAATGGCATCTGTTATAACATAAGAATGTAATTCTCGTCCAAATACTGTTGCCGTTGTATCAGAACCTAAAGCATTTTCAGGAAATATAGGTGTGCCTGTGAACCCAAATTGATAATATTGTTTAAACTTTTTCGTAATATTCTTTTGCGCTGCACCGAACTGTGAGCGGTGAGCCTCATCAAAAATGAACACCACTTGCTTATTATATATAGGTAAATCTATTTCGCCTTTAATCAGGTTATTCAGCTTTTGAATCGTAGTGACAATAATTTTATTATCATCTTTGTCTATATTACGCTTCAATCCCGCAGTATTTTCTGATCCATTTACACTGTCAGGAGAGAATCGTTGATATTCTTTCATCGTTTGATAATCTAGATCTTTTCTATCGACCACAAAAAATACTTTATCGATAAAATCCAACTCGGTAGCTAAACGAGCTGCTTTAAAACTGGTTAGTGTTTTGCCTGAACCGGTCGTATGCCAAATAAATCCCCCACTTTCACTGGAGCTCCATTTTTTAGCATGGTATGAGCTTTTTATTTTCCATAAGATTCTTTCAGTTGCCGCTATTTGATACGGCCGCATAACAAGTAATGTATCGCTAGAATCAAAAACTGAATAGTGAAATAATACATTCAATAATGTGTTTTTCTGAAAAAAAGTTGCTGTAAAATCCTTCAAATCTTTAATTAACGTATTATCTGATTTCGCCCAGTTCATAGTAAAATCAAAACTATTCTTATCTCGTTTAGTTGTATTCGCAAAATAACGGCTATCTGTTCCATTAGATATCACGAAAATCTGCAGATACTTAAATAAAGAGTTCTCTGAATTAAAGCTCTCTTTACTGTATCGATGAACTTGATTGAATGCTTCACGAATAGCAATCCCACGTTTTTTTAATTCCACTTGTACCAACGGCAAACCATTAACTAAAATTGTCACATCGTATCGGTTAGCTTGAGTACCCTTTTGTTCAAACTGAGAGATCACTTGCACTTTATTCTTCGCAACATTCTTTTTATCTACGAGATAAATATTTTGAATATGCCCATCATCAAAGACAAAATCATAAATATAATCTGTATGAATTTTTCGAGTCTTATCGATAGTGTTGTCACTTGGATTATCTAAAAATTGCACACAAAATCTAACCCATTCTGCTTCTGTAAATTCTACATTATTAAGGTTTTGCAGTTGCACACGGACGTTAGCAAGCATTTTTTCAGGAGTAGTTACGCTGGTAAGATGCTCATATCCTTGATTGACCAAATCTTGTATCAGTTCTCGTTCTAAATCGGCTTCCGTTTGATAATTTGTTACTTGTGAATCTATCTTCGTATATTTATCTAGTACGATAAAGTTATTTGATTCTGCAATGGGTTTGTAATCCCTCATTAATACCCCTCCTCGTTGTTTTTCTAAATCTTAATTAAATTGATAGATTCGTTTGATTTCTTTTAGTAAATATTCTAAAACACGTTTGTCATCATCTGATAATTCAGTTACTTCATCTCCTGAATGTTTCGAATGACTTGAGATATTTATGATCCTTTTCTCATATGGATTAGATCTACCATCGGCAGCAGGTGGCAGTAAATCACCCCAATTGTCATAACCGAGAAACGTTGATGTTTTCTCCAAAATATTGCGAAGAAAATTAAAATGATATTTCTTCAATTGACCCGTATTTATAGCTTTTTCAATTTCACTTTTCAAGAAAAGATGATAGGAGAAAGGGGAATCTGTTGGCTGTCTTTCCAATAAAAAAGTTCCGTCTTCATACTTTTCTAATCGATATTTTTCAAAGTCCCTCCTGTACTTGTAACCGTAGCCTTTATCATCTCTGCTAAACTCATTATGCAACACATTATAAAAAAGAGGATTATGTGTTGTGATAATAAATTTTAGTCCAGATTGACTTGACTTAATAAGTTGTGCCAAATCTACTGCTAGCTCAATCAAGTGATTATCATCCAATGAACTTACAGGGTCATCAATAAATACATACTCCAGTAGGTCAAATTGTTTTGTTTCTCTCTCAATTGGTTCAGCTACATTTAGTACACTAATGACTTGTTCAAGTAGAGAATAATAAACACACCATACTAAACTACTTTCTTCTCCTCTTGAAATTTTGATATTATCTGAACTCTCATCATTTCCACGCTCATATGAGAATTTCACTTCGGTAAAGGCCATAACTGTTGTATTAATCCCATTTATATTCTTAACATATCCTTCGTTAAAATGCGGCGTTAATTTTTCATCAGAATACCGCTGAAAATTCGAGATAATATTTTGATCTTGTCCCTGATCCTCAAAAATCCATCTTGTAAACGCGTTATCATGGATTTTAAGTTTTGGTTCAGCATCAAATTCTAAATCATTATCCCAATAGAATAAATCTTCTGTAAATGCATTGTAATAAAGAATTTTCTTGTTAATAACTTCTGAGTCTTCCTGCTCTGAATCATTATCCATTTCTGGTACCATTAACGATTTGAACTCTCGCGATAGCCTTGTTTTTCCAGTTCCGTTAAAGGCATAAATAAGCTTAACTTTTTTACTATCATCTTTTAATTGCTTTGCAATATCATTTAATGAAACGTTCATGTTACTTCTCTACCTCCTCTTTTGGAAAACTAAGAAGCATATTTCGGTAGTACTCGTATTGTTTTTGACGAAGTTCAATTTCACGAGGCAAGCCCTCTGTGATTGAAGATGTTAAAGCATCGAATTTGTCTAGGATAGATACGATGCGTTCTTGTTCTGCTAGTGATTTTATTGGATTATTTGGATAAGGAATAGGAATAGGATATTCCATTATCTTATTTTTGTTGCCACGTGGCATTTTAGCACCTTTAGCGTGTTGCATGTTATAATCAAAAAACTTGTCATCTGCTAATACTTGAAATAAATATTTAGGATTAATATTTTTATCCGTTGGATGAATAACAAGTACATCACCATTTGTTCCACCTTCACAATCAGCATGCCATATTTTCTTTAAATATGGACGAATATTCCCTATTAGAATATCATTGACAGAATATCCTGTTGAATTTCCTGCCTTTGGAACATGGTTTGATTCTGTTTTTCCCATTCTATCTTGTAAAAGATTATCAACACCTACATAATTTGTCCCGTCGAGAGACTCACTAGATATCCGTGTTTTGGAGTACTCTGATATTTTACCCAACACCCTCCACTCAACTTCACCCTCTTCAAAAGACAACAACTGTTCACGATAATAAGCATATTGCTTTTTACGAGCGGTAAGCTCTGCGGTAAGCTCTGCGGTAAGCTCTGCGGTAAGCTCTGTGAAAGTATCCAAAATACGGACGATTTCTTCTTGGATTTCAAGAGATTTTTCTGGATTTTCTAGATGAGGTACTGGAATTTCAAAGTTTTCAAGCATTGGCATTGTAATATAAGGTACAGAACCTTTTCTTGAATTCTTAACGATATATGCCCTTAACGTGTGATTTAAATAATAATAAATATACATAATATTGATACCATCAATAAAGTTGCCAATAATATACGTTCTTTGGTATGCATTAAATTTTCCATTATAATAGTTTAAATGTCCAACTTGACTACCATTCCCAGAAATAATTATGGCTTCTAAATCAAACGCAAAGCTGTCAATTTTGAATGGGTTTTCATTGCAAGTAAAGAACGGATATTCACCATCTTCTTCCATAGCATTTGCATTCAATTTGCCAGTTGTAATTAATCCGGATATCTCACCTAGCTTTTTCCATTCAACTTCAGCCCCATCAAGTAATTTGTCCATAAAATTCGACTTCATCATGATTCAATCACCTCAATAATTTCCTCAATTTCAGTACGAAGCTTATCTATTTTCGAGACAGTCTTTTTAATTTCCGCATTCAAATCATTGATATCAATGATTTCTCTTGTATCTTTCGCTTCCACGTACGAACTAACAGAAAGATTATAATCATTTTCAACGATTGCATCATAATCAACTGATTTTGCAACATGATCGATATCTTCTTTGCTATCAAACATTCCCATAATCTTTGCGATATGTTCATCCGTTAATATGTTATTATTTGTTTCCTTTTTGTAGAACTCTACGCCACTCGCATCAATAAATTGTGTTTTGTTATCACTTTTATGCTTAGAAAGAACCAATATATTAACAGCGATTGACGTCCCATAAAATAGGTTAGGTGCTAATGATATGATTGTTTCGACAAAGTTATTGTCAATCAAATATTTTCTTATTTTCTGCTCTGCGCCACCACGATAGAAAATACCAGGGAAACAAACGATAGCGGCTCTCCCTTTACTTGATAGATAACTAAGAGCATGTAGAACAAAGGCAAAGTCTGCTTTAGATTTAGGTGCTAATACACCTGCAGGAGCAAAGCGTTCATCATTAATAAGTGTAGGATCCTCACTTCCAATCCATTTGACAGAATAAGGTGGGTTAGACACAATGGCATCAAACGGTTTATCATCACCATAGTGAGGATCTAAGAGTGTATTCCCCAAAGCAATATGAAATTTATCGTAATTTATATTGTGTAAAAACATATTCATACGAGCAAGATTATACGTTGTATGATTGATTTCTTGTCCGTAAAACCCATCTTCTATGATATGAGCATCAAATTGTTTTTTTGCTTGTAAAAGTAGGGATCCTGAACCCGCTGCAGGATCATAAATTTTATTAATCGTTGTTTGCTTGTGAATTGCTAGTTGTGCAATCAGACTAGAAACACTCTGTGGCGTAAAAAACTCACCACCAGATTTACCAGCATTGGCAGCATAATTAGAAATTAGAAACTCGTAAGCATCACCAAAAAGATCAATCTGATTTTCTTCAAATTCACCAAAATCAAGCCCTTCAACTCCTTTAATAACCGCAGCTAAACGACTATTTTTATCTTTTACAGTATTTCCCAAGCGATTACTTGTCGTGTCAAAATCAGCGAATAATCCTTTAATATCTAATTCTGACGGATAACCATTTGCTGAGCTTTCAATAGCAGAAAATATTGCAGCTAAATCTGTATTCAAACTTTCATTTGTATTAGCCGTTTTAGCGATCCTAGAGAACATCTGACTTGGATATATAAAATACCCTTTTGTTTTTATGGCATCTTCTTTAATTTCGTTGGTTATAATGTCATCATTAAGTTCTGCATAATTGACGCTATCGTCACCACCCTCGATATAAGAAGAAAAATTCTCACTAATAAAACGATAAAAAAGTGTTCCTAAAACATATTGCTTAAAATCCCAGCCATCTACTGACCCTCGAACATCATTAGCTATTTTCCATATTTGTGATTGTAGTTTAGCTCGTTGTATTGCACTTGACATTTGAATACCTCCATTTATGATAATCCCCACTCGGAAACTCCGAGTATTTTTTTTTCTATCTAATTCCATCTAGACAATATCTTACATAAGAAAAACCTATTACATTATATAATTCTTCTTTTTTATACAGATAAAGATAGTACTACTGTTAGTTTAACATTATTCTGATTTAAATAATAAGTCATTTTTTTTCTAAATTCTTTCTGATATATATCCAGGATCTACAAGTTCAAAGTCATAAATAGCATTAACTTTTTTTCTAGCATCTTACTGTACTCTTCAGTCGTTTTATCTACTGAAGAAAAAACCTGATTATATTTTTTTCGCAAATTTAACTCATTTAGAATGTTTTACTCCTAGCATTTTTTTGCAAAATCACATACATCTATTAATGATATTTCTTCATTAAAAGCTAGCTACCTTGCAACATAAATTTGTTTTAACATGGTTTTCCTTACTCTTTTTATATTTTACTTTTTTTCTACAAAGTTTAATTTGCCACTGGATTAAACGATTGGTTTAGTCCCATTTGTATATAGATATCTTGGTATTTTTCTAAATACTCTTTCTTTGCATTTTCTATTTTTCCTGCACCTGTACGTCAGCTTCTTTAACTTCCGTTCCTATTCTTTCTTGTTCTGCTTTTGACAGACCAGGAATTTCTATATCTTCAATATCTCGGATATTTAGAGATGAAATAATAGAACCTGTTTGGTTAATTGTGAGTAGCGCCATGCCAATAGGCGATTCTAAAAAGGATTTAATAAAGTATGGATTGTAACCTTTATTTGGACGGAAATAAATAAATAATTCATATTGTGGGTGGTGATATTTTTGAATAAAAAATATATACTCCTTTTTATCTTAGGTATTATTGTAGGTATTATTATTAGCTGGTTATTATTTAAGTTTTCAAAAAAATTTTTTTATAGGAGGATTTTAGAATGAAAAAATCGATTCTATCACTATCCGTTGTATAGTTGTTAAGTATCTATGCTATTTCCCCGTGTCCTGCGTTTGCTAGTGAGACTTCTACAATTCCAGAAACCGAAAGTAACACAGCTATCTCTCCAAGTCTATTGTCTGATTCTGTAACCTTATTAGGAAATCCTGACAATGATACAGATATACAACCACGTTCTATTATTGGTGGTATAGCTATCTTTGTTGGCGGAATACTAGCCGGATATATCGTTGACGGTGTCATTATATATGCTACAGGACAACCTTCAGCAGAATGGATAGCTAGAGGTATGAGGGCTGCACAGAATTATCTTTCTAAAAATCCTAAACATAAATCAACCGTACATGTAACCAAAGACGGAGCAATAATGGGTGGCGGTGGTAGAGGTTTTTAACTCCCAGCTAAATCTAACAAAGAAATGCATGGTGGGATACCTACCGTGCATTTCTTTGTTCATTTTCTAGATTGAAATATTTCTAGCGATTCTTTCGTTAAGAATAATGTTTTACCTGTATAAATGTGATCGATTCCCTCTAGTCTATGAGGAAACCGTTTATAAATGTGGGCAAAGTATTCATCATTCTTTCCTAACAACTGGCTTGCTTCTTTTGCTGTAATCAATTGCGATAAATCATTATTGGGATTATCAGAGAAAATAATTGTTCCACCAATTTTTCGATAATTAAAATTTTTAAGTATTTCATGTTTGTTGTTACGGTAAGCTTGGGATAGGTAATTTCTATTCTTACCTATCCGTTCACTCATTTCTTTTGCTGTGTAAATTTGATTTAAATTAATTTTTCCCATTGTTTAAGCACTCTCTTTTTAGCGTATTTCAGTTAAAAGAGAAGTCTGTAAGTTTTGGTTGAGTTGTCACAAGAAAGCCGTTTTTAGTTGGTTCAACCTCAAAAGTGATTTTTTGCATTTTACTACGATTGTCTACTGAAACATTTAGAAGGTATTCAACGCTATACCCTTTTTTTGTTTGTTCACTACCATAGTAATTGACACTCTTAAGCGTTTTCCCTAACGCTTTCCAATCGGATATATCTACCTTTTCGGATACATATGTTCTTAAACTTGACTGATAATTTTCTTGATTTTTTTCCTGTGAAAAATAGTAAGTCAAAAAGTATCTTCCAAAAGTATCTATTTTCGATTGAGAAATATCCGTTTCTTTGACACGTTCAATTTGTTCTTTCAATAATTCGCTCTCTTTTTTGACTGATTGAAGTTGTACTTGTTGAATAACACTTATTCCTATCAATAATACAATAAAAAGTGTCAAAATAGATATGAACAAATGAATTTTGGGAACATTTTTCTTGGTTATGGATTCTGATAGTGATTCTTTTCTACTATTCATTTGTTTTGCTTGGTTCTTTTTCGATATTTCCTTAATAACACTAGGTTCATTTACTGTTTCAGTTGGAATTTCTGTCTGCGGTATTTCTTGGCGTTCATTACTCGTTTTTAACTCCTGACGATTTAATTCTTGCGTATTAAGCGTTGGTTCTGTTGGTTCATTCAAGTAAACTAAAACGTGTTGATCTGTTACTCGATTTAATAACAAGTTAATTACGTCCGTTTCTTTGGTATTTTTTGTATTCAGCGTAACAGACATAATTTTTGTTTGATCTTCTACTCTAAAAATACCTACACGAAATTTAACTGGAATTCCTCGACTTGTCTTTTGTTGTAAATAGTGTGTGACTTCGGATAATTCGCTCTTACTTAATTTTCGATTCAAAAATTGATTTTCTTCTTCGGGAAGAATAATTCGTATTTCAAAATAATAAGACAATCGTTATCCCCCTCTCTTATTTTCTAAACATAGCCATCATTGCTAAGTTTCCAAGTCCACCACCTTTTGACACTTTGGTTGAATACCACATATTTTGTAGGGCAGACGGTGTTTTGATAATCAATAAGCCACAACCAACCATTAACATAAAGTTTGGTAACGTGTATTTTTCAGCAATCATGAGTGTAATCATGAGTAAGTACAAAATAAGCTTAATAAGCATTGTGAGTGCTTCGGATAACAGTTCTTTGATCCATATTTGAAAGTAATTTTGTTCGTCTGTTAAAAGCGATAAGGCAACTAATGGTGTTAACATAGTCAGTACCAAGAAATCAGCATAAAAAACACAAATCGCCACAAAATACTTGGCAATGGAAAAGGCAAAGAATATCACGAAAACAAAGAGAACAATGGCGCTAACGCCACCATTAAAGAAATTTGATACTAAGAAATTACGCAATCGTTCGCCGATCGTTTCCACATTCAAATCATTAGCGACTTGTTGAATCACATATTCCCCGATTGGTGCAACAATCTTTTTGATAAAAAAGTTCATTGCCCAGGGCAACGTTGCTAAGGCAATAGACGAGTAAAACAGCTTTTGAACAATATTAGCGGTCAATGCGTCACCACTCCCATTAGAAGCTTGTATTTGCGCTTCAATGACCTTATACAACACAATACAAATTGCAAAGGTCGTAGTGGCAAATACAAAGACGTTGGTAATGGTACTAATCAATTCGATATTGGGAATATCAAACGTTGTCTTATTGGCAATTTTCATGCTGGCTTCTAAAAGGTCACTGCCCCAACTACCTAACAAGCTATCGATTGGGTGCAACACACTATCGACACTCTCTTTTACGCCTTCAAAGACATTAGAGATAGCCTCACCAGCAGAACTTAAAATATCCGATCCTGTATCTTTTATTTGGTCTATTACGTCCATATTACATTACACCACCAATCGTTCCACTAACTTGCCACTTTCCTATTTTTTCGTTGTATTGCATAACTACAAATACTCCACCAATGTTTTCAATATTCTTCTCTTGTTTGCTAGTTACTAGCCCTATAACCTCATATCTCAAATCATTATCCCAATCAATTTGTGAAAACATTGATCCTACTTTTTCATCATGTTGTCCTTTGTTCCGCCAATCTGCCCACTCATAAGGGAACTCATTACGCAAAACAATTTTCGTATTCTTTTCTGTTTTTTGGGTATCTAAGAACCAGGTACGCAACCATTGGCTTTTATCGTCATTTTGTTTAGAAATGGTTAGCCCTTTGGTGCCGTCAACAATCACTGGATTGAAATTGAAACTTGCTTGTAGCCCTGTATAAAAATCATCTGATACCTTATCGCCAAATTTGGCTTTTAAGTTATCAATCAGTTTTGTTTGTAATTCAATCGGGCTTGTACCGCCTGATCCTTCTTTCAATAATTCTTTGTTGATTTCTAAAATGCCATCACCATTAGAAAAAGAGGTGTACCAACTCTCAAAAGCTTCTGTCGCTTCTTCTGCTCGCTCTTTGGCACTTAATTTGAGTAAATGGTCGCTTGATCCTTGAACGGCTTGTGAGCTGTTTTCTGTGGCTTCTCCGCTTGTTTCTGACTGGTTGCTTTCTTTGCTTGCGGTGGTGGCGGTTGGTGTCACTGGTGGTTGATTCTTATTGTTAAAATAAGAAATGCCCACAAAAGCAAGAATACCGACAACTAAAACGCCAATCACTAAGTTACGGATCACTTGACGGCTAAATTCCATTTTTTTAATACCCTCGCTAGGTTCAATCCCTTTTTCTTCAATTTCTCGTTCGACTTGCTTTTGAAACATTGGGATATTCCCAAAAAATTCTTTCAATCCATTCATTTGATTTCCTCCGATCTTTAAAATGGTAATTCGCTGTTGTCATTGTTGGTTTTGTTTTCCTCTATACCTTCATCAAAACTACTTAGAATATCACTCATTAATAGTTCTTTTTCTTCCTCTTCTTCTGTTACTTCTGATTCGATCGGTTGTTCAGGTAGATTTATTTCTTTTTTATTCAAATCATCTTCTTGTTTCTTCTCGTGAAAAATTGGGGCGCTTGCTAGTTGCACTTTTCGTTGTTTGTGCTGTTTTTCCAACTCCTCAATGTATTCTTTGGCAAATTCTGTTTGACTGCTTATATAATATTGCTGTGAAATTTCATGCTTTTTAAGAAGATTTCCAAACAATTCAAATTGTGGCGTTTTTCTTAGCATGTAAGGTTTACCGTCAATCAACACTATACTTTTTCTGCCATTTTCTTCTTGTTGTAAATTGATCACTTCGCCTTCGGTAATCAATCGCCTTTTTTGGTAGCCATAACTTTCTGACTTGCTACCGCTTCGATTAGTCGTTTTTGCAGACGTTTTACTCTCGCTTGTTCCGCCTGTATATACTTTGATTGTTGTATCATTTACTTGTCTTGAAAAGTATTCGGCGGTCGTTTCCTCTACACCACCTAGACATATTTTAATGGCATGATTCCCAATGATCGCTTTAAATTTCTTATCTCCGTAAAGTTCAAAGCCCTGGGGCAAAGATTGTAATATGGTACTAACTGAAATACGATACCCTCGACACGTTGCAAGAAAGTTCTCATAGGTTGGAAAATAGCCTAAATTGACAAACTCGTCTAGCAGCATAACTAAAGGTACTGGCAATTTTGCGTTGTGTTTATCTCCTAAAAAATATAACTCTGTAAACATTTGTTGGAAAAAGAGATTCACTAAGCCGTCCCAAGTTCGATCTAATGGGGAAATTAGCACGTATAAACAAATTTTTGACGTTCCTAATTCCTCAAAGAAAAAATCGTTTGTACTGGTAAATTCTGATACTTCTTTATCAACAAAATCTTGTAAAGTCGTCAATAGACTAATAACAATGTTTGGTCTTGCTTCACTTTGTGCTTGTCGGAAGCCTAAATAGTAACTGCGTTTTGCTTCGTGTCCGTCTGGCAAACGCTCAAATTGTTCATCAAGTTCTGATACACCTTCTTCATTATAGCGTGGGTCAAATTCTTCTAAGAAATCTAAAATTCCCTCAATCGTTCTTGAACTTGGTTCATATTCAAAATAAACATATTTAATCAACGTATTTAATAAGCTTAATTGTGCATTGAACCAAAAATCTTTCCGTTTGGGATCATTCTTTGCTGATACTATGACGTTTGCAATCTTGTTTGTATCATTTGATTTGCGAATATAGAGTAATGGATTGTACCTAGAACTTAGTAAAAAATCTTTAAAATTTATCACAACTGTTTTGAAGCCCTGGGCTTTTTTTATTTCATTGGTTAATTCATAGATTTCCCCTTTTGGATCAGTTACAACAATTGACGTATTGCGATTGTTTACAACGTTAGGTAAAACATAACTTTGTGTTTTAAATGAACCTGGGCCGCCTACTACAAAAATATTTCGATTGCTTATTTTGCTATCTTCGGGTTGGATCACAACTTTTCCACTTGGAAATTTCCCCAATATTAAACCGTCTGATTCTGCTAATAAACTAGTCATTTTTCCCCCTCCTCATTGATTTTTCTAATATGCTTTTCATTGATTTTTCAGGGATCAAATGAACGTTTTTCGGTGCATTTATTTCTGATTCCTCCCCCCAATAAGCCGAGCCATGAACAGGATTTGTTTTTCCGACAACCTCAAACGGTTGGCGTTTGGTAGGGTGTAGAAAGACAAATAAAACGATTAAAACAATGATTTGTACAATGAAGAACGGAATCATGTAATTAGATTGAATGATCTCTAAGAAAGTATTGATTGGGTGCTTTAAAATAGTTGTAACAAAGGTACTCAATTCAATGTTTGTATCATTCGCAATGATAAAAGGTAATAATTTAAATACAATCAATGTTACTGGTAATAATAGTAGATAGAGTATAACTAGGATAATCAGTTTCACTTGCTCTTGCTTCTTCTTCGCCATGCTTCTACTCCTCTCCTAATTGAATGGTCGTTCTTTGGGTAATTTGTTGGTTTTTAATTTGGATAATTTGGTTTATTTCAAAATCATTTTTTGTACCGTTAAAAACCTGGTGAATCGGTGCTGTTACTAGATATTGCTGTGAATTATCCTTACTTTCATAAGCAAGAATTTTTATTTCATTTTCGTTTACTGAAGACTTTTGAATCGTGTTTTGCTGTGGGCTATATGAATTGTTTACGTTGATCTCGTTTTTTAATTCTTGATAAACGTTGTCTGTCGCTAATTCTTTAACCGTTGTCATAGATATTTCTTTTTGGCTTTTTTCGTAGTTATAAACTGTCTTGTAAAATTCTTTGATAATTTTTTCCGATTCGCTTTGGTTAGTGTCTTGTTCCGTTTGTTTGTTTGCTAATTCCGTTTGTACGCTTTTTAATTCGCTCTTTAACTGGCGGATCTGCTCGCCTTGTTTAATCCCAAAAACAACCATACCTATGGTAACCACAAGTAAAACAAGCGTTGAGATAAACAAACTAACTTTTATTTTGTCAAACTCCATTTCTTCCTCTCCTTATTCAACATAACTTGCAATATTTGCAATAGAAGTCGGCACTACTCGATAACTGATTGTTCCACTTCCTGGGTTTACAACATTACATTCTGATACTAAAAGCGTACCGTCTGCATTTACGACTTCTACAAAGGCAACATGTCCGTAAACTGGATCAGAGCCAAAAGAACCAGGTGGGAAAGAAATTGCCGTACCTACTTTTGGCTTATTTGTTACTTTATAGCCTAAAGCTTTCCCTTTATAGCCCCATTCGCCACCATTGCCCATAAAATCATCAACTGGCTTGCCAATTTGAGCCATACGATTAAAAGCGTACCAGGTACATTGCCCAAATGGATAACTACCGCTTGTATTATAGTTGTGCCCGTCATATCTTGGATAACGTAATTTATTTTTGTATTCGCTGGGTACATCAACTTGAACAACACCTGTATTGTTAGAATTGTTTTGAACGCCCTCTGCGCTTGCCTGGCTTTCATTAACGTATTCAAGTAGTTTGGGTACGTAGAACATATTTCCGTAATTATAGCGGTAATTGTAGCCCATTGAAGTGGATATGGCATTTACATAAGGTACTTTTTCGCCACCTGACATATTAATAGAAAATTGTTTAGCTAATTCAAAAGAATACGTTCCGCCATTCTTCACTACAAAATCAACAAAACCACCGCCATAATTATACGCTTGAAGAGCTGTTTTTATATCTGATCCTCGGTTTATAGCGCTTTTCATATTTTCTACAAAAAACTCTACTCCTCGTTGTATGCTTCGTTCGGGGTCTTTAATAGTGTTCGGGGGCAGTCCTAAACTTTCGCTTGATTGCATAGGGTCGCCACCTTCACCACCTGATTCAATTTGCATAAGGGCTAAGATATAAGGCACATATTCCATACCGTCATATTGTCTAGCGTACTTTTCAACGGTACTTTTGTACCTCAAAACAGATTCACTTAAATTTTTGTTTTCTGTTGCTAGTCCGCCACTAGGGGCGGTTTGATCGTTATTAAAAATAAGAAGGAAGATTACAATGATAAAGACGAAAAAGCCTAAAATTGCTTTTGCTATCGGTTTTCGATAACGAATAAGCAGTTTAGCAGCTGTTGCTCCCATGATATGAAATCACCAACCTTCCTAATCTTTTTCAGCGTTTGTTAATTCAATCTTTTCACTAAGCAATGTGTTGTTTTCTTCTAACAAGTCATTGGTTTGTTTTTTCTTCAAGTCCTCATTTAAAGAATTATCCTTATACATATTTTCTAATTCTTCACTGTTATTTTCAATCAATAAGTCAATCATACTGATTTGACGTTTAGGATCGATTGCTAATTTCTTTTGTGTAATTGATACTTGACGAATATTTTTCACTGTTGGAATGTCTTTTTCTTTTACTGATTTATCGATTAAAGCTTCAACAATTGTTGTATCGGTACTAGTTTGAACCAGATACTCAATATCTGTTGAATTGTCATACGCTAAAATCTTTTTGAAGTCTGCTAAATAGTCGCTTCCTGGTAAATCAAGGGCTTCTATTTTTTCGGTTTCTCCTTGTTTGTACAGACTTTGAATAATTTTTTTATCTGACTTTTTATCAAGTTCATAAGCCTTGGTATAATCACCAAGTTTCACGTAAATATCAACTTGTTTTTTCTTAGGATAATTGAGCTTTTGCATATCTTCTTCGATATTCTCACTATCGTTATCAATAATCTTATTTAAAATAGTGATCTCTGTTTCTGCGCTTTGCTGTGTAGCCGTAACTTGTTTCTTCTCATTTACTTTCATAAGAAAAACCGTACCGCCATATAACGCAATAACACCTACAACTAACGCAATTTTTAAGCTTTTATTTCTGCGAATTTTTCGGACGTCTGCTTTCTTGTCCTGTAATTCAGCAGAAAAGAAATTCTTTTGTTCTTCGGTTAGTCGATTTTTTATTAAATCTCTTAATGATTCCAAACTTTCAACTGCTTCTACATCATTTAAAAATGAATTTTTTTCTTTTGTTAGAACCTCAATACGATTCTTCTCATACTTCTCAAGTGTGAATTTACCAAAAAAACTACAAATAAAATTTTTCCACTGCTCTAATTCTTCTTTAGTTGAGTAAGGCAAATTATCAAAGTGATCTGCTTTATAAATAAAAAGCAAGTCACGTGTATCTTTGAGTAGGATATTTTGCATTGCTAGATAGGTATTTGTTTTTTCTAGTACATTCATTTCAAGTAATCGATTCACTATATCCAATTTATAAAAATCAGCATATTCTTTCAATTCAAGTAGTGGTGTATAGCCATTAGGACGGTGATAAACAATTTCTAGCTTTCCGTCTTTGGTCAAAATCTCCTCGACATCAACAAAATATTGTTCACTTTCTTCTACATCAAAAATATGTTCTCGATTCGTCAAATATTTTTCGTTTATTTGGACGACAATGACATTCTCTTGATAGTAGAATTGTAAATTTTTCAAGATTTTGTATTTCATTTGCTTCTCCCTTCTATTGAATTTTCGATCTTAACAACCAGTTGATTTCTTTCTTCGGACTAACGCCGTAAATATCTTCATATTCGCCTGGGTTAAGCAAACGCATTTCTTCCTGTGTTAAATCTACTTTTATCTTTGCTCGCTTTGTACCATGGAAAAGCAAAGCTTCCCCTTGCCGTTTTGAGGTAATGAACGATAATTCTTTTTTTGTGAGTTTAAGTTTCAACTCATTTGAAATACCTTGTGCTTCCGTTTCATCAAGTCCAAAAAACACTTTTGTAAAGCTATTCCCAATAATTGCTTTACCGATATTATCAGGTGCTTTTAATACATCATCAATCTGTTGGGTCGATACGGTACAATCAGCATTGTATTTTCTAAAGCGTTTATATGCTTGGAAGAAAAAGTCAGCACTAATTTTATTCTTCAATAAAAAGTGAAATTCATCTGCATAAACAGACGTTACAATTTGCGGATTGTTGGTTATTTCTTCAAATAGATAACTAAAGCTGTTGAGGTATGCTAAATCTCTGATCCCTTCTTCGGTCTGTAAATCTCGCAAAGAAAAGCAAATTAACGGATTGTTTAAGTCTATATTTGTATGACCGTTAAAAATGGTACGACTTCCGATTGTAAAATCTTCTAATGAATAAATAAAATCTTCAATTCGTTTGTATCTTTTTGGATCAGTTTCTTCTAAGGCTTTCAATCGATTTTCTAAGTCTGAAAATGTTGGAAAATCGGTGTTTTCCATTTTTGACAAGTTTTTCTTCTCGTATAAAGTGGTATAGCATTTTTTAGCTTCTATTTTAATAATAGATAATTGACTGTCAGTCAAAGAGTGATCCACCATTAGGAAATATGGCGTTAAAATATTCATTCGTTTACTGATTTCTTTATCAATATCATTTTCAGTCATTTCAAAATCTTTGTGCTTTATTTCAAGATTTTCTACAAGTTCGTCCTCTTCAAAATCGGATAACGATTCTTTTAAATCGACATCAGGTGTATTGCGTGAGTAGATTTGAAATGGATTGATACGGACGTCTGACATAGACGATAGATTGATTATTTCGCCCCCTAGAGAACGTACACGCTCTGTTTGTTCATCTTCGGGATCAAATAAAACGATTCTGTGCCTTAGTTCTGTTGAGTTATCAGAAAAAGCATATTTTTTTAAATAGTCTGACGTTAAGTAAGTGGTTTTTCCCCCACCTGATAGACCAAAAACAAATTTGTTACGATTAACTACTAATTTTCTGTTGGTGTAATCAATACTAACGATATTTTCAGTATCTTTATTAATTCCCTCAATAATCATATTTTTAGTAAATACGCTTAACTCATTATCATCAAAAGGAAAAATACTACTTGCACTGATTGAGTTTGCGATTGTGTACGTGTATTCAGGCACTTCATTAGATTGTAAAGGCAAGGCACTCCAATACGCTTTATCAATCATAGTATATGGAATTAACGCTTTTACTCCACTTGCGATACAACGTGTTTCAAAATCTTCACACAATTTTTTTAGCTTATCTTCGGACTTACTTTTGATCAAAACATAGGTATATAAATAAAGATAAGAAGTGTTTTCGTCAACGGCTTGTTCTAACTGCGTTTGTGCAATTTTCATTTCACGTTCTAAACGGATAATCGTCAACGGATCATGCGAACGATCGATCTCTGCTTGCTTGTTCTTAATGGTTCTGTTGTAATAATCATTCAATGAGTTACCGTTTGCTTTAGTGTAGTAATGAGATATGGTTATATCTCCACTCATTTTACGAATACGATTAAACCAATTTCCTCTTGGTTTATTATTGTATTTTGTAATGACATAGGGAACTGCGTATGAATCATCGATTAATAATTTGTCACGTTCTATTGTAAAATTAAATGGTGCTAAATCAGATACAACGTCCGTATCAACTTCGGGTATTACAATAATTTTCTCTTTTGGTATCTTCTCCATTTTAACGCTCCTAACTATTCAAAACCTTTTTCATCTCGCCAATCGTACACATTTCAACCTGACAATCATATTTACTTAAAAATGCAATTAAAGCTGTTCTGATTGTTCTTGTCTTATCGCGTAACACTTGATAGGACAATTCCAAACTGTCGTAAGTTTCCTTTGAAATTGGTTCAGAATTAATTACAAAATGTTGTTTCTTTGAAGTTTCCATGTTACTTGCTAAATTTCTATAATGATAATAGTAACTAGCCTTTAGTTGTAATAAAGCTTCGTTATGCCCTGGCATTTTGCGATAATTTTCTACTGTATTCCCCCAGGCTTCTACAAAATCGTCAATTTCTACTGGTACATTCTTAGAAGTGATCTGCGGTTCATATAGAACGTTTTGAGATAGAAAGACACCAAAATCTTCGTTTAAACCTTCTTGCTCTGATACTGGCAATGTATCAACGTTTAAGCCGTCAACTTTTAGCATACTCACAAGGCTGAATTGCTTTTTTTCTGGCTGATAAACGACAAAAAAGTCTTTAAAAACGCCTTGAAATCGGGAACTATCTTCCCAATAAATCATTTCTTTTATAGGATCGTTTTTTTTATTATCGTTACTTTTGGAACTTGTTTTTAGAAAATCAAACAATGAAATCACCTCTCTTTTAAACTCGTTCTTTTGGCTTTTTATAATAGACTTTTTGTCTTTTAGAAAAGTCTTTTCTTTGCTTCATAAAATCAGATATAGAAATGTTAGGTCGGTCTGTAATTGGTTTAATCGTATAAAACGCCCATACACCACCAAATGACACCAAACCAACAATGACATAGATAATTAAAGGAAAAACGGCTGTGCTACGGAAAATAAGAATTGCCAATAGCACGCTTATTAATGCCGTACCGATCGCTTTTGCTGATTGTTTTAAATCTAGCCCTAAAATGACTGTGTACCGATCAGATACATTGGACGGAAAAAACCAAGTCCGCCCTTTTTCAGTGTCTGCATTTAACAAATCTAATAGGGCTTGTTTCACTTGATCGCTATTCATAACTAACTCCCTTCTCTATTAAGCAAGTAAGCCATACGCCCAAGGTACTAACCAAACCAACGCCCCACCTAATGCCGTAACAAGCAAGGCTGTTCCCAAGGCTTTATACATGGTATTTTTTTCTTGTGGGTCATCAATAGACGGCAAGTATTTAATAACAATCTTCGCACAAGCAATCCCACCAACTACAACAATTAAGGCTGTTAAAACACCTTTTATAGTGTTACCCGCTTGAACTAATTTCGCTTGTGGATCAGTGGCTGCAAATACTGGATCAGTAATAAACAATGTACCCAACGCAACAACCGCACTTCCAAGCTTAAACTTTGTATCTTTGATAATTTTTTTCATTTTATACACCTCTTGTTTTTATTTTATCGCAAAGGAATATTCCTTTGTAATGATTGATTTTCTTTTGCTTTTGTTTGCTTAATCAATTTGTCTAGGTTTCGTTTTTTCTGTAGTTGGTTACCACTCAACAAACGATTAATTGACTTCGCAAATTGGAACATTTTTACAGTCACTTCATTTTTTTCAGGTTCATTTTTATCCAATTCTTGGGATTGATCTTTATTAGTATTCTCAATCTGTTTACTTAATTCTATCTTATCAGAATCAGGTAAATAAGCATTGCGATTAACAACCTTTTTCAGATTTTGTTTTGCTAATGGGCTTAGTTCATCAATATACTTCATGCTATCTTGAACAAAAAATACACCTTGACAATCATTAGGAATTTTCACCGTCTGAATGTTAGTTAAGAAGCCTTTTGATTGTTCCAACATGGAATTAATTTCCTCACTGCTGAATCTAGCAACTCCTTCGACTTTAGAAAAATCAGTTGTTTTGTAATAGTCAGCTTTTGCAAGTAACATTTCGCCTTCTATGACTGAATCTATTGAAACATTTTTATCAAATTTTCTTTCAACTTCTGATTGAACATATTCTATCAATCCTTGTTTTATTCCTATCAGTTTTTCTTTTTTAATTGATAAAATTTCTTTTCTTTCAGGGTTATTTTCTTTTGTTATACTATCTTCAACTTGTTTAATTTTTGAATCAAGATAACGGCTAGTTTGAAATGGTTTTTCTTTAAAAATCTTTTTACTTTCTTCTTTTTCTATTACTCTTTCATTGTAAATGACCTCTGCTAACTGGTCTTTATTCAATAACTGTTTTCTAAATATGGTTTCATTAACCATTGCTCTAACTTCGTGATTTGAAAATTTGTCAATATTCAAACTTGGATAAGATTTTTTGAAGAATCTTTCTGCTTGTTTGTCTAAAATTTCATTTGCCTTTGTAAGCATATCTCGTTCACTACTAATTTTACTTAACATCAAACGTTGTTTTTGAATTTCCATTTTATTATTAAAGATAAGTGAATTTTCCCATCGTTTTAATTCACCTATTCGTTTATCAATGTTTTCATCATTAATAAATAATTTCAATTCTTTTGAAAGATTTTTCAGTTCTCCTTTTTCTAAAGGTGAGAAAGTTTTTTCAAATTTTAAAGTGAAGTTTTGGTCTTGTTTTAACACTTTATCTTGACTTTCAAGTTTATCAAGTTCGGCTAGAATATCATTGTAACTTTGAATTTCTAAATTTTTTCTTTTTAACTCGCTTATAACTCCTTTATCTTCTAATTTTTTTGAGTAAAAACCTTCATGAATTGTTGGTAGTTCTTTTTTTCCAAGTTCCGCATGAGATTTTTCTGTTATTTGTTGATCGATATTTCTGTCTTTTAAATATTGGTTGACTTTATCAGCCCAATCTTTACGAATTTCGGAAACAAGAGATTTTCTATCCCAATCATTAGTTTTTATTGAAACGGTTACTCTTTGTCCTTTTTCGTTAAAAATCTGATTGCCATTTTCATCTAGTTTAGGTATTCTTTTTCTTTTATTTAGAATATTACCTTCACTATCTACTTCTCTCATTGTTAGCATAATGTGAGCATGAGGATTGTTTTCATCATCTCTATGAATGGCTACGTCTGCAATCATTCCTTCACTGACAAAATTATCTTTAACAAAATCTTCCATCAACATTCTTTGGTCTGAATTATTTAATTCAATTGGCAATGCTACATTTACCTCTCGACAAAGTTGAGCGTTTGGACTTTTTTCTGCTAATTCCATTTTATTCCATAATGTCTGTCTATCTAAAAACTCATTAGGTACATAATCAGGTTTTAAAATAAAAGCTTCTGGTTTAACAGTTCTATGGTTGTATAGATTAGTTTTTTCATATAGTTCACTATACAATTTTTCACCACTTCGATAAGAAGCCATTGCGATTAAACTTCTTTTTCCGCCTTCTCTTTTTGCTATTGTCATTGATAAATGGAAGATTGCCAATTGTATCACCTCTCTTTCTTTTCAAACATGAGCGTAGCGAATTTTAACAAACACGCTTGACGATAAAACTAAACGAAAGTTACGTTTTATAGCACATTAACCACAAACGTAAGTTAGTGGGTATAAGTGCGCCCTTAGTAAAAAATCTAAGGGAATCTTTGATAAATTAATTCTACCACTTATCAATGAAAAAGCAAATATGTTTAATCTGACATTTTCGTTTATATTTATTGATTTTAGAAATATAATATAATATGATAGACATATACAAATTATTAGGAGGGATATTTTATGGAAAACCAAGATCAAAACATCAAGACAGAAAATGAACAAATCATTCCAAAAACAAAACCAAAAAAGAGAAAGAAAAAAACTGTTTCTGATATTGAACTTCAAATTAAAGAATTACAAAAGAAAAAAGAAGAATTAATTCTAAAATCAAAAGCAGATATTGGTGATTTTGTCCTTTCTACTCTTTCAAAAAATGATATTTCTATTGAATCGATTGAAGAAAACAAAGAATTATTCTATGACGAATTAGAAACTTTATTAAATGCGAATAGTCAAAATTTTTCTGAATTACTTAAATAGTTATGGTAAATAATGATTTAAATGACATCAACAAAAGAATAGAAAAACTAAAAATTCAAAAAAATATTTTGCGAGCGAATAGCGAGCAAAATATTAACAGAAAAAGAAGAACAAAGCGTCTAATTGAAAAAGGTGCTTTGTTAGAAAAGTATTTTGAAATTGACTATTTAACTGTAGAAGAAACGGAAGAATTTTTAAAAATTTTTTCTGAATATATTAAAGCAAATAAACCTAAAAAGTATCAAAAAAAGGAAAAATAATTTTCCTTTTTTTGATACTTTTTTAAATAAAATTGATTGTTCTTAATGTTTGTCCTTCCTTTTTTAATTGCTTTAATATTTCATTTACTGATTCTATATCCAAATCGTACCAATCACCAAAAGCGATAATATCACCTGATACTTTTTTTTCTATAAAATCAACTGTTAAAGTTATTTCTCTTGTTGACATTGGCGAACGTGCTTCTATTTGATATAAATCAAAATCATATTTTTGATGATTATTTATTCCTCTCATTTCTGTTACTGTCGCTTTTATAACTTTTAAAATATTACCTTCAAAATTTATTTTTTTTATTTTAATATCCACTTTAAAACTTCCTTTCTGATAAACTTACAAGCCTTAATTGGCTTGTAAGTATTTTTTTTCTTCTTTATCTTCCTTCACCTTTTGACTTCCATACATTCCCCTTATTGTGTCCATATCATAATTTTTTCGACTACGTTTTTTATAATCGCTTGGTGCTTTATACCATGCGTATTTTTTTGGTGAATAACGAAATTCTAGGGCTTTTATGTCGTCCTTATAAGGTTTTGTGTTGCCTGTTAACCATATAAAAGTTCCCACAATTTCAATTGATACACCGTCCATTTTCAGATTGAAAAGTTGATTTATAATGTCCTTAAATTGTTCGGGCGTTTCAGTCGTTTCTTTTGTATAGGTTTCGCCGTCTTTGTTCTTGTGAGTGTTTTTAAGTTTGCTAAACAGTTCGTCATATTCATTGTTCAAAATTTTCATTTCTTCTTCATTCCCGCCACAATCGGGGTGTAACTTCAAAGCTAACTTTTTGTAGGCTTTTTTCAATTCTTCCAATGTTTCAACGTTTTTAATGTATTTCATTTTTATCATTCCTTTTCTTTTTTATTTTTGGCTTTTTGACAACCATTTTTGTTAGGCGTTTGAGGAAGTGAAGCTGTTTTCCTCGAATGGTAAAAGCTGTGAATGTTCTACATATCTTGTTCCTTTCTTTTTTCGTTTAGGTGGTTCATTTTCGCCAGTGTGTTCGTGTCGTTTGCTGTGACGAGAACGCAACATAGACACAAAGAAAACACAAGGGCGAGCTTGCTCGTTTATATACCCTTGTGTTTTCGACTGGATATGTTAAGGTAACAAACAGTAAGTGACACGTTACAGACTGCAAAATGTACCAACTGAAAAAAGAAAGTATCTGAGGTAGAGTAACGAACGGTTAGCTTTTACCATTCGAGGAAAGGTGTTAGTCAAATACAAATATCTTTGCAAAGAAATAAGTTGGGTTTGGAACGAGGAGCAACTGCACCGCAAGTGGAACAACTTATTTTATCCTTCTTAGGTTTTTCTTTTTGGTGTTTTATCTAAAAGAAAAACCTAGCTTTTTTTGCTAGGCTTTTCTTTTACATTTCTTTAATTTTCAAATTTTTTATTTCCCACTCAAACCATTCGCTAAAATCTTGTTTAAAGCCGTTAATAGAATATTGCTCTTGTTCTTCTGCTTCTTTATCGTTTTGAGGGTCTAAGTAGGTCGGTTTATCTTTTGGTCTTGCGTATACACCTATCCATGTTTTAAAATCGCCCTCAAAACTGCTATCTATGATAAAGCCTTGCTCTTTTAGCTCTTCTCTTACTTGAGCTTTTAGATATTGCTGTTCTTGTGTTCCAAAAAACTCATTTTCTGTAAAATCTTCTAATTGTAATTTTTTTGTTTTTTCCATTTTCTTTTCCTCTTTTCTTTTTTTTGATTTTTAGTTTTTTGACAACCATTTTTGTTAGGCGTTTGAGGAAGTGAAGCTGTTTTCCTCATGTTTTAAAAGCTAGAAATAAATTACAGTGTACGCTCCTTTCTTTTTTCGTTTTGTTGGTTCATTTTCGCCAGTGTGTTCGTGTCGTTTGCTGTGACGAGAACGCAACATAGACACAAAGAAAACACAAGGGCGAGCTTGCTCGTTTATATACCCTTGTGTTTTCGACTGGATATGTTAAGGTAACAAACAGTAA
>NZ_NGJT01000022.1 GCF_003950315.1 Vagococcus bubulae
ACTCATTTCTTTTCGGTGGAGCAAGCTCCGATGAAAAGAAATGCGTTCGACTTGCATGTATTAGGCACGCCGCCAGCGTTCGTCCTGAGCCAGGATCAAACTCTCAATAAAAAGTTGATAACATCTTGCGATGTTTAGCTCATTTGTTTTAAAACTTGCTAGCGAATTGTATTCACTAAATATGGTTTGTTTCTACATAGTAGAAACGCCCTACACATTCGGTTCGTCTTACTTTGTTCAGTTTTCAAAGGTCTAAAATTTGTTGCCGTAACAACTTTTATATCATATCAAGTTATTACTGTTTTGTCAACACTTTTTTAAAATTATTTTTTGAATTTTCTGAAAATTCGTTCGCTAGAAGAAAAAATCCTGTTAGCTACATTTTAAATTCAAAAGCTGTGTCTCAAGGACATGTATTAATATAACAAGATTACAGAGAAAGGTCAACCTTTTTTCAAAAAGTTTTTTTCACAAATTTTACACCAAAATTACATAATTTTCATTCGGTATAAAAAAGAATTATCTAGAAAAATCACTTTAAATTACTATCTATGTCTTTTTATACCGAATGTTAATCATTTAACTATAGTTTTATAAACTAAAATGAAATAAAAAAAGTGAAGAATTTCTTCACTTTTTATCTCATTGTTGGAAATAATAAGACATCTCTAATAGATTGTGAGTTAGTTAATAGCATCACCAAACGATCGATCCCTATTCCCAAACCACCTGTTGGAGGCATTCCGTACTCTAATGCTTCAATAAAGTCTTCGTCTATTCCATGAGCTTCGTCATTTCCTAAATCTTTTTCTTTCATTTGCGCTTCAAATCGTTCTCTTTGATCAATTGGGTCATTCAGCTCTGTAAAGGCATTTCCATATTCTTTTCCTACTATAAAGACTTCAAAACGATCTGTAAAACGTTCATCGTCTGGATTTTTCTTCGCTAGCGGAGAAATTGAGACTGGATGACCATAAATAAAGGTTGGCTGAATCAATGTGTCTTCAACGAACGCTTCGAAGAATTCATTAATCACATGACCGTAATCCATATGTTCTTCTATCGTAACATTATGCTCTTTAGCAATTGAGCGAGCCTCTTCGTCTGATGTTACGTTCCAGAAATCAACACCTGTAACTTCTTTAATCGCATCAACCATATGAATTCTCTTCCATGGTCCTTCTAAGTTAACATCAATGTCGCCGTATTGAATCTGTAATGTGCCTAATACTTTTTGAGCGACTGTTGTAATAATGCCTTCTGTTAAGTCCATAATGTCTTGATAATCAGTGTATGCTGTATACACTTCTAGCATAGTAAATTCAGGATTATGAGTAGCATCAATTCCTTCATTACGGAATACGCGTCCAATTTCATAGACTTTTTCCATTCCCCCAACGATTAATCGTTTTAAATGTAATTCTAATGCGATACGTAAATATAATTCCATATCTAATGCATTATGATGTGTAATGAATGGTCTTGCCGCTGCTCCACCTGCCATATTATGTAGAGTTGGTGTTTCAACTTCTAAATAGCCATGGTCATTTAAGTAGTTACGTACTTCGCGGATAATTTCACTACGTTTAACAAATTTGTCAAAGCTATCACGATTGCTAATTAAGTCTAAATAGCGTTGACGATATTTTTGTTCAACATTTGTTAAGCCATGATATTTATCAGGTAATGGACGAAGTGCTTTTGTTAAGAATGTAAATTCTGTTGGCTTAATAGTTATTTCACCCATATCAGTTTTCATGATTTGGCCTGTTACACCAACAAAATCTCCTAAATCTGCTTGTTTGAATAAATCATAGGCTTCTTCACCAATCGCGTCTTTACGAACGTAAATTTGGATTTGTCCTTCTCTATCTTGTAAATGAGCAAACCCTACTTTACCTTTTCCACGCTTGGTCATAATACGGCCTGCAACTGTTGCTGTAAGATTTAACTCTTGTAATTCTTCTTTTGTTTTATCATCATATTTTTCATGCAATTCTTTTGCATTGGTTGTGCGCTCAAAACGTGTTCCGAATGGATCGAGTCCCTTATCACGTAAGTCCGCCATTTTTTCTCGTCTAACGATGAGTTGGTCATTCATTTCTTGATGCGCTTGATTATCTTTTGACACGCTACTTCCTCCTATACTTTTTTTGCCATTCTACTCTCTCTTATAATGCCACAAATAGCAAAAAAAAGGCAAGTTAATTTGCCTTTTTTATCCGACTAAACCTTTTTCTTTCACAACTAATACATACTCATCTAGTAATTGGTTCATTTCTTCTTGTGTTGTTGCTTTATTAACGGCTAATCTTGTTTTAGTTGCTCTTGGAGCCCCTTTTAAATAATAAGCGGCATGTTGGCGAAACTCTAAACAACCAATTTTTTCACCTTTCAAGCGAATCAAACGATCTAAATGTAACTTAGCTGTTTCTATTTTTTCAGCTGGATGTGGTTCTTCCAATAACTCACCTGTCTCTAGGAAATGTTGTGTGCGATAAATCATCCACGGATTACCCAATGCAGCTCGACCAATCATCACACCATCACATCCCACATAATCAAGCATACGTTTGGCATCTTCTGGTGTTCTCACATCACCATTCCCCATAAAAGGAATCGTCAAATGTTTTTTTACTTCTTTTAAAACATCCCAATTGGCTTTGCCTTCATACATCTGTACGCGTGTTCGGCCATGCATTGCCACCGCACTAGCACCGGCTTTTTCAGCGGCTAACGCATTTTCAACAGCATACACATGCTCTTCGTCCCAACCAATACGTTGTTTAACTGTCACTGGAATACTTACAGCACTCGCAACAGCCTCAACCATCTCATATACTTTGTCTGGATCAAGTAACCATCTTGCTCCTGCTTCTGCTTTAATAACTTTGTTTACTGGACAGCCCATATTAATATCGATAATATCTGCTGTTGTATATTCTTCAACAAATTTAGCGGCTTCAACAAGATTTTCTTTATTTCCACCAAAAATTTGTAAACTAAGCGGATGTTCTGTTTCATCAATATAAAGCATTTCTAATGTTTTTTTATTTCGTTGTTGAATGCCTTTGTCACTTATCATTTCACATACAACAAGTCCTGCACCAAACTCTTTGACTGTCACACGAAAAGCAGAGTTACTCACTCCAGCCATTGGTGCAACAACCACTCGATTAGGAATCTCGACGTTTCCTATTTTCCACATCGGGTTTCCTCCTTTTAAGACTGCATAGCCTCGTCTCTTAATACTGATAACTCTTCTGCTGTGTAATGATATTTTTCATTACAAAAATGACAGACAGCTTCTGCTCCATTGTCTTCTTCTATCATGTTGGTTAATTCATCCACTCCTAAGGTAATTAACGCTGAAGAAAAACGGTCTTTAGAGCAATCACATTGAAACTCAACTGGCATCGTATCTAAAATTTCGACATTTTCTTTCCCTAATAAACGATAAAGAATTTCTTCTGGTGTTTCACCTTGATCTAATAGGTTAGAAACTTGTGGAATATCAGCTAAACGTTTTTCAATCTCAACTAATGTTTCCTCTGAAGCAAACGGCATCACTTGAATCATAAATCCACCTGCCGCTTTTACAACGTCATCATTTTCATTATCCACTAATACACTTAACCCTACTGCTGAAGGAACTTGTTCTGATGTGGCTAAATAATAAGTAAAATCTTCAGCCAACTCTCCTGAAACTAATGGGACTTGTCCTGTAAATGGCTCTCTTAATCCTAAATCTTTTACCACACTTAGTGATCCGTTTGTTCCCACTCCACCACGCACATCAATTTTCCCTAAAGAATTTGCTGGTAAATTAACTTGAGGGTTCTTAACATATCCTTTGACGTGTCCTTTTGCATCGGCATCAATGACAATAGCCCCGATTGGACCATCCCCTTGGATTCGGACAGTTAATTTTTCATCCCCTTTATGCATTGAACCCAGCATTAATGCCCCTGTCAATGAACGACCTAGTGCCGCAGTTGACGTGCGCCATGTGTCATGACGTTGTTGTGCTTCAGTAACTAATTCAGTTGTGCGAGTTGCCATCGCACGAATTTCCCCATTAAAGCATAAAGTTTTTACTAAATAATCTGTTGTTTGTTTACTCATTTATCTTGCCTACTTTCTCTTTATAGTCTTCCCAATTAAAAAGTGGGCTATACTTTCGTATATCCCACTTATCATAACGTATTTGATTAAATCTTAAAACTATTTTTACTCAGATTTATCATCTTTCACAGCTTCTTCATCTTCTTTAATTGAATGTGATAATTCTTCATCACGCTCTTTTAAATCATGTTCTGCTTCTTTTTCTTCAGCAAATTCAGCTTTTTGCTTTTCAGCATCTTTTCTTTCCAATGCTTCTTTTACTTCTTCAAAAGAACCTTCTTTTTCACTTGGATACTCTTCAGGTTTATCATCACTTGGCATTTTACCTTCTTCAAATAATGATTTAATTTGTTTCGCATCAAGTGTTTCATATTTAAGAAGTGATTCAGCGATTAATTTATGTTCAGCACGATGCGCTTCAATAATCTCAACGGCTTTTTGATGAGCACGGTTTAAGATGTTGCGAACTTCTTCATCAATTTGGAACGCCACTTGTTCTGAGTAAGTTTTCGTTTGTCCATAATCACGGCCAACAAAGACTTGATGGTTTCCTTCATATTGTACAGGACCTAACGAATCACTCATACCATATTCCGTTACCATTGAACGAGCTAAGTTAGTTGCTTGTTCAAAGTCATTACTTGCTCCAGTAGATTTCACACCAAAGATAATTTCTTCAGCAACACGTCCACCAAGCAACCCAACGATTTGTTCAAACATTTCGTTTTGAGTCATTAAGAAACGATCTTCTTTTGGTAAAGCAATCATATACCCACCAGCGCGTCCACGTGGAACGATTGTTACTTTATGGACAATTCTTGCATCACTTAACACTAATCCACAGATGGTATGACCTGCTTCATGGTAAGCAACCATTGAACGTTCTTTTTTACTAATCATGCGGTCTTTCTTAGCAGGACCAGCGATGACTCTATCTTGTGCTTCATCGATATCTGATGCATCAATTTTCTTTTTATTACGTCGAGCAGCTACAAGAGCAGCTTCGTTTAACACGTTTTCTAAGTCTGCACCGGCAAATCCTGGTGTTTGTTGTGCGACAACTTTTAAATCAACATCGCTTGCTAAAGGTTTGTTACGAGAGTGAACTCGTAAAATTTGTTCACGACCTTTAACATCAGGTGTTCCAACAAGAACTTGTCTGTCAAAACGTCCTGGACGAAGTAACGCAGGGTCTAAAACGTCTGAACGGTTTGTTGCGGCAATAACGATAACTCCTTCATTACCATTGAAACCATCCATTTCAACAAGCAATTGGTTAAGGGTTTGTTCACGTTCATCGTGACCTCCACCCATACCAGCACCACGTTGACGACCAACTGCATCAATCTCATCAATAAAGATAATCGCTGGAGCAGATTTTTTCGCTGTTTCAAACAAGTCACGTACACGACTTGCCCCAACACCGACAAACATCTCAACAAAGTCTGAACCTGAAATAGAGAAGAATGGTACGCCAGCTTCTCCGGCAACAGCTTTTGCTAACAATGTTTTACCAGTTCCGGGAGGTCCCTCAAGTAACACACCCGCAGGAATTCTTGCACCAAGTTCCACAAAACGACGTGGGTCTTTCAAGAATTCAACCACTTCTACTAATTCTTGTTTTTCTTCTTCAGCTCCTGCTACGTCAGAAAAACGAACGTTGATTGATTTTTTATCTGCTTCTTTTGTTTTGGATTTCCCAAAGTTCATGACA
The DNA here is from genome assembly GCF_003950315.1 of Vagococcus bubulae. GTDB lineage: Bacteria > Bacillota > Bacilli > Lactobacillales > Vagococcaceae > Vagococcus > Vagococcus bubulae. The sequence goes on from NZ_NGJT01000022.1 coordinate 5,840, forward strand.
CGGCCATTTCCACCGCCTTGTCCACCTTGTCCCATCATCATATAGAATAGGAATACCATCAATAAGACTGGTAAGAAACTAAATAGTAATGATACCCAAACACTGTTGTTTGATTGTTCTTTAACAACAAATTTGGTTCCTGATTCACTCGCTGTTTCACTAATATTAGCAATGGTAGCGTCATTAGGTAAGACAGATGTTGTAAATCGTTTTGATTTTACTTTTGTTTTACCAAATACTGGTAGGCCACCTGAATCAGTGATTTTTTGATCTTCATGGTACTCACCTGTAATTTTGTAAACGCCATTAGCAGGTTGAACAGTAAAGTCTTTGATTTGATCATCTTTTAATTGTTGATAGAACGTTGAATAATTTATAGTTGGAGATTGGTCGCCGCCTTGTCCAAAGAAGAAGTATACTATTGTAATCATTGATAAAAATACAATAATATAATAAAGCGAGTTACGCATCCCTGAATTCTTTTTATTCATACATGTCCTCCTTCTCTATATTAAATTTTTAGTTTGTAATCATTCCTAAGAAATTATTGTAACATTAAATGTTCGAAAAATTAAGCATTTTCGTATATTTCTGGTTTCAATACACCGATATATGGAAGATTACGATAATCTTCAGCATAATCTAAACCATATCCTACAACAAATTCATTTGGTACTTCAAAACCAACATAGTCCGCTGCCATATCAACGACACGTCCTTCTGGTTTATCTAACATTGTCACAATTTTAACAGACGCTGCTTTACGGTGTTTTAGTAAATCAACAAGGTATTTTAGCGTACGACCACTATCAATAATATCTTCCACTAAGATAATATGACGGCCTTCAACTACTGTACTTAAGTCTTTCAAAATACGAACTTCCCCTGATGATACTGTCGCATTACCATAACTAGACACATCCATGAAATCCATTTCCATATGAATCGGCATGGCACGAACTAAATCCGAAAGAAACGGAACAGCTCCTTTTAAAATACCCACAACTAATGGAAATTTATCTTGATACTCGCGACTGATTTCTTCACCTAAAACTGCGACGCGTTCTTGAATTTGTTGTTCTGAATAAAATGTTTTTTCGATATCTTTTTCTAACATTGGGTTCTCCTTCCAAACTTACTCATCCCCTTGATATAAGTAGACAAGCTTATACTGTATTTTATCAGTTTCATGCTGAATACTCAAATAAGATTCTCTAAATGGCAAAAGCCATAGAAGACACCCTTTTTCATCGAAAACGAGCCAACTTAAATCACGTAATTTGGTCGGTATCTTTTCATCAATAAAATAACGTGACACTTTCTTAGTCTGACCTTTATAATTATATACGAATCTGTCACCATCTTCACGTTTTCTGACTCGAATTGCATGATTTTTACCATGTGTGTAAATCATCTCTTTTAAGTTCCAGTTAACTAATTCATTTGGAATGTCTTCTTTACCCAATTCAAAAAATCCTAACCACTGATTATTAGACAAAAATACTCCCTGATTTTTTACCAAATCAAATACATCATATTCATTTAGTGACTCTTTTTTTTGATAGATAGTGAGTATTTCATAATTTTTTTCAACAATCCAATTGTTTCCTAATAATACTTGTTGATTTGGTTTATCACTACGAATCAGTTGTTGCAACTGATTCATGTGCTCATATCCTACAACAAGGCTAGTTTTTTCTTGAATGTCTGTTAATACATATCGAATTACTTCAGATTGTATCGCTAAATTGTGTCTTTTTAACGAAAGATAATCTAATTGCCATGTATTATTTTGATAACAAACAAGTAACTCAACTAAAGGCTGCAACAATTCATCAATGACTTGCCTTTGGGTAGAAATTTCTTGAGATAAGCGCAACATCCCTTCTCCAAGATTAGGATTTTCTTTTTCTAACATAGGACGGATGTGATGACGAATACGATTGCGTAAATAATTATCGGAAAAATTACTACTATCTTCATGATACGGGATATTTTCTTCTTTAGCGTATGCATAAAGTTCTTTTTTAGAAAAACTTAATAACGGGCGAATAACTTTATTTGCTCCTAGTGAGCGTGTTTTTTCAATCCCAACCAACTTTCTTAATTGACTTCCTTGAATCCATCGCATCAGAATCGTTTCGACAGCATCATCTTTATGGTGAGCCGTTAATAAATACGTGCTGTTGGTTTCTTGCATCACTTTATCAAAAAAGGCATAGCGAAATGTTCTTGCTTGTTGCTCTACATTTGTATCAACGGTTTTTCCTTCGTCCCATATACCGACAAAACAGGGTATTTGGTATGTTTGGGCATAACTTTCTACAAATAATTGTTCCTCTTCTGATTCAGCTCTTAACTGGTGGTTAACATGTGCTACATAAATCACTGGACGTTTATTTTTGGGTATTTGACACAACAAATGTAGCAATACCATTGAGTCAACTCCTCCAGACACCCCTACCACAATATGAGTTTGTGGCGTTAACTGGTACTCTGATTGAATAATCTTTTCAAATTCTTGGTACACAAACTTTCCTCCCACTTTTCCATATAAAAAAAGGATAAGAGAACTCTCTTACCCTTCTATCTATTTAGTTACGACGTCCACCACGTCCGCCACGTTTTCCTTCAGTACTGCGTTTTAATGTACTTAATCTATCATCACTATCTTTTAAGAAGTTAGTCATTAATGAATCAAAACTTTCTTTTTGTGGAGTAGCTACTGCTGCAGGTTTACGATTATTTCTACCACGGTCATTTCCACCTCGGTTGTTACGATCAGACTGGTAATTATTTGATGAACGTTTGTATTCTTTACGCTCACGCTGTGCTGGGCGTTCTTCTTCGTTGGCACGCTTAATTGATAACCCAATTTTTCCGTCATCTCCAACACTCATTACTTTTACTTCAACTTCGTCATTCATCTTTAAAACATCGTTGATATCTTTTACAAAGCTATTAGATACCTCACTAATATGTACCAATCCTGTTTTTCCATCGCCTAAATCTACAAACGCTCCAAAATTAGTAATACCTGACACTTTACCAGATAACTTTGTCCCCACTTCGATTGACATAAAAAAATTTTTCCTCCTTGAATCCTCTTTATATATTATTTTTTTATTAACTTAATACTCGATTGCCGCTGTTTTAATTTGCACCACTTAACTCAGGGATGCTATACACTTGTTCGCCTTCTTTAGAGTAAAAATATTTGGCACGTGCAACTTTCTCAACATATTCGGGATCCTTTAACAATTTTACTTCGTTTTCTAAATCCTTCTTTTCTGTTTTTACTTTTGCATATTCCTTTTTTACCTCTGTGTGATTTTGTTGTAGTGATAACAGATGTTGTCCATTGCGAAATAAGTTGATTCCCATGAACGTAAATAAACCAAAGGCTAACACAAACATAACCGTTAAGCGTCGTCGTTTGTAAATCATTTGTTTTTGTTCACGTTGAGATTTCGCCATTGGTGACGAAGGACTCTTTTCACTTGTCTCAAGGGCTAATAACGTTTTTTTCTCACTCATGATACACTAGACTCCATTTCTGTTTATACTTGTGTTCATTATACCAACTAGCCTCATCAATGTCTAATACTTATCGCTGTTTTTTAGTCTTGATTTTTGGTTTCACTAATAATTTCATATAAATCTTTTGCTTCATCTTTTTTAGTTGTGTCTTTTAAGTCCAACACTTTAACTTCTAATGTTTTGTTCCCAAACATAATTGTAATCACATCTCCGACCTTAACAGAAGTCGATGATTTAGCTAATTTGTGATTCACTTGAATCCGACCTTTATCAGCTATTTCTTTTGCAATTGTTCGACGTTTTATAATTCTTGAAATTTTTAAAAATTTATCTAATCTCATCATGTTCCTCCCAAATCTATTAATAAAACTGTTTATATATTTTTTGACCAAATGGCAGCATGTTCCATTCATCATAACTAAATAATTTAAATTTCACAATGCTTATCACATAGATGGATACCCCAATAAGGACACCGACTAATGTTAATAAAAAAGTCATCCCTCGATGGTTCATGAGTAAATCGTTGGCTAAACAGATAGTCCTAAACCCATACACGCCAATACTCATCAGACCTAAACTAATCAGTAATTTCATTAAAAATGGCTTGCCGACTGCTAAATCAAATCCTTTACGAACAAGGTAATGATGTAAAACAAGCAAACAACCTAATAACCCTAGTAAGGTACTTACACTTGACCCTGTTGTGCCAAAATAATAGGTCAAGGCGGGGGTTAAAATACTTTTTAATAATACACCAAATATTGCGGCGACAAATTGATAATGCACTCGGTTTTGACTTTGGTAAATTGTTTGATACGTTTGAATCATTGATGCAATACTAACAGATAGTACAAACAATGATATTGTTAATGCCCCATCATTATTGCTAAAAAGCGTCACATTGACAAAAGGAATCATAATAGCTAATCCAACACCCGCTGCCATAGAAATACTCAGTGACACTTTTAAATAGGATAACACCATTGAGTGATAGTCTGATTTCTTTTTACTTTTATAGTAATGAGTTAGTGTCGGCATGAACGTAGCAGTCATTGCGATGGCCACAACCAGTCCTAATTGTACCAACGGCTGTCCTCTATCAAAGACTCCCTTTGCTATCTTAGCCGATAAATCAGATAGTCCTGAAAAGACTAAATATTTTTTTATCGTAAATGAATCAATCAATTGAAAGATAACGAGATATGCACTAAAAAAACAAAGTGTTCCACCTTCTAATACTAATCGTTTGAGCAATCCATTCTCACGTTGTGCTTTTGAAGGGATGTGGTAAAAAGACAATGGTTGTTTTCTTGCATGATAGACTAACACACCGATTGCAAACATCCCACCTAAAATCGCACCTGATGTGGCAATACTTCCTACTTGGTAGACATTTAAATTTTGCGTATAAAACAACCAACCAGAAAGTAAAATAATACCCACACGAATCCCCTGTTCCACTAACTGAGACGTTGCAGTTGGTAACATATTCATCTCTCCTTGAAAGTACCCTCTAAAGGTAGATAAAAACGGGACGAGCAAAAATACCAACGACACAACACGGATGAGTGGTGTGAGTTCTTTATCTCCCATCATCATGGCAATGAGCGGTGAACCGATAAATAACCCTAAAAACAAACAAATAGATAAGAAACTAACATAATAAAAAAATTGTGTGAGAATTCTCTTTCTTTCAGTTAAAGACTCTTCACTAGCTAAGATTTTTGATAAAAATACAGGCATACCAGATAACGACAATGTCATCGCAATACCATAGATAGGGTACACTTGTTGGTACACATAAAACCCTTCATCTCCCACTAAATTTTGAAACGGCACACGGTACACAGCACTCAGTATTTTCACCACAAAAGAAGTAATCGTTAAAATCAACGTTCCTTTTAAGACAGTTTTTTCTACTTTAATCTTTTCCATCCGCATCATCCTGTACGTCTTTTTTAGCATATCGCTCTTGTCTTAATGCTTCAATAAATGTTGACACTTCATGTAACCATGTTGCAACGGTTGTGTCTTTACCTAGTTTAAATGTCACAGCTAGATGCTCATCTGTACTGATTTCTGCTTTTAAAGTTGTTTTGGATAAAGCTTTAAACAACTGTTCGATTGTGTAAGCAGATGTCCCTTCTTTGCTTAATTCAATATAAATCGATTGCTTTTTCTTTTGAATTTTATCAATTAAAGCAAAATCAGCATTCATTTTTATCAAACCAACAGTGAGTAAATTTGCGACTTCATCAGGGTATTCACCAAATCGGTCTAATAAATCAGCTTCTAACTCATCATACATCTCTTGATTTTCAAGTTGTCTAATTCGTTTATACATTTCAATTTTTTGACGTTCATCTTCTATGTAATCATTTGGAATATACGCATCAATGCCCAAGTCAATTTCAGTCATTGTTTTCGTTTCTTTACTATCGACACCGCGCTTGCGATTAACTGCTTCATTTAGCATATGGGTATACATATCAAATCCGACTGAGTCAATAAAGCCATGTTGTTGCGCACCAAGTAAGTTTCCAGCACCACGAATTGACAAATCACGCATCGCAATCTTAAATCCTGAACCTAATTCAGTAAAATCTTTAATCGCTTGAAGTCGTTTCTCGCTCACTTCATTTAATACTTTTTGTGGTTCATACATAAAATAAGCATACGCCACACGGTTACTTCGACCAACGCGACCTCTTAACTGATAAAGCTGAGATAAGCCCATATGATCGGCATTTTCCACAAACAATGTATTCACATTAGGGATATCCACACCTGTTTCAATGATGGTGGTTGTCACTAAAATATCGTACTCTCCATTGATAAATTCCATCAACGCATTTTCTAATTGCACTTCAGTCATTTGCCCATGAGCGTAAGAAATACGTGCATCTGGTAATAGCATTTTCAACTCATCGACTTTTTGTTCAATTGTATCCACACGATTGTATAGGTAAAAGATTTGCCCACCGCGAGCAATTTCTCGTTCACATGCCTCACGTATCGCTCCAGGATTTTTTTCCATCACATATGTTTGCACTGGATAACGATTGGCTGGAGGGGTTTCAATCACAGATAAATCTCGTACACCCAACATGGACATGTGCAATGTTCTAGGAATGGGCGTTGCTGTTAGCGTCAACACGTCAACTTGTGCACGTAATTGTTTTAATCGCTCTTTATGCTTCACTCCAAAACGTTGTTCTTCATCAATAATCAATAACCCTAAATCCATAAATTCTAAATCTTTTGACAAAATACGATGTGTGCCGACAATAATATCTACTTGCCCTTTTTTCAATTGAGAGATGGTTTCTTCTTGTTGTTTTTTTGTTCTAAATCGACTCATTAACCCAATACTTACTGGGAAATTTTTAAATCGGTCTAGCATTGTTTCATAATGCTGTTGAGCTAAGATAGTTGTTGGGACTAAGAATGCGACTTGCTTGCCATCTCTAACTGCTTTAAACGCTGCACGCAAAGCCACTTCCGTCTTCCCATAACCCACGTCCCCTACAAGCAAACGGTCCATTGGTCGTTTTTTCTCCATGTCTTTCTTAATTTCTTGGATACTTCGCAATTGGTCATCCGTTTCTGAATACGGGAAGGCATTGTCAAACTCATGCTGATAATCATCATCTGGTGAGAAAGCATATCCTACTTCTGCTTCCCTAGCAGCGTATAACTGAATTAAATCATCCGCGATATCTTCAACTTTTGCCGATACTTTTTTCTTTGTCTTTGTCCACTCACTACCGCCTAATTTATTAATACGTGGCGTTTTAGACTCAGAAGCCACATATTTTTGAATTAAATCTAACTGGGTCACTGGAATAAATAGTTTATCGTTATTTTGATATAAAATGGTCATGTAATCTTGGTGTGTCCCACCACTAAGAAGTGTTTCCATTCCAATATATTTTCCAATACCGTGATTGGCATGGACTACGTAATCACCAGGACTTAACTCATTATAACTCTTTAATCGTTCTGCATTAGATATGGTTTGTTTACGTGCTTGGCGTTTAGTTCTGGTATGTAGAATTTCTTTTTCTACTAATACGATTAAATTATCTTGTGGCAACTCAAACCCTGATTCTAATAAGCCAACCTGGATTTGTGCTTGCCCTTTTAATAACTCTTTTTTGTTATTGACGACAACAGAAATATCCGCATCAATAAACAAGCGTTCTACCGTTTTACTACGCTCATCATTTTCGACTAACACCACGACTGTTTGTTTTTGTTTTGCCCAACGATCCATCTCTGCCTTTAAGAGTGGCAATTGTCCAAAGAACTGTTGCATCGCACGGTATTCAAACGGATAAATTGAAGAAAAACGTAAATTTCCCATCCCTTTTTGAAACAGAGAAAAGAACGTCCGATGTTGAGGCATTTTTTTCATAATCTGTCTGAAGTCACCACCCAGTGTTCGGTCTTCAAACACTGGATTATCCTCTAGCTTGATGGTTAACCATTCTGCTTCTTCTCGTAAAATTTCTTTTTCCGTATCAACCATGCGGCTGTAATCATCAACTAACACCAAATCATCGTGAGATAAATAATCACTTAAATGATATTTTTCATCATAAATCATATCAATATATTGACTAATATCATCAGTTGGATGACCACTCCCCCACTCACCAACTGTATAATTTTTATAAGCAGTTAACTGATTTTTTCTATCAATATCTTTTATGCCATCAATTTTTTTACTTAATGCATCGTCTAATACACTTGCAGCGTTTGCCAATTCCTCTTTTGTTACCACTTGATCCATAGCTGGTGGAATTAATAACTGATTCACGTCTGATAGGGAACGTTGGGTTTCTACATCAAACAATCGCAATGAGTCAATCTCATCATCAAACAAATCAATACGCACAGGATACTCACTAGTTAAAGGATAAATATCAATGATACTTCCCCTGATACTAAATTCACCTGGTTTTCCTATCATTTGTTCTCTAATATACCCTAGAGAAACCAATGTTTCAGGTAAAGAAGTTAAATCAATTGTTCCTCCTACTTCAACAGACAACACACTGTTTTTCCAGTTATTAGGAGCTGGTAAAAAACGACGTAACCCTGCCAATGGGGTCACAAGTATTCCTGGTTCATCATTAGTCAAAAACACCATGCTATTAATTCTCTCAGCCAGAGCTTCTGGAGAAGAAAAGGACATTTCAACGGCTGCTACTTCATCAACAGGGAAGAAATGCAAATAAGACTCGTCAACAATGTGTTGCAAGTCATCCATCAATTTAGTCCCATAATATAAATTAGGGGTCACAATCATGATCTTTTTATTTTTTTTCAGCAACGTCGACATCACTAAGGTCTTAGCTGAACCAGCTAACCCTGTAATCAATTGTGATTTTTGCGTCTCGCTATTATCAAACCATTCTTTTACTTGTTTATCTTGTTCTATGACGGTCATTATACTTTGATTGAGGTACATATAATCATCTGACCTCCTTTATTTCTTACTATTATATTGATTCATTGTATCAACAAATGAATGACCTTGCGCCCAATACAAACTCGCATCTGCCGCTAATTTTACAGCTGACAGCATGTCTTCATGCGTGTTTTTAGGGAAATTTCCTAAAACATGGGCTATCACTTCTTCTCCGCGATTTGGACGATCAATCCCTATTCGCACACGGTTAAACTCTGGTGTTCCAATATGGGCAATTAAACTTTTAATGCCGTTATGTCCACCAGCACTTCCCTTTTGACGCAATCGTACTTTTCCTACTGGTAAATCTAAATCATCATAGATGACTAAAACATCTTCAGGTGAGACATTATAATAGGTCATCAATGGTCCTACACTACGGCCTGATTCATTCATAAATGTTTGAGGCTTAACTAACAAGACTTTTTCACCATTTGCGAAAAACTCTGCTGTGTCTGCTTCAAATTGAGACTTATTAAAAGTAACATTTTCTTGATAGGTAATTTCATCCAGTGCAATAAATCCAATATTATGTCGTGTTGCTCGATACTTTGCTCCAGGATTTCCCAATCCAACAATTAATTTCATATTTTATATTCTCCTATAACATCAAAAAACACGGGTTAGAAGACACGTGTTTCCCCATTGTATTTAAAAAATAAAATGCTCTAAAATAGTATACCATATCTTTTTATTATCTATGAATAAGAAACTATTAAGACTTTTAATTAACGTTTGATTAATAGACTGTTTTTTATTAAATGACCTTTTTCATGGGTTTTTTCATGATTTAGTGTTATAATTTGTCCTGGAGTAAATAAAAAAAACAAGGAGCGATTACAATGGAACACGCAAATATTGATCATCAAAAAATTATCGTTGTCGGCAATGGGGCTGTTGGTTCAAGTTATATTTTTGCCCTTGTGACACAAAACATCGCACAAGAAATTGGCATTATTGATATTGATGTAAACAAAGCAGAAGGTGATGCCCTTGATTTATCTCACGCCTTAGCATTCACTTCTCCTAAAAAAATCTATGCTGCAACTTACGCTGACTGTAAAGATGCTGACATAGTCGTTATTACAGCAGGAGCTGCACAAAAACCTGGCGAAACACGTTTAGATTTAGTTAATAAGAACTTAAAAATTTTCAAATCGATTGTTGATGATATCGTTGCTTCAGGATTCAATGGTATTTTCTTAATTGCAACTAATCCTGTTGATATTTTAACTTATGCTACATGGAAATTTTCAGGATTTCCAAAACACAAAGTCATTGGTAGTGGGACTTCTCTTGACTCTGCTCGTTTTAGACAAACCATTGCTGAATTAGTAGACGTGGACGCACGAAATGTGCATGGCTACATTTTAGGTGAACATGGTGATACAGAATTTCCTGTTTGGTCACACGCTAATATTGCCGGATTACAAATCTACGAATGGGTATCAGATCATCCTGAAATTGATGAAGAAGAATTAGTTAACATTTTCTTTAAAGTTCGTGATGCAGCCTATACCATCATTGATAAAAAAGGGGCTACTTTCTATGGTATTGCTGTTGCTTTAGCTCGTATCACTAAAGCGATTCTATACGATGAAAATGCTGTATTACCTTTATCTGTTTACTTAGATGGACAATACGGATTAAATGATATTTACATTGGCGCACCAGCCGTAGTAAATCGCCAAGGAATTAGTCATGTTATCGAACTTCCTTTAACAGACGCAGAACAAGAAAAATTTGATTTATCTGCTGATCGTCTCCAAAAAGTATTGGATGAAGCATTTAAATAAACAACTCTTTCTATATAAGCTATACAAAAGACTAGGATACTTTATTCTGGTCTTTTCTCATTTTACATATGACTCTTTAATGCACTTATATTGTTTTTAGTAAGGAATATGTTACAATAATATTACAGTTTTTATTAGAGGAAGGGGCTTCATATGAAACGTAAGTCGATGTTATTAGTGCCTTTAATCGTGGTACTAATTATTGTTAGTATATACTCGTATTTCGCTATTACTTATCAGAATAAATTTTTGCCAAACACAAAAATTGGTCAAATAGATGTCAGCCAATTATCTAAAAAAGAGGCAGTAAAAAAACTTGAAGCAAATATTCATGAAGACGAATTTATTGTTTTAGATAATAATAAAACTTGGAAATCTATTCCTAAACAACAGCTAGGAATTACGTTTGATGTCAATAAAACAGTGGCAGATACTATCTCAAAACAAAACCCTTGGCTATGGTTTATGAATTACATCAATCAACCAAAAAATGTTCCTGTTTTAATGACTGATTACAATAAAGACGAACTAGCAAAACAATCAACCGCATTAAAAACAGCTTTGACTGACTTTAATAAAGATCGCACGCCAACCAAAAATGCGATGATCGAAATGAAAGATGGCACATTCCAAATCACAAATGAAGTAGCTGGAAATACTATTGATATCGATAACTTTATCACGGCTTTTGAGTCCCATGTCAAAGAAGGTGAAGGATCAATAGAATTAGAATCTTATGTGCAAAAGCCAACTGTTTTATCTACAGATACAAAATTGAAAAAAGAATTAGAAGACATCAACAAGCTAACTGAAGTTAGTGCGACATACCTTATCAATGGTCAAGAGGTCGCAATTCCTAAAGAAACGATTGCTAGTTGGTTAACAACTAACGATAAAGGCGACGTTGATTTAAAGCAAGATCTAGTAAAAGAATACGTGACTCAACTTGGTCAACAATACAATACTAGTACAAATCCTACGAAATTTAATAGTACTAAACGTGGAGAAGTAAGTGTCCCTGCTGGCTCTTATAGCTGGACTATTGCAACAGATAGTGAAACCGAACAGCTAACAGAATTAATTTTATCTGGAAAAGGATTTACTAATCGCGTACCGGCTTATCAAGGAAGTGCTACTCCTGGATCAGCTCTTCTATCAAATACTTACATTGAAGTAGATTTACAAGCCCAACACATGTGGTACTACAAAGATGGAAAAGTTGTTTTAGACACAGCCATTATTTCTGGAAAACCAAGTACACCTACTCCTGCCGGGGTTTTCTACGTTTGGAATAAAAAACGTGATGAAACACTTCGTGGAGAAGATTATGCAAGCCCTGTTGACTATTGGATGCCAATTGATTGGACAGGAGTTGGGATTCATGATTCTCCTTGGCAAAATGCCAATGCTTATGGTGGTACTTCTTATACAACTGTGGGATCGCATGGCTGTATTAACACACCCCCTGATGTGTGTGCTAAATTATTTAACATGATTGATGTCGGTGTTCCTGTAGTTATCTTTTAATGACATAGATAAAGACCAAGCTATCAACTACTTTTAGTTGCATGCTTGGTCTTTTAATTAATCTCAATTTCTACACCTTGAACAAATCCATAATATTCACCATATACATCCACCACATCATCTAGTTTTAAAATGGTATCACTACTATTAATCACTTGATAGTCATACCCCTCATTTTGAATAACAAATCGATCATTCTTTTTAATTTCATTTTCGTTTTGACTATCTGTTTTAATAATTTTACCAGTCATTTTGACATATGTTTTTAAACGAACATCACCATTTTGATACTGTTCATTTGTAAACTCCTGTGCTTTGTCTTTTACTAATGTTTGATTGGATTTATCAAAAGATGTTGTCGTATCTATAGTTTTGTTACTACACCCTGCTAAGCATAATAAGCCACCTACTATGAGTAGTAACCTAATTTTCTTTTTCATCGCTTATTTCACCTCTTGTTTATACAATACTTTACAATTTTTTAAAATAAGAAAAATTAATAAGCTAGGTGTAATAAAAAATCCAAATTGTGGTTTTAAAAACATCAACAAGATTATTAAACCAAACAAAACACTATTTAAAATAGTATACCACCATTTTTTTAATGTGCAGTAAGCAGAGAGCTTTATGATTAAACGATACTTGTGGTCAGGATTTTTCAAACGAAAATAATACGTATTAATCATCAACCCTGTTAATAAAACTGCCAACACAACAAACAATGGAACACCCGCTAAAAACAATTGGTTCATCACGAACATTAAAATATCACTTATTATAATGAATAACATAAGATCATACACCATCCATGACACAACATGCTCTGTAAAATGAGATTTTAAATAAAAGAAATAGTCTTTAAACACAGAAATATCTTTGGTTTCTATCAGTTGATTCACACACCCCATCACTGCTCTAATAGCTGGTCCTAGTGTAATACTAGATACAAAGAATAATACGAGATTCTCTAGTTGAATGGATAAAGCAAAAATAGATATAAAAAGAGGGAGCGTTGTTAAAAAGAAACAAATATTTAACATTAAAAACCAATACACATACTGAAAAATTTTTGCATAAATATTATCCATAAAATTCTCTTTATTCATCACGCTACCTCCTTATTTTAACCTTTCATTCCAGACGTTGCTATTCCTTCAACAAAGTATTTTTGCATAGATAAGAAAACAATGGCTACTGGTAAAATAGATATCACCGATGCTGCCATAATTAACGCATATTCTGCATCATATAATGATACAAACATCTTAAGCCCTAACTGGATTGTTTTATTTTCAGTTGATGTTAAATAAATAAATGGTCCCATATAATCATTCCATGTTGTTACAAATGAAATGATTGTTAAACTAGCTAATGCTGGTTTTGTCAATGGTAAGATAATTTTTCTATAAATTCCCCACTCACTTAATCCATCCATTCTAGCACTCTCACACAACTCATCTGGAATACTTGAATAATATTGTTTTAGTAAAAATACCCCAAATGTTGTAAACGACTGCATCAAAACAAGTGAAATAAGTTTATCAGTCAGCCCTAATTTTCTCATCATGATAAATTGAGGGACCATGTAGACTTGCCAAGGTACAGCAATTGTTCCTATATATGCTAAAAATAGTAAGTCTCGTCCTTTAAAATGCATTTTTGAAAAACCATAAGCTGCAAAACTACTGGTAAATAATTGAATCAATGTAATCACAACACTTAAAAAAATCGTATTTTTCATAAATGTTGCCAACGGGATAGTTGTCCATATTTTAGAATAATTATCCCAGTGAAACTCATTTGGTATCCATTTAATCGGAACAGAAAACACTTCATTATTTTGCTTAAACGAAGAGGATAACATCCAGAAAAACGGAATTAAGACAAAAATAGCTAAAATGAGTAAAACAATAAAGATCACAATTTTACCAATCTTTTCTTTATTGTCATGTTTTTTCTTTAATGAGTTTGCATGTATATTTGCTTCCATTGTGTATCCTCCTTATCTAAGCTTGTTCTTGTTTTTGATTCCATTTGAACTGAATAACCGTAATACTTAATACAATTAAAAATAGAACAAGTGAAATGGCAGAGGCATAACCAAAATTAAATTTAACAAACGCTTCATTATAAATCTGGTATACCAATACATTGGTTGCTCGTCCAGGTCCACCATCTGTCATGACCTGAATCAAATCAAATACCTTAAAACAATTGATAACTAGCATAATCGTTACGAAAAATGTTGTTGGACGTAATGATGGTAATGTTACATTCCAAAATTGTTTCATTTTATTTGCTCCATCCATCGAAGAAGCTTCATACAATTCTTTAGGAATACCTTGAAGTCCTGCTAGGTAGAGAATCATGTAATACCCCATTCCTCGCCATACACTAACAATAACAACAGCAAATAATGCCCATTCTGAACTAGATGTCCAGCCTGGTGGGTTCTCCATAAAAATCTTTAAGACTTGATTGATTGGTCCCATCGTTGGATGAAACAACATATTCCAAACAACTGCAATGGCGACTAATGATGTAACATAAGGGAAGAAAAAGGCGGTTCTAAAAAAACTGATGCCTTTAATTTTTTTATTTAATAACAAAGCTAATCCAATTGAACATATTAATGTTAATGGGACAACACCTATTGTATATAAAAATGTATTTTTTAAAGAGATCCAAAATGTTTCATCTTGTAACATTTTTTGAAAGTTAGCTAATCCAACATATTCTGCTTTATTAAATGAGTCCCATTTCATAAAAGCCAAAATAAATGAAAAGATAACAGGTATTAATGTAAAGATAAAAAATCCAATAAAGTTTGGTAAAATAAATGACCAAGCCGTAATAGTATTCTTACGTTTTAATCTTTTCTTTTCTTTTTTTGAATGTAGAGATGGTTCAATCCGTTCACTCATCACTAAAACCTCCAATCTGATTGAGAAGGGCTCCTTAATATACCATTAAAGAGCCACAACCAATTCATTACTATTCGACTTCTTGTTTCACACGTTTTTCCATATTAGCAATTCCTTTTGCTGGTGTTTCATCACCAACCATGATTAATTCATGTTCTTCATTTAAAATTTGATTGACAATTGAAGCATTTTTGCTTGGTAACAATTCAAAATCACTCACATCAGGTTTTAAAGTTGCTTTTGATACATCATCTTGAGGCATACCTTCTAAACCTAATAATGTGTCAATAATTTCATCTGATTGATAAGCTGTTGTCATACCAATTTTAGATACAGCAAGAGCGCCTTCTTTTCCAGAACAAAATTCAACAAATTCTTTTGCTAATTCTTTGTTCTCAGACTGTTTGCTGACACCAAAACCTGTTGGGCCACCATAAGTAATCACTTCACCTTTTTTCGGTTGTGGTAATTGTGTAATAGCCCAATCAACGTTTGTTTCCCCAGCAGCTTTTGTTTTAATTAATTTTCCTAAGTAGAAACTTCCCATTGGCATCATAGCTGTTTGTTCTGTTTCAAATACTGAAGAATAAGTTGTTTTAGTTGATTTGATGGTAGCGTAATCCATTGCATACCCTTCATCTTGTAGTTTCAAGAAACGATTATAGTAATCTTCAAAGTAACCATATTTGCCATCTAAGTTGTTATTGCCTGTTTGAACGGCAGCCGTTGCTTGAACTAATCCATTCCAAGAATGTAAGTAAGATCCATACACTTTTTTACCATCTTTTTCCGTAGTTAATTTTTTAGCTAGTTCTTCATATTCATCCCAAGTTAAGTTGTCAGGATACTCGATACCAGCATCATCAAACATTTTTTTGTTATAATAAACAAAATACATATCTTTTCTGAACGGCATAGCAAAGTATTTATCTTCATCTGTTTTATAGCTATCTAAATTTCCTTTATAGTTATCTTTATCATCCACATTTTCAACAATACTTGTTAAGTCTTCTAATTGTCCTTTATTAGCATAATTTGTGTAACTACCTACATCCTTCATCCCTAATACATCTGTTTTATCTCCACCAGATAACATGGTTGTAATTTTATTTTCATAATCTTCCGCTGCAATATCAACTACCTTAATTTTTACATCTTTATGAGAGGCTTCAAATGCATCAAACATTGCTTTAAACTCTGGATTCGAATCATATCCCCAAACTGAAACAGATAATTCTGTTTTTCCCTCAGATGTTGTTTTTTTACTTTCTTCTTTTGTATTACTTGAACAGCCCGTCAATACTAATGCACCTAATAACCCAGTTGCTACTAACATTTTCGTCATTTTTTTCATTTTTGACACTCCTTCTTCTCTCTTGTTTTGACTCGTTTATTACCAATAAGAATTCCATACTTGCCCAGCTCTTGTTAACGCTTCCAAATAAAAGTAATCTCCCCAAATCATACACTCATTGACCCCCCTATTTTCAGGATAACTATATACCCCTTCTATCAATAAGCCATTTGATTCAGGATACGCTTCTGTCGTATAAGTTGTGGCTAGATTTTGAATAATATTCACAGCGACAGACTCGTATTCTCTTTTTTTATCGGATAAAACAGGTAAATATTTAGCTAACTCAAGTAAGCCACATGCAGCAATTGCCGCAGCTGATGTATCTCGAGGTTGATTGCTGCCTTCGCCAAAAACCAAATCCCAATAACACACATAATCTGCAGGAAGCTTACTAATAAAATAGTCGGCTACCTCACAGGCTGATTGGATAAAGGATGCATCACCTGTGTATCTATAACTTAAAGCAAAGCCATAGATTCCCCAAGCTTGCCCTCTTGACCAACAAGAATCATCTGAATAACCTTGAGCTGTTTCACCCTTTATTGCTTCACCACTTACTTTATCAAAAAAGTAAGTATGATACGTGGTGCTATCTTCTCGGAGAATGTATTTTTGTGTTTGTTTGGCATGACGGTAAGCCGCTTGATAATACTTATCTTCTCCTGTCACATTTGAGGCAAAGTATAAAAGCGGAATATTCATTAAACAATCAATAATCATTCGTCCACTTTCTTTTTTATCCTCTAAATCTCCCCAAGCCTGGATAATACCAGATGCTTCATTGAATCGTGTCATCAATCGATTGGCTGCTTTTATCGCCATTTTTTTTGATTGATTTGACCCAGTTACTTTGTAATCAGCTACAGCTGATAAAATATAAAGAAATCCAATGTCATGATGATCTAATTCAATGTCATAATCCAATCTTTTCTTAAATTCATTTAATTGTGTTTCTATAAGTGCATCATATTTCTTTGAACCACTTAATTCTTTTGCTAGAAATAACTCCCCTATCCAAAAACTAGACGTCCATTCTTGATTATGATCCTCTGGGTAAATTAATTTAGTGGATGCTGCGTCTGGCATAGTTGTTATAAACTTGGTCGCATTTTCATCAATCTTTTTTAACACAAATTCTTTTTGTCTTTCTAACCAGTATTGTTGTATCAATTGATTCCCCCCTTTCCTATAACTTAATTTGTTTTCTGCTTTCCCCCTGTACTAACGTTAATATATTACCATCAACCACTACTGTCGGTTGAGTTAACCACTGTTCATCTCCACTTGCAATACCACCTACTAAACTGATTAAACGATGCTTCCCAGCTTTTAATTTGGTTTTACTTGATGGATGTCCACTATGTTTAAAAAATAAATTGGTATTGGGTTCATTAACCGTATACTCTACTTCTTCAAAACCAATAATAGGCGTAAGTAAACTTGTTCCTATACTTGATTCACAAATTAGCCCATGATCATTTTCAAAACATGTTGTATCTGACACAGGCGTTGAAAACCCTCCTTCTCGAACAATGAGTGAACGACGTGTTTCAATGTCATGCACCCTAACATGCCATCCATTCATTGGAATGACTATTGTTGTCACACAGACATCTTTCCAAGGTTTCCACACACTTCTTACATAATCTTCTGTCACATCAAATGACTCTGTTTTAAATTTTGTGCGGTAATAACTGTCATCTTCTGATAAAGCCAGACAATTATCAAATCCACCTTGGCTATAAAATAAATTCCCTTTTGAAACACTAAAGCCAAATACCGTAGAATAAACTAATTTACTATATTTTGCTTCAATATGAGCTTGATTTGGTTCCAGCTGACCACTAACAAACGCTTGAACTTGATTTGGTGAATTTTGCATTAACATTCGTGCTTCTGGGATAAGGTATGTTTTTTCTGTTGATTTCTTACTAAGGGATTCACTTTCCCAAAATGGGTGTTTTTCATCAACAGCTAATAATAAAAATGTTTTAAACGCCCAATATGGTGAACCTGCACCATTATAACCTTCTGCCATGACTAAATTTTCATAATGATAACCAATTGTTAATCGACCATCTCTTAAAAAGATGTCATGCTCACACCACCTTGTCATGTTTCTTTCAATAATACCTCTGATTTCTCCCCAAGGTAGGGCTTCAACGTCTGCAAATACTAACGCTGACCAAAAGGCGCTTTGCGCAAAGCGATAGGTTAAACTTCTACCAAAAGGAATCGCTTCACCATTTGCATCAAACCAGTATTGAAAACTTTTCGCAAATTCTTTAGCTCGTTTTTTGAACAAAAGAACACGTTCTATATCATCATCTTCCATGAACTTGCAATAAATTAATGAGTAATAATGAATAGCAAATGAAATATAATAATCCATTTGAGTTTCTCGTCCATCATAATACCAGCCATTTCCAATATAAAATTCTTCAATTAGTTTAAAATCTTGGTCCATCATTTCTTGGCTATATTTCCGCCCAAGTTTTTTAAAGCAAACATTCACTAATATTCTAAAAAATAACCAATTATTCTTTGGTGTTTTTCGGTTATTAACTGTGTTTAACCAATTAAATACATTATCTTGTTCCTTGGACGTTAATAATTCCCAAAGAGATGGATTTAACAATAGAAGTGTACTCAATGATGCCATCTCAACAATTAGTTGATCATAATTTTGAGGTGTTCCCCAATAATTTTCATTACTAGGATTTGTTCCTTCTTTTAGACCAGATAATATTATTTCAATTAATTTTTCATCCTTATTTTGAACAAGTAGTGGGCCAACTCCCCAAAGAATCCGTAAAAACCCTTCTACTTCTCTGGTACTTTGAGAATAAACTGTTCCACTTGTTCCTTGTCCAATTAATAATTTTCCAGGAGTATCTTGATTGTAATAAGATTCTAACGGTTTAATCATTTTATAAAGTGACTCGATATAATCTTGTCTTGTTTTAAAAGCATACACCATTTTTTACACCTCTTACTTTTTTAGTAAAAAATAAAAATATAATAACAAATCCATTCATAAAGCGTTTACAAGATTATTGTAACTAATTTTTTTTAGTAAATCAACTACTTTTTTAGTAAAATTTTTACTTTTTTGCTTACTTTTTTTATAAACATGCGTTACACTGTACATGTAAGTGTTTTATCAGATGAGAGGAATGATGTTATGGCAACTATTTCAGATATTGCAAAAAAAACAAATTTATCAATCAGTACTATTTCCAGAGTACTAAATTATGATACAACCCTTTCTGTGACTGATGAGACAAAACGAAGGGTCTTTGAAGCTGCTGAACAATTAAATTACCAAAAACATACTAAAAAATTTGATAAGAGAAAAAAAGAGACACTGACTAAATCTATTTTAATTTTACAGTGGCTCGATACTAAAGAAGAATTAGAGGATATTTATTATATGTCTATTCGTATTGGTGTCGAAAAACGAGCGGAAGAGCTAGGGATGAATATTATTAAAACCTCACAAGTTGATGACACCTTAGCTGATAATGTCCATGGTGTTATTGCTATTGGAAAATTCGATGCCTCTATTATTAAAAAAATTAGTCAACTACATAAAAATGTTTGCTTTATCGGGACCAATTACCCGCTCAGAGAATTTGATTCTGTTAATGGAGATTTTGCCCTTGCCACAGAACTTGCTATTGATCATTTAATTGAATTAGGACATAAAAATATTGGCTTTATCGGTGTTGAGGAAAAGAAAAATTTATATGGCCATAGACAATACAAAGCGCCCACTACCTATACCTTTGTTGATTATATGAGCTCCTTGCAATTATTTAATGATGATTTTTTCTTTTTTATTCACTCAGATCATCATTCGACGCAATTAGGGGAATTACTTATCCAACAAGCAATTGATTCATTAGATGGACGCCTTCCTTCAGCGTTTGTTGTATCTCATGATGCAATGGCCGTTGGTGTCATTAAAAAATTAACGGAAAAAGGATTTAATGTACCAAATGATATCAGTATTGTTAGCATCAATGATATTGCTGTAGCTCCTTTTGTATCACCTGCTTTAACAACCGTCAAAATTTATACTGAAGCAATGGGGGAATCGGCGGTTGATTTAATCTCTGATCGAATTGATGGAGAAAAAATTGCTAGACGAGTTATGTTAGCTCCTCGATTAATTGTTAGGGAATCGACAGGAAAAGCAAACTAAAAAGAACAACTTGTTGAGAAAGACAACAAGTTGTTCTTTTATACTATTATATATGTCATTTGAGATAAACAATACATGTACTCCCAAAGAATAAGAAACGCTTACTCTTCCAACAACGTCACTTCAAATTTAAAATCTCCTTTTATTTCTTCAACTACTAGTGTCATTGTATTAGGCACTGTACTACTTGTTAATGGAAAATTGACCCGAACTGTTTTATTATTATTTTCCAAACTATACTGATTAGTTTTATACTTACGCCCTGTTTCGTCTTGTATATAACTATTTAATAACTCCATGTCACTCACACTCATCTCTTTATTAAACTCATATTCAATGACAAAATTGCTTTGAGTTAATGTAGCATGCTTAATGGTGATATCGTCAGACTCTTTTTCAACAGTATAATGTTTTACCTTATCAGCTATTTGGGGATTTCCATCTTTTAAAGGAATACTCCACTTACCAACTACTTCGACATTCTCATTAGGGAAAAATATTTTTGTAATTTCTAACGTGGCATTTTTCAATACAGGTAATTTTTCAGCATTCGGTTCACGTAAGAAATAATAAAATCCCGATTTTAGTGCTTTCCCATCAGAACTAACAGATACATCTGTATGTTGTAAATAGATTAAATCTGTATAATCTGTTTTTTCTTGTACCTCTTCATTTTCTACTATAATTTTACTACCATCTCCATTTTTTATAGTATAGTCAAACCATACTTGCGAATCCTTAGAAAAAGTCATATTACCTGTGCTTTTTAATGTAAAATCAAATCCCAAACTATAAGGTGTCGACATATTTTTTTCCACTATAATTTCCAAATTTTTATCTGACTGCTTGGTGCCATTACTCAAAAAAACATCGTCACCTAAAGACTGTTTCCATTGATGGGAAAAACCAAACCATTCATTCAACGTTGCGAGTACTGTCTCATTTTGCCATAATACAATACCAACCAGTGCTGCCATACTAACAACGGTTATATTTTTTATCCATTTTCTTGGGGACTTGGATATTTTTTTTCCTTGAATGAGTTGAGAATATGTTTCATCCAGTACTGCTCTTGTTTTGTCAGGCATATTACAATCCTGAGTACCCCATTTTTCTAAATCTTTTTCTATATTATAGCCCATAAACAACACCCTCACTTTCATCAGATAAATTCTTTTCCAGTAGTTGCTTTCCACGTCTTAGTTGCGTTTTAACAGTGTTTTCTGATAGATCTAATATTTGACTAATTTCCTTTATGCTATATCCAGAATAATAAAATAACGTTATAGGGACACGATATTTAATATCCAAACAGCTCACCAGTTCTTGAAAATCTAATCCTTCTAGGTAGTTTATCTCTCCAACTTCTCCTTCAGATAACATGCTATACTTTTTCTCTTTATCAATAATGGCGTAGCATTCGTTTATTAAAATACGACATAACCAAGTGTTAAAATATTGATTCTTTCTCAAATTCGTTATCTGTTCAAATCCTTTTAAAAATGTATTTTGTAGAGCATCTGCAACGTATTCTTCATTTATCAAAATCCTCTTAGCCGTCCCATATAGTACTTTTTCATATTCTTTTAAAAGTAAAACAAAAGACTCACTATCTCCAGCTTTCGCTTTTTTAACTAACATTAATGATTTTTTATCCATAGCTAACCTCCTTTTTGTTTATACCAATTAGAGAAATTTAATGGTTAAAAAGTTTCATAGACAAAAAAATAGTCAAAAAACTAATTCATTTTAAGAACAAGCTTATTGACTTTAATATCTTCATTATTCTATATGACATCATTACTCCACATTAGACCAATTGATGTTCTAACATCTATACTAAAATTTCTTCCTACCTTGTATGATATACTTTTTAAAAAGGAGTGATTTATAAAATATTGAGTAAAAATTTCCTAATCAATAGTTTTGTTTTCACAATGATTATTATTTATTATCTTAACATTTTTACTAAAGGACGTGTTGATACATTATTCGAATTAGATTCTGACAAAATACTAAAACAACATCAAATCTATCGTCTAGTTACATTTAGCTTCTTGCATGGTGGACTCCTTCATTTAGTAGGAAACATCTTAATCATCAGAAATGTTATTTATCCTTTTTTCCAGGATAAATTTTCTTTCTCTGCTTTTTTGGGTGTCTTTATTCTTAGTACAATTATGACAGGCATAGCTCTTATTAGCTACTATTCTAAAAATGCTTTTACTTTTGTCGGATCATCTGTTGGATTCTATGCCTTTTTTGGATTGATGGTTATTTTTTATATTAATAAAGGATGGGACTATTTCAGCCTAGCTATCACTCAGCAACCTATATACAATAACGGCTTAGTTTGGTCAATTGTTATTTTCTTTTTAGGGAGCTTTATCACATCTTATTGGGAAAATTTCAAACAATTCTCTGGTTTATTTGCACATAACATCAGCTTTTTAATAGGGATTATTATTGGTATTTTAATAAAGTTTGGTGATTAATTTGTTCATTTATACCACCATATTATTCTTGAGACTTTCTATATTATTTTTATCGAATAGCCATGATGCCATTCACTTTTAAGAAGGTAAAAATATACGATAACCAAACGATTCATTTCTTATTATTTTACTATCATCTACACAAAAAATATAACCATTAATAAACAAAGATGTTTACTAGTGTCCGTATTTATTTTATAATAATTATTATTAAGGTTCGTTTTTTGAATTGATAACTAAATATAGAAAGTTTGGTGAAATAAATGAAAAAGATTGGGAAAATACTTATGGTATTCGTTATCACTATAAGTTCTATATTGCCCAGTTATTTTACAGTGAATGCGCAAAGTAATATCAATAAAGGCTCGTCAAAAACAACAGTCAACGTTACCACTACTAATGCCTCCAATTCACAAGCAGGTACTTTAGAAACTCTAATCAAATTTAATGGTGAAGTCAATAAGGATGACGTAATTACATTAACGTATACTGCAGAAGAACCCTACAATGAAGAAATATTCCAAAAATTTGTCGATAGTATTATATTTAATGACAGTACAAATATATTTACTCATGAAAAATCAATAGTGGATAACAAACTAACTATCACCTTAACACCGAAATATGATGGTTTAGATTCACCAAACATGAGTATTGGGTTTTCAAGAGAAACTTATCACAACAATCTAGATAAAGAAAACTGTGAATTTAATATAAATAATTCATACACTTATAAAAATATAACGCACGATACTGATACCATACTGGTTAATTCTATATACGTTGATCCTAATGTGCCAATTCCCGTATATACTGGAATTGATGGGCCTAACTCTCCTTTAGCTGACAAGACATGTATTGGGTTTGAAGATTTAGCTAAAAACCTTACTAATAATACTCTTTTTAACGACCCCTTCATCTATATAAGAAACAGCCAAGAAGGAATTTTTATTCCACAATATGTGATTCGTTATGATTTAATTGATCCTAAATATGTTCCTGAAAAAATTAGAGTAACTTTTAAAACTGAAGGACCAGGTAAAATCGAATGGGATAATATCTATCTATATAGCTTAAATCGAACAAACGGGAATGAAAATACTAAAAAAATCACTCTAACCGAAGAAAACGGATCTTACTTTTATGAAATTGATACAGGTAATCTTATCGGTAACACAAAAGAAGAGTTGTTTGCTTTTGGCATGAAGGTTGACAACTTAGATTTTGACAATCCAACAACTTTATTCTATCATGCAGAATTATTTGATGAAAACGGCTCAATAATATATTCTAATAAAGACAAACCCGTCATGAATGCCATTACTTATGCTACATCCACTGGAACTGGATGGCTACCTAACCTTAATATAAGAGATGATTTTTCTATCTTAATTGGTGAAGAACCTGATTATAGGCTAGATCTTTACGCTTTTGATCCTCAACCAGACGGCTCAAAAAAAGATATAACTTCGAAAGTTCAAATTGATGATAGCAAGGTCGATCTTACTACAGCTGGAAAATATCCTGTAATATATACGGTGAGTGATGACGATGGAAACGTGGTGACTAAATCATTAATACTAACAGTCATTGATAGCCGAATAACGATTAATTATATTGATGAGGAAAGTGGAAGTATTCTACAATCTACGGTACTCGATTCTAAAAAATCAGGTACATATTTTTCCGTAGATTCACCAAGTATTACAGATTACACCATTGTTGACCCTGACCAATCAGTAGTTAAAGGAAGTTATACTAACGAACCTCAAATTATAAATGTGCCATACAAAAAACATGAGGGAAAAGTTATTATCAAATACGTTGATGAAGATGGAAACGAGATTGAAGATAGTGACTCAATATCTGGATTGATTGGTTCATATTACAAAACTACCCCTATTAAAATTAATGGTTATATGGTCACAGAAACACCGAGTAATTTTGAAGGAACTTACACAGAAGAAGATATCATCGTAACCTATGTATATAAAGCAATTGTTCCTAATCCGCCTATACAAAATGATGGAAATGTCATTATCAAATATGTTGATGAAGATGGGAATGAGATTAAAACTAGCAGTTCAATATCTGGGCCAATCGGTTCCAAATATCAAACTGTTCCAGCCTTAATCGGGGGGTATACACTGAAAGAAACGC
>NZ_NGJT01000023.1 GCF_003950315.1 Vagococcus bubulae
AAATCTTCCATTGTCGTTGCTGCTTGAGCTGCTTCTATCAATTTATTTGATTCTTCTGCTGGATCATTAGCATAGTCAAATGAATCATTAATTGCTTTTAGTACTTCTAATCGTTTTGCTTCTAAAGTTTGTTCTGCTTCCTTAGCTGTCTTTGCTTCTTTAGCAACTTCCTTGGCTTTAATTTTTTCAGCTACTGCTGTATTAACTTTATCCAAATCTTCAAATGTTTTCGCTGCATCCACATCTTTCAATAATTTCATTGATTCTTCTGCTGGATCATTAGCATAATCAAACAACTCATTAACTTTTTTCGTTAATTCTAATTTTTTTGCTTCCAAATCTGCTTCTTTTTTTACTTCAGATGTTGGTTTTATTGGACTTTCTTCTGCTACACTTATTAACGGAGCTACGACTGTTCCAGCTAATAAAGCAAGCGTTACAGTTGTTAACTTAACTTTTTTCATTTTAATCAAACTCTCCCTATTATATAATTTTATGTAATATACACAAACATTATAACATCAGAGAGTCTTAATTCAACGTTTTAAACGACATTATATGGTTTATTGTGGTTTTTTTATAAAAAACGTATGTTTAAAATTAGAAAACACTTAAAAAGTGTGTTATTTTTTATTTTCTGTTTATAAATCGTTTGTATTTACCTATCCACCCATTAAGAAATCTAACACATTCATTCCTGTTGATGTTTCATTACGATATAATTCGGTAAAGCCACATTCTTTACAACTAATTGTAGTAAATTTTTTATTTTGAACATTAAATAATTTGGAAAAATCGCCACCTGTTGCTTGTATCTGATCTGCTGTGTATTCTAAGCAACCACATTTTTCACAGTGATATTGTTTTTTTGTCATGTCTTTTCCCCCTTTTTGAGTAAGTTAATTTTACTATATAGAGCACAAAAAAGCATTTTATAATCGCTTTACCTACGAGTAAAACCACTATAAAATGCTTTTAATCTATTTTCTCAATAATAACCCCAATAGTAAACCAATAATCTGCGATCCATTAAACAATACTAAATTCTTGATTGCCACTGAAAAAGTGGTTGCTTTTTCTTGTTTTTGGTTGAATAATGACACATTCTTTTTAACTATAGGAAAGGTTAATAACACAACTAACATGCTCCAGTGGTAAATTCCAACTAAAACACCTAGTACAATCACAATATAGCAACTATACATCAACAAATCAAACAGATACACCCCTTGTTTTCTACCTATATAAAAAGGTAACGTATAGCGATGATTTAAAATATCTTGATCTAAATCACACAAATTATTGGCTAGCATAATATTAGCTATAGTAAACATCATAGGGATAGATGCCCAAACACTGACTATTAATTCTTTTATATTGCCAGATAATAAAAATTGTCCATTTAAAAAATTGAGTGATAAAAATCCAGTATCATAGATGTTTAAATACAATGTGATGAAAAATATCCCAAATCCCATGGTGACACCACTAAATAATTCTCCTAATGGCATTCTTGATAGTGGGACTGGTCCAAACGTGTAAAAAATACCAATCAAAAAGCATAGACCACCCATAGGCAATAGTAACAAACTAGTCCGAAATACAAGCCATAACCCAATGACACTTGAAAAAGTAATCATCGCAATAATCATATTTCGAACTTTCGACACTTCCAACCCAGCTTTTCCAATAATATTAGTTAATTGTTGATAACTATCATCTTTTGCTTTTAAATAATCCATTAAATTATTGATGGCAGTTGTTGCCATATCAAACACAAACATTCCGATAAAAAACAAACACATATTAAACCAATTCACTTGACCAAAGTAGTATAAAGAAAATAGCAATCCAATAAAATAAGGAAAAATACTCGCTAATTTGGTGCGAATTTCCACCAATTCAAAAAATACTGACATAAACAACCCTCTCCTTTTTTAAATCTATTTCAACTCTTTAATATCTTTTACTTTATAAGGAGAGTCTTCATTTAATTTGAAATTACCTTGTAATCCCTTGCTAATATAGATATCATCTTCTTTTGTAATAAAAATGGCATCCACCCCATCTAAACTATCAACATAGGCCATTCCTTCTTTAACACCTTTAGAAAAAACTGCCGTTGATAAAGCATCTCCTGCAATAGAAGTATCTGAAACAATCGTCACACCTGCAATATCATTATCAAATGGATACCCTGTTTTTGAATTAAACAAATGATGATATACATCGTCTCCTACTTTTAAATAACGTTCATAGATTCCTGATGTAACAAGCGATTTATTTTTTTCTTCTACCGTTCCAACAACAGTATTTCTTGCTTCATTAGGATCTTGAATACCGACTTTCCAATTGCCAGATTCACTTTTAGGGTTATCACCTAACACATAGACATTTCCACCTAAATCGACAATAGCACTTGTTACACCATTTTCTTTTAAAACATCGACTACTTCGTCTGTAATATATCCTTTAGCAATGGCTCCTAAATCTAAGCTCATCCCTTTTTCTTCTAAATAAACGGTTTGTTCTTTATCATTTAATACAACTTTTTTATAGTCCACTTTTTTCAATTCTTGATCGATTTCACTTTGTTCTGGTTTTCTCGCATCATCAAATCCGATATGCCAAAGTTGAGTAATTGGCCCAATGGCTAAGTCAAATCCACCATTAGAATCTTCTGTATAGTGTACGGCAGCTTTAATTAAATCATACACATCTGAACTTACTTTAACTGGTTTTATACCAGCTTGTTCATTGATGTCGTCCACTTCTGATCCTTTTTCATTAACCGTAATTTCTCTATCTAATACACCAATGCGATCAAACGCTTTTTTTAAAACATCTTCTTTACCTTCATTATATATTTTTACTTGTACATAAGTTCCCATTAAAAATTGTCTTTCAGAATATGGCTCTTTGACGAGTTTTTCTTGTTTGGTATCAGTACTTTTTTCTGTTTTTTTATCTGAACAGCCTGCCACTAAAAGGCTGGTTAATGCTAATAATACAACACTAGTGGTTAATTTTTTTTTCATACATACTTCCCTCGCTATAAATGATTAACAATAAAAATAGTGGCAAACTTAATAGCTTGCCACTCATTATTTTAACAAAAGTCAACTTTATTTTTCTACTTGGTTGTCAATTTCAATTGTTTTAGTGTCACCTTTTTCAGCTGCTTCAATTAATTGTTTAGCATATTCTTTGAAGCTATCTGTTGAGTGAGTTGCTCCAGTAATTGTATCAATATCTGAAGGGTTTTGTTTTTCTAATAATTCTTTGTTTAACTCAGGAATGTATTTTTCTGGTGAAGTTTTTGCCACTTCTTCCATTTTTTTGTTGTATTCAGCATCGTCAACTTTTGATTTACCTTCTTCATTTACGTTATCATAGTTAGATTCAGTAATTTTGCCATCTTTTACTACGATAGTAAATACAACACGGTACCCATTGTTATAATTTTTTTCTTCTAATTTATATTCGCCATCTTTTAATTCACCAATTGTCATTGATGATTCTTCTGTTGATGATGAATCTTTAGCTACAGCTGAGCTTGATGCTTCTGTGCTTGATGAAGCAGCTGTATCATCTTTTTTGTCCCCACCACAAGCTGCTAATAATACTGTTGTTAAAGCTAACATTGTGATACCTGATACTAATTTTTTAATTTTCATATGAATAACCCGCCTTTTTATATTCTTTGTGAACTTCTAATCACTTGTCATTTTATAACATTGTGACTAAAATTGCAACGCCTTTCAATAACTTTATTCATTTTTTCACAACTTTCTAATCTGACTCTTAATTCCTACCATTTTCACTAAATACAAAGATTTGTTAGACTTTTTTTTTATAACACTGTATAATTGTAAGTAATTGTGTAAAATTTTTCACGTTGTTATTATTTATTCATATTCTGCACAATTCACAAACTATTTTATACAAATAAAGGAGAGTGTTTTATGGCAAAGACTGAGATAGTTGTTGTCGGAGCAGGTTATTCTGGAATAGCTGCTACAAAAATGTTATCAAAAAAATTGAAAAAAAATCCAGATGCTCATATCACATTGATTGATCGTCATTCTTATCAAACAATGATGACAGAATTACATGAGGTTGCAGGGGGACGTGTTGAACCTGAAGCCATCCAATATGATTTACAACGCTTATTTTGTAAACGTAAAAATGTAAGTATTGTAACAGATACTGTCACAACGATTGATAAAGAGAAAAAAGTGGTGAAAACACAACAAGGTTCTTATTCTTTTGACTACCTAGTATTAGGTATGGGGGGAGAACCTAATGACTTTGGTACACCTGGTGTAAAAGAACATGGGTTTACATTATGGTCAATGGATGATGCCATTAAAATCAGAGAACACATCGAGCGTACCGTTGCTTTAGCAGCAGTTGAACCTGATGAAGCCAAACGTAACGCCATGTTGAATTTTGTTGTTTGTGGTTCTGGATTTACCGGTATCGAGATGGTCGGTGAATTAATCGACTGGAAAGATAGATTAGCTAAAAACAACAAAATTAAACCAGAAGATATTAACTTAATGGTTGTCGAAGCAGCCCCTACGATTTTAAACATGTTAGACCGTAACGATGCTGCTAAAGCTGAAAAATATCTAACCAAAAAAGGGGTTAGCATCTTAAAAGATATGCCAATCGTTGAAGTAAATGATGACCATATCGTGTTAAAATCTGGTGAAAAAATTCCAACACACACATTAATTTGGACTGCTGGTGTCAAAGCAAACAGTGACGCTGAAAAATTTGATATGCCTGCTGCTCGTGCTAATCGTTTGGTTTCAAACGAATACATGCAAGCAAAAGGATTTGAAGACAAAGGGATTTATGTGGTTGGGGATTTAGTTTACTTTGAAGAATCTGACAAAGAAAACCGTCCAACACCACAAATCGTTCAAGCTGCTGAACAAACAGGTCTGTGTGCAGCAAAAAATATTTTAGCTACTATCAACGGCACTGAAAAAGAAGCTTATAAAGGAAAATATGATGGCTTCATGGTATCCATTGGTTCTAAGTATGCTGTTGCTTGTGTCTTTGATAAATATCATTTAAGTGGATTCTTTGCAATGTTGATGAAACACATCATCAATTTACGTTACTTCTTCGATATTCGTTCAGGATATTATATGTTCCAATATATCATGCATGAATTTTTCCGTATTAAAGATGAACGTAACGTCTTTAGAGGTCATACTTCACGTAATAGCAACGTCTTATGGTCAGTTCCTTTACGTGTTTTCTATGGTTGTGTTTGGTTAGTTGAAGCAATGAAAAAAGTTGTTGGTAATGGTAAAGTCTTACAACCTAGTACATGGTTTGGTGATGGCTCATGGTTTACCAATACTGTTGCTTTCCCATTTGAATGGCTACAGCCTGCCGATGCAACATCTGGTGCGTCTCAAGCAGCTGAAGCAGCGACTACCGTTACGCCAGATCCAACGTTTGGTTTAAGTTATGCCTTTGGTGAAGAACCAATGCTTGTCTTTAAATCAATGCCTGATTGGTTTGGTTCAATCATGAAATTCATGATGCCAAATACTGAAGTCGCATTATTTATGCAAAAATTTATGACATTATTTGAAGTGGCTCTTGCTCTTGCAATTATCGTTGGGTTATTTACTTGGTTAGCTAATGCAACCACTATTGTTTTAGTTGTAATGTTCTGTTTATCAGGAATGTTCTACTGGGTAAACATTTGGTTCTTATTCGTAGCATTCGCCTTAATGAATGGTTCAGGTCGTGCCTTTGGATTAGACAAATGGGTTATGCCGTGGATTCAACGTAAATTAGGTAATTGGTGGTATGGAGATGTGAAATCTCGATACGGAGAAAAATCTTAAACCTAAAATACGTCATAAGAAAGTTCTAGAAATTATTTTCTAGAACTTTCTTTTTATTCAAAGTATTGCACAATGAATAAATTGATAGTATTCTCACTATGATAGGAGAATAATCATGTCCAAAAATAAAAAAATTATCTATATTGCGTTACTTGTTGCTCAAGGTGTTATCATAGGATTACTTGAAAATATGATTCCCTTCCCTTTTGCCTTTGCTCCAGGAGCAAAATTAGGATTAGCTAATTTAATCACCATCATTGCCATTTTTACGATGCCTATGAAAGATAGTTTCACATTAGTGGTTTTAAGACTATTTCTAACCACACTACTTGGAGGAACAGTTTCCACCCTAATGTATAGTGCTGCTGGTGCTTTTCTAAGTTATTTTGGAATGATCTTCCTAAAACAACTAGGGCCAAAACGTATTAGCACTATTGGGATTAGTGCATGTGGTGGATTTTTACATAATGTAGGACAATTAATTGTTGCAAGTTGGATTGCTAAATCATGGACGGTCATGTTATACCTACCCATCCTGTCATGGATTGGGATTTTAGCTGGAATTGCCATTGGGATTGCTGCAAATTATTTAATGCAACATGTCAAAACACTTCAAGAATTTCAATTAGCTTATGATAAACACACTCTAAAATAAGGAGACTATTGATGGAACCTCATGCTATGTGGACGTCATATCCGTCCTTAAAAAAAGATTTACAAAAAACACTTAATCTCATTTCAGATTCTATCTCGCTACCTAATAAAGAAGTCGAAGAAGCTATATTAGCTATTTTTCATTCTGGCGGTAAATTATTACGTCCTGCGTATCTACTATTATTTGCTGAATTTGGTACAAAAATAGATAAAAAGAAAACCATCGCACTAGCCGCTGCAATAGAAACCTTACATACAGCAACTCTTATTCATGATGACATTGTCGATGTGGCTGATACAAGGCGTGGCACAGCAACCCTAAATTCAACCTTTAGCACGGATGTTGCGGTTTATTCTGGGGATTACCTTTTTATTATTTGTTTTAAATTATTAATCCAATATCAAAGTTCTCTAAAAAGTATTGAACTCAATACAACTAGTATGGAAAAAGTGCTACTTGGTGAATTAGGACAAATGAGTGAACGATACAATATGAATGTCACAATTGATGACTATTTAGCCAACATTACAGGTAAAACAGCTGAATTATTTGCCTTAAGTTGTTTTGTTGGTTGTTATGAAAATGGTGGTGGGAAAAAACTGGCAAATAAATGTCGCGAAATTGGTAAAGACATCGGTTTAGCCTTTCAAATTGTGGATGATATTTTAGATTATTCACAAAATGAAGAAACACTCGGTAAGCCTGTTTTAGAAGATGTTCGTCAAGGTGTTTACAGCTTACCTCTGATATGTAGCATTGCTGAACACCCACTTCTTTTTGAACCAATATTAAGTAAAAAAGAAAACATGACGCAAGAGGATGCAAAACAGATCCATGAGTTAGTCATTGAATGTCACGGTGTTGAGAAGGCCTATGACTTAGCTTCTCACTATACTAACAGGGCACTAGACACTATCCAATCATTACCAAATAATCAACAACAGACTAAAGAAACCATCTACGACATCACGAAATCGATTTTACAACGAACTTTTTAAACCTTAATCTAGCAAAAGATTAAGGTTCTTTTTATTGATATGGTTGCACCAAGTGTTTAAACCCGATATAATCGGGGAGATACGATAGACAAATACACTAATAAAGAAAAAGTGAGGGATTTATTTTGATTACTGTTTCAGATGTAAGTTTACAATTCCCGGATAGAAAATTATTCGATGATGTAAACATCAAATTCACACCAGGAAACTGTTATGGATTAATTGGGGCAAATGGTGCTGGAAAGTCAACCTTTTTAAAAATACTTTCAAATGAAATTGAGCCGTCAACTGGTTATGTTGCTCTAGGACCTGATGAACGTCTAGCTACTCTTAAACAAAATCATTTCGACTATGAAGATGAAACGGTTATAGATACTGTCATTATGGGACACAAACGTCTTTATGAAGTCATGCAAGAAAAAAATGCCATTTATATGAAAGAAGATTTTTCTGATGAAGATGGGATTAAAGCAGCAGAACTTGAAGGAGAATTTGCTGAATTAAATGGTTGGGAAGCAGAACCCGAAGCAGCTAGTTTACTCCAAGGTTTAAATATTACGGAAGACTTACATTCTCTAAAAATGTCTGAACTAAATGCTGGTCAAAAAGTTAAAGTATTACTTGCTCAAGCTCTTTTTGGACAACCAGATGTTCTACTACTAGATGAGCCGACTAACGGTTTAGATAGAGAGTCTATCGCATGGCTAGAAGAATTCTTAATCAACTTTGATAATACTGTTATTACCGTTTCCCATGACCGCCACTTTCTAAATAAAGTCTGCACACACATGGCTGACTTAGATTTTGGAAAAATCAAACTGTATGTTGGAAACTACGATTTTTGGTTAGAGTCTAGCCAATTAGCAGCCAGACTTCAAGCTGATCAAAACGCAAAAAAAGAAGAAAAAGTCAAAGAATTACAAGCCTTTATCGCAAGATTTAGCGCGAATGCTTCTAAATCTAAGCAAGCAACTTCTCGTAAAAAAATGTTAGAAAAAATCGAATTAGATGATATTCAACCATCATCTCGTCGCTATCCATTCGTTGGGTTTAATCCTGAACGTGAAATTGGAAATGATTTATTGCAAGTTGAAAATATTTCTAAAACAATTGATGGTAAAAAAATTCTTGATAATATCTCTTTCACATTAAGAAAAGATGATAAAGTAGCTTTTATCGCAAAAGATGATATTACGACAACGATTCTTTTTAAAATTATTATGGGAGAAATGGAACCTGATTCAGGAACAGTTCGCTGGGGTGTAACAACTTCTCAAGCTTACTTACCTAAGGATACAACAGATGAATTTAATAATGACATGACCATCGTAGATTGGTTACGTCAATATGCTTCAAAAGAAGAAAATGATAATACGTTCCTACGTAGCTTCTTAGGTCGCATGTTATTCTCTGGAGAAGACGTATTAAAATCTGTTAACGTGTTATCTGGGGGAGAAAAAGTTCGTTGTATGTTATCTAAATTAATGTTATCTAAAGCAAATGTATTAGTGCTAGATGATCCTACAAACCATTTGGATTTGGAATCAATTACAGCACTAAATGATGGGTTGATCGCCTTTAGTGGTTCCATTTTATTTGCGTCACATGACCATCAATTTATCCAAACAACAGCAAATCGTATCATTGCTGTTTCTGATCAAGGAGTAATTGATCGTGCTGAGACCACGTATGATGAGTTTTTAGAAAATCCTACTGTGAAAGAACAATTAAAAACGATATTCAAATAATCAAAACCAGTTATGCCTAAAAACATAACTGGTTTTTTTAATCATATAAACTAAGAATTAACTCCCCATTTACCCATTCACCTAAGTAAACATTTTGTACCTCAGCTTCTTGTTTATTCAGTTCATTAAATAACCAAGAGTTATCACGCTCAATCATCTCTAACACGTCTTGATTGATATACCCATTTGTAATTAGAGGGTACTTCACGTTTTCTTCTCCATATAAAATAATAGTCAGCTGACCATTCTGTTCTTGGATCGCTCGCTTAACCGAACGTGTTTCATAGACATTGGCTGTTCTTAATTTAAACATCAAATCGTTAGCAGAAATGCCTTTTTTAGTACACTCATCTACTAACACCTCACCATTTTTTATCAACGTTGTAGGATAACCATCAATCATTTTTTTGACAATCGCAACATTTTCTTTTAAATATTTAAATAATGTCACTAAAAATGTCCACATAACCAATACTAAGAAATACTGTAGAATAGATATTTGTGCATTATAAATCATCCCACCTATAATGCCCCCTAAAACAAAGTTCTGTAGTTGATCAAGTGGTGAAGTTGGTGCCAAGTTTGCTTTTCCTAATAAATTCATTTGAAAAATTAATGTAATAATCCCAATAGCTAGCTTTATCCCTATATCTAAATATTCCTTCATGTCATCACTTCCCTGTTACTTTTATTGATTCATCATTTACCAGTACAGTTTCTTCTAATTTAAATGTCGTAAAATCACTATTAAAATTCACTTGATAATATTTATTGTTTATTTTTAACACCATCTCATCCTTTAAATACTTGTAATTAACACTAATTGTCTCCGGATCAACTAATTTTTTTTTACTAACCGCTTCTAAAAAGAAAATCATTTGGGAGTAATTTCCCTTTTCTGCTTTTCCTTTCTGATAGTCATTTGTTTGTATACCAATCAAAAAAACTAATAGTAACGATAATAAAATAATTAAATCACGATATTTTAACCGGCTTTTATTTTTAGAGCGCTTTAAAATAAATAACAAAACTATCAATAAGACTAATATAACTAATAAGTATTGATAAATATGACTATTACTAGATTGATTAACAAAATAATTATATGTAAAAAACTCCACGTAGCCCAACTCCCAATTTTAATGATGATATAATTATACCCTTTTTAATAATTAATGACTAATAAAATAACAATAAAGATATCTATAAACTCAAAATAATAGACATCTTTATTGTTATTTATCTAATAATACCGAATGAAAAAATTGCTAATGCACCGTATCCTGTATGGCTAGCAATGGTAGGTCCCATTGGTTTGACTGAAATACTTTTTACCGATACTTTATCTTGTAAAATAGCTTTTAATTTTTCACCAGATTCCTTATCTCCAGCATAAGCAATTAAAATATCTTGTCCGTCTTCTTGTTCAATGGTTTCTTTGGTTAATTCAGCTATTTTTTCTAATGAATGCTTACGTCCACGTACTTTGCCTGTATTAATTAATTTTCCTTCAGCATTCATACAGATAATTGGTTTCACTTTAATCATACTCCCAATCACAGCAGATGTTTTAGAGATTCTTCCTCCACGCTCTAAATGTTTCAAATCATCAACGGTCACCCATGAATGTAGTCTTGGGGACATTTCCTCTAACCAAGCTACCACTTCTTCTAATGTTTTTCCTTGTCTCCTAAAATTTAAAACATTTTTAACAAGAAGCCCTTCTCCTAAGCAAGCGGCTAATGAATCAATAATCGTAATTGGTAGTTTTCCATGCTCTTCTTCTAGCATAGATAAAGCTGTCATCGCATTATTATATGAGCCACTTAAACCTGATGAAAAGCAAACATATAGCAAGGGTTGGCTCTGACCGACATAATCTTTAAAGATATCTAAATAATTCCCAATATTAATTTGTGACGTACTTGGCGTTGCTCCATTTTTAAGTTCTGTCATAAACCAATTGTAATCAAAGGTTTCCTGAAAATCATCAATATATTCTTTATTATCCAATTGAATCGTCATACTAATTTTTTTAATACCTGTTTCCTCTAATTCATCATGTGTTAAATCACAACAGGAATCTACCAACAAATCAAATTTATAAGTCATTTTTATTTTCTCCCTATCATTGGTTTCACTTTATTATATAATAAAAAAATAGAGAGTTCGATAACTCTCTATTTTTTTTATATTTATTGGGTATTTAAATTTGTTCCCAAACATTTTCTAAAATATTTGTTTGTGTTCTATCAGGACCAACAGAAAACGTTGAAATTCTAACATCTACTAACTCAGAAACACGTTTAACATAGTTTCTAGCATTTTCTGGTAATTCTTCTAATGTTTTACAACCAGTAATATCTTCCGTCCACCCTGGTAATTCTTCATAAATTGGTTTACATCTCGATAATTCTTTCAAACTTGCTGGATAATGAGTGATTTCTTTTCCATCTAACTCATAAGCCACGCAAATTTTAATGACAGGTAAACCTGTTAAAACATCGATTGAATTTAATGATAGGTTAGTGATACCTGATACACGTCTAGAATGTCTCATCACAACACTATCAAACCAACCAACACGTCTTGGTCGACCTGTTGTTGTACCATATTCACGACCAACTTCTCTAATTTGATGACCTGTTTCATCAAATAGTTCTGTTGGGAATGGTCCATCACCTACACGAGAGGTATAAGCTTTACAAACACCCACCACTTTATCAATTTTGGAAGGTCCTACACCTGTTCCAATTGTCACGCCTCCAGCTAATGGATTTGATGAGGTAACAAATGGATAAGTACCTTGATCAATATCCAACATAACACCTTGAGCACCTTCAAATAGTACATGTTTCCCATTATCTAAGGCTTCATTTAAGATAACTGATGTATCAGTTACGTATTCTTTAATTAATTGACCATACTCATAGTATTCTTCAAACACTTCTTCAAATGAAATAGGATCTACTTCATAGATTTTGGTAAATAATTTGTTTTTTTCTTCTAAATTTATTTTTAATCGTTCTTCAAAAATCTCTTTATCTAATAAATCAGCTATTCTAATACCCACACGAGCTGCTTTATCCATATATGCAGGTCCAATCCCTTTAATCGTTGTTCCGATTTTTTGATCACCTTTAGCCTCTTCTTGTAACTGATCTAAAAGAATATGATAAGGTAAAATAACGTGTGCTCTATCTGAAATTCTTAAATTAGTTGTTGGAATATTATGTTCTTTTAAATAGTTTAATTCTTTAATTAATGATTTTGGATTAACGACTACACCATTACCAATCACGCTTATTTTATCTTGATAAAAAATACCTGATGGAATTAAGTGAAGCTTATAGGTTGTTCCATCAAATTGAATAGTGTGGCCTGCATTGTCTCCACCTTGGTATCTTGCAATGATTTCTGCATTTTCGCTTAAAAAATCAGTGATTTTCCCTTTACCTTCGTCTCCCCACTGAGTTCCGACTACTACAACTGATGACATATGAACACTCCGTTCTTCTCTTTTATTCATTACCTAACTATATTATCAAAAAAAAGATTTCAACACAACTAAAACAGAACATTAAAATAAAAAAAACACGTTTTTATCACAAATTACGAATATTAAAATTCTTCTCTTGGAGAAATGGAGGTAAATTTATTATATTCTTTAATAAACATTAACTCGACTGTCCCTCTTGCGCCACTTCTATTTTTTTCTATAATCACTTCAATAATATTATTAGATTCTTGAGCGGGTTCATCATCACCGTCTTCACCATCACGTTGATAATAATCATCACGATATAAAAAGGCTACTATATCTGCATCTTGCTCAATAGAACCTGATTCACGAATATCACTTAACACTGGACGTTTATCTTGCCTTTGCTCCACCCCACGAGATAATTGTGATAAAGCAATGACAGGTACTTTCAATTCTTTAGCAAGTTTCTTTAGTTGACGCGAAATTTCAGATACTTCCTGTTGTCTATTTTCTCGCCCTGTCCCCTCTATCAACTGTAAATAATCAATTAGAATAAGACCTAAATCACCTTGCTCTTGAGCTAATTTCCGACACTTCGCCCGAATTTCAGATATTTTAATACCTGGTGTATCATCTATAAAAATATTAGCTCTTGATAAACTTCCCATTGCGACAATTAAACTATTCCATTCTTCATCTGTTAATTGACCTGTTTTTAAATGACTTGCTTCAATAGATCCTTCTGAACATAACATACGATTCACTAAAGATTCTGCACTCATTTCTAGACTAAAAATAGCAACTGATTCATCCGTTTTTGTTCCTACGTTTTGTGCGATATTTAAAGCAAAGGCTGTTTTCCCTACAGCGGGACGTGCAGCTAATATAATAAGCTCTTCTGATTGAAGTCCTGCAGTCATCTTATCGAGTGCATGATACCCTGTTGGTAACCCTGTAATATCATCACCTTGTTGTGAGAGTTGTTCTATTTGAGCAATCGAATCACTCAATACATCTGAAATCGCTAAAAAACCACTTCTATTTCTTTTTTCAGAAACTTCTAAAATTTGACGTTCTGCTTCATCTAAGATAAATTCAACATCTTCGTCTTGTTCAAAGCCTTTTGTTACTATGTCTGTTGCTGTTTGTATTAAACGTCGTAATAACGATTTTTGTTCCACAATTTTTGCATAGTGGCCCACATTGGCTGCTGTTGGAACGCTTGTTGTTAACTCAGATAAGTAACTAATCCCACCAACATCTTCTAACAATTGCTTTTGTTCCAACTCTGTTTTCATCGTAATCACATCAATCGCTTCATTACGATTATTCAAATCTAACATAGTTTGGAAAAGTAACTGATGTGATCGTCGATAAAAATCAGCTGAATCAATATATTCCATTGCCTCAATCAAAGCATCTGCATTTAAAAAGACAGAACCTAAAACTGCTTGTTCTGCCTCGATACTTTGAGGTGGCACTCTATCTTGTTGAATAAGTTCCATAGACTAAATCCTCAATTTCCCGGTTACTCAACCACTACATGTACACGTAGTTTGGCTACCACTTCTTTATGTAATTTCACTGGAACAGTTGTATATCCTAGTGCTTTAATTGGTTGTTCCATTTCAATTTTGCGTTTATCTACTTTTATTTTATGTTGCTTTTGAAGTCCATCTGCTACTTGTTTAGAAGGGATAGAACCAAATAAGCGACCATCTTCTCCCGCTTTTGATTTTATAACAACTTCAAATCCTTCAGTTTCAAATGTTTCTTTTAATTTTTTTGCTTCTTCTAATACTTCTGCATCTTCTTTAGCTTTTGCTTTTTCTTTCCCTTTAAGTTCACTTAAGCTTTGAGCTGTTGCTTCTTTAGCTAATCCTTTTTTAATTAAAAAGTTTTGAGCATATCCTACTGCAACATCTTTCACTTCACCTTTTTTTCCTTTTCCTTTTACATCTTCTAAAAAGATAACTTTCATCTATATCCACTCTCCTAACGATTCTAGTTATATACTCTTTTTATTTTACCATAATTCATAGTATTTCTAAACTATTCTTCATTGTTTCACGTGAAACAAAAAGAGACATTCAAAATGAATGTCTCTTGGTTTTATTAGTCTTCACTAACGAATGGTAATAATCCCATAATTCTTGCACGTTTAATTGCAATCGTTAATTTACGTTGATGTTTAGCACAAGTCCCTGTTACACGACGAGGTAAAATTTTACCACGTTCTGAAACAAAGCGAGATAATAATTCAACATCTTTGTAATCGATATGATCAATATGGTTAGCTGTAAAGTAACATACTTTACGACGACGGCGTCCGCCTCTTCTTTGTTGAGCTGCCATTATATGCCCTCCTCTATATTAGAATGGTAAATCGTCATCCGAAATATCTATCGATGATGAGTTTCCAAAAGGATTACTGTTATCACGATCGAAGTTCGGCATGTCATTACTTGAAGATTGGCCAAATGATGATTGTGTATTTTGGTTATTTTGAGAAAAATCATTAAATCCGCCTGCATTATTATCAAACCCACCAGTTTGCTGCTGTCTTTGATTTGATGCATTTTTAGATTCTAATAATTGAAAATTCTCACAAACCACTTCAGTTACATACACTCTTTGTCCCTGTTGATTCTCGTAATTTCTAGTTTGAATACGTCCAACTACTCCTAATAGAGTCCCTTTTTTAGCATAATTAGCTAGGGTTTCAGCTGATTTTCTCCAAATAACACAGTTAACAAAATCTGCTTCTCGTTCTCCACTTTGATTAGTAAAATTACGATTAACAGCCAAGTTAAAAGTGGCTACGGCAGAACCATTTGACGTATATCTCAAATCTGGGTCTCGAGTAAGTCTACCTACCAATACAACATTGTTAATCATTGGTTAATCTCCTTTCGTTATAAATGTTTCACGTGAAACATTATTAGTTTTCTTCTTTAACAATCATGTGACGTAAAATGTCATCATTGATTTTTGCTAAACGATCAAATTCATTGATTGCTGCAGCATCTGTAGAAGAAACTTTAACGATATGGTAGATACCTTCACGGAAATTTTGGATTTCGTAAGCTAAACGACGTTTTTCCCATTGTTTAGATTCCAAAACTTCTGCTCCGTTATCTTTCAAGATTGAATCGAAACGATTTACTAGAGCATTTTTTGCTTCCTCATCAATGTTAGGACGAATTATATACATGATTTCATAATTTGATACCTGACTCATTGATTTTCACCTCCTTATGGACTAAAGGTTCCTTAATTATAAGGAACAAGGAGAGTAAATTTTCATTTACTCACAGTATTAAATTATACTCTTTTTGATATCATATTGCAATAAAAAGATAATCTTTATTCACTTATTCTATATTATCCCAATGATGTGTTTCTTCAAATTGAGCAATATCCTCTATTGCTTCATCGGTGATTTCTTTTGGAAAGTCTACTAACTCTAATAGTTTAATAGCATTTCGTTTCGTATTAATACCGTATTTCAATTTATAATCAAATTCAAACGAATCATCTTTAATATTCTCCGAAAAATAAATCATTTGACAATAATTTGATAAAATATGTGGTAACTCTATACCGTGTGTTGCAACAAATAGTAAACAATTTCTTTGACTAAGCCATTTTATTGTATTAGCTGAGGCACCAATTCTTTCAATTGTATTTGTTCCACGTAAGATTTCATCAATGAAACAATATGAAAAGATTCCTGTTTCTACTTGCTGAATCATCTCTTTCAATGATTTAATTTCAGACATAAAATAACTATCTCCCTGACTGATACTGTCACTAATCCCCATAGAAGACATCACCAGACCTCTTCTTAGCTTAAAGCTAGTTGCTAACGCCATATTTAACGTCTGAGAGAGCACACAACTTATTGCTAGTGATTTTATAAAGGTTGACTTACCTGATGCATTAGAACCTGTTATAAGGACTGTTTTGTAACATTCAAATGAATTTGCTATTGGATAGTCAATCAACGGGGGAATTAAGTGCTCCACTTCAACTGTAGGCTCCTCATGAAATTCTGGAAAACACCATAAGGATTCATTCATTTGCCTAAAGTTCAATACCCCACAATTAGCATCTAATTTTCCCAACAAGAGACATAATTCAATTAAGTCTTTCTGATATTGTCGAAACGTTTTATCAACCATTTGAAAAGAAAGAAATGGTAATAAGAACATGGCTGATAATGATTCAACTAACACCTCAACATCGCTACCTGATTTTATACGAAAGAAGAAACCATATCTCAATACAGGTTTTAAATGCTTGGTTAATCGCTTTAATTCTTTTTCCATAAAAGATATCGTCGTTAATTTACTCGACACACTAACCGTTTGAACAAAATACGATAGCATAGATAGTTCTATCTCTAATTTTGCTTTATAAATTAGATAAAAAACAACATTAAAAAAATGGAAGCAATAAATAATCCTATCCCAATAACTGGTGAAAATATCATTAGAATACATGATAAGATTGGTAAACTAGCAAATAGCTTAATGAAAGAACTTGATAGAACCATTTTAATTGATGTGTCCTCTAAAAAATAACGATACAGACTATTTGTTTTTATTTTTTTACCTAATTGATTCAATCGATATTGAATTTTTGCTCGTTCATCCATATGGTTCGTTAAATACAATTGCCACTCTTCGTTAATTAATGGACTTGATGACGGATTAATATCTATTGCCTTTAAAGACGTATACAGAATATCTTCGCCAAATTTACTATAGGTTAAATTGATTTTTTTATAAACATCAAATAAATCCAAATCCTGCCATGTTGCGTGATTAATATTCCCTTCTTTTTCCAGCAATGTAAATAAATAATGACTAGATTCAATCAAATTTCGCTCGTTTGGCTCGTAATAACTTGAAGGATCTTGATTCCATCTCCTTTGAATCATTTGCTGAGACTTATGTCGTTCTTTAATCGTCATAAAAACTATTGAAAAAATCACTATCACCACAATAACTATTATAAAAATAACTTCGTTCATACATTCACCCCATTAATTGAACTGTACTGTTTAAAAAAATCACTCAAAATATCAAGATTTCGAGTGATTTGCTTGTTATTCTTCAGAAGGAGTGTCTTTGACATCCTTTGTTACTGTAACATCCATTTCAACTTCCTCAGTCACAATAACCTCTTCAACATCCTCTTCTTCAACTTCAATTGTTGCCATAGTTGATACTAAAGCATCTTCTTCTAAGCGAATTAAACGCACACCTTGTGTAGAGCGACCTGTTTGAGAAACAGAATTTAACTCAAAACGAATGATGACACCTTTATTAGTTACTAACATGATGTCTTCTTCACCACTAACAGTTGTTAATCCAACTAAATGACCATTTTTCTCAGTAATATTAACGGTTTTAATCCCTTTACCTCCACGGCCTTTGATTGGATACTCTTTAGCATGTGTTCTCTTACCATATCCTTTTTCGGTAATAACTAATACTTCCATATCAGGTTTCAGTATATCCATAC
This sequence comes from Vagococcus bubulae, assembly GCF_003950315.1. Taxonomy (GTDB): domain Bacteria; phylum Bacillota; class Bacilli; order Lactobacillales; family Vagococcaceae; genus Vagococcus; species Vagococcus bubulae. Next base: position 18,294 of record NZ_NGJT01000023.1, read on the forward strand.
CAATCACGTAATCATTTTCTCTTAGACGAATACCACGAACACCTGCTGCACTACGCCCCATTGAACGCACTGCTTCTGCTTTAAAGGTTACAGAATACCCAAGATTTGTCCCAATAATAATCGTGTCATCATCATCTGTTAATGCCACATTAATTAATGAATCGCCTTCTTTTAGTCCAATTGCCTTTAATCCATTAGTACGGATATTTGCAAATTCTTTAACAGACGTACGTTTTACTGTTCCTAATTTCGTTGTGAAGAATAAATACTGATTAGAATCAGCTTTTCCCTCCACATTGATAATGGCTTCAATATTTTCTGAAGAATCAATGCCTAATAGATTGATGACAGGAATCCCCTTAGCTGTACGACCGTACTCAGGGATTTCATATCCTTTTGCACGGTAAACCTTACCTGTATCTGTAAAGAATAATAACGTATCATGTGTTGAACATGATAATAAATTCTCAACAAAGTCATCATCATGAACGCCCATTCCTTGAACACCACGTCCGCCACGATTTTGGGTACGGAATTCAGTACTTGGTAATCGTTTGATGTAACCATTATGAGTTAACGTAATAACCACATCTTCTTCTTCAATTAAATCTTCATCTTCTAGACTTAATACTTCTCCTACAAGTAATTCCGTCCGTCTTGCATCCCCATATTTACGCTGAACTTCATCCAATTCTTCAGAGATAATCTCCAATACTCTATGATGGTTAGCTAATATATCTTTTAAATCTGCAATTAATACCAATAAATCTTGATACTCTGCTTCAATTTTTTCACGTTCTAAACCTGTTAAACGACGTAAACGCATATCTAGAATAGCTTGAGATTGTCTATCTGATAACTCAAATTTTTCCATTAATGTCGCTTTTGCCACATCATCAGAGGCTGATGCACGAATAATTTTAATAATTTCATCAATATGATCTAATGCAATTCTCAAGCCTTCTAAGATGTGCGCACGAGCTTCTGCTTTTTGTTTATCAAATTCTGTACGGCGAACAATGACTTCTTCTTGATGTTCCAAATAATACTCTAGAATCGGTTTTAATCCTAAAACTTTTGGTACACCTTTAACGATTGCTAACATATTAAAGCCAAAACTTGTTTGTAGTGACGTTAATTTATATAAATTATTCAACACAACTGATGCACTTGTATCACGACGAATTTCAATCACAATACGCATCCCTTCGCGTGAAGATTCATCTCTTAAATCAGTAATCCCCTCAATACGTTTTTCACGATGCAACTCCGCGATACGTTCAACCAGTTTTGCTTTATTCACCATATATGGGATTTCAGTTACAATAATGCGTTCACGACCATTTGATTTTTCTTCAATATCGACTTTCGCACGAACAATGATTGATCCTTTACCTGTTTCGTAAGCTTTACGAATCCCTGATTTACCCATGACAAGTCCACCAGTTGGAAAGTCTGGGCCAGGTAAAGCCTCCATTAATTCATTCGTTGTTACATCTTTATTTTCCATCAATAATTTTAATGCATCAATTACTTCCGATAAATTGTGTGGCGGTATATTTGTTGCCATACCCACAGCAATCCCTGTTGTTCCATTAACTAAAAGATTCGGGAAACGTGCTGGTAAAACTTCTGGTTCTTTTTCTGTTTCATCGTAGTTTTTTTGGAAATTAACAGTATTTTTATTAATATCACGTAACATCTCAACCGCAATCTTGCTCATACGTGCTTCCGTATAACGCATCGCAGCTGCTCCATCTCCATCGACAGAGCCAAAGTTACCATGACCATCAACTAACATATTACGGTAACTAAATGGTTGTGCCATACGGACCATTGATTCGTAAATCGCACTATCACCATGGGGATGGTATTTCCCCATGACATCACCAACGATACGAGCTGATTTTTTATGCGCTTTATCAGGTGTCACACCCATTTCATTCATTCCATATAAAATACGACGATGAACAGGTTTTAATCCATCTCTTACATCCGGTAATGCACGAGACACAATAACACTCATGGCATAATCAATAAAGGATTCTTCCATTTCTTGTGTCAAATTAACATCTTGAATATTTTCTCTGATTTCTTCAGACATGAACGTATCTCCCTTACTTAAATATCTAAATTCTTAACATAATGTGCATTGGCCTCGATAAATTCACGACGAGGTTCTACTTTATCCCCCATCAACATATCAAATATAGCATCTGCTTTAGCGGCATCTTCTACCGTTACTCGTAACATGGTACGTTTGGCAGGATCCATGGTTGTATCCCACAACTGATGATCATCCATTTCACCTAATCCTTTGTATCGTTGAATACTTGGTTTTGGTGTCGCTGGTAACTCTGAAATTGCCTGAGCCAAACGCTCGTCTGCATCCTTACCTGGTTGGATATAGGTAATATTTTTCCCTTGTTTCACTCCATATAATGGTGGTTGTGCAATGTAAACATATCCTGCTTCAACAATTGGACGCATATAACGATAAAATAGTGTCAATAAAAGTGTTCTAATATGTGCTCCATCGACATCGGCATCAGTCATAATAATTAATTTATGATAACGTGCTTTTGACACATCAAAATCCCCACCAAAACCAGTCCCCATTGCTGTGAATAGTGAACGAATTTCAGCATTAGCTAGTATTTTTTCCATGCTAGCTTTTTCTACGTTTAAAATTTTCCCACGAATAGGTAAGATTGCCTGATACTTACGGTCACGACCTGTTTTAGCCGATCCACCCGCAGAGTCCCCTTCGACGATATATAATTCACTTTTTTCAGGGTCGCGACTTGAACAGTCTGCTAATTTACCTGGTAAACTACTAATTTCAAGGGCACCTTTACGTCGTGTCACTTCACGTGCTCTTTTAGCTGCTAAACGTGCTTTAGAAGCTAAAATACCTTTTTCTACCACTCGTTTTGCTACGTCTGGATTTTCTAATAAGAACTTATTAAAGGCTTCTGAAAACAATCGATCAGTAACCGTTCTTACTTCAGAATTACCTAATTTTGTTTTTGTTTGTCCTTCAAACTGTGGTTCTGGATGTTTGATAGAGATAACAGCCGTCATTCCCTCACGTACATCGTCCCCACTTAAATTTTCGTCATTTTCTTTTAATAATTTTTGACGTTTGGCATAGTCATTGATTACACGTGTCAAAGCGGTTCTAAACCCAAATTCATGAGTACCACCTTCGTACGTATGAATATTATTGGCAAAACTTAATAAGTTTGTGTGATAGTCATCAGTATATTGAATGGCGACTTCTACACTAATATCCTGTTGTTCACCCTCTGTGTAAATAGGATCTGGGAAAAGAACTGTTTTACCAGTATTTAAATACTCGACATAACTCTTAATCCCACCTTCATAGTGATAAGATTCCTCTCTAACTGGATTCACACGTTTATCTGAAATACTAATACGTAATCCACGATTTAAAAAAGCTAACTCACGAATACGTGTTGCTAATTTATCATACTCAAAAATAGTGGTTTCTTGGAAAATTTCTGCATCAGGTTTAAAGTTTACAACCGTTCCACGATGGTCTGTTTCGCCAATAATTTCTAAATCATCGACCACTTTCCCACGTTTAAATTCTTGATGATGAATTTTTCCGTCAACATGTACTTTTACATTCAATGTCTCAGACAAAGCATTTACAACTGATGATCCCACACCATGTAGACCACCTGATACTTTATATCCTCCACCACCGAATTTTCCTCCGGCATGTAAAACGGTAAACACTGTTTCAACAGCTGGTCGTCCTGTTTTTTCTTGTATCCCCACCGGAATACCACGACCATTATCTTTTACTGTAATACTATTATCTTCTTCAATTGTGACATTAATTTCCGTACAAAAACCAGCCAATGCCTCGTCAATTGAGTTGTCGACAATTTCCCATACTAAATGGTGTAAACCTTGTGGACCAGTTGATCCGATATACATACCAGGTCGTTTTCTAACTGCCTCTAGTCCTTCTAAAACTTGAATCTGACTCGCATCATATGCTGAAGCCTGTCCATCATTTATTTGTTTATCCGTCAACGTCTTCACTCGTCCTTTCTACTTCTCCATTTGTTACATAGAATATTTCGGGTTTTATTTTTAATTTATCGTTTAGATGTGTCACACTTGTTGTTGTTAAAAACGTTTGGAGTTTATTATCAATAAACTCCATCAACTGTACTTGTCGTTCATCATCTAACTCACTAAGAACATCATCAAGAAGTAAAATAGGGTATTCTCCAATTTCCTCATTGATCAGTTCTATTTCTGCTAATTTAACACTTAAAGCCGTAGTTCTTTGTTGGCCTTGTGAGCCATAGGTTTGGACATTTTGACCATTCACCATAAAAACTAAATCATCTCTGTGTGGCCCTACATTGGTTGTTAACTGAGTTAAATCTCTCTCTTCAGTCTTTTTTAACTCTTCCATCAGTAAATGGTACAATTCTTCTCGTGTCTGTTCTGCACTTAATTCAAGGGTAGATTTATAAGATACTCGTAATTCTTCTTTTCCATAAGAAATATTCTCATGGATACTATTTGCCCATTTTTCAAGCAATTTAATGAAATATAAACGGGAAAAGAGCACAAAACTCCCCTCTTGTGCTAATTGCTCATTTAACACGTCTAAGTAAAGAGAATCATATGATTTATTAAAAGCTGTTTTTTTTAAATATTGATTTCGTTGTTTTAACACTGTTTGATAATTACTTAAATGATGCAAATACTGTGAGTTGATTTGTCCAATTTCCATATCTAGAAATTTCCGACGATACTGTGGGGAGCCTTTGACCAAAGATAAGTCCTCTGGGGCAAATAAAATAACATTTAAATAGCCAATATACTGGCTTAATTTTGTCTGTTCTAATCCATTAACTTTTGTTTTTTTTCCTTTGTTAGAAACAATCATAGTTAAATCAATATCACCATTTTTTTTACTAATTTGTCCTTCAATCCTAGCGAAATCTTTATCCCATTGAATTAATTCTTTTTCATGATTGCTTCGGTGACTTTTCGTTAGTGATAAAACATAAATACTTTCCAATAAATTTGTTTTGCCTTGAGCGTTGTCCCCAACAAATACATTTAATTTTGGTGAAAAATTTAAAGTGAGTTGATTATAATTCCGATAATTCGTTAATTCTATTTGATTAAGTTGCATAATTATTTAGCATCCGATGCGTTTGTTTCCATAAAAAAAGTACCTACATCAGGTATTTCAATCATCATATCTGCATATAATTTTCTGCCACGGCGATTTTCAGGTTCTCCATCAACAAATACAGTATGTTCCTGTAAGAACCATTTAGCCATTCCACCACTAGAAATAACATCAACTTCTTTTAAAAATTGACCAAGAGTCATATATTCTGTCTTTAGTATAAATGTTTTTTTCACAAATTTTCACCTTCTCTGTTTCAATTTACCATTACTTCCATTATACCCTTTTTAAGCCTTAAAAACAAATTTTCTTTGCTAAAATCGTTTTTTACGCATTAATAGAATAAATCGACACTTTTTTCATTTTGAACTCTAAATCTCTTAGAACGTAAAATAAGGATTAATTTTAAATTTTTTTGTGAGTAAATAAAAAAAGAATGATTGATTTTTTCTCAATCATCCCTTTCTTTTCAGTGCTAATTTAATAATTTTTCAATATCAGGTATCATTTTTTCAGGTTTATCAGTTGGAGAAAAGCGTTTAATGACGTCTCCTTTTTGATTAATCAAAAATTTAGTGAAATTCCATTTAATTTTATCACTCAATATTCCTGGTGCTTCGCTTATCAAATAATTAAAAATAGGATTCGCTTCTTTTCCATTGACCTTAGATAATTGGTGCATAGGGAATGTAACACCATACGTCATTTGACAAGCATGACTAGCTTCTTCGCTTGTTTTTAATTCTTGATGAAACTGATTAGACGGAAAACCTAATATAATCAACCCCTTATCTTTATATGTTTGATAAATAGTTTCTAATTCTTTAAATTGTGGTGCTAGTCCGCATTTGGTCGCAGTATTGACAATAATCATTACTTTACCTTTATATTTTTCCAAAGAGTAAGTCTCTCCATTATCTAACATCGCTTTGTAATCATAAATTGTCATGCTATTTTCCCTCCCTGTTGTATAGTACTAGCTTAATTAAACTACATTATCTAATTTTTTTCAGGAATGACAAACCATAATAAATATAAAAAAGCACTCACTTTTTAATGAGTGCCAAAAACCTCTTAATTTGTTCTAACAGGAGTGATTAATTGAATAAATTCGATATCACCATCTTTAGGTTGCAATGTAAATGGACGAATTGGCGAAATAAATCGAATGGTTACATCAATATCTCCAAATGATTTTAATGAGGCTTTCATATAATCTGGATTAAAAGATATCGTAATTGGATCACCTTCAACTTCTAGATAAGTTAATTTTTCCTCTACATTACCAATCTCTGGTGAATTTCCATAGATAGTTACTTGCTCAGAATCAATTGCTAATTTAACAATATTGTTACGCCCTTCATGAGACAGCAATGACGCTCGATCAATGGCTGCTAACAAACTAGAAACATTAAAACTAATTTCAGTGCTGAAGTTTGTTGGGATCAAACGATTTGTATCAGGATAATTTCCCTCTAACAGTCTAGAATAGAAATTCATTGTCTCTGTTCTAAATAAAATTTGATTATCCATAATCGAAATATCCACTAATTCTTCTTCATCTTTAAATGAGCGTGATAATTCTTGTAAACTTTTTCCAGGTATAACCACATCAAATGTTTGACTAACTCCATCAAGTTCCATTTTACGTTGACTTAAACGATGACTATCTGTTGCAACGGCTAACAAATCATTATCATTTAACGTCATATGTACCCCTGTGAGTATAGGTCTACTCTCTTGAGAGGATACTGCAAAAACCGTTTCACTGATTAGTTTGTTTAATACCCTAGCAGGTAATTTGAAATTGGTTTGATCTTCTACAATTGGTAACTGAGGGTAACTTTCAGCATTTAAACCATTCACATTAAATAATGCTTTTCCTGATGTAATGACAACTTGATTATTTTCAATTAATTCTAAAGTTAATGTTTGTTCTGGTAATTTTTTGATGATTTCGTTAAAGAAACGTGCTTGAATCACGATAGATCCTGTAGATTCTATTAACATACTGGCTTTTTCATTATCAACGCTTAAAAAAGTTTCAATAGAAATATCTGCATTACTTCCTGTTAACGTTAATCCTGATTCTGTAATATTTAATTTTACTCCGGTTAATATAGGAATAGTTGTTTTCCCTGAAATAGCTCGTTGAACAGTGGCTAATTCATCTAAAAATGCAGAACGATTTAATGTTACTTTCATTGATTAATCTCCTTTTAATTTATATATAAAAAAATAGTAGTAGTAGTAGGTACTGTGGGTACTGTGGATAAACCTTTTCTGTGGATAAAAATTAAGGATTTTAGCTTGTTGATAACATGTGGATAACTAAATGATATTTTTCTTTGTTTTCCACAGTTATGAGAGCAGTGTTTGTTTAATATCATTTACTTCTTTTTGTATGGTAACATCTTTTTCAATTAATTGTTGAATTTTTTCATGAGCATGTATCACAGTTGTGTGATCTTTACCTCCAAATTCTGCCCCAATTTTTGGTAAAGAGTTATCTGTTAATTCTCTTGAAAGATACATGGCTATTTGTCTTGGAACAACAATCGTTTTAACACGTTTTTTTCCTTTTAAATCTTTTAATTGCAAATGATAATACTTACAAACTTCTTCTTGAATTCCTAAAATGGATAATTCACTTTTTTCTTTGATTGGTTTTAAACTTTTTAACGCATCTGCTGCTAGGCTTGTTGTGATATCTTGGCCCTTCATGGTTGAAAAAGCTTGTACACGAACAAGTGCGCCTTCAAGTTCACGAATATTAGAATCAATTTGTCCAGCAATATATGAGAGTGTATCATCTGGGATTTCTAACCCTTCAGCATCAGCTTTTTTACGTAATATTGCAATTCGTGTTTCCAAATCAGGAGGGGTGATATCTACTGATAATCCCCAAGCAAATCTTGAAACAAGTCTTTCTTGTAGTTTTGGAATTTCATTTGGTAACCGATCACTGGTTAAGACAATTTGATGCCCTTCATTATAAAGAGTATTAAAGGTATGGAAAAATTCTTCTTGTGTTCCCTCTTTATCAGCAAAAAATTGGATGTCATCAACTAATAATAAATCGACATTTCGATACTCTTGTCTGAAATCTTCTGATTTATTATTTTTAATGGAATTAATATAGTCATTAGCAAATGACTCACTTGTGACGTATTTTATTTTAGCATCGACATTATTTGAGAGCATTTGATGTCCGATGGCATGCATCAAGTGTGTTTTTCCAAGACCTACTCCACCATAGAAAAATAATGGATTATATGTGGCACCTGGATCTTCTGACACAACTAGCGCAGCTGCATGAGCCATTTGATTTCCTTTACCAATAACAAATGTATCAAATGTATATTTGGAATTAAGTAATGCTTTTTTGCTATTTTTTTTAACGATATTTGGTAGTTCAGCTGGTGTATCTTTTTTTGATTCAGCTACAGGTGGTTCATCATCTTGAATAATAAAAACAGGCGTAATTTCTTCACCTGTTAATTCAAAACCAGTTTCCACAATTTTTGCGGCTAAATTTTTTTCCCAATAATTTTTGTGTAAATCTGATGGTAGTTCAATTGTTAATATATTATTCTGCAAGGTCATAGGTTTTGCAGGATCAATCCAAGCACTAAAACTTGGAGGAGTTAGTGTTTTACGATAGTTTTCAACAAGTTCTTTCCAGATAAAATTAAAATCGGGCATAGTTATCCCCCTAACTTATATAGTCTTTTACATTCTAGCACTAAAAAAAAAAGTTTTCCACTGAATATTTTACTTGTGGATATTTTATTATAAGCTCTTAATAAAAGTTATCAACAGGATGAAAATAATTGTGAATATTTTTTATATTTATTTCATTTCTCCACAAGTTATACACAAATAAGAACGTTAATCTTAAAAAGATTCAAAGAGTTGTTAACAGTTTTTTTAGAGGGTGTTGATAACTTTTTTACAAGGTGTTATCTTGTTGATAACTGGTGTTAAAGTTATGAATAAAAAATAAGATGTGTGTAACTTTTAACAGGCATGTGAGTAAAAAAAAGACGATGTGGATAACTATATAATGAGAAAGCTTTTAAATAAAGTTGACAAAATGACAGTTTTCTTTGTATAATGTCATAGTCTGTCTAATGTGATTATTTAGAAAGCATATTTGTTTATAGGAGGTGGATGAGAATGAAAAGAACATATCAACCAAAAAAACGTAAACGTCAAAAAGTTCATGGGTTCCGCAAACGTATGAGTACTAAAAACGGTCGCCGTGTATTAGCAAGTAGACGTCGTAAAGGAAGAAAAGTATTAGCAGCATAAATCACTGACTCTACGAATCAGTGATTTTTTTTTATAATAAATTAAAAAAAAGCGGACTTTATGCTATGATAAGAGTGATTTAATATGAAAAAAGCGTATCGAATTAAAAAAGAAAAAGAGTTTCAAAAAATTATTGAGAATAAACAATCTTTTGCAAACAGAAATTTTATAGTATACGTCTATGAGTCACCTGAAAACACTCATTTTCGTGTCGGGTTATCTGTTGGCAAAAAAGTGGGAAATGCTGTCATGCGTAATCGGGTGAAACGATTAATGAGAACATCTCTGTATGATATGAAGGAGATGATTCAACCGAATTACAATATTGTATTAATTGCAAGACCTCAAGTCATTAATTTATCTTTAGATGAAGTGAAGAAAAATATTCAACATGTGTTTAAATTAGCTAATTTAATGAAATAAGAGAGGGTTAGTCAGTGAAAAATAAGAAAAAATGGCTTTTTATTCTGTCCATGTTTGTTCTAGTGTTTGTTTTGACAGGATGTGGTACAGGAGAAATCAATCAAAGTAGTAGTGGTTTGTGGGATCGTTATATCGTGTATTATTTTGGTCAAGCAATAAAAGCGTTGTCTTTTGGGCATCCAGGGATAGGGATTATTCTATTTACGATTATTGTTAGGATCATTCTATTACCTTTAATGCATTATCAAACAAAAAGCATGCGTAAAACGCAAGAATTACAACCAAAATTAAAAGAATTACAAGAAAAGTATGCTTCAAAAGATTCTGAAACGGTTAGAAAATTACAAGAAGAGCAGCAACGTTTATACAGCGATGCAGGAGTTAATCCGTTGTCAGGTTGTTTACCTTTAGTGGTACAACTTCCAATCATGATGGCATTGTGGCAAGCAATTTCTCGTATTCCTGCATTAACAGAAGGAACATTTTTATGGTTAGAGTTAGGTAAACCTGATCCAACATTTATTTTACCAATACTTGCGGCAATATTTACTTTTATTAGTACAAGATTAACAACAATGAGTCAGTCAAATGTTCAAGGTACAATGAAGGCGATGAATTATGTGATGCCTGTCATGATCTTATTTATGGGGATTAATTTGGCCAGTGGATTATCATTATATTGGGTAATATCAAATGCTTTCCAAGTAATTCAAACATTATTAATTAATAATCCATTTAAGATTAGACGTGAACAAGAAGCAGAAGAACAACGAAAAAGAGAATTAGAAAAAGCACTGCGTAAAGCAAATACTCCAAAAAAACGAAAAAAATAAACTGAGGGGGTTCGTATCATGCCAACATTTACAGGAGAAACTGTTGATCAAGCTATAAAAAAAGGTTTGGCTTCACTTGGTATAAATCGTGTTGATGCGGATATCTCCATTATTGAAGAGGGTAAAAAAGGATTTCTAGGAATTGGTAAAAAAGAAGCGATTGTTTCTATTGACGCCAAAGAAAAAGAGATAGTAGAAGAAGTTGAAGAAATTCAAGTAACGACAGAAATTATCGAAGAACCAGAAATAGACTCTGAAGTAATGGTAGAATATCAAGAGCCAGTTAAAGAAGAAATAAAAGAAACTCCGGCTAAATCACAAGATGTATCACTTGATGAGGCTATTACGGAGTTATCACTGTATTTAACAGATATAACGACGGCTTTAGGAGCACCAGCAATGGTGAGAGTACAACGTGATGATAATCATGTGGTGTTACATTTAGACACAGACAAAAAAGGTTTGTTGATTGGTAAACATGGAAAAGTATTAAATGCTATTCAGTATCTATCACAGGTTTATATTCATCGTTTAGTTAAAAATCGATTAACTGTTATAGTGAATGTTGGAGATTACCGTGAAAGACGAGAAGCAATCATTAAACGATTAGCTAATCAAGCGGTTCATAAGGTAAGAGATACTGCTCAACCTGTATTTTTAGAGCCAATGCCTGCGTTTGAACGAAAACAAGTTCATTCGATTTTATCAAACGAAAAGGACATTAAAACGCATTCTGAAGGTAACGAACCTCATCGTTATTTAGTCGTTGAACTAAAAAAATAATTTTATTGAGAGGCTGACCCAAAAGTCTACCAAAAAAGAGTAAAAGGAACAAAATTATTTTTGATTTTGTTCCTTTTTTTGACGAAAAAAATAGCACTTTCCTTTATAATTAAGGTGTCTAACCAAATAAAAAGGA
>NZ_NGJT01000024.1 GCF_003950315.1 Vagococcus bubulae
AGTGAAGGGTTTCCCTTTGTGAGAGTAGGACGTTGCCGTGCTTATATCATTATCCGGCATAGCTCAGTTGGTAGTAGCGCATGACTGTTAATCATGATGTCGTAGGTTCGAGTCCTACTGCCGGAGTATAGTAGTAAAAAATTAATAATTATCCGGCATAGCTCAGTTGGTAGTAGCGCATGACTGTTAATCATGATGTCGTAGGTTCGAGTCCTACTGCCGGAGCTGTTTAAAAGACTAATATTTTTATTAGTCTTTTTCTGTATAAAAAATATTTAACTAGTTTTTTAATTTATAAATAAACTAACTATTAGATTGGAACTGACTCCAAAAGGTAAGACAAATATAAAATAAAAACACCCTCGTTGAATTCATGTAAAACGAAATTAACGGAGGTGTATTTTTTTATGGTCAAAATAATATAGAAAATTTATTATTTTTCACGAATGACTTCAATTTTGTAGCCATCTGGATCAATAATAAAATAGTAAGAAGGTGGAACGTTTGGTAAATGTTTTAATTCAGTCACATTGAAACCAGCTTCTTTATGTTTAGCATGTAGTCCTTCTAAATCATTTGTAGAAATAGCGATATGACCATAGCCATTTCCTAAATCGTAGCCTTCGGAATCATAGTTATAAGTTAATTCTAATTCATATTCATCACCAGGTAATGTTAAATAGACTAGTGTAAATTTATTTTCTGGAAAATCTCTTCTACGTGATTCTTTAAAGTCAAAAGCTTTAGTGTAAAAATCTAATGAAGCGTCTAAATCTTTTACTCTGACACAAGTATGCGCCATTTTCATAATATCATCCATCCTTTTTCTTTATGATAGATTTATACTAACACGATAGTCAGAACATTTCTAGATTTTTGATTGGATTAGATATTATAAAAAGCTAATGAAATAGTTAAATCGTATGGATCAAAATCAGTACGGATGTGAACCTCTTCCTTATCATCTTTATAAACTTCTTTATATGTACCACCTAAAATAGTCGGGATAACTTGTATATTGGTATATTTGTTAGAAAGGACATCTGATTTATTGCTGTCTTCAATAGCGATAAATCCCAAGTTAAAGTCTAAATCGGGATTTTGTTTGTTTGGAATAAAAATACTTAATCTATTTGTACCAGAATGTGTATCGTAAAGAAATTTAGTATAAGCATTAGGAAGAATATTATCATATAATTCATAGATTTTTCGAGACTGGTATTCATCGTAATCGTGAATTAACTCTTCTTCAGTTATGCCAGCATAAAAGCTTGAAAAGAAGCGTTCTTCTTTTAGACCGAGAATAATTTCGAATAACATTTTTTGTTTTTCAGTTTTTTTTAATTCAGGTATTGTTGTATGTAAATACTGTTTGTGCCTGATATTTGCAGAAGAAGTATTGATAATTTTGTAATCAAAATGGGTATCTTTACGTTGTCTCAATGTTGTAATGTCATAGTTTTCAGATTTGTTGTCTTTTGTTTTGATACTATAATTTTGAGATTCTTTTTTTAGATTTGAAAAAAAGTGTTGAATTGAATGATATATCTCTGGATTTAAATAAATAATCAAACTCATTGCAAGGATTAATGCAATAGCTGAGATAAATAGATAGGCATACCAAAATAGACTTGGCGTATAGGTCAAGAAAAGAGCGAATATCCAAAATATTATGATAACGAATCCAATTGTCTTCAAGTGCTTCATGTGCCTAAGATACCTTTCTATGTCAAAATAATAAACTATATATAAGTATATTTAACCATAGTTTGATGTTTAAAACAAACGTATACATAAAATTTGATAATGTTTTTATCAGATGACTTATTATTAGAATATAGTATAATACAATGGTGAGTAAAAATAGAGAGGATTGGGGTAATGGAAGCATCAGATTTATTTGCCATTGTAGATATTGAAACAACTGGCACCAATCAAGAAACGGATAAGATTATTCAGTTTGCCTGTGTGATTGTTGAAAATCAGCAAATTGTTAACCAAATGTCAATTGATATTAATCCACTACGCTCAATACCAAAACATATAACTGAATTAACTGGTATTTCAAATAAAGATGTCGCAAATGAACCTTATTTTGAAGATGTAGCTTATACAATAAGACAACTTCTTGATGGGTGTGTGTTTGTAGCACATAATGTGTTTTTTGATTTTAGTTTTTTAAATAGTGAATTAGTTAGAGCAGGTGTTGAACCACTAAAAAGTGCGTGTATAGATACTGTTGAGATATTTCAAGTATTGTATCCAACCTCTAGTGGGTTTAGAGTGAGTGATATGGCCTCTGAACTGGGATTGGAGCATACTAACCCACACCAAGCGTTAAGTGATGCCTATACGACAGCACAGGGTTTTATTAAGATGCTCAATAAATTAAGAGAACTACCTATTGTGACTTTAGAAACGTTAGCTGATTTGTCATGTGAATTAGGGGTTAATAATCAAGATGTTTTTCAGATGATATCACAAGAGGTTGCTAATGAAAAAAATTCAGAGCTAGTAGAGACCATTATAATAGACGGGATTGCATTGAGGAAAAAGAGACGAGACTATCGTTATAATATTCGTGAAACTACATCTCAATTTGAAAACAAATTAGATAAGTTGAGAATAACGCAAAGAGAAATGTCAGAGGACATCCATCATTTTATATCTGAATCACATGAGGTTAAGAACTTATTTATAGAAGCTGAAACTGGCACGGGTAAAACGCTAGGGTATTTGTACCCATTATCATTTATAAATAAACATCAGCAAGTGTTGATTTCGACTTCAACGATTATGTTGCAAAATCAAATAGTCAATCAGGATATTCCTTTATTAAATGAATTAATTGAATTAGGTAAACAAGGAGTTGTGGTAAAAAGCACCTCTCACTACATTAGTTTAAATTCTTTTAAACAAACATTAGCTAACCCAATGCCACAAAAAACATATGCGATATGTCAAATGGCTACTCTTGTCTGGCTCCTTGAAACAACAACAGGAGATTTAGATGAAATAAATGTGAGTAAAAATAATGTGTTTTATCAACATGTTCAGCACACTGGAAGAAGAGAGTTATTAGAATCATCTTTATTTTATGAAGAAGATTTTTATAATTACCTGAGTGATAGATGTCAGTTTGCTGATTTTATTATTGTGAATCATTCCTTTTTATTTTCAGATAGTCAAAAGACAGAACGATTTTTACCTAATTTTGAAGTGATGGTGATTGATGAAGCCCATCAATTACCTAGTTTACTAGAGGAACTATCAACTAAAAAAGTGTCATTTTCAAATCTAAGTTATGAACTAAACCATTTGGTAGAGGTCTCTCATTTAATATCTGAAGATTCTCAAGGGTTAAAGAAAAATAGTTTGATGGTGATAGATATTAGTAAAGAATTAAAGGAAACCATTGATTGGGTAGAAGACTGTCTAGTTAATTACTATAACTTAAGACAAGTAACTGAGGATATCATGGTCAATGTATCTGATTTTTTAAGGGACGTCCCTGTGGTTAAAAGAAGTATTCAACAAATCAAAGTACTATTACGGGAATTAACTCATTTATTAACTGACTCAAAAAAAGTGTGTCATCTTGAATGGCACTTGATAGAAAAAGATTATTTTAATACATTAGAAAAATTTCTTGAAAAATCTGATGTATTGATGATGTTTTTTTATGATTTTGATCATAAATTTGTGAAGTGGGCTTCTAGCAAAAAATCACGTTTAATTTTATCAATGATTGATTTTTCTGATTTGTCGATTCAACAATATGAGTGGTATAGTGAGGCAAAAAAAATTATTTATACTAGTGGAAGTTTACAACTAGACAATGAGTCAACTTATTTAGAAAATAAATTGGGGATTGAAAATGTTGAGAAGAAAACCTTACCGTCAGTTTTTGATTATAAAAATCAAGCAAAATTATATTTGCTAAATGACATAAACTATTCAGATTTGACATCAACCAAAGATTTTTCCAAAGAGATTAGTCGATCAGTAAAAAAATTGTATCAAGTACATGAACAAACTATGTTAGTTTTATTTACTTCCCATAACTTACTTGAAAAAACCTATCAATCCTTAGTTAATTATTTTAATCAAGGAGAAGTATTGGTTCTTGCACAAGGGATTTCTGGTACGAAAGAAAAAATATTAAAGAAAATTAATCAAGGAAACAAATGTATTATTTTAGGAGCTAATAGCTTTTGGGAAGGAATGGACTTTAGCAAACAATCAATAGACATTGTGGTAATGACAAAGTTACCTTTTGAACCACCAAATAGACCGATTGTTCAAGCGAGATACCATTACCTAGAGGAACAAGGAATGAATCCTTTCTACGAAGATGCTATTCCCCAGACAGGGATTAAGTTGCGTCAAGGGATAGGAAGGTTATTAAGAAGTCCAAAAGATAAAGGAATTTTAGTATTACTAGATAATCGGTTGATAAATAGTAGTTATAGTTCAGTGCTTTGCTCCTATTTACCGAAAGATTTAGATATTTTACCAGTGACTTTATCTGAATTATTAGAAAAAAGTAAGCAGTTTTTACAGAATCATAACGAGTGAGTAACTCAAGGGAGAGAGAATATGCGTGAAAATAAATGGATAAAATATTTGACGATAACCCTTATTGCGATTATTGTAATAATAAGTACGATTCTTTATCGTTCAACGTCAACTTATCGCTCAACTAAAAAACAAGCAGTGACGATTGCCAAAAACTTAGGTCATATTAATAAAATTGATGAGTTTTATTGGTTCACAAGACAAGAGAATACCTTTAGCGTTGTTGGAAGAGACGACAATAATGAAGAAAAAATTGTGATGATACCTGAAAATGGGAAAGAAGCACTTGTGATATATGCTAGTAAAGGTGTCACACAAGATGATGCGATTAAAGCTGTCTTGAAAAAAAATGAAACCAAAAAAATCAAAAAAGTATCATTGGGGTTAGTTGATGATAAACCTGTATGGGAAGTAACAGCAACTAGTAAAGATGACCATTTAGTGTATTATTTAGTTGATTTTTATTCAGGAGAGGTTAAAGATGGGGCACTAAAAATTTAAGGGGATGAAAAAATGGGGTTTTCTACAAAAGTAAATGATTTAAAAGAATCAGCAACGTTACAAGCTGCGGCAAAAGCAAAGGCATTAAAAGATAAAGGCGTGAATGTGTTAAATTTGACCATTGGGGAGCCGGATTTTTCTACGCCGAAGTCAATCCAACAAGCAGCCATAAAGTCAATTGAAGATGGCGCATCAAGTTTTTATACGCCTGCAACAGGTTTAATGGAATTAAAAAAAGCCATTATTGAGCGGACACGCATTGATTATGGTGTGGAGTATCAAACGAATGAAGTCTTTGTTGGAACAGGGGCAAAATATGTGTTGTATGCCTTGTTTCAAACATTATTAAACCCTGGTGATGAAGTTATTATTCCGACACCGTATTGGGTCAGTTATAGTGCGCAAGTAGAGCTAGCAGATGGTAAAAATGTGTTCGTTGAAACAACAGAAGAAAATCATTACCGCGTAACGGTAGAGGATTTAGAAAAAGCACGAACTGATAAATCTCGTGTCTTGATTTTAAACACACCATCTAACCCAACTGGAACGATTTATACAGCTGAAGAATTACTTGAAATTGGAAATTGGGCAGTTTCAAATAACATTTATATAATTGCCGATGATATTTATGCTAAATTAGTTTATAATGGTAATGTATTTACATCAATAGTGAGTTTGTCTGATGCGATTAAAAAACAAACAATTGTTGTTAATGGTGTATCTAAGGCTTATGCTATGACAGGTTGGCGTATTGGATACGCTCTATGTCAACCAGAAATTGTGTCTCAAGTGTCTAAAGTAATTTCACAATCAACAGGCAATCCTGCAACAGTGAGTCAATATGCTGCCATTGAAGCGTTGAGTGGCAATCAAGATATTGTAGAATCAATGCGTCAAACGTTTGAACAACGATTAAACGATATTTTTCCATTAATTCAGGCAATACCAGGTGTGAGGGTGGAAAAACCACAAGGCGCATTTTATTTATATCTTAATATCAAAGATACAATGGCTATGTGTGGGTATGATAATGTGACAACATGGGTAAATGACTTACTAGAAGAAGCGCATGTCGCTGTTGTAACAGGTGAAGCATTTGGAACAAGTCATCATGTGCGCATTAGTTATGCGACAGATATGGATACTTTGACACAAGCAATCAGTCAAATAAACAAATTCATTGATAGTAAACGAATTTAATATCATTAGTGGGGTGCTAAAGTGGAAACAATAAACATTATTGATTCAAAAAAACATGTTGGGGAAGTTGTTAAAATAGGTGCTTGGGTAGCCAATAAACGCTCAAGTGGTAAAATTGCCTTCCTACAACTTAGAGATGGTTCAGCTTATTTTCAAGGTGTTGTAGTAAAAAATGAAGTAGGCGACGAAACATTTGAATTAGCAAAAAGCTTAAATCAAGAAACATCTGTCATCATCACTGGTGAAATCAGAGAAGATACTCGTTCAAAATTTGGTTATGAAATTGGGGTTCAAACAATTGAAGTGGTTGGTGAGAGTCATGATTACCCAATTACACCAAAAGAACACGGAACTGACTTTTTAATGGATCATCGTCATTTATGGTTACGTTCATCAAAACAACATGCCATTATGCAAGTGAGAAATGAATTGATTCGTGCAACGTATGAATTCTTTAATGACCGTGGATTTATCAAAATTGATCCACCAATTTTAACAAGTAGTGCACCAGAAGGCACAACTGAATTATTTGAAACAGATTATTTTGGTTCTCCAGCATACTTGTCACAGACAGGTCAGCTATATCTTGAAGCAGCAGCAATGGCATTTGGAAAAGTATTTTCATTTGGTCCAACATTCCGTGCTGAAAAATCAAAAACTCGTCGTCATTTAACTGAGTTCTGGATGATGGAACCTGAAATGGCATTTGTTGATCAAGAAGGAAGCTTAGAAATTCAAGAGCAATATGTCGCATTCATGATTGAAAAAGTCTTAGAACGTTGTGATTATGCTCTTGATGTGTTAGAACGTGATAAAGATTTATTAAGAAAATATACTGAGTTGCCATTCCCACGTATTTCATATGATGAAGCCGTGGAATTGTTACAACAAAATGGATTTGAAGATATTACTTGGGGTGATGACTTTGGTTCACCACATGAAACATTTATCGCTAACCATTTTGAAAAACCAGTTTTCATTTTAAACTATCCAAAATCAATGAGTCCATTCTACATGAAACCACATCCAACAAGAGATGACGTGGTGATTCGTGCCGATTTAATCGCGCCAGAAGGTTATGGAGAAATTATTGGTGGTAGTGAACGTGCTATTGGATATGACTACTTATTAGCTGAAATTGAAAAAGATGGTTTAGATCGTAAAGATTATGAATGGTACTTAGATCTACAAAAATATGGTGCAGTTCCTCATTCTGGCTTTGGTTTAGGATTAGAAAGAACTGTTACTTGGGTATGTGGTATTGATCACGTCCGTGAAGCAAGTCCATTCCCACGTTTGTTACACCGTATTTACCCATAGAGAGTAGAAAGTCCCTTTTTAAAGGGGCTTTTTTCTTTGACAGAATGATGAAAAAGTCCTAACCTAACATTAACAACTATAAAGAGGTGAATGAAATGAAACAAAAAATAAGCATTGATGGTATGAATTGTGGTCATTGTAAAGCTCGTGTAGAAAAAGGACTATCTGGTATAGAGGGTGTCCAAGAGGTGAATGTTTCATTAGAAAATAAAGAGGCAAATGTTGCGTTCGATGAATCGAAAGTTGCAATTAACGATTTAGTAGAAAAAATTGAAGATTTAGGTTTTACCACAACTATATAAAAAAATTCGGCTGATTAATCAGTCGAATTTTTTGTGTATTAAACTAAATGAAACAAATGGGCAATGGCAGTTGTCATCATAGTCATCACTACACCAATGATCGTTGGAATAATAAATGAAGCAAAGGTCCATTTTTTACTTTTTGTTTCTTTATAGATAGTCAATAATGTTGTTGAGCAAGGCCAATGATAGAGTGTAAATAAAATGACGTTCATAGCAGTTAACCAAGTCCAACCATTACTTAATAAGAGCTGTCTAAATTGATCTAAAGAACTAAAATCAGTGATTGTTCCAGTGGCCATATAGCCCATAATCATGATAGGAATGACAATTTCATTAGCAGGTAGACCTAAGATAAATGCCATTAAGATGGTTCCATCTAATCCCATTAATTTTGCAAACGGATCAATAAATCCTGTGACACTTTGTAAAATGGATTGGTCGCCAATGGATACATTAGCTAATACCCAAATCACTAGTCCTGCTGGAGCAGCCACAATAATGGCGCGCCACAATACAAAGAGTGTTCTGTCAAAAATCGAACGCACAATTACTTGACCAATTTGAGGTTTTCGATAAGGGGGTAACTCTAATGTAAATGAAGAAGGAATCCCCTCTAAAACAGTTTTCGATAATAAACGTGAGACAAAAATAGTGGTAAATACACCAAGTAAAATAACCCCAGTTAAAAACGCTGCTGATTTAATTGAGCCAAGGAGTCCAACCGCTCCTCCTGTAAAGAACACGGTAATAACGGTAATCAAAATAGGAAATCGGCCGTTACAAGGAACAAAATTATTTGTAATAATAGCAATGAGTCGCTCTCTAGGAGAATCAATGATTCTAGCACCAACAACACCTGCAGCATTACAACCAAATCCCATACACATCGTCAAAGCTTGCTTTCCACAAGCTCCAGCTTTTTGAAAATGTTTGTCTAAATTAAATGCTACACGAGGTAAATACCCAAAATCTTCTAATAAGGTAAATAATGGAAAGAAAATCGCCATTGGAGGCAACATAACAGCAACAACGGTTGATAGGACTTTGTAAACACCATTAATTAAAACATCACGTATGAGATGAGGAACACCCCAGCTTGTTGTGATAGCCATCAGCCAATTACCAAATTTTTCAAAAGTATCAGCTAAAAAATCAGAAGGACCGTCAGCCCCTTCAATTGTAAACCAAAAAATTAGCATTAATAAGAAAATCATAATGGGAATACCAGTGCTTTTTTGTGTTAAGAGTTTATCTATTTTTTGGTCTTTTAAATCAAAGTTTTTGTCTTCAAATACAGTGACTTCTTTAGCGATAACGCTTGCCCTATCCACAATGGCGAGTGTTTCAGTTTCTTTATCAGCATGGATTTGTTGTAAGGCTTCTATCATAAAAGGATTAGATGTGATGTTACCATCAATGACACCTTTTGTCTTTTCCATTAATGTATCCAGGCCTTGTTTCTTTACAGCAGATGTTCCAACAACTGGCACACCAAGTAGTTCTTGCAATTTTTCTAAATTAATGTGGATTTTTTTCTTTTTGGCTTCATCTAGTAAGTTAACACACACAATAACATGAGGTGTAAGCTGCATAATTTGCAAAACAAGGTTTAAGTTTCGCTCTAAACTTGTCGCGTCACAGACAACAATCGTTGCTTGAGATTCATTGGATTGGATGAAATCACGTGCCACTTCTTCTTCAGCTGAGTGGGCTGATAGAGAATACGTTCCTGGTAAGTCAACTAGGATAAATCCTTGCCCATCATATTCTGTTCTCCCTTGAGCTAAATCAACTGTTTTTCCAGGCCAATTACCAGTATGTTGTCTTAATCCAGTTAGTTCGTTAAAAACGGAACTTTTACCCACATTGGGATTACCTGCTAGTGAAATCACAACATCTGATTCTTTTTTTCTTTCAATTACAAAGGTTTCTTTTTCTTCACTTATCATCACTAATTACCTCCACATACTGTGCATCTGAATTTCTTAATGCAATGGTTGTACCTCTTAGTCGGTAAGCAATCGGATCGCTTTTGGGACTTACGAGTGATTTTTTGACGGTGGTTCCAGGATAAAAGCCTAAATCATACAATCTTTGCTTCATGTCAGCATCAGGATGTGAGATGTGACAAATGGTTGCTTGGTCATTCAAATTTAAATTCAATAATGTTTTCATAAAACTCTCTTCCTTTTTAGGTTTGCCTAATTTATCTTTATTTTATACCTAATATAATATTTAATCAACCCTTTCTAATATCGTTTATAAATCGTCTCTTTTTTTCGTTTATTTATGATAAAATGATGTATGACTAAAAAGGAGTGGATAACAATGACAACATTTGCTGATAATTATTATGTAGACAGATATCAAACAGATTCATTAAAATGGGATGGCGTGGAAGAGCGTTTTGGTGACAAAGAATTGTTGCCTTTATGGGTTGCGGACATGGATTTTCAAGTGCCTAAAGAGGTACAAGAAAAAATGCAAGAGAGAATTAATCATGGTGTATTTGGCTATTCTCTTGTTCCAGATGAGTATGTTAACTCTGTCATCTCATGGCAAAAAAGACGTCATAATGTGTTGATTCAAAAAGAATGGCTAAGATTTTGTACAGGTGTAGTCAATGCTCTACATTATTTGATTCAAGGGTTTACAAAAGAAGAAGAGGCTGTCATGATTTTTTCACCTGTATATTATCCTTTTTATGATGTTGTGAATGAAAACAATCGTCAGCTTGTAGTATCAGATTTAATGATTGAAAAGGGTCAATATAGCATTGATTTTAACGACATGGAAGAAAAAATAAAACATCATCATGTCAAAGCATTAATTTTTTGTTCACCTCATAACCCAGTTGGTAGAGTTTGGACAGTAGAAGAGATGGAAAAAGTAGCCTTAATTTGTCAGAAATATCATGTACTATTGATTTCTGATGAAATTCATCAAGATTTTATTCATAAAAATCATGTATTTACAAGCTTTTTAGGCATTGAAAAAGTAGATTTAGACCAGTTGATTGTACTAAATTCTGCCTCAAAATCATTTAATCTAGCGAGTTTGTTACATTCCCATGTTTTAATTCCCTCTGATGAAATGCGTGCTACATATGATGAATTTATCACAACAAAAATTAGTAATCCAACTAGTTTGATGGGTGTGATTGCTACCCAAGCGAGTTATGAATTTGGAGAGAAATGGCTAGATGAATTAAATCAAACTATAGATGATAATTTTGATTTAATGACTCAAACATTCAAGGCATTATTACCTGAAGCGATTGTATATGAAAAACAGGGGACATATTTATCATGGGTTGATTTATCTTATTATGTCACACAAGATAAAATGAAAGAGATTGTTCAAGATAAAGCGAAATTAGCGATTGATTATGGAGAGTGGTTTGGTAAACAAAGTGGGACGTTTATTCGTATTAATTTAGCAACACATCCAAATAATATTAAGTTAGCTGTTCAACATCTTGAAAAGGCAATAAAAAATTCATAGACTTTAAAATTTATTTAAGGTTAACCTAAAACATCAAGAAAAATAATAGTCAATATGGTAAAATTAGTATTATAAAATTGGTGTTTTAGGAGATGCATGATGGATAATCAACAGAGAAGACGTAAAAAAAAAGTTAAAAAGAAGTCAAGTGGGTTAAAAAAAACAGTAATCGTGTTAGCAACTATTTTATTATTAGTGATTGCTGGTTCTGGAATTTTCCTAGCTAAAACTTATTTTGATGTAAAAAACGTGGCAAATAAAGTAAGCGAACCAGTTGAGGGACGATCAGATGATAAAAATATTCAAGATGGAGAACCATTTTCTGTTTTACTTTTAGGATTAGATACGGGAGATTTTGGACGAAATGATGTGGGACGATCGGACACAATGCTTGTAGCAACTGTTAATCCTAAAGAAAAGAAAACGACTTTGATTAGTATTCCTCGTGATACACGGACTGAAATTGTGGGACATGATTCGGTAGAAAAAATAGCCCATGCCTATGCTTATGGACAAGCTAAAATGGCCATGGATACTGTAGATAATTTACTTGATATGCATTTAAATCATTATGTTTGGATTAACATGATGGGATTTGAAGAGTTAGTTAATGCAGTTGATGGGGTTGAAGTAACCAATAAGTTTGAATTTTCTCAAGATGGCATGACATTTAAGCAAGGTCCGATTAAACTAAATGGAAAAGAAGCACTTGCTTATACACGTATGAGATACGAAGACCCAAATGGTGATTATGGTAGACAAGTGCGACAACAACAAGTTATTGAAGCCATTGCAGATAAGGCATTGGGCTTTACAGGCGTGAAACGTTATAAGGAAATACTAAAAGCAATAGAAAATAATATGAAAACAGATTTAGAGCCAGATGAAATGTTTGAAATTGCGATGAAATATCGTGATAGTTTTAAACACATTGAAAGCGACACCTTGCAAGGCGAGGGAGTGATGATTGATGGGATTTCTTACCAGGAAATTCCTGAAACAGAACTGGTTCGTGTGCAAAATTTAATTAAATCACAACTACAATAGCAAAAAAGAGTTAGCCACCTAAAAGTGGTCAACTCTTTTTTCTATTTTATGCAAGAGCCCCCATTGGATCCCAAGGAGCTAAAACAGTGACGTCATCTTTTTCAACGACTTCTTTTAAGTTATCAGAAAGATATTTTTTGTTTACAACAACTTGATAAGTGTATTCACTCATCCAATCATCACTCATAACAAAATAGCCTTTTGTTCCAACTTTATCTCCCCAACTGTTTTCAACTTTCCATTTAGTTGGTTTATCATTGATTAAGTTGACACCTGTTAAGACCATCGCATGTGTCATTAAACTTTCACCATAATCTAAACGTTCAGCTTTACTCATATCATAGTTAATATCCAACGTGTCTTGAACACTATAAATATTAGTTGCCATGATACCAGTATCTCTTGTTGATGATTGGCCAACATCACAACCAAACCACACGCTTTCCCCATCTTTTAATTGAGCGATAGCTAAGTTTTTGAATGTTTCAATGTCAACATTTAAATGACGAACTTCTTTTCCGCCAACAACATTGCCAAGCATATCAACTGTGTAAACTTGATTATATGGTTTGTCTTTAGTTGGCGCATTGATAATGCTGACATAATCATCTAAATCAGTTCCGACAAATTTATCATAGAAAGAAGTTGGAGTTAATCCTTGTTCTAAGTGATAGTTACCATCATTATCATAGTAAGAATAATCAAATTCTGTTGGAGGTGTACCTAGAGAGGTACTTAATAAGTTATAGATTTCTTGTAGTAACTCAACTTTACGAGTTTCAACTTCTGATTCAGAGGAACCATTAGCAATTAATGTTCTTAATGTTAAGGCATCTTTTCTTAATTTTTTGTTTAAGTAAGTGTTTAACTCACGGCTGCTTGAACTACTTTTTGTTTCAGGCATGATTGTTTTTGGCACAATCCCATATTTTTGAATAATCGCCACAAGCATATCCCATTGTCCACCATCTTGTTGAGGTGTTGCTAGTAAAAATGCCACTTCACGACTTGTTAATTCTTGGTTGCTTGTTTTAATAATATTTTCATAGAAGTAATTTGCTTTTTCAAATTTATCCCAGAAAAATGTATAATTTTGAGATAATTCAAAGTCTTTAATGTGATGATTATTTAAGACATCATGTCTAAATGTATTTAAAGCTGCAAACATCCAACAACGTCCACTTTGTTTTTGATTAGTGACATTACCAGTGTCTAAATCGATAGAAAAGACTGGATTATTTTCGACAACAGCTTTTTGATTTTCTGATGAAGCTAAGATTCCATTTTTCATCACTGTTCGTTGACTTAATAAGTGCTCACGATTAGCAAGATATGTTTGCTCCATATGTTTAATTTGTTCGTTTGAAATAGATTTTACCATGTAACCACACCTTTCTTTTGTTTCCATTCTACTCCAACGTCTTAGAAAATAACACTAAATTGATTATTTTTTTCCAGTGCGAACTGTTTTGCGAAAGTATGTTCGGTATGATAAAATTGAGAAAATAAGTAAATCTAAAGGAGTTTCATCATGATTGAAAGACAAACTAACAATACCTTTGATTTAGTTTCAAAATATGAACCGGCTGGTGATCAACCAGAGGCAATAAAAGAATTAGTAAAAAATATAGAAGATAATGAAAAAGCACAAATTTTATTAGGTGTAACAGGATCTGGGAAAACCTTTACCATGTCTAATGTGATTAAAGAAGTAAATAAACCAACATTAATTATTGCTCACAATAAAACATTGGCTGGACAATTATATAGTGAGTTTAAAGAATTTTTTCCAAATAATGCAGTGGAGTATTTTGTGAGTTATTATGATTACTACCAACCAGAAGCCTATGTTCCTTCAAGTGACACATACATTGAAAAAGATTCGAGTGTCAATGATGAGATTGATAAGTTACGCCATTCAGCAACTAGTTCCCTATTAGAGCGAAATGACGTCATTGTAGTCGCTTCTGTATCCTGTATTTATGGATTGGGAGATCCGAGAGAATATCAAAATCAGGTTCTTTCTTTACGTGAAGGGATGGAAATGGAACGAGATCAACTGCTTAGAAATTTAGTTGATATTCAGTTTGAACGAAATGACATTGACTTCCAGCGTGGGCGTTTTCGAGTGCGTGGTGATGTAGTGGAAATTTTCCTTGCATCAAAAGATGATTTTGCTTTAAGAATTGAATTTTTCGGTGATGAGATTGATCGTATAAGAGAATTTAATGCCTTAACAGGTGAAATTATTGGAGATAGAGAGCACATTGCTATCTTTCCTGCCACCCACTTTGTGACAAACGAAGAGCATTTAGAAAAAGCTATCGGTAAAATTCAAAAAGAATTAGATGGACGCCTAAAAGAACTAAGAAGTGAAGAAAAACTATTAGAAGCTCAGAGACTAGAACAACGAACCAATTATGACATTGAGATGATGCGTGAGATGGGATATTGTTCTGGTATTGAAAATTATTCACGACACATGGATGGAAGAAGTGAAGGAGAGTCACCTTATACCTTAATCGATTTTTTCCCGGATGATTTTTTGATTATGGTGGATGAGTCACATGTGACCATGCCTCAAATTAGGGGGATGTATAACGGAGATAGAGCAAGAAAACAAATGCTAGTAGATTATGGATTTAGATTGCCAAGTGCGTTAGATAATCGCCCACTTAGATTAGAAGAATTTGAAGAAAAAGTCGATCAAATCATGTATGTTTCAGCCACACCTGGTCCATATGAGATGGAGCAGACAGATAAAGTTGTTGAACAGATTATTAGGCCAACTGGTTTACTTGATCCAGTAATAGAAGTAAGACCAATCATGGGTCAAATTGATGATTTGGTTGGTGAGATTTATGAACGAGTGGAACGAAATGAACGTGTCTTTATTACGACGTTAACGAAAAAAATGTCGGAAGACTTGACTGATTACTTTAAAGAATTAGGAATTAAAGTGAAATATTTACATAGTGATATAAAAACGCTTGAGCGAACAGAAATTATCCGTGATTTACGATTAGGTGAATTTGATGTATTAATTGGGATTAACTTATTGCGTGAAGGACTCGATGTGCCAGAAGTATCTCTTGTTGCGATACTTGATGCCGATAAAGAAGGCTTTTTACGAAGTGAACGTTCACTTATCCAAACCATCGGACGAGCGGCAAGAAACTCAGATGGTAAAGTTATTATGTATGCTGATAAGATTACAGATTCAATGGAGCGAGCTATGTCTGAGACGAGTCGTCGTCGAACAATCCAGGAAGAATATAATGCAGAACATGGAATCGTACCAAAAACGATTAAAAAAGATATTCGCGATTTGATTCGCATTACAAAAGAAAGCGAAGACGAATCAGTTGAGGCAGTATCCATCAAAGAACAATACAATGCAATGGACAGAGAGGGTAAAGAAGCTGTGTTACTTGATATTGAATTACAAATGAAAGATGCTGCGAAGGCACTTGATTTTGAAAAAGCAGCCACATTAAGAGATACACTACTAGAATTAAAATCAGGTAAATAGGAGATAAGGTATATGGCAAATGATAAAATAGTGATACATGGTGCAAGAGCACATAATTTAAAAAATATTGATGTGACCATTCCAAGAGATAAATTAGTCGTCATTACTGGACTTTCTGGTTCAGGAAAAAGTTCGTTAGCGTTTGATACATTATACGCTGAAGGACAACGACGGTATGTCGAAAGTTTGTCGTCTTACGCACGACAGTTTTTAGGTCAAATGGATAAACCAGATGTTGATAGTATCGATGGATTAAGTCCAGCCATTTCAATTGACCAAAAGACAACGAGTAAAAATCCTCGTTCAACTGTTGGGACAGTCACAGAAATAAATGATTATTTAAGATTATTGTTTGCTCGAGTAGGTGAGCCAATTTGTCCCAATGATGGCACAAAAATTAGTAGTCAATCGCCAGAGCAAATGACAGATAAGTTGTTAGAACTTGAAGAGCGTACCAGAATTCAAATTTTAGCACCACTTATTCGTGGAAAAAAAGGTCAACATAAAAAAATATTTGAAAAAATAAAAAAAGACGGTTTTGTACGTGTGCGTGTTGACGGAGAAACATATGATATTTCGGAAGTACCAGAATTAGAAAAAAATAAAAAACATGATGTCGAAATTATCGTTGACCGTATTGTGATTAAAGACGGTGTGCGTTCTAGATTATTTGACTCACTTGAGTTAGCGTTGCGTTTAGCAGATGGTTATGTATTAGTAGATGTGATGGGACAAGAAGAGATGTTGTTTAGTGAACATTACGCCTGTCCTTATTGCGGCTTTACAGTAGGCGATATTGAACCAAGATTATTTTCGTTTAATACGCCATTTGGTGCGTGTCCAGAGTGTGATGGATTAAGTGTTAAGTTAGAAGTCGATGCAGACTTGGTTGTTCCAGATGAGACGAAAACATTACGTGAAGGGGCAATTGCACCGTGGAATCCAATCAGTTCAAACTACTATCCTAATATGTTAGAACAAGCTTGTGAGCAATTTGGTATTGATTTTGATACGCCGTTTAAAGAATTAGCTGACGAACAAAAAGACCTACTATTTAGAGGTTCTGGAGAAAAGACATTCCATTTTCATTATAAAAATGAATTTGGTGGTGTGCGTGATGTGGATATTCCATTTGAAGGAATACTAACTAATATTAATCGCCGATATCATGAAACAAATAGCGATTATACTAGGGAACAAATGAAATTATATATGACAGAATTAACATGTGAAACGTGTCATGGTTACCGACTAAACAAAGAAGCCTTATCGGTAAAAATTGATGGGAAACACATTGGAGAAATTAGTGAACTATCAGTAAATAAGTCATTGAACTATATGACCGATTTAACATTTGGTGAACAAGATACGATGATATCGCAACCAATTTTAAAAGAAATAAAAGATAGATTAAGTTTCTTAGAAAATGTTGGATTGGGTTATTTAACGTTAAGTCGTTCTGCTGGAACATTATCAGGTGGAGAAGCACAACGTATTCGTCTCGCCACTCAAATTGGTTCAAATCTATCAGGGGTATTATATATTTTAGATGAACCATCTATCGGATTACATCAGCGTGATAACAACCGTTTGATTGATTCATTAAAGAAAATGCGAGATTTGGGCAATACATTGGTTGTGGTGGAACATGACGAAGACACGATGAGAGCAGCTGATTACTTAATTGATATTGGTCCAGGAGCGGGTGAACAGGGTGGAGAAATTATATCTGCTGGAACACCAGAAGAAGTAGAAAAAGACCCACACTCATTAACTGGTCAATATCTATCTGGTAAAAGAAAAATAGACGTACCTAAAGAGCGACGTGAAGGCAATGGACAAAGCGTTAAAATTACTGGAGCAAAAGAGAATAACTTAAAAAATATTTCGGTTGAGTTTCCGATGGGAAAATTTGTGGCAGTAACAGGGGTTTCTGGTTCTGGTAAAAGTACATTGGTTAATACGATTTTAAAAAAAGCACTTGCTCAAAAAATCAATCGAAATTCAGCTAAACCTGGTAAATTTGATAAGATTACTGGATATGAATCAATTGAAAAAATTATTGACATTGATCAAAGTCCGATTGGTCGAACACCAAGAAGTAATCCAGCAACTTATACCAGTGTTTTTGATGATATACGTGATTTGTTTGCTAAAACCAATGAAGCCAAAACACGTGGGTATAAAAAGGGGCGTTTTAGTTTTAATGTGAAAGGTGGCCGATGTGAAGCATGCCGTGGTGATGGTATCATCAAAATCGAGATGCACTTTTTACCAGATGTGTATGTTCCTTGTGAAGTGTGTCATGGTCAACGATATAATTCTGAAACATTAGAAGTGAGATATAAAGGAAAAAATATTGCAGAAATATTAGAGATGACAGTGGAAGAATCCGTTGACTTTTTCCAAGCGATTCCTAAAATACATCGTAAGCTTCAAACGATTGTCGATGTTGGATTAGGTTATGTAAAATTGGGACAATCAGCTACGACATTATCCGGTGGAGAAGCGCAACGTATGAAGTTAGCCAGTGAATTACATAAACGCTCATCAGGTAAAAATTTCTACATATTAGATGAACCAACAACAGGACTACACACAGAAGATATTAGCCGACTTTTAGAAGTATTGAATCGTTTGGTGGACAGTGGTAATACAGTCCTTGTTATTGAGCACAATCTTGATGTCATTAAAACAGCTGATTATGTGATTGATTTAGGACCAGAAGGTGGAGATGGTGGTGGAACCATTATCGCAACTGGAACACCAGAAGACATTATTAAAGTAGAAGAAAGTTATACAGGCTATTATTTAAAAGAAGTGATGGAACGTTAAAATGAGGGCTATATCATGATGAAAACGACAGATTAATTTCTGTCGTTTTTTGTTATTTTAAGTAAAGAAATTGTATAAATTTATTAGATTTATTGTAAAGCGGTTACATTGTAAATTAAATGTAAAAAGACTTGCAATTTATGTTACTAAATTATATGTTTATCATGAGATAAGTCAGAAACTATTTCAATATGTAAATTTTTTGTAAAAATTTAGGGGGGACATTCGTGAAAAGAGTGTTAAAAATGATCGCATCAGTAGGGTTTTTATTGACTGTTACAGGATGTGGCGCAGTTGACAATGGAGAATCTATCAATGCTGTTGGGTCATCTGCCATGCAACCACTTGTTGAGGCAGCTGGTGAACAATATAGTAGTAATCATTTAGGTAAATTTATTAATGTACAAGGTGGAGGTAGTGGAACTGGTTTAAGTCAAGTTCAAGCTGGTGCCGTACAAATAGGAGATTCCGATTTATTTGCAGAAGAAAAAGAAGGAATTGATAGCAACCTATTAGTTGATCATAAAGTCGCCATTGTTGGATTAACACCAATTATCAATAAAGAAGTTGGTGTATCAGACATCACAATGGAAAATTTAAGAAAAATATTTACAGGTGAGATTACCAATTGGAAAGAAGTTGGCGGAAAAGATCAAGACATTGTCTTGATTAATCGTGCTGCAGGAAGTGGTAGTCGTCATACATTTGAACAGTGGGTTTTAGATGGTAAAAAAGCAAAAGGATCACAAGAACAAGATTCTACTGGGATGGTTAGACAAATTGTTAGTACGACACCTGGCGCAATCAGTTACGTGGCTTTCTCTTATGTAACAAAAGATGTGGCAACGCTAAGTATTGATGGTGTAAAACCAACAGAAGACAATGTTAAAGATAACAAATGGGTTATCTGGTCATATGAACATATGTATACAAAAGGTGAACCAGAAGGCTTAACAAAAGATTTCTTAGAATATATGTTAACTGATGAAGTACAAGAAGATATCGTTCCTCAACTTGGTTATATACCTGTATCACAAATGCAAGTTGAGCGTGACGTTGAAGGTAATATAAAAGAAATTTCCAAATAAAAATTGTTGTTTTAATAGGAGGATATATTTTGGAAGATATTCAAAGTAAATTGCTAAAAAAGTCGAAAAAAGCAAAGTTGGAACAATTTGGTAAGACCATTAGTTTTATAGCCATTTTATTTATTGTTGTCGTTGTTGTCGCAATCTTTTATTTTGTCGCAAGTAAAGGATTAGCAACCTTTTTTAAAGATAAAGTAAATTTATTTGATTTTCTTTTTGGTAAAGAATGGAATCCTGGGTCTGTGAGTGAATCTGGAAAACCATTGGTCGGAGCATTACCGATGATTGCAGGCTCTTTTATTGTGACATTACTGTCTGCTATTATTGCAACACCATTTGCAATTGGAGCAGCCGTGTTCATGACAGAAATTTCACCAAAATTAGGAACAAAAGTGTTACAACCAGTTATTGAATTGCTTGTTGGTATCCCTTCAGTTGTTTATGGATTTATTGGGCTATCAGTTGTTGTTCCTGCAGTACGTAATGT
Organism: Vagococcus bubulae; assembly: GCF_003950315.1. Lineage (GTDB taxonomy): Bacteria > Bacillota > Bacilli > Lactobacillales > Vagococcaceae > Vagococcus > Vagococcus bubulae. The sequence continues at coordinate 20,398 of NZ_NGJT01000024.1, forward strand.
ATTCGGAGGTTCTGGTTTTGGTATTTTAGCTGGGACATTTGTCTTGTTTGTTATGATTTTACCAACAGTGACATCTATGACAGTGGATGCATTAAAAGCCGTTCCAAGACATTATCGTGAGGCATCATTAGCTCTTGGAGCAACACGTTGGCAAACCATTTATAAAGTGGTGTTAAGAGCAGCTGTTCCGGGTATTTTAACTGCTGTTGTGTTTGGTATGGCAAGAGCCTTTGGTGAAGCTTTAGCGATTCAAATGGTTATTGGTAATGCTTCACTGATGCCACATAACTTAATTACACCAGCTTCGACTCTAACAAGTGTGTTAACTATGGGAATTGGAAATACTGTTATGGGAACATTAGAAAATAATGCACTTTGGTCATTAGCATTACTATTACTATTAATGTCTCTATTCTTTAATATTGTGACACGATTAATTGGTAAAAAAGGAGAGATGAAATAATGAATGCAAAAAAAGCAGATAAAATAGCAACAGGCATATTATATGCCATTGCAGGTATTATTACATTAATCCTGGCCAGTTTAATTTTGTATATTTTAGGTCGTGGATTGCCTCATATCAGTTGGAGTTTTTTAACGACACCTTCTAAAAGTTTTCAAGCAGGTGGGGGAATAGGCATTCAGTTATTCAACTCATTTTATTTATTAATTATTACGATGTTAATTAGTATCCCAATTTCTTTAGGAGCAGGTATTTATTTATCAGAATATGCAAAGAAAAACTTTTTTACAAATGCTATTCGTACAGCTATTGAAGTATTAAGTTCACTGCCTTCAGTGGTTGTTGGTTTATTCGGATTCTTGGTTTTTGTTATTCAAGCAGGATTAGGTTTTTCTATTATTTCTGGTGCATTAGCTTTAACGTTTTTCAACTTACCCCTCTTAACAAGAAATGTTGAAGAATCATTAAAAGCTGTGCATTATACACAACGTGAAGCAGGATTAGCTCTTGGTTTATCAAGATGGGAAACTGTCACACGCGTTGTTATTCCAGAAGCATTACCAGGTATTTTAACAGGGGTTATTTTAGGAGCAGGGCGTATTTTTGGTGAAGCCGCAGCGTTAATTTATACGGCAGGTCAAAGTGCCCCAGCACTAGATTTTACTAATTGGAACCCATTAAGCATTTCTAGTCCATTAAATATCTTTAGACAAGCAGAAACATTAGCTGTCCACATTTGGAAAATTAATAGTGAAGGTAATATGCCTGATGGCGCTCAAGTATCAGCTGGAGCATCTGCTGTGTTGATTATTGCTGTATTACTATTTAACTTTTTGGCACGCTTCTTAGGTAAGAAACTTCATAAAAAAATTACATCAGCTTAGATTGGGGATTTAGATGAAAACTTATAATACTGATGATACGCATATCATAAAAATGAATTCAAGTGAACAAGACATTGCGTTAGAGACAAAAGATATTCATGTCTATTATGGTACTAACGAAGCGATTAAAGGTGTGTCACTAGAATTTGAAAAAAATAAAATCACGTCTCTTATTGGTCCATCAGGATGTGGAAAATCTACTTATTTGCGTTCTTTAAATCGCATGAATGATCAAATCGACGGGACAAAAGTGACAGGAGAAATTATTTATAAAAACATTGACATCAATTCGTCAAAAGTTGATGTTTATGAGATGAGAAAACATATTGGGATGGTGTTTCAAAGACCTAACCCATTTAGTAAATCAATCTATGAAAACATTACATTTGCCCTAAAACGTCACGGACAAAAAGATAAAAAGATATTGGATGAAGCTGTTGAAACAAGTTTGAAACAAGCCGCTTTATGGGATCAAGTGAAAGACAACTTGCATAAAAGTGCGTTAGCTCTATCAGGTGGACAACAACAACGTCTTTGTATCGCTCGAGCTATTGCAATGAAACCAGATATTTTACTACTAGATGAGCCGGCCAGTGCATTGGATCCAATTTCAACTAGTAAAGTAGAAGAAACATTGATTAACTTAAAAGAAGATTATACGATTGTCATCGTAACACATAATATGCAACAAGCGTCTCGTATTAGTGACTATACTGCGTTCTTTTATATGGGTAAAGTGTTAGAATATGATCAAACGAAAAAAATCTTCACTCGTCCAAAAATACAAGCAACCGAAGATTATGTTTCAGGTCACTTTGGTTAAGGAGGAACGTCATGTCAATAATTGAATCAAACGACTTGCATTTATACTATGGTGAAAATGAAGCACTAAAAGGAATTACGATGGATTTTGATCAAGGTGGAATTACTGCTTTAATTGGTCCATCTGGTTGTGGTAAGTCTACTTTTTTAAGAACATTAAATCGAATGAATGATTTAATCCCATCTGTGACCATTACAGGAAAAGTGACTTATAAAGATAGCGATATTTATAGTCCAAAAACAGATATTGTGACGCTTCGTAAGCAAATTGGAATGGTGTTTCAGCAACCTAATCCATTCCCATTTAGTATTTATGAAAATGTTATTTATGGATTAAGATTAGAAGGAAGACATTCTAAAGAAGAGTTAGACCGTGTAGTGGAGGAAAGTTTAAAAGCTGCAGCTGTTTGGGATGATGTAAAAGATAAATTAAATAAAAGTGCCTTATCTTTATCGGGAGGCCAACAACAACGTGTGTGTATTGCGCGAGTATTGGCTGTTCAGCCTGAAGTTATTTTACTGGATGAGCCAACAAGTGCCCTTGATCCAGTTTCTAGTGGTAAAATAGAAAATATGCTGTTAGAATTAAAAGATGACTATACCATGATTATGGTGACACATAATATGCAACAAGCATCCCGTATATCTGATAAGACTGCTTTCTTTTTAAATGGTGATTTGATAGAATATGATAAAACGAAAAAAATATTTTTAAATCCAGGACAAAAAGAAACCGAAGATTACATTACGGGTAAATTTGGTTAAAACATAACGAAACAAACGATGAAGGAGATGAAGTATATGCTTAGAAGTCAATTTGAAGAAGACTTACTTAATTTACATGATAAATTTGAACACATGGGTAATGACGTAAATACAGCGATTAGTAAATCTGTGCGTGCGTTTATCGACCATGATAAATCACTAGCTAAAGAAGTGATTGAAGCAGATAGTGAGATTAATTCCCAAGAATTAGGTTTGGAAAAGAAAAGTTTTGAAATGATTGCTCTACAACAGCCTGTTACAACAGATTTAAGACGTATTGTAACCATTATGAAAGCAAGTTCCGACTTAGAACGTATGGGAGATCATGCCGTTTCTATTGCTAAATCAACCATCCGCTTGAAAGGCAATAAACGTGTATTGTCAATTGAAGAAGAAATATCAGACATGGCAACGCACGTTATGGGAATGGTAAGCTCAGTTTTAGATGCTTATATCCATACTGATAGTGATAAAGCGATTAAAATCGCTCAAAGTGATAGAGTAACAAATGATTATTTCAAATCAATTTACCGTCATTCAATTAAAGCTATGGAACAAGACACTGAAACAGTGATTGTTGGAGCAGATTATCTACAAGTTGCTGGCTATTTAGAACGAATTGGAGATTATGTCTGCAATATTTGTGAGTGGATTATTTATTTACGAACAGGTAAAATTTCTGAATTAGCTGCAACGATGCATGAAGACGAATAACAAGCAAAACACTTAGATGGGTTAATCATCTAAGTGTTTTTTTATGCATTTTTGTCATGGAATATTCATTATAATTCTCTATATATGGATAAATATTAAATTTTACATTCATTTATGAATAAATATGTTGACATTTTGTTTTAAAACGGATAATATTGAACATAATTTAACAAGCAAAAAATGGAGGAATGTAATATGACAAAAGAAAAAGTAGTTTTAGCTTATTCAGGTGGATTGGATACATCAGTAGCAATTAGTTGGTTGAAAAAAGATTATGATGTGGTAGCGGTATGTTTAGATGTAGGTGAAGGAAAAGATTTAGATTTTATTAAAGAAAAAGCCTTAACAGTTGGAGCTATTGAGTCATACGTAATAGACGTTCGTGAAGAGTTTGCGACAGAGTTTGTTTTACCAGCTTTACAGGCACATGCTTACTATGAACAAAAATACCCATTAGTTTCTGCATTAAGTCGTCCATTAATTTCAAAAAAATTAGTTGAATTGGCTCATCAAGTAGATGCTACAGTAATTGCCCATGGCTGTACAGGAAAAGGTAATGATCAAGTTCGTTTTGAAGTGGCAATTGCCTCACTTGATCCAAAACTTAAAGTGATTGCCCCAGTTCGTGAATGGAAATGGTCTCGTGAAGAAGAAATCAATTATGCTAAAGAAAATGGTGTGCCAGTTCCAGCTGATTTAGATAATCCTTATTCAGTTGATCAAAATTTATGGGGACGTGCCAATGAATGTGGTATCTTAGAAAATCCATGGAATGAAGCACCTGAAGAAGCGTACGCCTTAACTGTTTCGCCAGAAGATGCACCAAATACGCCAGAATATATTGATATTGAATTTAAACAAGGTGTACCTGTTAGTCTTAATGGACAACAATATAGTCTGGCTGAATTAATTCAAGAATTAAATGTGATAGCAGGCAAACATGGAGTAGGACGAATTGATCACGTTGAAAATCGTTTAGTGGGAATTAAATCACGTGAAATTTATGAATGCCCTGGAGCGATTACACTATTAACAGCTCATAAAGAGATTGAAGATTTAACATTGGTTCGTGAAGTATCTCATTTTAAACCAATATTAGAGAATGAATTGTCTAACTTAATTTATAATGCGTTATGGTTTAATCCAGCGACACAAGCGATTTTAGCATACATTAAGGAAACGCAACAAGTGGTCAATGGAACTGCTAAAGTAAAACTCTATAAAGGAAATGCGACAGTGGTTGCAAGAAAATCACCTAATTCACTATATGATGAAAACTTAGCAACTTATACAAGTGCCGATACATTTGATCAAGACGCTGCAATTGGCTTTATCAAATTATGGGGACTACCAACAAAAGTGAATGCTGAAGTCAATGATCCAAAGGAGTAATAGAATGAAAAATGAAAAACTATGGGGTGGCAGATTTGAACAAAGCCTAGAACGTTGGGTAGAAGAGTTTGGAGCATCCATTACGTTTGATCAAAAAATGGCAGAATTTGATTTAAAAGGCTCTATTGCTCATGCAAAAATGCTAGGTGAAACAGGTATTATTGATAAACAAGATTCAGAAACAATTATCAAAGGATTAGAAGAATTATTAATAGAATATCAACAAGGTAAACTGGTTTTTGATGTCTCTAATGAAGACATTCATATGAATATGGAAGTGCTACTCACTGAAAAAATTGGCAGTGTAGCTGGAAAACTTCATACGGCTCGTTCCCGAAATGATCAAGTTGCCACAGATATGCATTTGTACCTCAAATATCATTTAAACTTAGTCAGTCAGAAATTAAATCATTTGCGTGAGGTGTTAGTCAGCTTAGCAACTAAGCATATTGAAACCATTATGCCAGGCTATACTCATCTGCAACATGCACAGCCAATTTCTTTAGGTCATTATTTTATGGCATATTATAGTATGTTCACACGTGATAGTGAGCGATTTACTTTTAATATGAAACACACAGATATTTCACCACTAGGAGCGGCGGCATTAGCTGGGACAACATTTCCAATCGACCGAGAATTAACAGCTAACTTAATGGACTTTTCAGAGATTTATACGAATTCACTGGATGCTGTATCAGATCGAGATTTTATTTTAGAGTTTCTATCCAATGCCAGTATTTTGATGATGCATATGTCTAGGATGTGTGAAGAACTAATATTATGGTGTTCGAACGAATGTCAGTATATTACATTATCAGATACCTTTTCGACAGGTTCTTCGATTATGCCACAAAAAAAGAATCCCGATATGGCAGAATTAATTCGAGGAAAAACAGGAAGAGTGTATGGTGATTTGATGTCATTATTAACCATTATGAAGTCACTACCACTAGCCTATAATAAAGACTTGCAAGAAGATAAAGAAGGTATGTTTGATACGGTTGAGACAATTAGTGTGTCAATTGATATTTTAGCAGGGATGCTTGAGACAATGACTGTAAATGAAGAAAAAATGCTTTATTCTACTGAAAAGGATTTTTCTAATGCAACAGAGTTAGCCGACTATTTAGCTTCAAAGGGCTTACCATTTCGACAAGCTCATGAAATTGTGGGGTCATTAGTTTTAGAATGTACTGTAGCAGGTTGTTATTTACAAGATGTTCCTTTAACTCGCTACAAAGAATTATCTCCATTAATAGAAGAGGACATCTATGACGTATTACAGTCTCAAACAGCTGTGAAACGAAGAAATAGTTTTGGTGGAACAGGATTTGAACAAGTACTGCACCAAATTGACTTAGCGAAAAAAGAGTTATCTGTTGGATAAGTGTGTTATAAAAAACAAGAGATGACATATATGACAGAATAAGACAGCTTAGTATTGGATGATTGAAAAATGTAATTTTTTTGTAACAAATCTATGAGGAATCTATGTTATAGTTTATAATGAACATGATAAATAAAGATAGAATTGGAGTTAGACTATACATGAGATTTAAAAAAATTATTGCCTTTACTTTATTAACAACAACCCTATCTGGATTTGTTTGTCCGGCTGTTATCCATGCTGAGAGTGTTGATAAAAAAATAGAGGACTCTCAAAAGAAAATAGATGAGTTAAATGCAAAGAAAAATGCATCAGATAAAACATTATCTGATTTAAATTCAACTATCACTAAATTGGATAAAGACATTAACAAGGTGTTAGAAGAAAAGGCATCATTAGAAAAAGAAATTAATTCATTAACAAAAGAAATAGATGATTTAACCGTTATTATTGACAAACGTAATAAGCAAATAGAGAGCCAAGCTCGTTCTATGCAACTAAATAAAGAAGATCAGGATTTAGTTAATGTCATTTTAGGCTCAGAATCAATTTCTGATGCGCTTAGTCGTACAGTAGCATACTCAAAATTAGTATCTGCAAACAAAGATATTATGGATGAGCAAAAAAAAGATCAAGCAACTTTGACTAAAAAGAAAACAACATTAGATAAAAAAGTTGACGAAGTGAATAAAACGGCGGAAGAGTTAAAAACGAAGCAAACTAAATTAGAAAAAAATAAAGCAGAACAAGTTGCTTTAGCAGATAAGATTTTAAAAGAGTTATCAAAAGAAACGTCTGACAAATCTGCTTATGAATCTCAAAAAGCTGAAGCACAACGCATTTCTGAAGAAAATCAAAAACGCTTGAAAGAGTTAGCTGATAAACAAGCAGCTGCTAAAAAAGCGTTACAAGAGCAACGTGAAAAGGAACAACGCGATGCAGAAAATAAACAATTAGAAGCGCAAGATAGCCTTTCAATTTCAAAACAGTCTAGTGCGATTGGTAAGAGTAATAATGCCAAAACTGATGCAGATAAAAATGAAACAGTGTCATTACCAAGTCAAGGAGGCTTTTCATTGCCACTTGCTGGAGGATACACAGTAACAAGTGGGTTTGGTTCAAGAACCGATCCAACCGGTTATTCAGGGGATCATCATGATGGAATTGATTTAGCTATAGCATCTGGCACACCTATTTTGGCATCTAGAGCAGGGCAAGTCGTTGAAGCAAGTTATCATCCAAGTGCTGGTAACCATGTGATTATTTTACATGACAATGGGCTATATACATATTATATGCATATGACAAATATTGGGACAAGTGTTGGTTCAGTAGTTGATGCAGGAGAAACCATTGGAACAGTTGGGTCAACAGGGAATTCAACAGGACCTCATTTGCATTTTGGTATTAGTTCTAGTTTATGGGGTGGATTTATTAACCCAACATCTATTTTATCGTTTTAATAGTTTAATAATTAAGTAGTAAAAGAGGCTGACTAAATAGTCTTTAAAATAAAGAAATAAGGATTTAAGAATAGAAATATCATTCTTAAATCCTTATTTTTGAGTTCATTAGTATCTTTCAACTGCCTATAGGCAGTTAATTTCCTTA